>NZ_QETH01000009.1 GCF_003105115.1 Flavobacterium sp. HTF | reverse complement strand
TCTTTGTCGAGCTTCTTATGAAGATTCTTCGTTCCTCAGAATGACAAACTGGGTGTGTTATTTTTTTTATTCTCTCAATCTTGTCATTCTGACGGAGGAAGAATCTTCGTTAGTGACTCCTCCTGCTAATTCGCCAATTTTTGTCGAGCTTCTTATGAAGATTCTTCGTTCCTCAGAATGACAAACTGGGCGTGTTATTTTTTTTATTCTCTCAATCTTGTCATTCTGACGGAGGAAGAATCTTCGTTAGTGACTGCTCCTGCTAATTCGCCATTCTTTGTCGAGCTTCTTATGAAGATTCTTCGTTCCTCAGAATGACAAACTGGGTGTGTTATTTTTTTTATACTCTCAATCTTGTCATTCTGACGGAGGAAGAATTTTCGTTAGTGACTCCTCCTGCTAATTCGCCAATTTTTGTCGAGCTTCTTATGAAGATTCTTCGTTCTTCAGAATGACAAACTGGGCGTGTTATTTTTTTATACTCTCAATCTTGTCATTCTGACGGAGGAAGAATCTTCGTTAGTGACTCCTCCTGCTAATTCGCCAATCTTTGTCGGGCTTCTTGCGAAGATTCTTCGTTCCTCAGAATGACAAACTGAGTGTTTTAATCCGTTATTTTTCTAACTTTATCCAACCACGTGAATTTCAATATTGTCGTTGTTACTAAAAACACGATTAAGGCTGTTATTGCTTTTGGATAATCTCTGATAATGAAGAATATCGGAAGCAAAATCATACTCGACTGCCATACAATTCCGATGGCGCAATTCATCATATCTTTCCAGAAATCATTATTTTTTTCGAAAGTCTGGTCTTCTGCTTTTAATGTTTTGTAAACAGGATTCCACCAGCCCCAGGGTCTTACGTTGGTATAGAAAGATCGTAAAACATCCATATCCGTTGGCTTGCTTAAGAATGTTCCTAAAAGACAACCTAAAATGGAGAAACCAAATATTAGTGGAAATAAATAAATAGCCTGAACCTGCGACAAATCATACAGAAAAGATCCTTCGGCTAAATTCCCTTTGTTCATACCTAAAAAGAATTGTAAAGTAGCAATAATTAGTCCGGCGAACATTCCCCAGAAATAACCCCAGCCATTAAAACGCCACCAAATCCATTTCAGGAAATTGGCTGCTACATAACCTCCGTATAATGCACTTGTGATCCATAAGGTTAAAGAGTTGATCGAATCTGCAAAGAATCCCATGAAAACTCCCAAACCAACTACTAAGAAAGACGAAATCTGACTTACCTTAATATAATGTGCATTTGTCGCAACCGGTTTGAAGTATTTTTTATAAATGTCATTTACAATATAAGCCGGGCCGGCATTTACAAAAGCAGAGAATCCGGACATAAATGCAGCCAGTAAACCCGCTAATAAAATTCCTTTTATCCCAACCGGAATATATAAGTTCACCACTTTTGGCATTAATAATTCTAAGTCAGCTCCGGTTAATCCTGTATTTGCATTTAATTCAGGCGCTAAGTTTACCAAAGCAATTACCACTATTCCGGTAATCAATAAATATCTTGGAATAAATAAAATCAGGTTGGTGAAACCACTCATATAAGCTGCTTCTTTTACCGATTTTGTAGAAAGAACCCTTTGTAAATCGTAACTTGGTGTTGGTCCGGCAACGCTGGCAAAAAATCCTTTGAACAATGTCATTCCGATAAAAGCACCAAACATTTTATAGCCTTCAGAATCAATTAATTTATTAAAGGTCTGGAATTTGTCACCCCACTGGGTTTCAAACTGCCATCCGAAGAAAACATTTTTCCATTCTTCTGTAATCACCGAATTGATCTGGAGATCTGTATAATTGATAAAGGCATAACCCGCAATTAAAACACCTGCAATAATCATAATTAAATACTGCACCACTTCTGTGGCCACTACAGAAAACATTCCGCCTTTTACCGTATAAATTGTAGTTAAAAATATGATTAACAAAGCATAAGAACGCTCTGAAGTTAATAAAATCATATCTCCGTAATGAAGAGTCAAATCCCACGGAAGAATAATCGTTACAAATTTTCCGATTCCTTCAAAAAAGTAAGCGATAAAACCAATTGTAGAAATGATAGCAAAAATGGCAACAATAATATGAGATGCTTTTCCGGCTCTGTCGCTGCCAAATCGGGTCAAAATCCACTCAGAACCTGTCATTACTTTTGACCTTCTGATCCAGACGGCCAGGAACATCATGACAAAAATCTGATTCCATATTGGCCAAAGCCACATAAACATGAAACTTTTTACTCCATATAAAAACAGTACACCAATCATCCAGGAAGTTCCTGAAACATCAAACATTCCTGATCCGTTACTAAGACCAAGGAAATACCATTTGATTGTTTTTCCGCCAAGGAAATAATCATCTAATCCTTTTGATGCTTTTCGTGAAATCCAAATCCCTATACCTACTGAGAGCAGGATATAAGCTACGATAATTGATACGTCAATAATGTCCATTAATTTTTTTATTAGTTAGTTAGTTTGTATGATTTTTTATAACCCCCAGTTTTTATTTGGTTCGGATCCCATTACAAAATGCAAAACCCCACCTTGTAATAATTGTTTATGCGAAATGGAAGTCTGATTGAATTCAACCCCATTTAATGTTGCCGACTGGATATAGAAATTCTTTGCCGAAACATTTTCTGCTTCTACTACAAAAGTTTTTCCTCCCTGAAGGTTTATTGTTGCTTTTTCGAAAATCGGGCTTCCGATTTCATAATCTCCCGAAGCCGGATTCATTGGATATAATCCCATTGAACTAAAAACATACCAGGCCGACATTTGTCCGCAGTCTTCGTTGCCGCTCAAACCGTTTGGTGTTGTATTGTATTGTGTGTCTAAAATATGACGTACCCAGTATTGTGTTCTCCACGGTTGTCTGGCTTTGTTGAACATATAGGCAATATGGTGGCTTGGCTCATTTCCGTGTGCATATTGACCAATTAATCCTGAAATATCAGCCGAAACATTATTTCCGGTAATCTCAGAACTTTCGATAAATAACTGTTCTAAACGGTTTGTAAAAACGTCATTACTTCCGTGCAGTTTGATAAAATCTTCTACATTATGAGGCACAAACCAACTGTGCTGCCATGCATTTCCTTCGGTGTAATCGGTATGTTCCCTGTGATTAGAATGTTTAGCATCAAAAGGTTCGTTCCATGATTTTCCGTCATCTGATTTTCCTCTCATGAATCCGGTTTTCGGATCAAATAAATGCTGGTAGGCTTTTGAACGATTGTAGAAAAATTCATAATCGGCCTGTTTTCCAAGAGCTTTTGCCATTTGCGCGACGCACCAGTCGTCGTAAGCGTATTCCAAAGTTATGGTAACCGATTCATCTAATAAGTTGTACGGAATATAACCGTATTTTTTGTAGAAATTTAAACCACGTTCATCCTGCATCATGGTCGCTTTCATTGCTTCGAATGCTTTTTCGGCATCAAAACCTTTTATCCCTTTCAGATAAGCATCTGCAATTACAGGAATGGAGTGATAACCTGTCATGGTATTGGTTTCGTTTGCATACAAAGTCCAAACCGGTAAAATCTTTTTTGTTTCGTAATAC
Organism: Flavobacterium sp. HTF; assembly: GCF_003105115.1. GTDB lineage: Bacteria > Bacteroidota > Bacteroidia > Flavobacteriales > Flavobacteriaceae > Flavobacterium. Next base: position 106,063 of record NZ_QETH01000009.1, on the reverse strand, counting down.
GCCAGCATCGAATTTACCATATCCGAAACCCTGTTTGGATCTAATATCGTAAGCAAAGGATTTTCAGCTCTAAACGTATCCCAAAGCGATAAGGTTGAATAAGCCGTGTAATTTTTTGCCGTTACAATTTTATCATCTTCGGTTCTAAATTGCCCGTTTTTATCGCTGTAGGTTACCGGTGCAACCTGCGCATGATATAAAGCGGTATAGAAAATTGTCTTTAGAGAATCTACAGGAGTTTCTATTGTAATTTTGCTCAAAGCTTTATTCCAGGTCGATTCTGCTTTTGCTTTTACGTTTTGGAAATCAAAATTTCCGCCATCTAAATTGTCTTTTGCATTTTCTACACTTACAGAAGACAAGGCCACTTTTGCCAGTAATTCGTTGGTATTATTTGAATTAAAAAACAATTGTAATGAGGTATTTTCTCCTTCTGCAGTTTTACCTTCTACTACTTTTTTATCAGCAATTAAAGTGGTTTCTGTAATGGGTTTTGAAAATTTAGCCACAAAAAATACTTTCTGGTTTTTTGCCCAGCCTGTGCTATAGCGATATCCGCTTATTGTGTATTCGTCTTCAACTTTTATGGCTGTTTTTACTGCTTTGTCCCAATTGATAGCAAATCCTAAATCGACTATAACAGATTGTTTGTCGCCATTAGCAAATGTATATTTATGGAATGCGGTTCTTTGTGTAGAAGTTAATTCTACATTGATTTTAGGATCTTCAAGAAAAACCTGGTAAGAGCCCGGTGTTGCTTTTTCGTTAACATGATTATATTTTGATTTATACGGAAGGAAATCGCGTGAAGCGGCTTTGGCGGTTAAGTCTAGTTTTTTGTTTACAGGCATAAATAAAATATCTGCCAAATCACCGATTCCTGTTCCGCTTAAGTGTAAGTGGCTGAAACCCGCTACAATTGAATCAGAATGATGATACCCGGAACACCAGTCCCAGCTCGAAATTCCGTTATCCGGGCTTACCTGAAGCATTCCAAAAGGAACTGTTGCGCCGGGATAAGTATGTCCGTGTCCGCCAGTCCCTATAAAAGGGTCTACGTGACTAACAAAAACATCTTTTTTGCTGTTATCGTTTTTTATCTTTATTTTACAACTTGTAATTATGGTTACAAATAAAACAAGAAGAGTAAAGTTCCTCATATAATACAATCTTAATTTAACTTTAAATTTATATAATTCCCACTTTTATTAAAATTAATTTAGACGGATGACATATAAACTTAGATAAACATCAAAAAAAGTCAAAAACAGCACAACTATTATGATCCTAAATTCAAGCAGGCTGTACCGCATTCAATTGCAGTATCATATTATATTTTGGTTAACGTATTTCGTTTTTAACACCTTTCGCTGGGGCAGTTATTTTAATGATTACGGTTACTCCTTAAAGACAAATTTATTGGGCTTCCCTATTCACATGGCTTTATGTTATCTGAATATATTGATCCTTATGCCAAATCTTATTTACAAGAAAAAATACCTGGCGTATGTCATTTCAATTTTGTCTGCCATTTTTATTATGGTGGTTTTAAAATTTAATCTTACCTATATATTAATAACGCACGAAGTCTGGCCGGAAGGCCCGGAAACCATAGACAAACTAACACTCAATTATACGATTGATATGATGATGGGGGAATTGTATGTCATGACTTTTGTAACGGCTATCAAGATTACTTTTGATTTTTTGAGAGAACAAAAAAGGGTAACCGATCTCGAAAAATCGCAGCTTGAAACTGAATTACTTTTCCTTAAATCGCAAATCTCACCGCACTTTTTCTTCAACACGCTGAATAATATTTATTCGTTATCTGTAGAAAAATCAAACAAAACCCCAAAAATTGTACTGAAACTTTCTGAGTTGATGCGCTATATGCTTTATGATACCAGAAGCCAGAAACAATCTCTTGAAAATGAAATACTCTGCATTCAGAATTATCTGGATTTAGAACGAATCAGAAATGATGAAAGACTGGAAGTTAATATGTCTGTCTCCGGAGATATTCATGATAAGGAAATAAGTCCTATTATATTATTGACTTTTATTGAAAATGCATTTAAGCACGGAGTGAATAAAAACACCGGAAAAGTCAAAATTGACATCAGTTTTAAAGTCAAAGAAGACTTTCTTTATTTTAAAATTTCAAACCCTACACCAGAAATTACCGTACATACAGATAATTTTAACAAGTCAAGTGGTATAGGAATTGAAAATGTCAAAAAAAGACTGGAATTAGGTTATAATAAAAATGACTATAAGCTATCATTTAAAAATAAAAACGATATTTTTGTCGTGAAGCTTATAATTAAGGTGTCTTAATTATCTGAAAAGCTTTTTTTTATACTATACCCCCCGATTCTTTTACCAAGAAAAAATAATATAAAAATGAGAATAAATTGTTTGATTATAGATGATGAGCCATTAGCAATCAATGTTATTAAAAATTATTTAGAAGCTGTTGAAAATTTTGAAGTTGTTGACACTTTCAGCAACCCTATTGAAGGTCTTAATTTTTTAAAAAACAACAAAGTCGATGTAATTTTCCTGGACATTAATATGCCTGTACTGGACGGAATAAATTTTATCAAAAGCTTAGATAATCCGCCTTTGCTTGTGATAACAAGTGCTTACAGTCAATTTGCAATTGAAACTTATGAACTGGATGTTCTGGATTATCTCGTAAAACCTATTGAGTTTCCGCGATTAATGAAAACGCTGAATAAAATCAGCAAAAGATTAAACAGCAGTACTCATATTCCTCAGGAAAATAATACCGAAAGCCCTTTTATATTTGTGAAGATTGACAAAAAAAGAATGAAAAAAATCTTTTTTAACGAAATCCTGGTAATCGAGAGTTTAAAAGATTATTTAAAAATAAATACTTTAACCGGAAAGTATATCATACACAGCACCTTATCTGATTTTACAGATTTATTGCCCGAAAGAAATTTTCTAAGAATACATCGTTCCTACACCATTGCAATTGATAAAATTGATGCGGTTGAAGGAAACAGTATTGAAATCGAAGGCCTGAGATATGTAATTGGAAGATCCTATATTGACCATGTCAAACAAAGAATTCTGAATTCCGCTGGTTAAAATTCCCTGATTAAAAATTAAATTCTGTTTGAATTTCAGCATAGCCCGCGGTTTCAACCGTGGGAGATAGAGAGATTGTGCAATTATTACGCTCCAATAGTTGAAGCCATTGGCAATATTTATTTTGCTGTTTTTTTATTTTTTAAACAAAAAAAAATGCAACCACGAGGGTTGCATTTCCATACAGGTAACTAACCAAAATAAACCATTTAAAAAATAATTTATTACTCTTCTATTTCATTAATTAGAAATAATATCGTTTAAATGCTTCAATAGCCGAATAATCTGCTAATCCTAAAGCATGGTATTTTTCTGCTGTCAGTCTGTTTCGGTCTTCGACCCTTACCCAGAATTCTCTGCTGTCATCGCCCTGAAACATAACACCATCTTTTTGAGACTGGTGGTAAAAAATAGCATGACGCTTTTTCAGAACCTGATCCGGACTCATCGGAACTGCCATTTCAATTTGGTAAGACTCCCATTCGTGCCATGCACCGCGGTACAGCCAAACCCAACAATCATCCATGAAACTTTTGTGTTTTAATCTTTTTAAAGCTTCAAATAAACTATCCAGGCAGACTTTGTGCGTTCCGTGCGGATCTGCCAAATCTCCTGCCGCATATATTTGGTGTGGTTTTATCCTTTCGATAATATCACACATAATTTCAATATCTGCTTCACCAAGATTATTTTTCTTTACCGTACCTGTTTCATAAAAAGGTAAGTCAAGAAAGTTGACATTAGAATCAGGCAAACCTAAATATCTTGTCGCCGCCAGGGATTCGCTTCTTCTGATTAATCCTTTTAATTTTCTAACTTCAAGCAAATCTATATCGTTGCTTTTTTTGCTTTTCAAAAAGCTGATAATATTTTCTGCGTCTGTTGAACCTGAATTAAATGCTTTTGAAATTTCAGCAAACTTTAAAGCTTCTTCATTAGAAACAGCAATATTACCTGAAGTCTGATATGCAATATGTACTTCATGTCCCTGTTCTACCAGTCTGTCAAAAGTTCCGCCCATCGAAATAACATCGTCATCAGGATGCGGGCTGAAAATAATAATTCTCTTTTTTTCCGGAGTTGCGCGTTCCGGTCTGTAAGTATCATCAGCATTTGGTTTTCCACCCGGCCAGCCTGTAATCGTTTGCTGCATTTTGTTAAACATCTTGATGTTTAAGTCATACGCAGTTCCCTCTTCGGTCAACAGGCTCGACATGCCATTGTCGTTATAATCCTTATCTGTTAGTTTCAGAAAAGGTTTTTTGGTCAATTCGCTTAACCAGGCAACGGCTTTGAGTTTTAACTCCTCTGTCCAGATAACCGATTTTACCAACCACGGAGTTTTTACCCTTGTCAATTCAGACGAAGCTTCGGTATCCAGAACAAATGTTGTGTTGTTATGCTCTTGTAAGTACGTTGCCGGTACGCGTGAAGAAATTTCTCCTTCTATAGTTTTCTTTATTATGCCTGCTTTGCTTATTCCCCAACCCAGAAGTACAATTCTTTTTGCGTTTTTGACTGTACCAATTCCCATTGTAATGGCTTTTCTCGGTACATTATCAATTCCTAAAAAAGAAGATGCAGCATCCATACGGGTCAAATGATCGAGCGTGATACTTCTTGTCCCTGAATTTACGTGAGATCCAGGTTCGTTAAAACCGATATGTCCGGTTCTTCCAATTCCTAAAAGCTGAAAATCCAATCCGCCATAGGCTTTAATTTTCATTTCATAATCAATACAGTATTGCTGTAAATCTTCATTACTTATATTTCCGTTCGGAATATTAATATTCCCCGGAAGGATATTGACATGATTAAAAAGGTGCTCATGCATAAAGTGGTAATAACTCTGAATATTATTTCGGTCCATCGGATAATATTCATCTAAATTGAAGGTTATTACGTTTGAAAAATTCAAACCTTCTTCTTTATGCAATCTGACTAATTCTTCATAAACTTTAATTGGCGAAGAACCCGTTGCCAAACCTAAAACGCATGGCTCATTTAGTTCTTCTTTTCTCTGGATTATGTTTGCAATCTCCTGAGCAACTAATATGGAGGCTTCCTGAGATGAATCGAAAATGACGTTATGAATTTTTTCAAAACGAGTTTCTTCAAACTTTCCAGCTTCTTTAAAATTTATACCTTCTTTAATCATTTATCTCTAATTCATTTATTTATATGTTAAAATTAGATTTTTAATATTCTAAAAAATTAAAAATTCGACTAATAACATAAAACCGTCGGTAAAAGACATAATTAGAAACTTTAAAAAAAATCAGGATCCGTTAATCCTAAAAAAGACTGTTATTCTACCACATTTATTTCTGCTATTGAAACCGTTTGTGCTTTTGTCACACTGGACACAGCAACAAAACGAATATATCTGGCTTTGGTTTCTCCAAACATTTTCACCTGTTCTACAGGATTGTTTTTTATGTTTGAAAACTCCCCTTCAGACTGCTTTGTCCATTTCATATTATCGGCACTGGTGTAGAATTCATAATGCGATATCAGATTCAGATTATTCCCCACTTGCTGCGGAAAATAAGTAAATCCTTTTATTTTTATAAACGCGCCCATGTCAATTGTAATTTCCTGCGGAAGTTTGTTTGAATCATTTCCGAAACCCCAATCTGTATTTGGATTTCCGTCTATAATGCGATTTACAGTATTCATATCTCCGCTTGACGCCGAAAGCACTTTCCATCTTTCTTTAGAAATTCCATATTTGGCTGTCGTTATCGCGCTGCTGATGTTTTCTTCCTTATTAAAAGCAACCGCTTTTATTTGTACTGCTTTATTGTATTTGAAAGTTTCTTTATATAAAGTACTTTTTATTGTTGGAGTTTTTCCATTAACCGTATAATAGATCACATCTCCTTCTTCGGCTTTCATCGTTACTGTTCCGTTTTTATCACGCTGTATCTCAGGAGATTTTACAAATGTAGGCGCATTATAAGCCTGAATATTCGAAATAACAATACTTGCTTTTGAGTCTGTAATGTTTATTTTAAGTGCAGAAGCCAGAACCCTGTCAAATCTCAGGATTCTTTTGTAACCAATAGTCGTTTCATTGGCAACAGTTTTCCATTGACCGTCAACTTTAGCTTCAACAGAAAATGCTTTAACACGCTGTCCCAGTTTTATATATTCCTGAAGCAGAACACGATTGATAGCCGTTGGCTTATCAAAATCAAATTCAACTGAAGCCGTTTTTACAGCATCATCTGTTGCCCAATAAGAGTTTTTATTACCGTCTGTTACATTTTTTGCAGCAAATTCAGTACTATTTCCTCTCACATTATCGGCAGTAACTTTACTTCCTGCGAGTAATTCAGTTTTAAAATCTGATTTTATAGTAGCCACTAATTCATTTAATCTTACCTCATCATTTTCATTGACAAGTCCTCTTCTGTCAACTGGGAGGTTAAGTAACAAATTGGCATTTCTTCCTATTGATTCATAATAAATATCAACCATTTCATCCAAAGGGCGAACTTTATCATCTTCTACAGCATGGTAAAACCATCCCGGTCGTATAGAAACATCTGCTTCTCCGGGAACCCATTTTTCTCCGTCTTCATGTCCCGATACAAATTCGGTATAATTTACTTTTCCGGCCAGTTCATCTTTCTGACGCAAAAGACTCCAGTTTGTTTTTCCGGCACGGCCTTCTTCATTTCCAATCCATCTCGCTTCTGATGGGCCAACGCCCCAGACAAGTGTTTTTGGAGCAGTCTGATATATTAATTTATAGGTTTCATCCCAGTTATAATATTCAAGCGAATTTATTTTTCTCATTTCATTGGCTCCGCCATAATAGCCGTCTCCGCCGTTGGCTCCGTCAAACCACATTTCAAAAACATCTCCGTAATTGGTCAGTAATTCTTTCAGCTGATTTCTGAAATACGTAATGTATTCCGGTTTTCCGTATTGTGGATGGTTTCTGTCCCATGGAGAAAGATATAATCCCAATTTTAAATCGTATTCTTTGCAGGCTGCGGCCAATTCTTTTACCAAATCACCTTTACCCTTTTCCCATGGCGAGTTTTTTACCGATCTTTCTGTATAAGCCGACGGCCATAAACAAAATCCGTCATGATGTTTGGCAACCAGTATAATTCCTTTCATACCCGCCTGCTTTACCACACGCGCCCACTGACGAACATCTAAATTTGTAGGGTTAAACAATTCTGGTGACTCATCGCCATAACCCCATTCTTTATTGGTAAAAGTGTTTAATGAAAAATGTACAAATGCATAAAACTCCATTTCGTGCCAGTCAACTTGCTTCTGCGTAGGCAGAGGCCCAAAAGGTTCCGGAGATTTTACCTGAGATTTTGCAGGCTGAATTACGAATAAAAAACTCAGTAACAGAAAAGTGGTTTTTATCGGGGTCATGTTTAGTACAGTGTTTGTAAGCGAATTAAACCATAAATTTAAAGCAAATGAATATTTTGTCCGGCACTATTTCGACCAATAACAATTTTGAAAGAGTATTGGGCTAATTACAGACTAAAAAGTATAGCTCTTTTTGAGATTAGTTTCCTGTTTCAGTTAAAAATAATCATTTAATAAAAAAATGAAAGATAATTCTTTAACATAACCCTCTTTAAAATGATAAAATTTGACAAAAAACGTAATAAATTAGTTTTATCTTAGCTCTGTAAAAGTAAAAACCAATTAAATTTTCTTATTTTTATAGATATGAATACACCAAATTATAATCTTTTACTTGCTGATGACGACGAGGATGATTGTGCTTTTTTTAAAGAAGCACTTGATGAATTACATTTGCCTGTCTCTCTTGTAACGGTTAATGATGGTGTGCAACTTATGGATTTTTTATCTGAAAAATCTGTTGATAATCTTCCGGATATCCTTTTCCTGGATTTAAATATGCCAAGAAAAAATGGTTCTGAATGCCTTACGGAAATAAAAAAGATTGAAAAATTGCAACAACTTCCTGTAATCATTTTTTCGACTTCACTCGATATCAATATTGTCGATTTAATGTATGAAAAAGGCGCTATGCATTACATTAGGAAGCCAGGTGATTTTTCCCAATTAAAAAAAGTAATAGGAAATGCACTTGCGGTAACTACCGAAAACAATTTTAACCAGCCGGCAAAAGAAGATTTTATACTCCAACCCTAATAATTATCTGAATGAGCAGTACAAATAATGAATATTATTTTCTGGCTGATGGCGGAGAAATGGGCAAAATGATCCGGGCAAAAGACTGGAATAACACTTTGCTCGGAAATCCTGAAACATGGCCAAAAAGTCTTCAGACAATGGTATCGGTAATGATCAATAATCCGTTCGGAATGTATATTGCCTGGGGAGAAAATTATACTCAATTATACAATGACGCATTTCGTCCTATTCTCGGGGCCACGAAACATCCTGAAGCGTTAGGAATAAGTTCTGAAATTACTTTTGCTGAAATTTGGGAAATTATCGGGCCTATGTTTAATGAAGTAATGAAAGGTCAGGCAGTAAGTTTTCCTGATTTCATGGTGCCATTAGACCGAAATGGATTTACGGAAGAATGTTACTTTGATTTTTCGTACAGCCCGATTAAAAAAGAAAACGGTGAAGTTGGCGGTATCCTCGTTACCGTAATTGAAACTACAGAAAAGAAAAAAAGTGCAGAGGCATTAAAACAAAGCAATGCAAGGTTTATAAACAATATCATGCAGGCACCGGTGGCAATGTGTGTTTTTAGAGGCAAAAATCATGTTGTTGAAATCGCCAACAAACAAATGGTTGAATTATGGGGATTAAAAAATGAAGAGGTCATCAACAAACCGATTTTTGAAGCATTACCGGATACAAAAAATCAATATCTCGAAGATTTGCTTGATACTGTTTTTATTACGGGCAAAAAATTTACCACAAACGAACAATTGGTTCAGCTGCCGCGAAATGGAAAGCTGGAAAACACTTACATCAATTTTGTATATGAAGCCCTGACAGACCCGGACGGGACTATTTCGGGAATTGTAGCTATTGCTATTGAAGTAACCCCGCAGGTTTTCGCACGTGAGAAAGTAGAAGAAAGCGAGCAAAAAATGAGGCAATTGGTCGAAAATGCCCCTTTTCCGATTGCGGTATATGTTGGAGAAGAAATGATTATAGAACTGGCCAATGAATCTATCATTGATTTATGGGGAAAAGGAAATGATGTAATTGGAAAATCATTTAAAGATGTTTTGCCCGAACTGGATAATCAACTGGTATTTGAGCAGATAAAAACAGTTTATGATACCGGGAAATCTTTTCATACCACAAATACCCCTCTTGACCTGACTATAGACGGAAAAGATCAGACTTATTATTTCAATTACAGTTTAACTCCCTTATATGACATAAATGGCAATGTTTATGGCGTAATGAATACCGGGGTCGACCTTACAGATCTGAATATAGCCAAGAAAAAAATAGAAGAAAGCGATAAACGTTTTCGTAATACAGTGAAACAGGCCCCTGTTGGAATAACGATTTTACGCGGTTCTGATTACATGGTAGAAATGGCCAATGAAGCATACTTAAAACTCGTTGGAAGAGAAGAAGAAACTTTTGTCGGAAAACCTCTTTTTGATTCCCTGCCCGAGGTTGAAAAAATTACCAGCCCTCTGCTCAAAGACGTATTCGAAACAGGGATTCCGTATCATGGAAATGAAGTTCCTGTTCCGATCAACCGATACGGAAAAAAAGAAGAAATTTATTTCTTTGATTTTCTTTACCACCCTTTAAAAGAAGAAAATGGCGAAATTTCAGGTATAATCGTCACTGTTACGGAGGTTACAGAAAAGGTAGAAGCCAGAAAAAAAACAGAGCTTAACGAAGAAAAACTTAATATTATAGTAGAAGCAAGTGAACTCGGAACCTGGGAATTATATCCAAAAACGGCCGAAGTTTTATATTCTAAAAAATATCTCGAAATTGTTACCGGAAATAGTGATGCTGATAACCTAACCCACGAACAATTACTAAAATATCTTCACCCGGACGATATGCCCGTAAGGCAAAAAGCGTATCGGGATGCCCTCGATACAGGATATCTCCATTATATAGCCAGATTAATCTGGAATGATAAATCGATACATTGGGTAGAAGCCAAAGGAAGTGTTTTTTATGATACTGAAAAACAGCCCGAAAGATTATTGGGAACCATCAGAGATATTACAGAAGAAAAAAAATACCAGCAGGAAATAGAAGAAAGCGAGAAGAGATTCCGTTCCCTTACCGAAAGTCTTCCCCAATTGATCTGGGAAACAGACGAAAAAGGAAATTCTTTATTTGCATCTGGCAAATGGCTGGAATTTACCGGTACTCATCCCAAAAGTGATGAGGAATGGAAATCGCTTATTCACCCAAATGATTACGCGGAAAACATCAGAACGTGGACTAACAGCTTAAAAACCGGAGAGGCTTACCGCTGCGATCTTCGTATTAAAAGCAAAAATGGCGGCTACAGATGGCATACAGGAATTGGTGAGGCTGTCCTGAATAAAAATAATGAGATTATAAAATGGGTTGGCGCTTTTACTGATATTCAAAATGAAAAAGCTTTTACTCATGAACTCGAACAACAGGTAAGTGCCCGAACCAAAGAGCTTATTCAGATCAATGAAACGCTTCAGAAAAGTGAGGAACGCTATCATTTAATGGTAGAAGAAGTTCAGGATTATGCTATTTTGTATTTAAACCGTGATGGAATTGTTGAAAACTGGAATGTCGGAGCAGAAAAAATAAAGGGTTACAAAGCCGAAGAAATCATCGGAAAGTATTTTGCTGCTTTTTACACAGAGGAGGACCGAAAAAATAACTTGCCGCAAAAACTTTTGCAATTGGCCCGCGAAAAAGGCAAAGCATTACAGGAAGGATGGCGCGTTCGCAAAAACGGAAGCCTTTTTTGGGCCAGTGTTGTAATTACAGCCGTTCATAACAAAAAAAATGATGTAATCGGATTCTCAAAAGTGACACACGATCTGACGGAGAAAAAACGCGCCGACGATAAATTAAAACTGAATGCACTTGAACTCGAGCAGAAAAACATAGAATTGGAGCAAATTAACCAAGAACTCCAGTCTTTTACCTATATCTCGAGTCATGACCTGCAGGAACCGCTTAGAAAAATCCAGACTTTTGCGTCCCAGATTATGGACAGGGAATTGGATAATTTATCGGATAGCGGGAAAGACAAATTTCAGCGAATTCAAAATGCTGCACAGCGAATGCAGACTTTAATCAATGATTTGCTTTCTTATTCGAGAACAAATGTTCAGGAACGAATATTTGAAAAAACAGATCTTTCTGAGATTATTAATGAAGTGCGTGAAGATTTAAGAGAAGAACTCGAACAAAAAAATGGTGTTATAGAAAATAATGAATCACAGGAAGTAAATATTATTCCTTTTCAGTTCAGGCAATTGATATACAATTTGGTGAGCAACTCTATTAAGTTTGCTAAACTGGATAATCCTCCACATATAAAAATTACCAGTAAAATAGGAAAAGGGGAACTTTTTAAAAACGATTCACTTTCTAAAGAAAAAAACTATTGCCATATCAGCATTTCTGACAACGGTATTGGTTTTGACCAACTGTACAACAAAAAAATATTTGAAGTTTTCCAGCGCTTACACGGAAGAGAACTTTATAAAGGGACCGGTATTGGGCTAGCGATCGTTAAAAAAATTGTAGAAAATCATAACGGATTTATTTCTGCCAAAGGTGAGCCCGATAAAGGCGCTACTTTTGATATTTATATTCCCGCAGATTAGTATAAAAACAAAAAAAACGGAGACAACTTCACAAGTCATTTCCGTTTAATTCCCAATCCTGAGGATCAGGGTTTGTCTGAGCTCAAAGCGTTTTTACTATCTGGTATAAACTGTAATGATACCAGTAGTTTTATCTTTTATTTTCAATTCCTTGTTAGTAAGATTCATAATATCTGAAGTCGTACTTAAATTACCAACAGTAATAGTTAAATCATTATGAGATCTTACATAAGTTCCTTCCGTTTTAGTTAAGGCACAGTTAGCACCATAATCCCCGATAACTGCTTTGTTACTTACTCTTAATTCTAAATAATCTCTACTGCATCCGCTTTGATTTTGTGGAGCATCAATTAAATTTTCAGTACCGTCACTATTTTGTGTACCAGTTTTACTTAAATTATAAGTTCCTTCTAATGGCACAATTGTTTCTCCTTCGTTGTCATCGTTGCTGCAAGATGTAGCAAATATTCCTAAGCTAAGTGCTAATACGTATACTATTTTGTTTAAATTTTTCATGATCTGATTTGTTTAAATTTGTTTTTTATTATGTTTTAATTTCATAATTCAAAATTAGCATGAAATAACTTGAGGTATGTTTTATAATTTTTTGATTTTCTTACATAATTTTTATTTTAATACAATTTTAACCTAAATCATTGCATTATTGTCAATTTTACACATTTTCTAAACAAATGTTAATATTTTTTTTAGCCTTTTTGAAACAAAAAACAGTTAACTATTTCATAACGTTTACATTACGATAGATTTAAATCTTTTTTATTATTTTGATTAAAACTAAACATCATGAAATTCTTTAGCCTAAAATTCCTGACATCATTTAAAGAATGGCTTTTCTTAAAAGCAATGCAATCTTCTTTCCTTCATTAATAATTTTTTACCGATAAGGAAATAAGCAATATTTAAATGAATAAAACAGAAAACGCACTTTTAAATAAAGAACAATTTGGAGATGACTTCCTGTGGGGAGTTTCCACGGCCGCTTTCCAAATTGAAGGAGCACATGATGCCGATGGCAAAGGAGCTTCTATCTGGGATGTTTTTACCTCGCAAAAAGGTAAAATCAAGAATGGTCATCACGCCATTTCAGCCTGTGATTTCTACAACTACTACAAAAACGATATTGAGTTAATTCGCGAATTAAACATTCCGAACTTCAGATTTTCTATAAGCTGGACCCGGATTATGCCTACTGGCGTTCATCCTGTCAACCAATCCGGTGTTGATTACTATAACAAAATCATTGATTTTTTGTTAGAATGCAATATCGAACCCTGGGTCACCATTTACCACTGGGATTTGCCTCATGCATTAGAAGTAAAAGGCGGCTGGACCAATCGCGAATCGGTTTCGTGGTTTTCAGCATATACCGAAGTCTGCGCACAGCATTTCGGAGACAAGGTAAAAAACTGGATGGTGATTAACGAGCCTTCTGTTTTTACGGGCGCAGGATATTTTCTCGGAATTCATGCTCCTGGAAAAAAAGGGCTGACCAATTACCTCAAAGCAATGCATCATGTTACGCTGTCAACAGCTGCAGGAGCAAAAATACTGCGTAACAAAGTTCCGGGAGCCAATATTGGTACAACATTTTCGTGTACGCATATTGAGCCTGAAACAGAGAAGAAAAAGGATGTTGAAGCTGCAAAACGTGTAGATACTTTATTGAACAGGACTTTTATAGAACCAATTTTAGGACTCGGATATCCGAAAAAAGATTTGGCAGTTCTTAAAAAACTTAAAAAATATATCCTGGAAGACGATTTAAACAACATGGCTTTCGATTTTGATTTTATAGGGCTGCAATGCTATACCAGAGAAGTCGTAAAATCATCTTTGCTGACTCCTTATATAGGTGCAGAATTGGTGAGTGCTGAAAAAAGAAACGTAATCGCCACAGAAATGGGCTGGGAAGTTTACCCGCCTGCCCTTTACCATACTATTAAAAGGTTTAACGAATACAAAAACATAAAGAAAATCATTATTACCGAAAATGGTGCCGCTTTTCCTGACGTTGTAAAAAACGGAAAAGTATATGATATCCGCAGGACACAATACATTCGGGATCATTTGGAACAATTGCTAAAAGCCAAACAGGACGGTTATAATGTTGATGGCTATTTTGTCTGGAGTTTAACTGATAATTTTGAGTGGGCTGAAGGTTATAATGCCAGATTTGGACTTATTCATATTGATTTTGAAACTCAAAAAAGAACCATCAAACAATCCGGATTATGGTTTCGGGATTTTTTGGCACAAACAAATTAATTAAAAGGGAAAAGAGTACATCTTTTCCCTTTTTAATTTCTAATTAGAATTTAAATCAAAACAATTCCTCTGTTTTTCAACGAATGATTCTCCAACGAATTATAAGCTTCCCCTATATTTTCAAAAGAAAAATCTTTACTGTTCACTTTTGGTTTTAATAATCCGGAGTTGGCAAGCTGAGTCGCTTTTTGCATAATTTCCCCGTGATGTTCTCTGTCTTCACCTGTAAGAAGCGGTAATAGCGTAAACACGCCGGAATAAGTGGCACCACGAAAAGAAAGCGGTGCCAGACTGTGAGATCCCCAGCCCAAAATGCTAACTACATGCCCGGTATATTTTTTAATGGCTTTAAATGAATTATCCAAAACTGTTCCGCCAACAGTATCAAAAACAACATCAAAACCTTTTCCGTCTGTGTAGAGATTTACATATTCTTCTACAGAAACAGCATTATAATCTATAGCCGTAACACCAGTAGATTTTATTTCTTCCAGATTTTCTGCGCTTCCTGTTGCATACACTTCAGCTCCAAAAGATTTTGCCAGTTGAACTGCTATATGCCCAACGCTGCCCGCTCCTCCGTGTATCAATATTTTCATTTCTCTGTCAATTTTTGCTCTGTCCACAAGTCCTTCCCAGGCAGTGATAAATGCGAGCGGAATTGCTGCTGCTTCTTTAAATGATAATGTTGAAGGTTTAACAGCTAATAATTTTTCATCCACAGCAGCATATTCAGCCAAAGATCCCTGCACCTTTCCCACTCCGCCTGTCATACCATAAACTTCATCTCCGGCAGCAAATGCAGTTGCATTTTTACCGACACTTTCTACTATTCCTGCCATTTCAGTTCCTAAAATTGCAGGAAGTGATACTTGTGCGTGTGCACCATTTCCGGCTTTGATTTTTATATCCAGCATATTAATTCCGCTGGCTTTTATTCTTACCAATACTTCATTATTTGCAGGTACTGGTTTCGCTATATTTTTAATTTGAAAATCGGATCCAAATTCTTCTAATATAAGTGCTTTCATATTTTAATATTTAGTATTATTGTTCTTATTTAAAATTGATATTGCAAAGTTCTACAATCTATAATTGTATATTGTTGTAGATTTAAGCCCTAAAAGTGTATTTTGTTGTTATGGTAAACGATGTATTATATGAACCTTTTGAACTGGTTCTAAAAGAATTAATGGAAGAATGCCCGAGAGGCGAACATATGCACAGTTTTTTTGAGCTTGTTTACATTGTTCAGGGCAGCGGAACGCAGCGTATTAACAGTAATACAGTTCCGTACAAAGCCGGCCATTTGTTCCTTATAACACCGGAAGATTTGCATAGTCTGGATTTTGAAGAACCAACGCAATTGTTTTTTATCCGGTTCAATAATATTTATGTAACCGGGGCCTATCAGCAGGAACTATTACAACAAATAGAAATTATTCTCAAAAATGCTTCTCACGAACCAGGCTGTATCTTAAAAGAGGACGACGACAAAATTATTGTTCATCCTATTATTGAGGCCATAATAAGAGAACACAACAAAAAAGGGCTGTATCATAAGGAATTGCTTTCTCAATATATCAATACCTTACTGGTTATTGTGGCAAGAAATATTATGATGGCACTTCCGGAAAAAATAAATAATCAGAGTGACCCGAAAATCCTTCGGATATTGCAATATGTGCAAGCCAATATTTATAATCCTGAAAAACTGAAAGGCGGGCATATTAGTGCTAAATTCGGAATCTCTGAAACCTATCTGGCGCGTTTTTTCCGTAAACATACCAATGAAACTCTTCAGGAATATCAAACCAATTATAAACTCAAATTAATTGAGAACCGATTGCTAAATACCAACATGCGTATCAATGAAATTGCAGCCGAATTTGGTTTTACCGATAAAAGCCATTTTAATAATATGTTCAAAAAACACAGAGGCGTAAATCCGACAGAATTTCGTAAAATGTTTTTCGGGTTTGGGAATTTTGGATATTAGAAACCAATCAGATACAGTTTTTCAATAGAAATAGTGGTTTAAAATAAATTTACTAACTTTGTTAAAATCAGATTTATATTTTAGTATATAAATGTATACCATTAAAACAAAATTTTAGAATGGCACAATCAGCAATATTTTTATCCGGTGAAATACTGAAACGGGCAAAAGAGCAAAACATTGAGATTTCTAATATGTCTCTACAAAAACTTTTGTTTATTGCTAATGGATTATATCTTGCAAAAAATGGCGTTCCGTTAATTCAGGAGCCAATTGAGGTCTGGCCATATGGTCCGGTAATTAAATCTGTCTATCAGGAATTTAAAACTTACGGAAACGCTGCTATAAAACAAATTCCACTGAGTTATTCTATGAATCAGCACAAAGAGCTCGACAAAAATGCCGACGATGTTGTAGAATTTGCTTTGGAAGTGGCTAAAAACCTTAATGCCATCCAGTTATCAAACTGGACACATCTTCCTGAATCTCCATGGACAGAAGCGAAGAGAAACAATGAAAAAGAAATATCTAATGATCTTATGATCAACTATTTCAAGAAATTTGTTAATACCCCTATAAAAGAATAATGGGAGGCTTTAATATAGGCGGGCTTATTGATGATATTGCCAATGCCCCGGCAAGTTCTGTATCTATTGCCGAATTTATTTCTTATGAGAAACACCGTTCGGATATTCAGAACTCCAATCAGAACATGATTGAAAGAAAAAGATATGCTGAATTGATATTCTCTTTTACCTGTATTTGGTGTATCTGTATTTTCTTTATTCTAATGTGGAAAGGTCTTGGTAAATTAAATTTATCCGACGAAATCATCATAACCTTAATTGGTTCTACTACATTAAACATTTTGGTTTTCTTTACTTTGGTAACCAAATATTTATTTAATTCGGATAAATCGACTTAATAGTTACCAAAAGTTTTTTATGGAAACGAGTGCCCTAGCCCTGATGGTAGCGGCATCCTTTTTTGGCGGTGTTCGCCGCAAAAGATATAGCGGACAGCAGAATCAGCTCCTAAAACTATAACTCTTTTTTTCTTAAAATAAAAAACCTTTCGAAAGCGAACTTCCGAAAGGTTTTTACCTACAAATAATAACCAATTTTATTTCCAGCCACCGCCAAGTTCTTTATAAACATTGACTGCAGCATTTAGTTGATCTTTTTTAGTTTCTATTAATTCCAGTTTAGATTCCAGAGCATCACGCTGTGTCATCAGAACTTCGAAATAATCGACTCTTGCAGATTTAAACAAGTCGTTTGAAACATCGATTGATGTACTTAAAGCTGCTACTTGTTGTGACTTTAAATCGAAGCTTTTTTCTAAATTACTGATTTTAGAAAGCTCATTTGAAACTTCGATATAAGCATTTAAAACCACACGGTCATAATTGTACAACGCCTGAAGCTGTCTGGCATTGGCATTGCTAAACTCTGCTTTGATCGCATTTCTGTTGATTAAAGGTGCAGCAATATCTCCGGCTAATGAATACAAAAGTGATTCCGGAAACGTGAACAGGTAAGACGGATTGAAAGCGTTTACCCCAATTGCAGCCGAAATATCCAATGAAGGATAAAATTCTGCGCGGGCCACTTTTACATCCAGTTTTGCAGCTGTTAGTTCCATTTCTGCCTGTTTAATATCAGGACGGTTTTGCAATAATTGAGACGGAATTCCAGAATTTACAGTTGATGGCAACAAACTTAAAAAGTTGTTTCTATCTCGCTTAATTTCCTGTGGATATTGACCCACCAAAAAGTTTATCCTGTTTTCCGTCTCTTTTATTTGCTGACGAATTGCAAATTCCTTGCTTTTAGAATCCATAACTTCAGCCTGGAACTTCTGTACTCCCAATTCAGTAGCTCTGGCTGCCTGTTTCTGTATTTTTACTATTTCTAAAGCGTTGGATTGCAATTCGATATTTTGTTTTACAATATCCAACTGACTGTCAAGTGCTAATAACTCGTAATACGAATTAGCCACTTCTGCTATCAGATTGGTTACTACAAAGTTTTTTCCTTCTACTGTAGACAAATATCGGCTTACTGCTGCTTTTTTAGAATTGCGCAGTTTTTTCCAGATATCTACTTCCCAGTTTGCATAAGCGGCAACCACAAAATCGCCAAGCGGATCCGGCGTTTCTTTGCCCGGTTTAATTTCGGTAGAAGCATCTCCAGCCCCCTGGCTTGTATATCTTCCTACTTTCTCTACTCCTGCTCCCGCCCTAACACCAACAGTTGGCAGATAAGCGCCTTTTCGTATGCGAACATCATTCTTTGCAATTTCAATTTCCTGCAAAGTGATCATTAATTCCTGATTGTTTTTCAGTGCGGTATCGATAAGATTTACCAAATTTTGGTCTTTAAAGTATTGACGCCACGGAATAGCCGCCATGTTTGTGGTGTCCTTGCTGTCTGTGTAAGTCTCAGGAACAGCGGCTTTAGTTTGAGTTTCGGCTGTGGCCTGAGGAGCCTTGCAGCTTACCGCTGCAAGACAAAGACCCAGCACAATACCATATTGTAACTTGAATTTATACATGATTGTTGTCAATTTCTTCTGTTAATGGATTTTCTTCTTCATGTTTTACTAATTTGTGTTTTTCTGCAATTCGTCCGAATATGTAATACAATCCCGGAATTACAAACACCCCACAAATCGTTCCGATCAACATACCTCCTGCTGCTGCTGTACCAATCGTTCTGTTTCCAATTTTACCAGGTCCGGTAGCAAAAGCAAGCGGCAATAATCCTGCGATAAAAGCAAACGATGTCATCAGGATTGGACGGAACCTTGCTTTGGCACCTTCCATAGCCGATTCTAAAACTGATTTTCCTGCAGCATGCCTTTGAATGGCAAACTCTACAATCAATACCGCATTTTTACCCAGTAATCCAATAAGCATTACCATTGCAACCTGCGCGTAAATATTGTTTTCTAATCCTGTTAGTTTTAATAAAAGGAAAGCTCCGAAAATACCGGCCGGCAACGAAAGGATTACTGATAATGGCAGAATAAAACTTTCGTACTGTGCTGCCAAAACTAAGTACACAAACCCTAAACAGATAAGAAATACCCAAATGGCCTGATTTCCCTGTGCAACCTCATCGGCAGAAATACCTGCCCAGTCAATATCATATCCTCTTGGCAGTTTTTTAGCCGCAACTTCCTGAATTACCTTAATCGCTGTTCCGGAGCTATATCCTGGCGCAGCTCCACCACTAATCTCTGTAGAATTGTACATATTGTGTCTTGTAATTTCTGAAAGACCATATACTTTTTCTAATTTCATAAAGGCAGAAAAAGGCACCATTTCATCACGGTTATTTTTCACATAAAGTTTCAAAATATCATCTGGCTGCGCACGATATTCCGGAGAAGCCTGAACGATTACTTTATAGTTAATTCCGTATTTGATAAAACTAATTTCGTAGTTACTACCCACAAGAGTTGACAAGGTATTCATCGCATTTTCGATCGAAACCCCTTTTTGTTGAGCAGCATCATTGTCAACTTTCATCATATACTGAGGAAAACTGGCACTAAAGAAACTAAATACGTTGGATAACTCCGGACGCTTGTTCAGTTCTTCTACAAACTCTTTGTTTACCGCTTCCATTTTTTTGAAATCCCCTGAACCTGTTTTATCCAGTAAACGAAGCTCAAATCCTCCTGCTGCTCCATATCCCGGTACTGCAGGCGGTTGGAAGAATTCGATATTAGCACCCGGAATATCTTTCGATTTTTCTTCCAGTTCTGTCATGATTTCCTGTACAGATTGTTTACGGTCATTCCAGTCTTCTAAGTTCACCAGACAGGTTCCGGCATTAGACCCGGTACCTTCAGTCAGAATCTCATAACCTGCCAGTGAAGAAACAGATTTTACTCCTTCTACACTTTCGGATATTTTTTGCAGTTTTTCTGCAATATTATTTGTTCTTTCTAATGATGAACCCGGAGGCGTCTGAATAATGGCATAAAACATTCCCTGATCCTCATTCGGAATAAATCCGGAAGGAACCGTGCTGCTTATTAGCCATGTTCCTGCACAAAATGCAAGAAGAGCAATAATGGTAACAGCTCTTCTGTTTACGATTTTACCTAATACATTCTGATATTTACCCTGTGCAAGATTAAACTTGTTGTTAAAACCATCTATAAATATATTTACAGGCGTTCTCTTTTTGGGTTTACCGTGATTATTTTTTAACATCATCGCACAAAGTGCCGGTGTCAGCGTCAAAGCCACAATACCCGAAAGTATGATCGCAGTTGCCATAGTGATCGAGAACTGTCTGTAGAAAACTCCGACAGGACCGGACATAAACGCAACCGGAATAAATACTGCCGCCATTAAGAATGTAATTGCAATAATAGCTCCTGCAATCTCATGCATCGCTTTTTTGGTCGCTTTAAGCGGAGAAAGATGTTCTTCTTCCATTTTGGCGTGGACGGCTTCAATGACAACAATCGCATCATCGACGACGACTCCAATTGCCAATACCAGTGCAAATAAGGTAATTAAGTTCAATGAAATATCGAAGAACGTCATGAAAATGAATGTTCCAACCAATGAAACCGGTACCGCAATAGCCGGAATGATTGTAGAGCGCCAGTCTCCAAGGAAAAGGAAAACTACTAATCCAACCAGGATAAAAGCTTCAACCAAAGTGTGAATTACTTTTTCGATAGACGCATCAAGGAATTTCGAAACGTCGTACGAGATTTCATAATCCATTCCTTTTGGAAATTTGGTTTTGATTTTTTCCAGTTTTGCTTTTACATCTTCAATAACCTGATTGGCGTTACTTCCAAAAGATTGTTTCAATACAATTGCCGCAGATGGTTTTCCGTTCAAATTTGAATAGATATCATACATCGAACTTCCAAATTCAACATTGGCAATATCTTTCAGACGCAAAAGTTCTCCGTTAGGATTTGATCTGACCACAATGTTTCCGTATTGTTCTTTAGTGGTAAAACGTCCTGAATATTTTAATACGTATTCGAATGCCTGTGAACGTTTACCTGAACTTTCTCCCGTTTTACCCGGAGAAGCTTCCAGACTCTGACTTGATAATGCTTCCATTACCTCATCTGCAGATATTTTGTATGCCAACATACGATCCGGTTTAAGCCAGATACGCATTGCATATTCACGTGTTCCCAAAATATCTCCTGACCCGATACCGTTTACCCTTTTTAATTCTGATAATACGTTGATGTCTGCATAGTTGTACAAGAACTTCATGTCGGTATTTTTATCCGTACTATAAAGATTCACGTACATCAGCATACTCGGAACTTCACGGGTAATTTTTACACCTTCTCTCACTACTAATGGAGGAAGTTTATTGGTTACCGAAGCCACACGGTTTTGTACATTAATCGCCGCCTGATTAGGGTCTGTACCTAAGTTAAATACTACCTGTATACTTGCTTCACCGTCATTACCGGCATCAGAAGTCATGTATTTCATTCCGGGAACTCCGTTTAAAGCTCTTTCTAACGGAATAACAACCGATTTGATCATCAGCTCTCCATTCGATCCCGGGTAATCCGCCGTAACGTTTACCATAGGGGGAGAAATAGAAGGAAACTGGGTAATTGGTAAATTCAATACTGACAATATCCCTAAAAAGACAATTATCAGCGATATTACTATCGACAGAACAGGTCTTTGTATAAATTTATTAAACATTTTTATATTTTTTTAATGATTAAACCTATTAACCTTATTCTGCTTTTACTCGCAGATGATTAATTACCGTTTGAGGAGACTGGTATTCGTATTTAATTTTGTCATTCTCTTTTACTTTCTGAACGCCTTCAAGTAAAATTTTGTCATTTTCAGTCACTCCTGTTTTAATCACATACAAATCAGGTATTTCACCTGTTATAGTAATTTCTTTTGAACTTACTTTATTGTTTTTATCTACAACAAAAACATATTTTTTATCCTGTATTTCATAAGTTGCTTTTTGCGGAATTACAATAGCATTTTTAAGAGGCACCAGCATCTGAACGGATCCTGTTTCTCCGTTTTTAAGCAATTTACCTGAGTTAGGGAATCTTGCTCTGAAAGCAATGTTCCCGGTTTCGTTGTTAAACTCACTTTCGATAACTTCTACTTTTCCTTTTTCTTTAAAGGTTTCGCCATTGGCCAGAACCAGGCTGACTTTATTATCGGCACGGTCTTTTACATCTGTTTCATATTGCAAGTATTCAGGTTCTGAAACATTGAAATAAACAAACATCTGACTGTTGTCTGAAAGGCTTGTCAATAATTCTCCTTCATCAATAAGGCTTCCTAATTTTAACGGAATTCTGTCGATTGTTCCGTCAAACGGAGCTCTGATTTCTGTGAATGATAAGTGAAGTTTTGCCAGGGCCACTTCTGCTTTTGCAGATTGCAATTTTGCCTGGGCAACACTTAATTCGTTTTTAGAAACGATATTTTTGTCTGCCAGTAATTTGGCATTTTGCAATTCGATTTCTGTTGATTTTTGTTCAGCCTGGGCTTTTAGTAATTCTGCCTGATACATGTTGGGCATGATTCTGAACAATAACTGGCCTGCCTTTACGAACTGGCCTTCATCAACATAAATGTTTTGCAGGAATCCTTTTTCCTGAGCGCGGATTTCGATGTTGCGTACAGATTTAATCTGGGAAACATACTGTTTGGTAAACGAAGTATCTATTTTTACCGGATTGGTGACAGTAAATTTTTCAACTTCTTCTTTTTCTTCTTTTTTTGATGTACAACTCGTTAAGCACAACAAGGCAAATAAGCCCGTTAACACGATTCTTTTCATGATATAATAATGGAAATTAAGCGAATGAATGCTAAGAATACAGAGAATCCTTAGGTCTGAAATAAATAAATCAGTCGCCAGAATAAAACGTGAAAAGACAGAATGAAAAAGTATCCTAAAAATACAGTTCGCACTTATACATGATCACGCTTATTGGTAACCGATGAATAAGTAGAATCATATTCTTAAAACTCTCTGAGTAATATAAATAGGATTTGACTGGCCACAAGAAGGCCCTAAAATTTCGAAAAGATTATAAGAATTTACAATAATTTGACAAGAGAGTGTCAAATACAAATTATCTATTAAGCTATAATTTGTTGCAAAAAATTTGTTTGTAAGTTGATCTTTAAGATCATTACCAAGAAATTCTTCATCAAGATCTAAATCGGCATCTTCTATTATAGAATTTCCCTGCTCCTGACTGGTGAATTTTACGTGGTGTCTTCGCTCAAGATTGTGATGAGGATTATGTTGATTTTCTGCATTAAGATATTGCCCTCCGCCAAGCAGAAGGAAATTCATAAATACTAAAAAAACGACTATCTTTCTCATTTGAGTGCGAAAGTAATAAAAGATCGGAATAAAAAAAATAAAATAAGAAAGTCTTAACACGAACCTGCAAACGAAAACGTTTTCATTTTAATTTATTGTATTTTTCGGCTTAATCTTAATAGAAAAAAACTAGCTTTTAAAGACAAAAAGCTAAAATAGTTCAATGACTTAACAAATAGAATTGATTTATTTGAGAATTTTCTGTTAAAACAGAATTTCCATAATAGTATATTCCTGTCCGGATTTGACAAAAATCTGCTGTGTATCTGTCATTTTAAATTTCCGGTAAAAAGAAGTTTTATTGCTTCTGGCATTGCACCAGATTTTTTTTACCCCTTTTTCTTTTGCCAGCTCAAAGATGAAATTCAGTAGTTCAGAAGCTATTCCTTTTCCCTGATATTCTTCCAGCGTTGCTAATTTTCTGAATTGCATTTCATCATCAGAAATAAAACAGGAAACGATAGAAACTAATTTTTCATGTATAAAAAAACCAAAATGCAAACCTGAATCATCTTCAGCCAACTGCACATACTCAAAAGGCTGATCAGGCCACATTACCTCATGCCTGATCTGCCATGTATCTGAGGGTTTTATTTCTTTGATGGCCATTGAATAAAATTATTTTAGAAGATTGTCCAGTTTACCTTTTGTTTCAGGAAAATTTTTATCTAAGTCGAGTACTTTTTGATAATTTGCAATTGCATTTTCTTTATCTCCCACATTTACGTAAAAATCTCCCAAAGAATCATACGTATTTGGGCTATCAGGATAGTTGGTTACATTCATTTTAAACAAATATCCGGCGAGTTCGTTATTTCTGTTTGACATGGAACGATAGCCATAGTTATTTACCAAAGCTTCCGGCAATTTTACTTTATATCCTAAATGTCTGGAAATATCCTGGTATTGTTTCTCTATTTTAGAAAGGACCTCTTTATTAAAATTTATTTCTTCTGCAACAGTAAGTGTTGACTTATAAAAATCAAAGATAAAACGAAGCCCGTCATAAGTTGTAATTAATGGTACAGAACCATGGCTTTCATCCTTATAATATTTGTACCCGTATTTTAAATTGCTTTTTTTGTTTTTAGTCAAAAAATCACTTAAATCCAGAATAGAACGAATGTGTTTTGTAATTACGGTGGTATCTTTTTTAACTCTTGTAAGTCCTATATCGCTTCCGGTCGTATTTGCAATACCTAAAAATAAAGAAACATTGGTTAGATTTTTGGTCTCTAATGTTTTTTCAGTCTGTTTTAAAAAATTCTGATGATCCCACCACATACTTGGATCTATTGCGATATAAGAATTAAACAAACTGGTATGATTGGCCAGGATATTGATAACGGTCAATCCTCCAAAAGAATGTCCGATTAATGTTCTGTATGGTGTTGTTGGGTATTTTGAGTCTATATACGGAATTAATTCTTTTTCCATGAACTCCGTAAATTTTTCGCCGCCTCCCGACTGATCGCTTAAATCTTTATTAACAAACGGAGGGTCAATACCAATATGTGTAGGGGTAAGATCCCTGGTTCTATTTGTGTTCGGAATTGCTACTATAATCATTTCCGGGCACAACGTGTTGATTTCACTCAACTGTTCAATCATTCCGACTACGGAACTAAAATGATTGTCGCCGTCTAATAAATAGAGAACCGGATATTTTTGTCTGGCAAAACCGGTATGCTGGGTACTTTTGGGAAGGTGAACCAGAATTTTTCTGTTTTCATTTAAAGTTTTAGAAAAAATACTGTCAACAGCTCCAATCTCAATTTTTCTGCTTTTTTGCGCAAATCCTAAACTTGTTACAAAAACTAAAACAGAAAGCAGCAGGATTTTCTTTGCAGAAATTCCGGTAAAGTTATTATTTATCATATTCTTAGTCTTTTATAAATTCTTAAATTAATATTTATAAAATGCAAAGAAGAATATGCATCTTATAATGCTTTAGTGTAAAATCGTTCCTTATTATCCGTGTCGATTTTTTTAGTACCGTTTTGATCTTTTTCTGCTATGTTAACAGCATGCAGTACTCTTGAATCTTCATTTACAGAACACAGCCAAATATTACCAGTTGATAAGATTATTGCCGAAAATAAAGGATCTGATTTATCTTTATCATAAAAAGTCAGATCTTCGGTTTTTATAAGTTTTTTTACTTTCGTTTTTTTATCCTGTTCGTAAAATGCAATCTTGTTTTCACTGACTTCAATCAATTTAGTAAATGTCTTATCATCTTCTGCATGAATGGCCCACGAAGGCTTATCTCCTGTAAAATACCAGGTTCCGACAATTTTACTTATAAAATCTTTTCTTAAAACATTCTTCAAACTCTCTATTTTTTCTATAGATTGTTTACCGAATTCGTTTTCAGGATTGATTTTATATGCTACTGAAAAAAGATCAAGAGCTTTGGTATTTTCGCCTTTTTTATAATGGGAAAGTGCTAACTCGTACCTGCTTTTTTGAAATGCTTCTTTTGGGTTGTTTTGGGCAAAATTTTTGAACGTCAATAATAAAATAACAATCGTAATGTATTTTTTCATTTAAACTGGGGGCTTTTAAATTTTTCGTAAACATAACTTAATTATTGTTATATTATTATGTTTTTAGGCTTTTACACCAAAAAAAATCTACTAAAACGAAATAAAAACTTTTCAAATTACTAATATTCAAAAAGTTACACATATACCCAATTTAAAAAAATATACAAAAAGCCGATTTATGAAAACCGGCTTTTAATTTGTTATTTACTTTTCCACTCGTTATTTTTTGGTGTGGCGTCCATAAAGATTCCCCCATCAATACTAACTTGTTTTATTTGTTTTTGCTTTTTCAAAGCAATAGTAGCCACTTTTTGGTTTTTCTCCCAAATCGCAGGTGTCTGATGTAAAGTTTCTTTTGAGTTGTCTGTGTAAATTATATTTACATCAAACGGGATTGCAAAACCACCCACATTTTGAACCGAAATACTTTTAGCATCAACATTTTTAACGGAAAGGTCAATATAATGAGTTGTGAAAAACCAATTATTAAAAAACCAGTTCAGGTTTTTTCCTGAAGCTGTATTTATTGAATTAAAGTAATCCCACGGAATCGGATGTTTTCCGTTCCAGTTTTGCATGTAAGCATGTAATGATTTTTTAAATAAATCATCTCCAAGTAAGTCTTTTAAGGCGATATAGGAAAGAGACGCTTTTCCGTATGAATTGTTTCCGTAACCCGGTCCTGAAACTTGCGTAGACATAGTGATTATCGGCTGGTCTTCTTCTGTTGAAGGATCATTAATATAATTGGCAACTCTAAATTCTTTATAAAATTTATCTGCAGCTTCTTTACCATGTTCTGCAATTCCGATTAAATATTCGAAGGTTGTTGCCCAGCCTTCATCCATAAAAGCATAGCGTGTTTCATTGATTCCCATATAAAAAGGGAAATACGTATGTGCTACTTCGTGATCCTGAACCAATTGGGCAAAAACAGGATCGTTCATTTGCGAATCATTACACATCATTGGGTATTCCATATCGGCAAAACCCTGAAAAGCAGTCATTTTAGAAAACGGATATGGAATTCCGGGCCAGTTGTTAGAAAAATAATCTAAAGCGTATTGGTTATTTTTGACTGAGTTTACAAAATCAGTCCCTTTTACATCGTATGCTGCCTGAATACTGGCACGACGATTTGTTTTTTTATCGACAACCACACTTCCTGCATCCCACAGATAATGATTACTTAATCCGAAACAAACATCTGAAATATTTTTAGCTTCAAATTTCCATACATTCCAGTCATATTGTTTAGTCACGGCACCGCTTTTCATTTCCTGTTCGTTTGCAATATGAAGTATTTCATCTGTTGTGTAGGATTTTTTTAAACGGGCAGAAAATTCAGGCTGCAAAACCTCATCAGGGTTTAATAAATCTCCTGTTGCGTAAACTACATAATTTTTTGGTGCTTTTACAGAATAGGTATAATCATTAAAATCGTTATAAAATTCCTGACGGTCTGTATGAGGCAGTCTGTCCCAGCCATTATAATCATCAAAAACAGAAACTCTCGGGTAACTGTAAGCGACAAAGAAAGTAGTATCGTCAATTTGTCCTTCTCTTCCGCTTTCTTTAGACAATGGGTAATTCCAATCTATGTTAATTGTAATTTTGCTATGAGGAAGTATTGGTTTTTTCAATTTTACATTTCCCACAGTTCCCCAGCTTTTTGCATCTTCATTGTACACTTCGCCCTCCACTTTAAGAGATGTAATCGTTAATCCGTCAGTCAAAAAATCATTGCTTACCGCTCCTCCTCTTGGCGAAGATGGTTTGTGCAGGTTATTGACAAATCGTATTGGCAGGTTTCTTAAGGTATCATTACTGTTATTTTCATAAACAATAGTTTCAGTTCCGCTTACTATTTTAGTATCAGCATTAACGGTAAGTTCCATGGTATACTTACCATGATTCTGCCAGTAATTTTTACCGGGTTTCCCGTCGGCGGAGCGTGTTCCTTTAGCGTAAGCCTGTTCAATATTTCTTGGCATAAAAAGGTCTTGCGAAAAGCCATATTGTGCCAGAAAAAGAAAACTAAAAAGTAATAATTGAAGTGCTTTTTTTCTCATAGTTCTTTTGATTATATGATTTTTGGAATCGTAATACAACATTAGTGGATTATTTTATTTTATTGTTACAATTTATTGAAAAAATATCAATCGTAAGGATTTTTAAAAATCAAATTCTGAAATCCAAATTTCAAATTCCAAATTCTAATCCCGAGACTTCGGGACCAAATTCTAATCCCGAAGCTTCGGGACTAAAATCCAAATTCTAATCCCGAAGCTTCGGCACTGAAATCTATAATTAAAAAAACCGCCTCTCTCAAAAGAAAAAGGCGGCAATCTACAATTAATATATAACCTTGGGAACTACAAAATATAATCGGTATTAATAAAATTCGATTCTTTGCTGTTCAGCAATTCCTGCAGAATTTCATTATTGTAATCAATATCTTTTGAAGCCACAAACGTACGAATTGAGAAAGAACGCAAGGCATCCGGAATACTTAAAGTACCCACAGCAGAATCTTTACGTCCTGTAAAAGGGAATGCGTCCGGCCCTCTTTGGCATGAACTGTTCAGGTTTACCCTGCAAACTAAGTTTACCAAAGCATCAATCAGCGGAGCAAGCGTTTTAATATCTTTTCCGAACAAACTCACTTGTTGTCCGTAATTAGATTCGGCCATATCTTTTAATGGTTCTTTGATATCTTTAAATGAAAGTATCGGCACTACAGGTCCAAACTGTTCTTCGTGATACACGCGCATTTTGCTGTCTACCGGATATAAAACTGCCGGAAAAATATAGTTATCAGTACGTTTTCCTCCTTTTTCGTTCAGTATTTTTGCTCCTTTTGATGTAGCATCGTCAATTAATCCCTGAATGTATGACGGTTTATCTGTCTCAGGAAGCGGCGTCAGAGAAACACCACTTTCCCATGGATTTCCGAATACCAGTGCATCTACTTTTTCTGAGAAACGTCGGTTGAATTCTTCTCTTACAGATTCGTGAACATATAATACTTTCAAAGCTGTACAACGCTGACCGTTAAAAGACAAACTTCCTGCAATACATTCCTGAATCGCCAGATCTAAATCGGCATCGGGTAAAATAATCGCCGGATTTTTTGCTTCTAAGCCTAAAATCAGACGAAGTCTGTTTTTGTTTGGATGCTGATCCTGTAAAGCAATGGCCGATTTACTGTTTCCGATTAAGGCCAGAACGTCAATTTTTCCTGATTTCATGATCGGAGAAGCCACTTCGCGCCCTCTTCCGTAAACAATATTGATCACTCCTTTTGGAAAACTGCTTCTGAAAGCCTCTAATAATGGTGAAATACACAACACGCCATGTTTAGCAGGTTTGAAGATTACAGCATTACCCATAATCAGAGCCGGAATCAATAAGGAGAAAGTTTCATTTAGCGGATAATTATAAGGCCCAAGACATAAAACTACACCAAGTGGCCCACGACGAATCATTGCGTTTACACCCTGTACTTTTGAGAAATATGAACTACGGCCGTTCAGTTCTTTGTAACTGTCAATTGTATCGTGGATATATTCTACCGTTCTGTCAAATTCTTTTTGTGAATCTCCTAGTGTTTTACCAATTTCCCACATTAAAAACTTCACCACTTCTTCGCGTGTCGCTTTCATTTGCTTCACAAAGTTTTCCATACATTTAATACGGTCAGCCACTTTCATCGTTGGCCATAATCCCTGTCCCATATCATAGGCGGCTGTAGCAGCGTCAACAACTTCCTGCGCTTCTTTCTCTCCCATAAACGGGATTGATCCTAATAAAGTTGGCGAGTATTTTTCGGTAGATGAAATCGTCGAAAATACAGGTGTGGTTTGCCCTGTCCATTTTTTCAACTCTCCGTCTACAAGATATGTATCTTGATTTATAAGGGTTTTAATCTGATATTCTTCTGGGATAAAACTCATAATTTGGTAATTTTTTGTTTGGTTATTTAATAGCATTTCAAAAGAAAAAAGAGGCTTTTTCAGGCCTCTTCTTCTTTTTTATGGATTTATCGTTTCACCTTCCCAATCCAGGATTCCGCCAAGCAGATTGTAGGCATTATTGATACCTAACTCATTCATAATCTGACATGCTTTGGCACTTCTGGCTCCAGAACGGCAATACACATAATAATTTTTATTCTTATCTAATTCTTCGATTTCATAAATGAAACCCTGACCTTTATTAATATCAATATTAACAGCGTTTTCGATATAGCCGTCATTAAACTCGTCTTCAGTTCTTACGTCAAGTATAACTGCATTCTCGTCAGCAGCTAGTTGGTTAACCCAATCTTCTTGTGATAGATTCATAATATATGTTTTTTGTAAAATTACGACGTTTTTATTAAATAAAATACGTACAAAATGCGATTTCGATTATTATTCTCAGAAAACGTTTTAGAGAAAGGATTATAATCAGTGTTTTACAAATTTACTCACTATTTTTAAAAATACAGTCTATAAAATCGATAGAAAATAGGATTTTTTCATTTGTGTAAAATACAACTTAAAAATAGTTTTCTGACAATTAATACCATTTCATTCTGTTATCTTTGCAAACAATTACAATTTTTAATCAGATTTTGATAAAAGTATCCGCCACTAATTTTACTAATCTTCATTAATTAATTTGGGACAATTTGTAAAATTCGTGTCAAAAAAACCTCTATAATGCAGCATTCATTACAAACTATATTTCCAAATTTCTCCCGTGAACTCATTTCTACAATTGAAGAAAATGGCACTGCTCAGGATTTTGAAGCAGGAACTATTTTAATGCGAACCGGGCAATACATTAAAAATACTGTTTTAATTACCAGAGGTAAAATCAAAATTTACCGTGAAGGTGAAGACGGCGGTGAATTTCTGATGTATTATCTGCAGCCCGGGCAGGCTTGTGCCATCTCGATGATTTGTACTGCTAAAAGTGAAAAAAGCCAGATTATGGCAAAAGTGGTCGAAGATGTTTCGGTCATGATGATTCCGCTGCAGATGATGGACAAATGGATGATGGAGCACAGATCCTGGTACGAATTTGTAATTGAAACGTACAGAAGCCGTTTTGAAGAAGTTCTGGAAGTGGTTGATAATATCGCCTTCCGTTCTATGGATGAGCGTTTGGAATTCTATTTAAAAAGACATTCAGAAGCCTGCGGCTGCTCTGAAGTTAAACTTTCACATCAGGAAATCGCAACCGAATTAAATACGTCCAGAGAAGTTGTTTCAAGATTATTAAAAAAAATGGAACAAAGAGGTCTGGTAAAACTCAACCGAAACCAGATTGAATTATTAAACACTAATTTCACGAATTAGCACGAATTATTTTGTCACATTGAGCGAAGTCGAAATGCTTTGCGGGTTCTCGTGACGCTCGAACTGACATTTTTTACAAATCAAATCTGTGTAAATTAGTATTATAATTTACTTCTGTGATAAATGTTACTGTAGATTTCTAATTTCCGAAGCAACTTTGCCTAAAAATAAATGCAATGGAATATATAGCTTATTTTGCTTCAATCATTATCGGGATTTCACTGGGCTTAATTGGCGGGGGCGGATCTATTTTGACTATTCCAATTTTAGTGTATTTATTTAAAGTAAATCCTGATCAGGCAACATCCTATTCTTTATTTATTGTGGGACTGACCGCTTTGTTCGGAAGTTACAGTCATTACAAAATGGGAAACCTGAAACTAAAATCTGCGTTGTATTTTGCCATTCCGTCTGTTATCTCGATTCTCATTATCCGCGAAGTTATATTTCCTCAGATTGCCGCCACACTTTTTTCCGTGGCTTCTTATACTGTTTCAAAAGATTTTTTAATCATGATCGTATTTTCGGTTTTGATGATTACGGCTGCCGTTTCGATGATCCGAAAAAACCAGCCTGAAATAAAAGGCTGCGAAACCAATTACCTGCAATTAAGCCTCATCGGGTTTCTGGTTGGTATTGTAACGGGTTTTTTAGGCGCCGGAGGCGGATTCTTAATTATTCCTGCATTATTGTTCTTTGCCAAATTACCAATGAAACAAGCCGTTGGAACTTCGTTATTAATTATTACAATCAATTCTTCACTAGGTTTTGCAGGAGATTTATATATCGGAACACCAATAAATTATCCTTTTTTATTAAGTGTTTCCGCAATGGCACTTCTCGGAATGGTGTTAGGAAGCCAGCTTTCTAAAAAAATCGACGGAGCAAAACTAAAACCGCTTTTTGGATGGTTTGTTCTGGTAATGGGATTTTATATTATTGCTAAAGAAGTTTTGTTTTAGAATTGTTTTTTTATTTCACGCAGATTTAGCAGATAGGGCAGATTTTTTTATTTTGATTTTAGTTTCACTTGTAGAATCTTTATCAATTTTTTTGAATTTTGAAAAAGATGAAACTAAAAAAATCCGTTTATTTTGGGGAATAAACGGATTTTGTATTTTTTGGGCGTTTTCGCCGAGGCGAACAGACTATTCGCTATATCTTTTTCTTACTAAATAAGTAAGAAAAAGGATACCGCTTCTATCCCTAACTCAGACTTGAATAAATTTATTATTTTGTAGTTTCTAAGGTTTCTCGATGAATTGCCTCCAGCTTTAGCTGGAGGTAAACAAATGTATGTAAAAAGGCTTCAGCCAAACTTTCCAGTTTTGGCTAAAGCCTTCCAACTTATTAACTTAATCCGTTGGTTAAAACCAACGGCTATTCATATAATAATTAATTCGTTAAAATTAGTGTAATTAGTGGCAAAAACTCAATGCTCCCCATACCCTACATCATCCATTTTACCGCTGAAAACACGATATTGAATAATAAAGTAAACAATCACCAAAAAGAGAGCAATAAAAAACCAGCTCAATCCGGCGTTTAAACCATATTCACCTGCAGCGGTGTTATAAATAGTCAGTGACGGATTTACTTTATTCGTTGAAGGCAAAACGTTCGGAAAAATCGAAACTGCTGTCGAAGCAAATCCTCCAATTAAAAATAAAGTGGAAAATATAAATCCATGACCGTCTTTTTTGAACGAACGCACTTTGAATAATCCTAAAATCCCAATAAAAGTCAACAAAGGAAAAAACCATAAAACAGGATTTTCTACAAAATTATGAAAAGGTTTAGGTTCGATAAAATGCCAGATTTGCAACGAAATACAAACCAAAACCAGTAAAACGATGTTCAATATAAAAACTACATTTTTCAACTTCGGGTTCAAAGTTGAATTCGTTTTATAAATAATCCAGTTTGCACCGTGAATCGTCAAAGCGACAACGCTTACGATTCCTAAGAAAAGTGTAAACCAGTCAATAATTCCCAACTCATTTGCCTGCGGGCTAAAAGTCGGATTCCATAATGGCAGAAAGAAAAAATGTGGTTCCTGTGTAGAAACACCATTTTGCACCATTCCGAGATTGACACCACGAACGATATTTCCTAAAGCGATTCCGAAGAACAATGCCAAAAGTAAACTCGCAATTCCGAAAGCTTTATCCCAAATTGATTCCCACATCGGATGATGTACCTGTCCGCGCATTTCCAATCCGATCGCACGGAAAATCAAAAGCCACAAAATCATGATTAAAGGCAGGTAAAATCCGCTGAAAGAAGATGCGTATAATGTCGGAAAAGCAAAAAACAAAACCCCTCCGGCTGCAATCAGCCAGACTTCATTGGCATCCCAAAACGGACCAATCGCACTTGTAATTGCTTTTTTATCTTTTTCTGTATCGGCAAAAAATAAATGAATAATTCCTGCTCCAAAATCATAGCCGTCCAAAACCAGATAAACGGCCAGAATTCCCATTAAAACAACGTACCAAAAAAATTCCATATTTATATTTTTTCTGTTGAAAGTTCCACATGACGCGGACCTTTATTGATAATTTTTCCAATCAATAATAAAAACAGCATACCAAGCAAAAGGTATAATCCGATGAAACCTAATAAAGTAAATAAAGTATTCCCGGAAGAAACCGTTGGCGATGCACCGGCAGAAGTTGGCATTAAATTATAAACCAGCCACGGCTGTCTGCCCAATTCGGCCGTGTACCAGCCGGTTGTATTGGCGATGTACGGAAATGGCATCATAAACATGAGCGACCATAAAATCCATTTGGTTTCGAATAATTTCCCTCTTATTAACTGGAAAAGTGACAACACCATTAAACCAATAAAAACCGTTCCGAGTCCAACCATAATATGATACGCATAATACAATCCCGAAATATTTGTTGGGTGCAAATCTTCTTCAAACTGATCTAAACCTTTAATTTCCTGATCCCAGTTTCCGTAAGTCAGGAAACTCAGGATGTTTGGAACCGCAATTTTATTGTCCAGTTTTTTGTCTTTTACATCGGGCTGACCAATTAAAACAATTTCAGAACCTTTCTTTTCGGTATGAAAAATTCCTTCCATTGCAGCAAAAGTCACTGGCTGATATTTTACAACATTTTTAGCCAGTAAATCTCCTGTCGGAACAGCTACTATGACACTGGAAATCAATCCGAAAATAACGCCGGTTTTTAAAAACAATTTCCCAAAAGAAATGTTCTTCTGACTCAGGATATAAAAAGCACCAATTCCGGCTACAACAAACGAACTCGTAACCATAGAAGCCGCCTGATTATGCAGGTAAGAAGGCCAAAGCCATGGATTTAGAAATAAGGCTTTGAAATTGGTCAGTACAAATTTTCCGTTTTCAAGGATTTCATAACCAACCGGATTCTGCATCCAGGAATGTGTGGCAATAATTAAGTAACCACTGGCCCAGGAACCAATCATGATTAATAATCCGGTGACAAAATGCCATTTATGGCCAAGGAGTTTTTCTCCAAATAAAAATATTCCTAAGAAAGAAGATTCGAGAAAGAAAGAAAACATTCCTTCCATGGCGAGTGTCTGCCCAATAATTCCGCCTGTTAATTCGGAGAACTTTGCCCAGTTGGTTCCGAATTGAAATTCCATCGGAATTCCGGTTACTACGCCCATTGCAAAATTCAGGGCAAATATCTTCATCCAGAAATGGGTGGCGTGATTGTATTCTTCTTTTTTAGTTTTGAGATATTTCCACTTAAAGTACACAATGATGAGCGAAAGACCCATTGTAAGTTGTGGAAAAAGATAATGAAAAGTAATGGTGAAGGCAAATTGCATTCGGTCATAAAAGAGCATTTCTTCCATAAGTGGTATTTGTTTTATGAAGTTCCACAAATTTAACCATTAGAACCCGAATTAGCGTGCTTTAAAAAAAGTTTATCGCCTGATATTTGTTAAACTTTTCAACAATTTAATAGCCCGCGGTTTCAACCGTGGGGACATAATGCAAAACCACAATCCGTTTCCCCAAGGTTAAAACCTTGAGCTATGTTTTATTATTTTTTCAGAATTCCTTTTTCAACGCTTTCGTTTATTAAACCTTCGGCATAATTCCATAAAGATGCGGAACCATTTTTAATTACACTCTTTTTTTCGTAGACCTTATCGTAATTCACTCCAAACTCTTTCCAGGTTCCGCCGTTATTAGAAGTATTTTGCAATAACGGTTCTAATCTGTCCATTGATTTTGCAAATTTTGCCTCGTTGGTTTCTCCGGCTTCAAATTCTTCCCAGATAGAAATTAATTCTTCTGCTTGATTTTTAGGCAATAAACCAAAAATCCGATTTGCGGCTATTCTCTCTTCATCTGTATTATCATGACTTTTTAAAGTATCATAAATAAAAACATCACCGGCATCGATTTCAACAATATCATGAATCAGCACCATTTTTACCACTTTCAAAACATCAATCGGTGCATCTGAATGTCCTGCGAGAACAATTGCCATTAAAGCCAGATGCCAGCTGTGTTCTGCATCGTTTTCATTTCGTTCACTGTTAAAAAGCTTTGTTTTTCTCTGAATGTATTTTACTTTATCAATCTCTTTTATAAAAGCGATCTGATCTAATAAGTCTTGTGTGTTCATTTTTATTTTTGTTTTGAAATGACAATCGTCATATGCAAAATTAAAGCTTAAAGCGTAATTGCTCTACTTTAAATTAATT
Source organism: Flavobacterium sp. HTF (assembly GCF_003105115.1). Classification (GTDB taxonomy): domain Bacteria; phylum Bacteroidota; class Bacteroidia; order Flavobacteriales; family Flavobacteriaceae; genus Flavobacterium. The sequence continues at coordinate 69,859 of NZ_QETH01000009.1, read as the reverse complement.
TATCTGAATCTAATATGACAAACTCCACAATTTTTTTACACAAAAACCTAATTTCTGTAACATTAGTCACCTATTTTTTTAAAAAACAAAGTTACCTTTGTATCCCATCATTTTACAATACCTATTATGAAAATAGAACAAATTTACACCGGATGCCTTGCGCAGGGTGCTTATTATATCACTTCAAATGGCGAAGCCGCTATTATTGACCCACTTAGAGAAATTCAGCCTTATCTGGACCGTTTAGAACGCGATCAGGTAAAACTGAAATATATTTTTGAAACGCATTTTCATGCTGATTTTGTTTCCGGACACGTTGACTTAAGCAAAGAAACAGGAGCGCCAATTATCTACGGTCCAAATGCAACTTGCGAATTTGACTGCGTTTCTGCAAAAGACGGACAGGAATTCAAAATCGGAAAAATTACGATAAAAGTATTGCACACCCCAGGGCATACTATGGAAAGCACTACTTTTTTACTGGTAGATGAAAACGGAAAAGATCATGCTATTTTTTCCGGAGATACTTTATTCATAGGTGATGTTGGACGTCCTGATTTAGCTCAAAAAGCTGCGGGAATGACACAAGATCAGTTAGCGGGTATTCTGTATCATTCGTTAAGAGACAAAATTATGACACTGGCTGATGATGTAATTGTGTATCCGGCACATGGAGCCGGAAGTGCCTGCGGAAAAAACATGAGTAAAGAAACCGTTTCGACTATCGGAAATCAAAAAGCAACGAATTATGCTTTGCGCGCCAATATGACCGAAGCAGAATTTATTACTGAAGTAACCGACGGTTTATTGCCTCCTCCGGCCTATTTCAGTATGAATGTTGCCATGAACAAACAAGGTTACGAAAGTTTCGAAAGCGTTTTGCACAACGGAATGAAAGCCATAAAAGCAGCAGAATTCGAAGCCGTTGCAGAAGAAACAGACGCTTTGATTCTGGATACAAGAAGTGCAGCCGATTTCAGCAAGGGATATATCCCACAATCTATCAATATCGGAATCAACGGTGATTTTGCACCCTGGGTTGGAACTTTGATTGCCAATGTAAAACAGCCAATTATTCTAGTTACCGAAAACGGTATGGAAGAAGAAACCGTAACACGCTTAAGCCGTGTGGGTTTTGACACCATCATCGGACATCTGGAAGGCGGTTTTGAAGCCTGGCAAAAAGCGGGTTTCGAAACAGATTCTGTAAACCGGATTTCAGCGGAACAATTTGCAAGCGAAGTAAATCTTCAGGAAGACAAAATAATCGACATTCGCAAAGAAACAGAATACGAAGCAGAACATATCGAAGACGCTTACAGCAAACCTTTGGCTTATATTAATGACTGGGTAAAAGACATTAACCCAAATGAACATTTTTACATACATTGCGCAGGCGGTTACAGAAGTATGATTGCGGCTTCTATTTTACAAGCACGCGGTTTCAGAAATTTTACCGAAATTGATGGCGGTTTTGGAGCAATTTCAAAAACCAATCTGCCAAAATCAGATTTTGTTTGTCAGAGCAAGGTTTTAAAATAAAGGTACTAAGTTGCTAAGATTCTAAGGCTCTAAGATTTTTTGCCTTTGAAAATTAGCAATTCAGAACCTAAAAGAAACCTTAGCAACTTAGAATCTTAGTACCTTAGAACCTTAAACTATGTTAGAAATTATTAAAGAACCTTGGCCTTGGTACGTTGCAGGTCCGTTGATCGGATTGACCGTTCCCATTTTATTAATTATCGGAAATAAATCTTTCGGAATCAGTTCGTCATTGCGACATATTTGTGCGATGTGTATTCCGGCGAATATTCCGTTTTTTAAATACGACTGGAAAAAAGAAAGCTGGAATTTATTCTTCGTTCTCGGAATATTTTTAGGCGGTGTAATTGGCGCATATTTACTGTCAAATCCAAATGAAGTTGTAATCACTCATGAATTATCAGAGAAATTAGCCACTTACGGAATCACAGACCATACCGGTTTAGTCCCATCACAATTATTTTCCTGGGAAAGTTTATTCACACTTCGTGGATTTATTATGATTGTCGTAGGCGGATTTTTAGTCGGTTTTGGAACCCGTTACGCAGGAGGATGTACCAGCGGACATGCTATTATGGGATTATCCAACCTGCAATGGCCGTCATTAGTGGCAACGATCTGTTTTATGATTGGCGGTTTTGTCATGGCACTTTTGATTTTGCCACATATTCTTTCACTTTAAAATTTCAAAAATGGATCATTTAGAAAATAAAAATACAGACGGCGAAGGAATTAACGCAAGCCAGAAAAACGAAACTGCATTCGTAAACCTTAAATATTTAATTGTCGGCATCTTTTTCGGAATTGTATTCGTAAAAGCAGAAATCATCAGCTGGTTCCGCATTCAGGAAATGTTCAACTTAGAATCTTTCTTTATGTACGGCGTAATCGGAAGTGCAGTTGCCGTTGGAGTAATTTCTGTATTCCTGATTAAAAAATTCAATATCAAAACCCTGCAGGGCGAGAAAATTGAAATTCAGCCAAAAACATTCAGCAAAGGACAAATCTACGGAGGCTTATTATTTGGTTTCGGATGGGCCATTACCGGAGCATGCCCGGGACCTCTTTTTGCTCAAATTGGTACAGGTGCAACTGTAATTGTTGTGACTTTAGTAAGTGCAATAGCCGGAACTTGGGTATATGGATTGATTAAGGATAAACTTCCTCATTAAAAAATTTGTTTCAGGTTTACTTGTTTCAGGTTGATTTAACCGCAAAGACACAAAGATATACGCAAAGTTCGCAAAGTTTATTTATAAAGCTTTGCGAACTTTGCGCTTTATAAAAAGCCTTACTTGTAAAACACCTTGCGTCCTTTGCGGTTAAATATGTGAACGTTAATACACCTGAAACAAATAACGCCCAAAAGAAACTTCTTCATCTAAATCTAATTTCCTTTTGTTAAGTTTGCCTGAAACAAATAAGTCCCATAAAAACTATGAATCGTTCAGAGCAGTTATCCAGATTACAAAATACCGAAAAATGGGACGTAATAATTATAGGTGGAGGAGCAAGCGGTCTCGGAACTGCTCTTGATGCTGCCAGCAGAGGGTATAAAACAATTTTGCTTGAGGCAGTAGATTTTGCAAAAGGAACTTCCAGCAGAAGTACAAAATTAGTTCATGGCGGCGTGCGTTATCTGGAGCAGGGAAATATTCATTTGGTCAGAGAAGCTCTTAAAGAAAGAGGTTTAATGGCTAAAAATGCCGGCCATTTAGTCAAAAATCAATCCTTTATAATTCCGAACTACAATTGGTGGGGCGGTTATTTCTATACTTTCGGACTAAAAATTTATGATATACTTTCGGGTTGTTTGAGTTTAGGCAGTTCCAAATATATTTCGAAAGCAAAAACTATTGAAATGCTTCCCAATGTACAGGAAAACGGATTGGTCAACGGTGTTATTTATCATGACGGACAATTTGACGACTCCCGTTTAGCGATAAATATTGCACAGACAGCTGTAGAAAATGGTGCGTGTCTTTTAAATTATGTCAAAGTTGTCCATTTATTAAAGGATGACAAAAACCAGGTTACCGGTGTTCAGGCAACAGATGAGGAAACTGGAAATAAATATGACATAAAAGGTTCTGTCATTATAAATGCTACGGGCGTTTTTACAAATGCCATAATGAAACTGAACGATAACGTTTATAAAAAATATATTGTTCCGAGCCAGGGAATACATTTGGTATTTGACAAATCATTTTTACCGGGCGAACATGCTCTGATGATTCCGAAAACAAATGACGGAAGAGTTTTGTTTGCAGTTCCGTGGCATAATAAAATTGTGGTTGGAACAACAGATACCTTAATTAAAAAACAAAGTTTAGAACCAATTGCTTTAGAAAGCGAGATTCATTTTGTTCTCGAAACAGCCCGTCATTATTTAGCAAAAAAACCAACAAGAGCAGATGTATTATCCGTTTTTGCAGGTTTACGTCCGTTGGCTGCACCAAAAGAAGAAGGCCAAAATACTAAAGAAGTGTCCAGAAGTCATAAAATTATCGTTTCTGAAACGGGTCTGATTACCATTACAGGAGGAAAATGGACAACGTACAGAAAAATTGCTGAAGACATTATTGACAAAGCCATCAAAACCGGTAAACTACCATTTAAAGAATGTACAACAGAGCATCTTCCCATTCATGGAAATAAACCCACCAACGGTCCTGAACGCGAAGATCACCTTTATATCTATGGTTCTGATATTCCTAAAATAATGGAACTGCAAAAAAATGAACCAGAATTGGCTGAAAAACTACACCCTGATTATGAATTTACCATGGCAGAAGTTGTCTGGGCAATTCGTTATGAAATGGCAAGAACTATTGACGATGTTTTAGCCAGACGTGTTCGTTTATTATTCTTAGATGCCAGAGCGGCAATTGACTCTTCTGAAAAAACTGCGAGAATAATTGCAAAAGAACTTGGATATGATGAAGCCTGGATAGCGAAAGAAATTTTAAATTTTAAAGAAATTTCCAAAGGTTTTTTCCTTTCTGAGTTTCGATAAGGATGAAATTTAAAAGTTTTCAGAGTCTCTTTTCTGTTTGTTTTTTAAATTAATCTTACAAAAATTGTTTTTCAAAAACACTTCAATGAAGTTTTCTTCCCTATTTTAAATAAACATTAAATATCAAAAAATCAGGCTTTTAAAATAAAAAATGTATTATTTTTATCTTCTAAAATGTCTGCTTCCTTTAAGGAATCTTCAGCATTTTTCGTATTAACAAAAAATTAACATGACAGTTGTATATACAACTATTAAAAGCTATACATTTGTATATACAAATTATACACTTACGACTATGACAATTGAAGAGGTTATTAAGAGTACAGTTAAGATGGATAATGCGAAAAAAGTTATTCTAAACATTATGTACACGCAAAATGTAATTCAGGATAATTTCAACGAGTTGATGAAACCGTATGATTTATCCGGAGAACAATATAATGTGCTGCGTATATTAAGAGGACAAAAAGGAAATCCTGCTAATATGTGCGTCATTCAGGAACGTATGTTAGCTAAGACAAGTAATACAACGCGATTAGTTGATAAATTATTACTGAAAGAATTTGTAACCAGAAATGTATGCCCGGGAAATCGACGAAAAATCGAAGTTTTGATTACCCAAAAAGGACTGGATGTATTAAAAGAATTAGATCCGAAAGTAGATGAGCACGAGCGTGCATTTGCAAACAATATAAGCCCGGAAGAATTAGAATTACTGAATAAATTATTAGAAAAATACCGAACCCAAGAAAATTAATATTATGAGCACATTTTTAGAAAGTCTAAATTGGAGATATGCAACAAAAAGATTTGATGCGGCAAAAAAAATCTCTGATGCTGACTTAAATACTTTAAAAGAAGCCGTTAGGTTAAGCGCTTCTTCATACGGATTACAACCTTATAAAGTTGTTATCGTTGAAAACCCGGAATTAAGAGAACAATTAAAAGCTGCGGCTTATGGTCAGACTCAAATTACAGATGCTTCTCACCTGTTTATTTTTGCAAGTGATGTAGCTCTTGATGCCACTTCTGTTGACCAATATATCGCTAACATCAGCAAAACAAGAGGTGTTCCTGTTGATGCATTAGGTGGTTTCAGCGATATGATGAAAAATGTTGTGGGTAATTTATCCGGTGATGCAAAAAATACCTGGACAGCAAAACAAACTTACATTGCTTTAGGAAACTTATTAGGAGCAGCTGCCGAATTAAAAATCGACGCTACACCAATGGAAGGCTTTAATGCTGCCAGTTTTAATGAAATCCTTGGATTTGATAAGTTAGGTTTAAGTGCTTCAGTTATTGCAACTGTAGGTTACAGACATGATGAGGACGACGTTCAGCACCACAAAAAAGTTAGAAAATCTCAAGAAGAATTATTTATCACACTATAATTATTATTAATCCAAAATCAATTTTAACAACATGAAAAATTTAAAAACAATTGCAATAGCATTATTCGTAGCAGCGGCTAGTATTTCAGTAAATGCTCAAACTAAAAAAATCGACGTAAAAGCATCTACTATCAAATGGGTAGGTAAAAAAGTAACAGGAGAGCACTCTGGAACTGTAAACTTTAAAGAAGGTGCAGTAGTTTTCAAAGGGAAAAAATTAGTTGGTGGTAGCTTTACAGTTGACATGACTTCTTTAACTTCTACAGATTTAACTGGAGAATACCAAGGAAAATTAAACGGTCACTTAAAAGCTGACGATTTCTTCGGAACTGAAAAATTCCCAACTGCAAAATTAGTTTTCAAAACTATTGGTGCTAAAGCAACTGACGTTTATACAGTAACTGCAGATTTAACTATCAAAGGAATCACTAAACCTGTAACTTTTGATATTGCTGTAGCTGGAAATACTGCTACTACTGCATTTAAAGTTGACAGAACTAAATATGATATCAAATACGGTTCAGGAAGTTTCTTCGAAGGTTTAGGAGACAAAACTATCAATGACGAATTTGAATTGACTGTAGCTTTAAAATTCTAATATTTAAGACTTACTAGTTCAAATATTTTAAGAAACCCTAATAGTTTATGCTATTAGGGTTTCTTTTTTGCGAAGTTTTCAAAAAAATAACGTTCTTAATATTTACATAACTTTTTGGTAACAACGATCAGAGTTTTGATTAACATATGGCTTCTAATTTTGAGTAATTAAAAAAATCAAAAACTAGAAATCAAATTATAGTTATGAAAACAAAAATACAAGTCGCCATTTTCACTCTTCTCAGTAGTTTTTTTCTTCACGCCCAGCAACAGCAAAAAGGAATTATCGGAACTAATAACTGGATGAACAACTGGACAAATTTTAAACCTGCCGCAAACGAATATAACGAAGCCACAAATATAATTGCCGGAACAATAGATAAAGACACTAAATTATTAAAACGCAATACGTATCAATTAGTTGGTGTTGTTTATGTAACAAATAACGCTACTTTAAGTATCGAACCGGGAACTGTAATTCGTGGAGATGATAAAAGCTGCGGGACACTTGTTATAACAAATGGTTCAAAAATTATAGCCGAAGGTTTAGAAACGGATCCTATTGTTTTTACTTCAAATAAAGAAAAAACAGAAAGAAAACCTGGTGACTGGGGTGGTATTATTGTATTAGGAAAAGCACCGATCAATACTCTTGGAGGTTTGCACACATTGCCATTTGACTTAGACCCAATTCTGAATCATTACGGAGGTCAGGACGCAGAAGATAATTCGGGGATTTTAAAATATGTGAGAATTGAATATGCAGGCCGAAAATTAAGTGCTTTAAAAGAACTTAACGGGCTTTCCTTAGCAGGTGTTGGAAAAAAAACAATCCTAAATAATATCCAAATCAGTTTTTCGAATGATGATTCTTTCGAATGTTACGGTGGAGATTTGAACATGAGTAATTTAGTTTCTTACCGAACTACAGATGATGATTTTGATTTTACACAAGGTGCCCAAATCAATATTAGTAATAGTATTGCTATCCGACACCCTTTTTCATCAGATGTTTCAGGATCAAGATGCTTTGAGATAGATTCATATGATAAAGTTCAGAATACGGATATGAGCAAGAAATTTACCAAAATAACGGCAAGCAATATTACTTTGGTAAATCTTGAAGAAAACAATCAGGGATTGGTAAGGGAGTCTGTTTTTGTCAGAGAAAATACTTTTTTCAGTTTAACCAATACAATTGTTTCCGGTTTCACTCCTTTTGTTTTATTGGAAGCAAATGTTGGAAACGGTGATGAAAGTTTATCTAAAATTACATTCAAAAATGTGGTGGTAAATAATTGCAATGGTGGTATTACAAGCGAATCAGGCAGTATCAATAGTACTCTTGACAACTGGTATAATAAGCCTGAAAACGGAATAGGTTATACTAAAATGAAGAACAATGAATTATTTATTATGCCAAATATTAAAGGAAACCCGGATTTTAGAGCAAACATAAATAACACAATTGCAATCGGAAATTAAGCATTTAAAGAAGAATTAAAAATAAAATGTAACAAATTTTCAGATTTATAAAAGTTTTTTTTGCCTTTTTATATCTCTCAATCCAAATTACATTTATATCTTTGCTTCAACAAAAAAAGAAATGAGAACAATTTTAAACAATACTTGGTGGTGGAAGAATTTACGTCAAACGTCGTGAACAAAGCTTCCTATGGTATTGTAAAACTATAAATATAAAAGGCTTGTCATCACGACAAGCCTTTTTTTTTGGTTCAAACCAAAACACAAAAAATATTAAAAAATTAAAATCTATATACATTGAAACCTTTTATACTCAACACACACTACAAACAAATTCTGGCAGACACCATCACGCCGGTAAGTATTTATTTTAAGATAAGAGATAAATTTCCAAACAGTCTGTTACTGGAAAGTAGTGATTATCACGGAAATGACAATAGTTTCTCTTACGTTTGCTGTAACCCGATTGCAACGATTAAAATCGAAAACGAAGTGATCACAAAAACGTTTCCTGACGGAACTGCAGAAACAATTTCAGTAGATGCTTCAACGAATATTCCGGAAATAATTCAGGAATTTTCAAGTCAGTTTAAGTCTGAGAAAAATGATTTCAAATTCATTAACAACGGTTTATTCGGATACATTTCTTACGATGCTGTTCGTTATTTCGAAAAAGTTTCCATTGCTAAAAAAGACAACGCGACTTCAATTCCGGACGTATTTTATGCGGTGTATCAAAATATCATTGCCATAAATCACTTCAAAAACGAAGCTTATATTTTCTGCCACAGCGTTGATGGAAAAAACAACATTGCAGAAATTGAGCAATTATTGCAATCCAGAAATATTGCTTCCTATAAGTTCACCAAAGAAGGCGAAGGATTCTCAAACCTTACCGATGAAGAATTTAAACATAATGTGGCTTTAGCTAAAAAACACTGTTTCCGCGGAGACGTTTTCCAACTGGTTTTATCACGTCGTTTTACACAAGGATTTAAAGGTGATGAATTTAATGTTTACAGAGCTTTAAGAAGTATTAATCCATCTCCATATCTATTCTTTTTTGATTATGGCGATTTCAAAATATTCGGTTCTTCTCCTGAAGCACAAATTATTGTAAAAAACAGAAAGGCCGAAATTCACCCAATCGCAGGAACTTTCAAAAGAACCGGAAATGACGAACGCGACGCTCTTTTGGCAAAAGAACTTTCTGAAGATAAAAAAGAAAACAGCGAACACGTAATGCTTGTCGATTTGGCAAGAAATGATTTAAGCCGAAACGGACACGATGTAAACGTAGAAAAATACAGAGAAGTTCAGTTTTTCTCGCATGTAATTCACTTAGTATCAAAAGTTACGGGACATTTACATGAAAAAGCCACTACCATGCAGGTTGTTGCCGATACTTTCCCGGCAGGAACTTTGAGCGGTGCACCAAAACACAGAGCCATGCAGTTAATCGAAGATTATGAAAAAACCAATCGTAATTTTTATGGCGGTGCCATTGGCTTTATGGACTTTGAAGGCAATTTTAATCATGCTATTATGATCCGGACTTTCCTTTCCAAAAACCATCAGCTGCATTGTCAGGCCGGTGCCGGAATTGTTGCCAGCTCAGATGAAGAAAGCGAAATGCAGGAAGTGTATAATAAATTAAGAGCGTTGAATACTGCGCTTGAAATGGCAGAACAAATATAGATTTCTTTTGTTTCAGGTTTCAAGTTTGCTTCGCCCGTTCGGCTTTCAGCCTCGGGTCAAGTTGTTGGAACGTGAAACCTGAAACCTGAAACAATAACCAAAAACCACAAAATCATGAAAAAAGCATTATCAATTTTAATTTTAATCGTTACTATAACCTCTTGTAATTCAGAAAAAAGGGAGAATTCAATTCAGGGAACCTGGCGTCTTATATCAGCTGAAACAACAGAAAAAGATTCAACGTTTTCGACTTTCAATCCAAAAACAAAAATGATTAAAATTATAAATGATACCCATTTTGCTTTTTTCAATCATGATTTACATAATGGCAAGGATTCAACAAATGCCGTGTTTTTTGGCGGAGGCGGAAAATACACTTTAAAAGACAGTATATACACAGAAAATCTGGAGTTTTTTAATAACAGGCAATGGGAAAACGGCAAATTTGAATTTGTAGTAAAAATTAAAAATGACACTCTGATTCAAAAAGGAATCGAAAAAGTAGAAAAATTAGGAATCGACCGTATTATCAATGAAAAATACGTTCGGGAAAAATAGAAAATTTAGTTTCAGGTTTTCTTTGTTTCAGGTTTCAAGTTGAAACTTAGTAACTCAGAACCGTAGCAACTTAGAACCTTAAGAAAAATGAAAAAAATATTAGTTATAGACAATTACGATAGTTTCACTTACAATTTAGTGCACTATTTAGAAGATTTAAACTGCGAAGTTACGGTTTACAGAAACGACGAATTCGAAATTGACGAAATCGCTTCTTTCGATAAAATATTGCTTTCGCCAGGCCCCGGAATTCCTGATGAAGCCGGTTTATTAAAAGCGGTAATCGAAAAATATGCTCCAACAAAAAGTATTTTAGGCGTTTGTTTAGGACAGCAGGCAATAGGAGAAGTTTTTGGAGGAACACTTTCAAATCTTGACAAAGTATACCATGGAGTTGCTACAAATGTAAAAACAGTAGTTTCAGACGAAATTTTGTTTGAAGGTTTAGGGAATGAATTCGAAGTGGGAAGGTATCACTCGTGGGTGGTTGACGCTAATTTACCAGACGTTCTGGAAGCAACTTCAATAGACGAAAACGGTCAAATCATGTCATTAAGACACAAAAATTATGATGTAAGAGGCGTTCAGTTTCATCCCGAAAGTGTTTTAACTCCAAAAGGAAAAAGAATTTTAGAGAACTGGATTAAGAGTTAAAATAAAATTTTGTTTCAGGTTTCAGGTTTCAGGTTAGCGAAAACTTGAAACTTGAAACAAAAACTCAGTATCTCAGCAACTTAGAACCTTAGCAACTTAAAGAAAAAATGAAAACTATATTAAACAAATTAATCAATCACGAAATACTTTCAAAAGAAGAAGCAAAAAACGTATTGATTAATATTTCAAGCGGTCAGTATAATCCAAGTCAGATTTCGGCTTTTTTGACTGTTTTTATGATGCGAAGCATTACGATTGACGAGCTTTCGGGCTTTCGCGAAGCTTTATTGGAATTATGCATTCGTGTTGATTTATCAGCTTACAATACCATCGATTTGTGCGGAACGGGCGGTGACGGAAAAGATACGTTCAACATTTCGACCTTAGCTTCATTTATAGCAGCCGGAGCCGGAATAAAAGTAGCCAAGCACGGAAATTACGGGGTTTCATCTATTTCAGGATCAAGCAACGTAATGGAAAAAATGGGTATTAAATTCAGTAATGATCCTTCGTTTTTAGAAAAATGTATCGATCAGGCCGGAATTTGTGTGCTGCACGCTCCCCTGTTTCACCCGGCGATGAAAAATGTCGGCCCAATCAGAAAAGAACTGGCTGTAAAAACCTTTTTTAATATGTTGGGACCTATGGTAAATCCGTCATTTCCAAACAATCAGCTGGTAGGGGTTTTCAATTTGGAACTAGCGAGAATGTATGCCTATTTATACCAAAATACCAATGTCAATTTTACGATTTTGCATTCGCTTGACGGTTATGACGAAATTTCATTAACCGGACCTACTAAAATCATTACCAGCCACATGGAAGGAATGTTGAAACCGGAAGATTTTGGCGTTCGTCTTTTATCTCAAACGGAAATCGAAGGCGGAAAAACAATTGAAGAATCAGCAGAAATGTTTACTACTATCATTTCAGGAAAAGGAAACGAAGCACAAAATAATGTGGTTTGTGCCAATGCTGCAATGGCAATTTCGACAGTAACAAAGTGCAGTCCGCAAGAAGGTTTTGAACTTGCCAAAGAAAGTCTATTTTCCGGTAAAGGACATCAGGCACTCAAAAAATTACAAGAACTAAGCAAGTAAAGAATTGTTTCAAGTTTCAGGTTTCTAGTTGTTGGAGCAAACCTGAAACTTGAAACCTGAAACAAATAAACAATGAATATCTTAGATAAAATAATATTTGATAAACAACGAGAAGTACTTCTGAAAAAATCAATCATTCCGGTTTCGCAATTGGAAAGTTCTGTTTTTTTTGAAAGAAAAACCATTTCCCTGAGCCATAAATTAAAAGAAAGCAATTCGGGAGTTATAGCCGAACATAAACGTCGTTCTCCTTCAAAATCAATCATCAACAATAATTTTACGGTTGAAGAAGTTGTAAAAGGATACGAAAATGCCGGTGCCTGCGGAATTTCTGTTTTGACTGACGGAAAATATTTCGGAGGTTCTTTAGACGATTTGCTTTTAGCAAGAGCGTCTGTAAATATTCCGCTTTTGCGAAAAGAATTTATAGTAGATGAATATCAGATTTTGGAAGCCAAAGCTCACGGAGCCGATTTGATTTTACTGATTGCAGCCGTTTTGACCCGTGACGAAATCAAATCATTATCTGAATTTGCTCAAAAATTAGGTTTAGAAGTTTTACTGGAAGTTCACAATCAGGAAGAATTAGAAAAATCGATTATGCCAACTTTAGATATGATTGGGGTAAACAACCGAAATTTAAAAACATTCAAAGTAAGTCTGGATTTCAGCAAAGAATTAGCATCGCAAATTCCGGATGATTTTGTAAAAGTTTCAGAAAGCGGTATTTCATCAATCGAAGCCATTCAGGAACTAAAACCATACGGCTACAAAGGTTTCTTAATTGGAGAAAACTTCATGAAAACCGATAACGCCGGCCAGGCAGCTATTGACTTTATAAGTCAGCTGTAAGCCGTAAGCTATAGGCTGTAAGCTTTTAACAAACATCGAAAAAAAATTAAACATTAAAGTCTAAGCGTATTGCTTAAAGCATAAAAAAGAATCAGCATAAAGTACAAAGCCTAAAGCTTAAAGCTTATTGCCTAAAGCATAAAAAAAATGAAACTCAAAATATGCGGTATGAAATATCCCGAAAATATAATCGAAGTAGGTTCGCTCCTGCCCGATTATATGGGATTTATTTTCTGGGACAAATCCGCACGATACATTACCCAAGACATTCCTGAACTTATAAAAACAATTAAAAAAGTAGGCGTTTTTGTAAATCAGAGCCAGGAAGAAATTTTAGAAAAGGTCAAAAAACATAATTTACAAGCCGTTCAGTTACACGGAAACGAATCGGTTGAATTTATATCAGAATTAAAGAAACAATTGCCAAAAAAAGTCGAAATCATAAAAGCCTTTTCTGCCGATGACAATTTTGATTTTGAAGTCATAAAACCTTTTGAACCAGTGTGTGATTATTTTTTATTTGACACCAAAGGAAAATTACCGGGCGGTAACGGAACCACTTTTGACTGGACAATATTGAAAAAATACAATTCGGACAAACCCTTCTTTTTGAGCGGCGGAATCGGAATTAATGAATTAAAAGCCATAGAGGAAATTTCAAAAAGCAACTTGCCTATTTATGCTGTTGATGTAAATAGTAAATTTGAAATCGAACCGGGGCTGAAAAACAAAAATCTATTAACCAATTTCAAACGAAAATTTGAAGTTGCAAACTTTTAAAATTTAAAAAAATGAATTTTAACGTAGACGAAAAAGGATATTACGGAGAATTTGGAGGAGCTTATATTCCCGAAATGCTATATCCAAATGTAGAAGAATTACGCCAGAATTATTTAAAAATTATGGCCGAGCCGGATTTTCAGTCCGAGTTCAATCAATTGCTTCGGGATTATGTCGGGAGGCCAAGTCCGCTTTATTATGCCAACCGCTTATCCGAAAAATACAACACCAAAATTTACTTAAAAAGAGAAGATTTAAATCATACCGGAGCACATAAAATAAACAATACAATCGGTCAGATTCTGGTTGCAAAACGCTTGGGTAAAAAACGTATTATTGCCGAAACCGGAGCGGGTCAGCATGGTGTTGCAACTGCTACAGTCTGTGCTTTAATGGGCCTGGAATGTATTGTATATATGGGCGAAATCGACATTGCGCGTCAGGCTCCAAATGTTGCCCGAATGAAAATGCTCGGCGCAGAAGTTCGTCCGGCTCTTTCAGGATCAAGAACCCTAAAAGATGCCACTAATGAAGCTATCCGCGACTGGATTAATAATCCTGTTGATACGCATTATATCATTGGTTCGGCAATTGGCCCGCATCCTTATCCGGATATGGTGACCCGTTTTCAGAGTATTATTTCAGAAGAAATCAAATCACAGCTAAAAGAAAAAGAAGGGCGCGAAAACCCTGATTATGTTGTGGCCTGTATTGGCGGAGGAAGTAACGCAGCCGGAACTTTTTATCACTTTTTGCACGAACCTGCGGTGGGAATTATTGCCGTTGAAGCTGCCGGACTGGGAGTAAACAGCGGTCATAGCGCCGCAACCAGTAAACTGGGAAAAATGGGAATTATTCACGGATGCAAAACACTTTTGATGCAAACAACAGACGGACAGATTACAGAACCGTATTCTATTTCTGCAGGTCTGGATTATCCTGGTGTTGGCCCAATGCACGCTCATTTGGCGCAGACCGGAAGAGGCGAATTTTTCTCTGTTACTGATGATGATGCGATGATAGCCGGAATGGAACTTTGCAAGCTGGAAGGAATTATTCCTGCGATAGAATCTTCTCACGCTTTGGCCGTTTTAAACGATAAAAAATTCAAACCGGACGATATTGTTGTAATAAGTCTTTCCGGAAGAGGAGATAAAGACTTAAATACTTACATAGATTATTTTAAATTATAGGAAAAAGTATAATTTTGGCGTTACCCAAGGGTCGGGCTGTCCGCTATATCTTTTTTGTGGCAGAAAAAGCCACAAAAAAGGATGCCGCTCCCATCCCTAACGCAAACAAATAAGAATAAAAATAGTATTATGGAAAAGATATTCTCATACGGGACATTACAATCAAGAGAAATTCAAATGCAGGTTTTTAATAAAATACTAACCGGAACAAGAGATCAGCTTTCAGGCTACAAACTAAAGGACCTTCAGATCGAAGAAGAATTTGGAATGACAGATTATTTTGTGGCAGTTGCAAGCGATAATCTATCTGATGCTATAAAAGGTATTGTTTTCGATATTTCCAGCTCGGATCTGGCAAAAGCAGATTTATTCGAATCTAACTCTTACAAAAGAGTTCAGGTAACACTTAAATCGGGAATCATTGCCTGGATTTATATTGAAAATTTATAATTAACCAAAGAAAATGATTTTAGCAGCAGCACAGACAAAACCAAAACGCGGGGATATTGAATCTAATTTATCAGATCATTATGAACTTATAAAATTAGCTGCGCAAGAAGGAGCTGATTTAATTGTTTTTCCGGAATTATCCATTACAGGTTATGAAAGAGAAAATGCGGCAGAACTGGCTTTTGCTAAAGACGATTCCAGAATAGAACATTTAAAAGAACTGGCTGTTGAGCACAACATCATTATTGTTGCGGGCGCTCCTGTTCAGACTGCATCAGAATTGTTTATTGGTGAATTTATAATTTTTCCGGATAACTCGGTTTCTATATATACAAAGCAGTTTTTGCATGAAGGTGAAGATGAATTTTTCCAGTCTTCTTTTGATTACAATCCGGTAATTACGATTGAAAACCAGAAAATTTCATTTGCCATTTGTGCCGATATTGACAATCCGCTTCATCCGAAAAATGCTTCCGAAAAAGAAACTTCAATTTATATTGCCAGTATTTTCTTTTCACCAAACGGAATTCCAAATGCGTACAGGGATTTGCAAAGTTATGCGGAGAAACATAAAATGAATGTTTTGATGTCCAATTTTAGCGGAGAATCCTGGGGATATCCATCTGGTGGAAAAAGCGCTTTCTGGAATAACAAAGGAGAATTAGTTGCTCAGATGAATGATTCAGATTCCGGATTATTATTGGCAGAAAGCCAAAATGATAACTGGACAAGTAAGATTATTAATCTTTAAAAAGAATATCTGAATAAACGATTTCAAAAAATATTTTTAAATCAGTTGTAAAATAAAAAATCAAACATTCCTACAAGGTTTTCCCGAAACTTCGGGACTTGCAGGAGAAAAAAGATATTAAAAATGAACAGAATAACTCAAAAATTACAAGAAGATAAAAAGATACTTTCTATCTATTTTTCTGCGGGATATCCTAACTTAAATGATACCGTGCAGATTATTCAGGATTTAGAAAAAAATGGCGTTGATTTAATAGAAATCGGACTTCCGTTTAGTGATCCATTGGCCGATGGCCCGACCATTCAGGCAAGTTCGACCCAGGCTTTGAAAAACGGTATGACGACTCAACTTCTTTTCGATCAGCTGAAAAACATCCGCGAAAGCGTAAAAATTCCGTTGATTATAATGGGATATTTCAACCCGATGTTACAATACGGTTTTGAAGCTTTTTGTAAAAAATGTGCAGAAATTGGTATCGACGGATTAATTATTCCGGATCTTCCGGTTGATGTTTATGCTGAAGAGTACAAAGCCATTTTCGAAAAATACGGATTAATCAATGTTTTCCTGATTACACCTCAGACTTCTGATGAGCGCATTCGTTTTATCGACAGCGTTTCAAGCGGATTTATTTATATGGTAAGTTCTGCAAGTGTTACGGGTTCTCAATCTGGTTTTGGAAATGTACAGGAAGATTATTTCGAAAGAATTTCAAACATGAATTTAAAAAATCCTCAGATTATTGGTTTCGGAATTTCAAATAAAGAGACTTTCACTCAGGCGACAAAATATGCAAAAGGCGCTATTATTGGAAGTGCTTTTATTAAACATTTAAGTGAAAACGGAAGCGGGAAAATTGAAGAATTTGTTGGAGAGATTCTATAAATAAATGCAATAGAAAGTCTACTTTGTCCTTCGAAGGAGAAATCTTCGTAAGAAGCTCCGCAATCAAAAAGCCATTCTTTGTCGATCCAGCAAGGAAGATTTCTCCTTCGTCGAAATGACAAAATTGCGTTAATTTCAAAGCTGAAACAATATTATTACTAATATTGTTTCAGCTTTTTTGTTGCTTTAAATGCATATTTCAAGTAATTATATTTAAAAACCGACTACACCGTTTTATGTTAATATTATGTTAAAATAAAATTAAACAAGTGTTTAAATTAAACAAGTGTTTAATTTTGTATCCGATTTCAAAACAACATCATGTCACAGATCGAATTAAACGATAAAAAAATTCAAATCCTGGAAGTTGCAGAAAAGCTTTTTTCGGACAAAGGATTTGAAGGAACGTCTATACGGGACATTTCAAAAGAGGCCAAAATTAATATTGCCATGGTTTCGTATTATTTTGGTTCTAAAGAAAAACTGCTTGAATCTTTGATTATCTACAAAACAGCCGATTTAAAATTACAAATCGAAAGTTTACAGCATGAAAATCTCGAACCTCTTGATAAAGTAAATAAATTAGTTGAAATTTACATTAACCGAATCAATTGCAACAGAGGGATTTTCAGGGTTTTACACTTTGAACTTACTTCAAAAAAAAGAGAGCAGAGTCTTGCCGTTTTCACCGAACTGAAAAAAGGAAATCTAAAATCACTGGAAACCATTATCAATGAGGGCCAATCGAAAGGGATTTTTAGAAAAGATATCATTATTCCGCTTATCACTCCGACGATTATGGGTACTTATTTTCATTTTCACATGAATAAGCCTTTTTTTCAGGAACTCCTGAATTTAAAAACAGAAACGTTATATAACGATTATATTAAAAACAGTCTTACAAAGCACATTCAACAAACTATAAAAGCGCTACTTGTTTATGAAAATTAGTCAATTAATGCTCTTTGGGGTTTTCTTTATCGGAATATCTTCAATAGAAGCACAAGAAAAAACAAGTTTAACTTTAGACGAAGCCGTTAAAATGGCCTGGGAAAAGAGTAACGAAGTTACGCTTGCCAATACTAAGGTAAACTCAAAAAAATACGAACTGCAAACGGTTAAGAATAACCAATATCCAGATCTTAAAATTCAGGGGCAATATCAACGTTTAGGTAAAGCTTCAATCGATATGCACAATGACGAGGCAAATGGTGAGTCAATGGCTTCTCCGGACCGTGCGATGTTTGGTATGGCAAATTTAAGCCTTCCGATTTTTTCGGGGTTTAAAATCCAGAGCAGTATTGATGCTTATGACAATCTTTATGAAGCAGAAACTGCCAATGCAGCTAAAACTAAAGAAGATGTTGCTTTGCGTGTAATTACTTATTACACTGCTTTATACAAAGCCCAAAAAACACTTGATCTTTTAAACGAAAATCAAAAACAGGCTAAACAGCGTGTTACTGATTTTACTGAATTAGAAAAAAACGGAATCATTCCGAGAAATGACTTATTGAAAGCGCAGTTATTGGTTTCAAAAACACAATTATCTATTGATGAAGCGAATAATAACATCAACAACATTAATTTTTATCTCGTAACTTTATTAAAATTAGATCCGGGTGTAAAAATTGACGTTAATGAAAATGATTTCTTTAGTTTAAAAACAAGTAATGCTCCGACATCTGATGCCATTGCACTTGAAAACCGAAAAGACTTAGAGGCTCTTCGTTTCCAGCAAAAAGCCAGTGAAGCCAATATCAAAGTTGCAAAAGCGGGTTATTATCCAACTCTTGCTTTGTTGGGTGGCTACACAGCGTTAGATCTTAAAGATTTTATTACCGTAAAGTATGCAATGAATTTTGGTGTAGGCCTTACTTATGATTTATCGGGAATTATAAAAAACAATGCTCATGTTCGTGAGGCAGAAAGCAGAGCTTTAGAAGTAAAAAATACAGAAGCGATTATGACAGACCGTATTAAAGTTGAAGTTCAGAAATCTATTGAAGATTATGATCTGGCAATCAACCAAAGTGTGGTTTATGACGAAGCTCTTCAGCAGGCAGCAGAAAACTACAGGCTGGTAAAAGATAAATTCGACAATGGTTTATCTGATACCAATGATTTAGTTGAAGCTGATGTAGAACATCTTAATGCAAAAATTAACACCGCTTTGTCTAAAGCAGCCATTATTCAAAAATATTACGAATTACTTTCAGTATCAGGACAATTATCACAATCATTCAATCTTTCTAAAATATAATCGACAGCTCTCATGGAAAAGAAAAAGACAAATAAAAAATTCATCATTATACTAACCGTTTTGGTTTTAGTGGGCGGAACTTACGGAATATCAAAATATTTACATTCTCAGGCTCACGAAGAAACGGATGATGCTCAAATCGAGAAAAAAATGAATCCAATTATCCCAAGAGTTTCAGGATATATTAGTAAGGTTTATGTAAAAGATAATGATTTTGTAAAAAAAGGAGATACTTTATTTACAATCGATAAAAGAGATTATCAGCTAAAAATTGACGAAGCAAATGCTGCTTTATTAGGAGCTGAAGGTCAATACGAAGCTGCAAAAGCTGATATCGGAAGTGCATATGCAAGTATTTCGGTTTCTGATGCCAATATGAAATCTGCCGGTGGTTCTATCGAAAGTGCCAAAATCAGATTGAGACAACTGACAAACGATTTTAACCGTTACAACAATCTGTACAAAACACATACTATTACAAAACAACAATTTGAACAGGCTCAGACTGCAAAAGACGAAGCTGAAAATCAGGTTCGTGTTTTAGAACAACAACAAAGAGCAAGTTCTTACCAAAAATCGGTAATTGAATCTAAATCTAAAGTTTCTGACAAACAAACTGAAGTAGCTTCTGCAAACATCAAAAAAGCGAAAACAATGCTTGATGTTGCTAAATTAAATCTTACTTATACGGTAGTAACTGCTGCTATTGACGGACAGGTTTCTAAAGTTGATATTCAGCCGGGACAATTGGTTCAGCCAGGACAATCTTTATTTTATATTATCAATAATAACGAAGCATGGGTTGTAGCTAACTTCAAAGAAACCCAATTAAATAAAATGGTTGTGGGGCAAAAAGTAAGCTTAAAAGTAGATGCTTATCCTAACTATGAGTTTAAAGGAACTTTGACTTCTTTTTCTCCTGCTACAGGATCTCGTTTTTCACTTTTACCTCCTGATAATGCAACAGGAAACTTCGTAAAAACAATTCAGAGATTACCAGTAAAAATTAGTTTAGATGAATCAAACGATCCTGAGAAAGTAAAATTATTGCGTCCGGGAATGAATGTTGATGTAGACGTACATTTGAAATAAAAAATGACAAAAGCAGTACAAGGAGAAGACGATTTAGTTGAATACGGTTACAGACGTGTCATTATCACGATTACAGCAGTACTGTGTGCTTTGCTGGAAATTGTTGATACCACGATTGTAAACGTAGCACTAACAGACATGCGAGGTAGCCTTGGTGCTACTTTGACTGATGTGGCCTGGGTGATTACAGCATATGCAATTGCGAATGTTATTGTAATCCCGATGACGAGCTGGCTTTCACAGCAATTTGGAAGACGTAATTACTTTGTAGCCTCGATTATAATATTTACGGTCTGTTCTTTTTTATGTGGAAATGCCAGTAATATATGGGAACTGGTAGCTTTTAGGTTTGTTCAGGGAATGGGTGGAGGTGCCCTTCTTGTAACGGCCCAAACTATTATTACCGAAAGTTACCCTGTAGCAAAACGTGGTATGGCGCAGGCTATTTACGGAATGGGTGTAATTGTGGGACCAACTCTTGGACCGCCTTTGGGGGGGTATTTAGTAGATAATTACTCCTGGCCTTATATCTTTTATATCAATATTCCGTTGGGAATTATTGCTACCATTTTAGCTCTAACATTTGTTAGAAGTCCAAAATACGGAGAGAAATTAAAAGCAAACCAGGTTGACTGGTGGGGAATATTTTTATTGAGTGCCTTCATCGGATCTTTACAATTCGTTTTGGAGCATGGACAACAGGACGACTGGTTTAATGATTCACTTATTGTTACTTTAAGTGTAGTGACTGTTCTAGGATTAGTTCTTTTTATCTGGAGAGAGCTGACTTACAAACATCCAATTGTAAACTTAAGTGTTTTAAAAGACGGGAATTTAAGAATCGGAACCATAATGTGTTTTATTCTTGGTTTCGGTTTATATGGATCAACGTTGATTATTCCGATTTATACGCAGTCAATCTTAGGATGGACCGCAACTGACGCCGGATTATTATTGATTCCGGGTTCGATTACCACTGCCATTATGATGCCTTTTGTGGGTAATATGATTCAGAAAGGTGTGCCTCAGGGATATATGGTGGGAGTTGGATTTTTAGTTTTCTTCTTTTTTACCTTTATGATGCAGACCCGTATGACACCAGATACCGGTGTAGAACATATGTATTGGCCATTAATCCTTAGAGGAATTGGTTTAGGATTACTTTTTGTACCGATAACAACTCTTTCTCTGTCAACATTAAAAGGAAAACAAATTGGTGAGGGAGCCGCTTTTACCGGAATGATGCGTCAGCTTGGCGGATCATTTGGAATCGCAATTATTACCACTTTTATTACCCGTTTTAGTCAGGAACACAGAGTTAATCTGATTAATAATCTGGATCCTGCAAAACATGAAGTAAGTCAACGTGTTACAGGTATGCAACAGGCATTTATGTCTAAAGGATACAGTGCTGACGTTGCTCTTAAAAAATCTTATCAGGCATTAGAGTATGCTGTTCTTAAGCAAAGTACCGTAATGGCCTACATAGATATTTTCATGTATCTGGGAATTATGTTTTTATGCTGTATACCGATTATTCTCTTTATTAAAAAAGGGAAGAACAAGATTAGCGCAGCCGACGCAATGCACTAATAATAATTTTATAATACGCATATAAAACGCCGAATTCTAATATTGAATTCGGCGTTTATTTTTTGCTGTTATTTTTATTAAATAAATTTTATAAATCTGCAAGGCATTGATTCCGAAGCCTCAGAACCTTAGAACCTCAAAAAAACTATCTCGTAAAAACCAAATGATTCCCTTTAGAAAGATTCGCATCAAACTGATATCCTTCATAATTAAAACCTTTCAGGTCATCAATAGTTTCTGCATTGGTATCAATGATATAACGCACCATCATGCCTCTCGCCTTCTTGGCAAAAAAGCTGATCATTTTTAATTTTCCGTCTTTGTAATCTTTAAAATCGGGTGTGATTACAGGAACTTTTAACGCTTTTACATCAACTGCCGAAAAGTATTCGTTACTGGCTAAATTCACGAATAATTCACCTTTTGTCAATTCTTTATTTAAGGCTTTTGTAACCGGGGCTTTCCAGAAATCATGCAAATTTTTATGTTCACCAATTGGTAATTTGGTTCCCATTTCCAGACGATACGCCTGCATTAAGTCCAACGGTTTTAGAACGCCGTAAAGTCCGGATAAAATCCTAAGTTTATCTTGTAAAGCATCTAATTTTTCCAGCGGAATTGTATAAGCATCTAAACCGGTATAGACATCACCATCAAAAGTATAAACTGCCGGACGCGCATTTTCAGGTGTAAAAGGAGTTTTCCATTCCTGATTTCGCTGCCAGTTTAAATCAGCAAGCTTTTCAGAAATTGACATTAATTCAGATAATTCTGCCGGTTTTTTAGGTTTTAAAACTTTATGAACCTGACGCGCTTCTTTTAGAAAAGACGGTTCTGTATGTTGAGTGGTTGGTAATTCTTTTTCGAAATTTAATGACTTTGCAGGCGATATAACGATTTTCATTTGTGCATTTTTAATTGATTCAAAAATACAAATTGAATTTCTAAAAATCTGTTATTGCAATTGATTTGTTTGATGGTATTATAAATAGTTTTTTTCGCCACTAATTACATGAATTTCCACTAATTATTATTTCATACCAATTGAAGATTTTTTTGATACAGATTAAAAAGATTTACACGGATTTTTTAATTCTTTTAATCTGTCATTATATTTTTCGCTACGAATCAATACAAATCACCAGTAGAGAATTTCAGGAAAATTCGTGGAAATTGGTGTAATTCGTGGCAACGCTTTCTCAATTCACAAAAATCAGTGTATCAAAATGTGAAATTGTTCAAAAAAGTGGGCGATAGATTATAATAGGCATTTTCTATGTTGTAAATTTGCATGCATTTCATTTCTTAGAAATCTGAAATCGACTTTTATTCAAAAATTCGTGAATTCGTGGCTATACAAACAAATTACAAAACAGCTTTACAAAATAAAATCTTCGAAATCATTTCGGAGGCATCAAAAGAACTAAATGTTGATAGTTATGTAATTGGCGGTTTCGTTCGCGATTTACTTTTAAACCGTGGTTCTAAAAAGGATATTGATATTGTTGCTGTCGGAAGCGGAATTGAACTAGCCTTAAAGGTATCTGAGTTACTGCCTAAAAAGCCTAAAGTTCAGGTTTTCAAAACCTATGGAACGGCAATGTTGCGTTTTGAAGATACTGATATTGAATTTGTTGGCGCACGAAAAGAATCTTATAACCGCGACAGCCGAAATCCGATTGTTGAAAACGGAACTCTTCAGGACGATCAGAACCGCCGTGATTTTACTATAAATGCGTTAGCTCTATCTTTAAACGAAAATAATTTTGGTGAACTTTTAGATCCGTTTAATGGTTTAGCCGATTTAGAACACAAAACGATAAAAACGCCTTTGGATCCGGATATCACTTATTCTGATGATCCTTTGCGAATGCTTCGTGCTATTCGTTTTGCCACACAGCTGAATTTTGAAATCGAAGAAAACTCACTGAATGCGATCACAAAAAATGCAGATCGTATAAACATCATTTCAGGTGAACGTATAGTTGATGAATTAAATAAGATCCTTTCTACTGACAAACCTTCTGTTGGTTTTTTGCTATTGTACAAAACCGGACTTCTGGACATCATTTTACCTGAATTAACAGCGTTGAATCAGGTGGAAGAAATTGAAGGGCATACACATAAAAACAACTTCTACCATACATTGGAAGTGGTCGATAATATTTGTCCGTATACGGATGACGTTTGGTTACGCTGGTCGGCTTTATTGCACGACATTGGAAAAGCGCCAACAAAACGTTTCAACAAAAAACAAGGATGGACTTTTCACGGGCATGAATTCCTGGGCGGAAAAATGGCTAAAAAAATATTCGAACGCTTGCACATGCCATTAAACCACAAAATGAAATTTGTGCAAAAAATGGTGATTATGAGTTCGCGTCCAATTGTTCTGGCACAGGATATTGTAACTGACAGCGCTGTTCGTCGTTTGGTTTTTGATGCAGGTGAAGATGTAGAAAATTTAATGACTTTATGTGAGGCTGATATCACAACGAAAAATCCGTCGAAGTTTAAGAAATACCATAAAAACTTTGAAATTGTACGCAAAAAGATTGTTGAAGTTGAAGAACGTGATCATGTTCGTATTTTTCAGCCGCCAATTTCAGGAGAAGAAATTATGCAAATGTTCGATTTAAAACCTTCACGAGAAATTGGAGTTTTAAAAGAAGCGGTAAAAGAAGCCATTTTAGAAGGCGATATTCCAAATGAATATCAGGCGGCTTATGATTTTGTTATTAAAAGGGCTGCAAAGTTAAATCTAACACTTAAGAAGTAATGGATTTTCTAGGTGTTTCTTATATAATTATACTATTGGTAATAATTTTTTATTCCAATTTTATTTTTTTTAAAGGAATCAGAAATATTGAAAAAAAACATTTAGGCCATAAATTATTTTACTTTTTAATGTCTCTTGTTTTTCCTTCCATTATAATATTTCTTTTGGCAGTACTACTTTCAAGTTCTTCATTATTGAAATTATTTAATTGGAATATTGATTATGCAAGTATCATATACAGAATAATTATTGGCTGTATAATATTCCCTCCTAGTATCCTGGTGAATATATATTTCGCAAGAATTTATTTAAAAAGAATTTCCAAAACAAAAAACAAAAACGAAATTGAATTAATCGGAAAAGAATGAAAAAAGAGAACAAATCAGTAATCATTTGGTTACTATCCGGCTGTGTTTTATTATTTTTAATGGTTGTCGTGGGCGGAATTACCCGCTTAACCAATTCAGGTTTATCAATGACCGACTGGCATTTGGTAACCGATACATTTCCACCTCTTACAGAAGCAAAATGGAATGAGGCTTTTGAGCAGTATAAAAAATTCCCGGAGTATCAAAAAATTAATATTCACAACGATTTTCAGCTATCAGATTATAAATTTATTTATTTCTGGGAATGGTTTCACCGTTTCATCGGCCGTATTATCGGATTGGTTTTCTTTGTTCCGTTTGTTTACTTTTTAATCAAAAAGAAACTGGATACAGATACTATCAAAAAATGTATCGTCCTTTTGGCAATGGGAGGTTTTCAGGGTTTTCTTGGCTGGTTTATGGTTCGCAGCGGATTAATTGATAATCCTGATGTAAGCCACTTCAGACTGTCACTTCACCTGACTTTTGCGTTTATTACTTTCGCTTATACGCTTTGGGTAGCACTGGATTTGATTTATCCTGAAAGAAATATCAACAAAATATTACCACTTCGCACTATCGCGCGTTATGCACTAGTAGCTTTGTTAATCCAGATTATTTATGGTGGATTTGTGGCAGGCTTAAATGCCGGATTAATCCACAATCACTGGCCTTTAATGAGCGACGGGGAATTTATTCATGAATCGGTTTTTATTGAGCAATCTTCTTTGGTTAAAAATTTAATTGAAGGGAAAAGCGGTGTTCAGTTTGTACACCGGACTTTTGCTTATGTAGTTGTGGCGATTATTCTTTTTCTTTTCTTTAAAAGTAAAAAATATACACTTACGAGTACTCAGGCAAACGGAATCAAAACTTTAGTACTTTTTGTTTTCATTCAGTTTTTATTGGGAGTTTTCACTCTATTATACAGTGTGCCATTGGCTTTAGGATTAATTCACCAGATTATGGCATTTTTCCTTTTGAGCGCCATGACGTATACCTTGCATAGATTGAGCAAATAAAAAATATCTAAAAAACACAAAAGAGCTTCAAATTGAAGCTCTTTTTTTATATAAATATTTTATGCTGAAATATGAACCGAGCCTACAGCTCTCAAAATTGGTGCGGATTATTTTTTGACCGGATTAAAATCCGGCCCTACAAAATGGGCCGAGCCAATGGCTCTTTCTTTAGATAATTTACCCAGTTTCATCAAATATTAAAAACTGTAGAAATTCATATAGTTTTAAAAATTAATACGTTACATGATAATTTGCAGATTCCAATTAAACTTCATTAGAAACTTCATATATAATCATTTTATAAAATAAACCGAATTCTAATAAATTCCGAAGGAATGAAAAATATATTGTAGCAACGGATTTCAATCCGTTGACATGATAATTCAACATTACACAAAGTTCCGTAGGAACGATAAATATTTAATTTATCCAAGCCAGGTTTTAAAATCCTGTACTTTTTCGCGGCTTACAATAACCTCATCTTCTTTGTATGACGGTAAAATAACTTTTAATCGAGAATTGGTATACACCTGAATCTCTTTAATAGCCTGAAGCGGAATAATAAATTTCCTGCTTACACGAAAAAAATCTTTGTTGTCTAATTCCTGCTCCAGAATTTCTAAAGTAGAATCAATCAGATAATTTCTGTTGTCGAAAGTATGAATATAGGTTCCTTTGTTTTCACTAAAAAAACATTCGATTTCATCAGTCGTAATTACTTTTAAATGCTGGCCGATTTTGACAGTAAATCTTTTTTTGTAATTCTTCTCAAAAGGATTTGAAAGCATTTTTCTGATCTGCTCAAAATCTAGCTGAAGGTTGCTGTTTGCCGATTCCGGTTTTGGTAAACGGGACTTGAATTTTGTCACTGCAACATCCAGGTCATCTTCATCAATAGGTTTTAGAAGATAATCAATACTATTGAGCTTAAAAGCTTTTAACGCATATTCGTCATAAGCTGTTGTGAAAATAATGGCGCTTTTAATGTCTATTTTTTCAAAAATTTCAAACGATAAACCATCAGACAACTGAATATCCAGAAAAATTAAATCCGGATGTTCGTTATTCGAAAACCAGTCAATTGATTCTTCTACAGAATGTAACATGGTTGCTACTGCAATATTCAGTTTCTCTAACTTTCTCTGAAGCAGTCTTGCCGCAGGCTTTTCGTCTTCTATAATTAATGTAGTCATTTATTAAAATGCAAAATTTAAAGTTATTCCCATTTATTTTTGGCCTCTTCCTTTTTCATGTATTCCTGGATTTTTCTTTCTTCCCAGTCATCACTAAAAAATATATCGCGTCCAAATACAGAAAATGCGTGTGCCAGTAAACCAATTCCCCAAAAAACTGCTGTCGAATAAGTATGCCAGCTCAATAATCCTCCGTCGCGAATGCGGATATGATCTCCGAAGATTTCCCCGTTTACACTTGCAATAATAATCAGAATATTTATAATTACATAAATTCTTAAATGCGAATAAAATCCTTTAATTCTTTTTACTTTTTTGTATGCTATATTAAAATTTTCATCAGTGCTAAATTCCTGTGCATAATCTTCATACATGCGTCTTCTATATCTTCCCATCTTTATTTTATTTAATTATTGCCACTTATTTCTATTCTCTTTTTCTTTTTCCATCAATTCCTTGATTTTTCTTTCTTCCCACTCTTTCCCAAAAGACGGAAATACTTCAAAAACTTTTAATCCATGAAAAACGACTCCTAATCCCCACCAGAATAATGGCCAAAAAAACCATAAATATTCAGGTGATGTGTATAAATTGATGAAAATCAAAACCAAATTTACTGCGATAAAAACGATTAAGTTTCCATAAAATCCTTTGATCCCTTCAACTTTCTTTTTTGCCAAGAGATATTTGTCTTCTTCATTATAATTTACTTCCATGATTTCTCTCATTTTGCTTTATTATTTATCTAAAATACTTTCAGTTCAAAATTCATTTTTATTCATGTGGGAATCTTTTTCCATGATTTCCCTGATTTTTCTTTCTTCCCAGTCTTTATTGAAAAACGGTCCGTAATTAAAAACTTTCATTCCATGCAAAGCAATCGGTATTGCCCATCCAAATACACTATATAAACACCATAAATATTCTGGAGAAGTCATAAGATTGACCACAATTACAATTGGATTGAAAAGAACATACATAACCAGGTGCGCATAAAAATCCTTAATTTCTTTTACTCTTTTATGAGCCTGATAATAACGTTCTGCTTCTGTGTAATTTTTCTCCATTATTTCCAGGTCTTTTTGTTGTTACCCTTTTCTAAAATTTCTCTGATTTTTCTTTCTTCCCAGTCTGAACTGTAACCAAAAACTTTAAAAGCATGCATTACAACTCCAAATCCCCAGCCCAAAGCTGAAAACCAAAACCACTGAAAACCAGGAGAGAACTTTAAATTTATAAAAATTAGAAATGGAATTATACAGCAATAAGAGATTACATTTCCGTAAAAACCTTTTAGTTCTTCTACTCTCTTTTTTGCTCTGAAATAAGATCTGTTTTCGTCATTATAATCTGCATTAGCATCCATAGCTGTAATTTGTTTGGTTAAAATTGGAATTTTAACGGTAAAAGTCTGTTCGTTTTGTTCGATTACGACTTTTCTGTCTGTTATGATTCCGTATCTGTTTACAATGTTTTGCAAACCAACTCCCTGGCGATCCTGCAAAACTTCTTTTTTCTGGAAATCATTCTGAATGGCCAGATAATCTCCATCGATAAAAATCCTGATGTGAAGCGGCTTTTGCTCACTTACTATATTATGTTTTACCGTGTTCTCCAGCAAAAGCTGCAAAGACAAGGGAACTACTCTTGCATCCGGGTTTATTTCTGTTATCTGCATTTCGTAAAACAAACTGTTTTCAAAACGCATTTTAAGCAGGTTCATATAGGTTTTGGCAAACGACAATTCATCTTCTACAGAAACCAGCTCTTTGTCTTTTTGTTCTAAAACATAGCGGTAAATTTTAGATAAAGAAGTGGTAAAACGCTGGGCATTATCCGGATTTTCTTCAATCAGAGAACTTAAAACATTTAAACTGTTAAAAAGAAAATGCGGATCGATCTGATTTTTTAAACTTTCAAATTTTGCATTTGCCGTTCCTGCAATAATCTTTTGTTGTGTTACTTCAAATCTTGAGGCTTGTTTCCATTTTATCATAAAACTTCTGGCCTGCATAAAAGTCGAAACTCCCAACGATAAAATGATATAGAAAAGGTTTACCAAAAGCATCTGCTCGCTAAAAAACGTATCTAAAGGCCGGCCTTGTACAACTACAAAAACAATATAATTTATCCCTAAGACAACCGGAACCGTATACAAAATAGTAACTAAAATTCCGTAATAAACCCTGAGGTTCGTTTGTTCTAGCCAGTCCCATTTTTTGTCCAGAAGAACATTTAAAAAACCATTTCCAAACCCCAGTCCGAAAGAATATAAACAACTTAAGAAGAATGTGAGTGCTACATTTTTTACTGTTAAATCTGCTCCTAAAAAAGCCGAAAATATAACGGTAAAGACCATAGAGATTTTGAAACACATGATTGTTCCGCTTTTCAAATCTCCAAATGTATTTTTATATTCTTTCATTTATAACCTGAGTTTTACTATTATTTCTTGCAGCCTTTTTGTGTTTCCAAAGCTCTTTCTAATCCCCATTTTGGTGAGAATGGAGTTTCTGGTTTAAAAGTACCAAAAAGTTCGACAGCTTTATCAACCTGAGCGCATAATGGTTTTGTATCCACCCCTGTCCATTTTGCTCCGCCTAACTGGTAATCAGCTTCTCCAAAAACAGCTCTTGGATTGTTTGGATCTATTGCTTTTGCTTTAGCATAATTCTCCATTATCTTTCCTGAATATTTTTGGGCATTGGTCATCGGGTCCTGCACTACCCAGGCTGTATAAACCAAAGATTGTAAAACATATAATTCTGCATTGTTCTGATCTTTGATAAACTCAACATCCAGTGCATCTTGCGCTTTTGTCAGTAACAACTCTACTTTTGATTTATCTTTTTCTGAAAAAGCAGAAGTTGTATTCACTAAAGCCACATAATAATTGGGTAACCAACTGTTTTTTTCTGCCGATGCAATTCTTTCAAATAAAGCAGAAGCTTCTGTATTTTTTCCTTCTTTCCAAAGTCCGAAAGCTTTTCCCATACCTTGTTCAAATTGTGTTTGTGCTGAAGTTATTGCTACTACAAATAATGCGATTGCGGTGATAATGTTTTTCATTTTGTTATTTTTTAAATGGTTGTTTTTTTAATTTATCAGTTAAATCTTATTAGTATATAATTTCGATTTTTGAGTCTTTGTCGACCGTAAATTTAGCATCTTTATAAGAAGGCGGCCCCATAAATCCTTTAGCATTATTTGAAGCGGCATAATCTTCAGAAGGAATCCCCATCATATTTTTATCCAGGATTCCATTACTGTTTTCATCATGAAAAGTAGACACTCCGTATTGCCCTGCCGGAATATCCATAAAGGTAACGGTTACCTGATTGTTTTTTATTTCAGAAACGATGCTTTTGTAAGTGGTTTTAAGAAACGTATCATCTGAATTGTACAAGCCCACTTTTACAATTCCCGTATTGTTTTTTAATCCTGTAACAGCTACAGTAAGGTTTACTTTTTGTGCAGACATTAAGCTGCAGACAAATAACATAATTGCGGTGATAATTTTGGTCATGATTTCTTTTTTTTAAGTTTCTGAGATGCTAAGATTCTGAGGTTCTGAGGTTCTGAGGTTAGCTCCTTAGTTCTTTTTTATTGATGATTAAAACTCTGTTTGTTAATTTATACTTCAAAAGTATGTTGGTTTTTATTCTTTTAAAATTAAATGATACTGAGTTGTCGAATTTGGTGACTGAATTGTTTTTTTTTTAAAAGTTGCTAAGGTTCTAAGAGGCTAAGGTTCTTAGGTTTTTCTTCTTCTAGGCCTGAGGAAAGAATTTTATTCTTTCCTTTTCTCAAAATCTTAGCCTCTTAGAACCTTAGCAACTTAGCCCCTCAGACTATAAATTCTTCAACTGATTATCATTTTTATTCTTGCTGATTGTCCAGAAGAAACCAACGAAGAAAAATCGGTCTGCGGTTGGTGTTACGGCTTGTCTGTTGTATACTCCGTTTGCGTCTGGTAATTTGGCGTAATCGTATCCGAAAACATTTTGGCTTCCTAAAATATTTGAAACGGAGAAATAAAGAATTTTTTGTGTTGTTAATAAGTAAGCCCAGTTAAAACTCAGACTATTGTATGATTTTGTTTTTCCGTTCATGAATTGCGTCTGATTTGGATCATTGTACGGACGTCCTGAACTGTAGCTGTTTGTGAATCCAATTTGTGATTTCCAGTCGGTAATAAAATATTTTGTTACGATTGACAAACTATGATTAGCTACAAAATTGGGTGTCGCCATAGTTGGAAAATTTTTATATTGTCGCTCTGAATCGATATAAGAATAAGAAATCCAGTATTCTAAGTTTTTGTACAAATTGCTGTCTCTCCAAAATAAATCAAGCCCTTTTGCATAACCCGAACCATTATTATTGAAAATCGAATTGTACTGAATATCTTTTGTATCGTACTGAACCAAATTACTGTAATCTTTGTAATAAGCTTCTGCTCTAAAAGTCTGACCCGGTTTTGTAAACTGATAATTCAGGATATAATGCTGCGCTTTTTCACTTTCAAACTGATGGTATTTTGAATATTTGATATAATCAACAACAGGAGTCTGAGAAAAATCCCCATAGGCAAAAGAGAACTGACTTGTTTTAGAAACTTTGTAAGCAATTGAAGCTCTTGGTGCCAGATTGGTTTCGTCAAGCAGATTATTGTTAGAAAGTCTGACTCCCACTTTCATTGCCAGTTTTTTGGAGAACAAAATATCTCCTTCTGTATAAAAAGCGGCAATATTAGAATCGTAACCATTTGCAACATCAATAGAAATATTGTCATTAAAATTTTCATTGAATTTGGTAATGAAATAATCTGCTCCAAAAGACAATTTAAAATAATTAGAAATATTTTTTCTTAATTTAAATTTCAGCTGTGCCGCATTTTCGTCAGTGTCAACATTATTGATATCGTATTTGATTTTGTTTTTGCTGTAACCATAACTAATTCCGGTTGTAATTTGCCATCCTGTTCCAAAATCACCTTTATAAGAACCATTCAGATAAAAATTATTATTGTTTAAATCTGTCCTGATAGGATCAGCAAAGTTTACATTTTTCTGATTCAAATCGAATTTTTCAGAATCAAAAGCACCGTATAATTTTAAAATACCGTTTGCGAAATGATAACGATAAACCGCTTCACCACCCAAAGACTGATAAGGATTGTTCCAGTCAACATTTTGAGGAATCACTGCCTGATAAGGTGCCAGATTGATATAATTGGTATTAATACTAAAGGAACTTTTTTCCCATTTCTGCGTATTCCCTACTCCAAGACCTACTGTCATTAAAGCAATATCTGTTTTGTTCTGATCCGGTTCATCCTGAGTATTTAAAAGTAAAACACTTGACAAGGCCTCGCCATATTCTGCAGAATATCCTCCCGTTGAAAAAGCAATTCCGCTAAATAAAAATGGCGAAAACCTGCTTCTGGTTGGTAAATTATTAGTTGTGGAGCCATAAGGCTGCGCAACACGAAGTCCGTCAACAAAAGTTTGTGTTTCGCTGGCCTCACCTCCACGAACGAACAAACGCCCGTCTTCTCCAACCGTCTGAGTTCCCGGCAAAGTCTGCAAAGCGGCGATAATATTTCCGGCAGAACCTGCAGTTGTGACAATATCTAAAGGTTTAAGAACAGAAACCCTTGCTTTGTCTCCCGATTCTAATGTTCCGGCAGTAATCACAACAGCGTCCAATGTGTTTACACTTTCTCTTAGTTTTACAATCTGGTCTTTATAATTCGTTACATCAATTTCCTGTCTGAATGTTTCGTACATTAAAAAACTAACAATCAAAAACTGATTTCCTGTTGCAGTCGTTTCAAAAGAAAACTCACCGGTTTCAGAACTTGTTGCTCCATCATAAGTTCCGTCAATATAAATGTTGGCTCCCGGAACCGGTTTCCCTTTCTGATCCAGCACTTTTCCTGAAATCGTATTTTGGGCAAAAATAATTGCAGTAAAAAATAAAAAAGTAATCGTAAAAATAATTTTGGTTTTCATAACATCTGGTTTTGTTGAGACAAATGTATTCTGACAATTATCAAAAATAAATAATAAATAACCCAATTGTAGAATTTTGAGGATGAGTTGTAAATTACTTATTTGTATCTTAGCTTTTGCGTATTAAAAATGAACAATTATGTCAGAAAGCAAAAGAATTTCGAATTTATATCAATCCATTTATAATGGAAATCCATGGCTGGAAGTAACCCTGGCGGATACTCTGGAAAATATAACTGCCAGTCAGGCTTATAAAAAAATCAATCCCAATTTAAATACGATTTGGGAAATTGTAAACCATCTTATACAATGGAGACGAACCATTTTGAGCCGTGTTCAGGGGGAAATCGTTAATGCTCCTGATCATAACTATTTTGTTCCGGTCCTGGATTCTTCTGAAGCCGCATGGGAACAATCCTTGCAAAGTCTTGCAAAATCACAGGAGTTGTGGAACGCGTTTTTTGAAAATTTTGATGATGCCGATTTTGCAAAAATTTATGCCAGTAATAATCATACCTATTATGAACATATACACGGGATTATCCAGCATGATGTTTATCATTTGGGACAGATTGTTATTTTAAAGAAACTACTTTAGTCTTAAAAATAATTTTATGAAAAAAGCCATATTTCCATTCGCATTCTTATTAATAAGCTTTACTGCTTTTGCACAGGAAGCTGAAATTAAGTTTGATGAAAAACTGGCAAAATCTCTAAATGCCGATGAATATGGTATGAAGAAATATGTGTTTTGCCTTTTAAAATCAGGAACCAATACAACGGCTTCAAAAGAAGAGACCAGTAAATTATTTGAAGGCCATATGGCCAATATCAACAAACTGGCAAAAGAAGGCAAACTAGTTGTTGCCGGACCTTTTATGAAAAATGACAGAAACTATCGTGGCATTTATATTTTTAATGTTGAAACGGTAGCCGAAGCTGAAACACTTGTTGCAACAGATCCTGCAATTAAGGCAAAATTACTGGAAGCCGAATTAACTCCCTGGTATTGCACCGCAGCTTTGCAGGAAACCGTAAAAATACACGAGAAAATTGCCAGGACGAAAATGTAAATAATGAAAACAGAAAAAGAAAAAATGATTTCCGGTGAATACTACAATGCCATGGATCCGGAATTGCTAAAAGGCCGCCGAGCTGCAAAAAATCTTTTGCATAGCCTGAATGTGAAGGAATATCGCGTTACCAAAAAAGCAAAAGAAATTTTAAAGGAATTAATTCCCAATACGGGAACCGGGTTTTATATAGAACCTCCTTTTCATTGCGATTACGGATATAATATTTTCTGCGGAGATAACGTTTATTTTAATGTTAACTGTGTTGTTCTGGACTGTGCACATGTAAATATTGGATCAAATGTTTTTATTGCACCCAA
This sequence comes from Flavobacterium sp. HTF, assembly GCF_003105115.1. Classification (GTDB taxonomy): domain Bacteria; phylum Bacteroidota; class Bacteroidia; order Flavobacteriales; family Flavobacteriaceae; genus Flavobacterium. Next base: position 35,184 of record NZ_QETH01000009.1, on the reverse strand, counting down.
TGTCCAGATTTATACTGCATCGCATCCGCTTGACGCTGAACTGAGAAAATCACTGGAAAATGCGTATCCGGTTACTATTGGAGACGATTGCTGGATTGGAGGAAATTCTGTTATCTGTCCTGGAGTAACCATCGGAAAAGGCTGTGTTATTGGAGCCGGATCGGTAGTTACAAAAGACATTCCCGACAATTCATTAGCAGTTGGGAATCCGGCAAAAATCATTCGTAAATTAAATCAGGAACCTGAATCAAAAAAGTAATGCTTACCCTAAATAAAATTCACCACATCGCCATTTTATGTTCTGATTACGAGAAGTCTAAATATTTTTACACCCAAATTTTAGGGCTTACAATTATCAGGGAAATTTATCGTGAAGAACGTCAGTCGTATAAATTAGATTTGGCTTTGAATGGCTTGTATGTTGTCGAATTATTTTCATTTCCAAATCCACCGCAACGCCCTTCAAGACCTGAGGCTGTTGGTTTACGCCATTTGGCTTTTGAGGTGATTAATCTGGAAGAAACTATCGAATTCTTAAACTCTAGAAACATAGAATCTGAACCTATCAGAATTGATGAAACTACTGAAAAACGTTTTACATTCATTGCTGATCCGGATTTATTGCCTATTGAGTTTTATGAGAGATAAGTTGTCCGATTAAATCTCGCAAAGACGCGGAGTCGCTAAGTTTTTCTTTAAGTCAATGAATAAAGATACAGTTTATCATTCGACGAATGAGAAATCTTCGCAATCAATCGCTAATCTTTGCAAAGATTCTCGCGGAGATTTCTCCTTCGTCGAAATGACATAAAACGAGAAAAACTTTGCGACTCTGCGTCTTTGCGAGATTCATTTTCACCGCAATATTTACAAAAACACACTGAAAGAATTTTCTTATTTTAATAATTTTAACATATAATAAGCAACGAATATTATTAAAAAACAGATTTGATTGTCTAATTTTGTGAAATCGCAAATAAAATTCTGCGATTATAAAATCACTTCTGATGAACAAAACGGCGCAAATCAAAAAAAATCATCAATTAATCAAACTCCGAAAATTAGTTATTGTTTCTGTTTTAATTGGCTTTCTTTCGGCCTTTTTAGGAATTTCACTAAAAAAAATAACGGAATATTACGAAGAAATCTTCTTTCATGAAGTATCGGTTCATCCCATATTTTACATCGTATTTCCGGTTTTCGGATTATCGGTAATTTATTTCCTGAGACAATATCTTTTTAAGAAAAAAGAAAATAAAGGAATTAAGGAGGTTTTTGAAAGTACAGGCAAAAATTCCAAAAATCTTCCTTCTTATAAAATCCCTTCTCACTTTATTAATGGATTATTAACTGTTATTTTCGGAGGTTCAACAGGAATCGAAGTTTCTACAGTTGTAGCCACGGCCACGATAGGTTCTGTTGCACACGAAAAAGAAAATGTTTTTCGCCAATACAAAACCGAATTGATCTGTGCAGGTGTTGCCGCAGGTGTTACAGCCCTTTTCAGCAGTCCGATTGCAGGGGTTTTATTTGCTTTTGAAGTGATTTCCAGAAAAGTAACCCGTGCTTTTATTATTTCAAATGTAATTTCGGTTTCAGTCGCTTTTGCTTTACTGAGTATTTTAAAAGAAGAGCCTTTGTTTGCGGTTTCTATTGCAACATGGAATTTAAAAGCGATTCCGTATTTTATTCTTTTAGGAATTTTGGCAGGAATGAATTCTGTTTATCTGACACGTTGTGTGTTATTTTTTAAATCACAATTTGGTAAAATTGATACGCACTATTATAAAATAATTATTGGTTCAGTTGTCCTGAGTGTTTCTTTATTCATTTTTCCTCAATTATATGGTGAAGGTTATCATGCTATAAAAGGGATTTTCGGAAATGCCGTTCAGGCTCAGTTAACTCTAACTTTGGCACTAACATTTATTGGGATTTTAATTTTAAAACCAATTGTAACTTCCATAACCCTGGCATCCGGCGGTGACGGCGGTGTTTTTGCACCGAGTTTATTTATTGGGGCTTTTTTAGGATTATTACTCTCTTCAATCTTAAACAGCTTTTTTCATGTAAATGTAATTCCGGTTAACTTTATGATCATCGGAATGGCTGCGGTTTTGAGTGCCAGCATTCATGCTCCTTTTACAGCAATTTTCCTCGTTTGCGGACTAACGAACGACTATACTTTATTTTTCCCGATTCTTGTGGTTTGTTTAATTTCCAAGTACACTGCAAAAACAATTTATCCTTATACTGTATATAGTTACGCCCCAGGCCTGACAAAATAAATTATATGGCCACGGATTGAAATGATTAAAATCTATGGCAAAAAAATACCACAACTGATATTTTAGTGACTTATGCCAACTGAAAAAATAAAAAGAAGCTACCGCAAGACACGTTACATTCTTTATAAAGAAACTTTAATCGACTATAAAGAACATTTTTGGTCCTTTTTAGGGTCTTTTATCGGAATCGGAATTCTGGCTTACGTTCAGTCTATGCATTTTTCCGGAAGTGATGCCGTTTATTTAATTGGTTCTTTTGGAGCATCAAGCGTTTTGGTTTACGGAATTATTCAGAGCCCGTTTTCTCAGCCCCGAAATTTGGTTGGGGGACATTTGGTTTCTGCTATTGTTGGCGTAACAGTTCATAAACTGGTTCCTGACATTATGTATATTGCGGCTCCATTGGCCGTTTCAATTGCCATAATTTTAATGCAGATTACCAAGACACTTCATCCTCCCGGAGGTGCAACGGCTTTAATTGCCGTTATCGGAACAGAAAAAGTAAAATCATTAGGTTACATGTATGTGCTTTCTCCGGTTTTAGTGGGAGTTTTAATTTTACTTTTAACCGCTTTGGTTTTTAATAATATGACTTCAAGCAGAAGTTATCCAAGTCACAGTACTTACCACAAACATTATCATAAGATTAGAAAAAGATTTTCCGGGAAATTATAATTCTATTCCCTATTCCTGTAAGGTTTTTAACCCTGTAGATATAACTTTAAGTATAAATACAAACCTGCAAGGTTTTAAAAAACCTTGCAGGACTGCCAAGCCCAATAACTACAGTTAATCAAAAATTAAAATCTTTTCAACAAATCGTAATTCATAATTCGTATTTCATTTTTTATATTTTACCTTTGACCTCTCAATAAAAACAAAGATTATGGTTTATAAATTTAGAGTAATTCTAGACGCCGAAGAAGATATTTTTAGAGACATTGCAATTCTTGAAGATGATACTCTGGAAGATTTACATAATGCGATCTTCAACGCTTTCGGTTTTGACGGATCAGAAGTAGCTTCGTTTTACACTTGTGACGATACCTGGAATCAGGAAGATGAAATTCCGCTTTTCGATACCGGCGATGTTTCTGGCGAAATGAGGACTATGAATGATTATCCATTATCTAGTATTTTAGACAATGAAAATACTAAAATCATCTATGTTTACGATTTCATCAGCATGTGGACTTTCTTAGTTGAATTAGCTGCTATCGAAGAAGCATCTGCCGGAGCAATCTATCCGGAAACTTTATTCGCGCACGGCGAAATGCCTGATGAAGCAACTGAAAAAACCTTTGAAGCCGATATGCATGACGATATCTACGGAGAGTTTGAAGATGATTTAGACGAAGATGATCTTGATATGTTCGAAGGAGACGACAGCTTCGAAGATTATGGATTTGAGGAGAATTGGAATTAATTTAAAGTTGCTAAGGTTCTGAGACTCTAAGATTCTAAGGTTTTATTTTGAAAGTTTTTTCTTATTTTTATTTTTTAATTAAAAATATTAAAATATGAGTAATTTTAGAAGCCTCCTTATCTGGCAGAAATCAATGGCTTTGACAACCAAAATTTATTTTTCCACAAACAATTTTCCAAAAGAAGAAATCTTCGGATTAACTTCACAGATTAGACGTAGTTCGGTTTCTATCCCTAGTAATATTGCAGAAGGATTTGGAAGAGAAAGCGATAAAGATCTTTTACGCTTTTTAAATATCTCTGTTGGCTCTTTATTCGAAATGCAAACTCAATTAGAAATTGCAAAAAATATATATTACTTAAAAGAAAACGATTTTAATAACTTATATGAGGATAGTCGCGAAGTAGAAAGGATGTTAGTTTCTTTTATAAAAAAAATAAAAGACAGAAACTAAACCTTAGTACCTTAGCATCTCAGAACCTCAGCACCTTAAAAAATGATAAACCTTTTCAACACCCACATCGAGACGCTTGCGATACACCGCGTAGGAAACAAAAGCCGTAACGAAGCTATTTTTTTATCAGAGCAGCCATTTAACTTAAATGATGAAATTGTTCCTTTGATAAAAGAGTACTTTTTTAAGCCTTTTAGAGAAAAAGAAGAAAACTATTATCAGTTTGCGCACGAAGTCGATTTGGATTATAATGACATGTTTAAATATGCTACTGAGATTTTTACCAATCCTTCTAATTTACAGGAGATTTCAAAAAAAATCACAACGCATTTATTTGAGCAGTCAAATCACCCGCATATTAAAAACGGGGAGGTTTATGTAACGTATCTGACAAACTTAAGCATTGATAACAATGTAGTTGATGCAATCGGAATTTTTAAAAGCGAATTACAAGCTGACTTTTTACAGTTTGAAGAAAAAGACAGCAATCTTGAAATGATCCTGCAACAAGGAATCAACCTGAGCAAACTGGACAAAGGATGTTTGATTTTCAATTATAAAAAAGAAGAAGGATATAAAATTCTGACTGTAGACAGCAACCGTTATGATGCGCGTTACTGGTTAGAGCACTTTTTATCTGTTGATGCTTTTGAAGATGAAAACTTCATCACTAAAAAATACTTAAAATTCTGCCAGAACTTCGCAAAAGATGTTGTTTTGCCGGCAGAAGACAAAAAAGAAGAAGTAATGTTTATGAACCGATCTGTGAATTATTTCGCAAAAAATGATCAGTTTGAAGAACAAAATTTCCTGAATGAAGTATTGGACAACCCTGATTTAATTCCTGAATTTAAAAACTACAAAGTTGATAAAGGAGAAAAATACAGCATCGAAGATGTTACCTCATTCCCAATTGCCAATGCAGCAGTTTCTGACGCCAGAAAATCGATCAAAAATGTGATTAATTTAGATACTCATATTCAGATTAAAATGGATTTTATCAATCCTGAAAGTGCAGAAAAATTTGTTGAAAAAGGCTGGGATGAAGAAAAACAAATGTATTACTACTTAGTTTACTTCAACAAAGAAGAAAAGAGCTAAGAAGTTTTCATTTCTATTACTTACTTAAAAACAAAAAACGGCAACTACAGTAGTAATTGCCGTTTTTTTATGACCATTTTTTTACAAAATCAAAAAATGAAAAGCAATTCAAAATTTAGTAGATTTGATACTAAGGTAAATGAGTAAAGCCAAAAACTTTAAATTTTACAATACTAATGTCTAACACAAAAAAAATGTCAGCTTTACTTACATTACAGGAACGGGCTTTTGAGACTGCAAAAATATTGCTGGAAAAATATCAAAATCCAAATGATCTCAAACTCGAAGAAAATTCAGATTTAGAGGATTCGTATACTATTCTAATTACTCTTTTATACACTGAAAAATTAGATATGGAAGAACAATTAAAAATTCTGTCAATCATAGATGAAATGAAACTACTTGACGAAAACAGATAATTCTTCTGAATGATAAAATCGTACAGTTGATTACTTTTTTAAGAATAAAAAAGCTATGGAGTTATAATTTCTATAATTCACTTAAAACAAAAAAAGGCAGTTACAGTAGTAATTGCCTTTTTTTATTGCTGTAATTCGCTTTAAAATAAAGAGAAAATCGCTTTTAAAATATCATCATAAACCTGTTTGTCTTTCTCGCCCGCACGGGCCAAAACACGAATTCCGGAATAATTGTTAAAGATAAAACGTGCGAGTGATCTGGCTTCCTGGTTTTTAGAAATCTGCCCCGACTCCTGCCCTTTCTTTACTGCATTACAAAAAATGTCTTCAACCGCTTTCTGGTTGTCATGAACGATTTTTCCAATTTCAGGATCGTGCATAGCAAGCTCAACTGCTGAGTTTACCATAAAACAACCTTTTGTTATTTTGTCCTGAAGACTTTCTAAAACGGCCTGTTTGAAAATTTCAGTTAAGGCCGTTCTTATGTTTTCAGAATTTTCTAAAAGTTCTTTAAGACTCTTTTCATTCTGTTGCTGGTATCGTTGGAGTGACTTTACAAAGAGTTTTTGCTTATCTCCAAAAGTATCGTATAAACTGGAACGGCTCAAACCCAAATGTGTTACCAAATCCTGTGCAGAAGTTCCGTTATACCCTTTGTGCCAGAAAATTTCAATTGCTTTATCTAAAGCCTGATCTTCATTAAATTCTTTTGTTCTAGCCATAGCTTCAAAATTAAATTCATTTACAAAGGTACTAAAAATACGGAACAATCGTTCCTGAATTAGTCAAAAAAATTATAAAACTGTGTTTACAGTAAGTCCACCGTCAATAACGATTTCTGTCCCTGTAATGAAGGAAGCATCATCTGAAGCAAGGAATGTAATTGTTTTTGCAACTTCAGAAGCTTGTCCAAAACGTTTCAATAAAATTTTATTTCCCAAAGCAGCTCCTAAACCTTCTACTTCTTCTTTTTCTAAACCTACTTTTCCATACAAAGGTGTTTCAATTGGACCAGGAGAAACTGCGTTTACTCTGATTTTTCTTGGTGCCAATTCTGCAGCAAAGATTCTGTTTAATGATAAAACGGCTGCTTTACTTGCTCCGTATACACTTGAACCCGGCATTCCTAATTGGGCATTAACTGAAGTATTAAAAATAATAGAGCCACCGTCGTTTAAAATTGGTAATACTTTTTGAACTGTAAAATAAACTCCTTTTACATTCACATTCATAATACTGTCATAATGCTCTTCTGAAGCTGAGTCTACAGGAGCAAAAGCTGCGATTCCGGCATTTAAAAATAGAATATCTACTTTTCCGAATTGTTCTTTTACCTGAGCCACTAAATTATCAATTGATTTTAAATCAGATTGGTCTGCAACAATTCCGGTAACATTCAATTCTGTTTCCGCTTTTGCCAAAGCTTCTTTGTTTCTTCCTGTTACGATTACTTTCGCACCTTTTGATACTAAATCAGCTGCTGCTGCATATCCAATTCCACTGTTTCCTCCTGTTACAATTGCAACTTTGTTTTCTAAATTTTTCATTTTATTTGTTATTAAGTTATTGATTATTCAATTATTATGGTACAAAGATATAATAACGGAACGATCGTTCCGTTATTATTAATGTTAATTTTTAGTTAAAATATTTAACCCTCGTTGCAGGCCCTTTATTTATAGAGGAAATAACTATGCAGCCATAAACGAAAGAAATAGCAAAATGTCGGACATTCTTAATTTATGCTTAATTTTGTACTCTAAAAAATACCACGATGGATCGTCATGTACCAAAAGAAAGTCCTTTCGAAACGATAATCTCATTTCATAAATTAATTGAATCTTTTGAGCAAATTGCCTTATCAGATGTTGATTACCGCTCAAACTACGCAAAAGCTATATTAAAAGAAATCGAAGCATTCCCGGAATTTAGAACCGGGATTCGTGATTTAGCCTTTATAAAGAAGAATGAAGCTTTAATTAAAAATATTGCTGCAGATTTATTCCCTACAGCTTTGACTCACAACGAAATAAAAGCAATTACAATTCCATTTCAGAATATCTCTTTTAATTATACAGAACGTTTCAAGAAAATATTAAGAAATGCCGGCGATGAATTTTATATGGAAATCCGTGATTTTGATGATCACCAGTTCTATATTAATAACTGTTGCCTGATTTTGAGCAGTTATTACAAACAAAATATCGATTTTAATAAAATCTTTTTCTATGACATTCCGGATGAAAATGGAATTGAGAAACATTATCGTATCATGTATAATGCTGATTTCATGGAAATTACTCCATCTGAAAATTCAGTTTCACTTACACAGGACGATATTGATCAGTTAATTGATAATTATAACGATATTGATCTTTGGAAATCTAAATTTCCTCCAGGAAGCTGGATCTTAAAAGGTTTCGGAATTGTTTCTTTGTTTGATGCAACAACCGAAAGTGCCATTTCAAACCTAAAAAGCAATCTTTTAAAACCGGATACCAAAACGGTAGCATCAAATGATATTATCGAAAATATTTTTAAATCAATCTTTAAAATTCCTGATTTAAAAGTTGGTTTCATCATCTATAACCCTGAGGAAGAAAAGTTTATCAGACCGGTTAAATTTGATAATCAGCTGCAGAGTTTCCTGCTTTCGACAGATCAGGAAGTTGAGTGCAAAAATGCTTTTTTTGGATGTTCTTTTGAAAATTTATTGGACAATAAAGAACCATTTGTAATTTCGAATGTAATTAAATTTACAGAAGAATCACCAAATAAAAGACTTGGGGAGCATCTATTAAAACAAAATATACAAAGCTGTGTTTTTGCTCCGGTTATTAAAGACGGGCATTTATTAGGCGTTATGGAATTGGTTTCAGAAGCTCCAAGAGCTTTAAATACGGTAAATGCAACAAAACTGGATTTGGTTTTACCATACCTTATAGATACAATTGACCGCTATAATACTGATATGCAAAATCAGGTTGAAGCGATTATTCAGCGTGAGTATACTACTATTCACCCAAGCGTCTATTGGAAGTTTAAAAAAGAATCGCAGAATTATTTTCAAAATACGAATCCTACCAAAGATTATATTTTTAAGGAAATTGTATTTAAAAATGTATTCCCACTATACGGGCAAATCGACATTAAAGGTTCTTCTGAGCATAGAAATGATACGGTAAGAAGAGATTTGAAAAATCAGCTGAGTACGATTTTGGAAATTTTCGAAAATCAGAAACCGAATAGTAACCTAATGCTTTTGGAGCAGCGTAAATTTGAATTAGAGTCGCTTCGTGATGAATTGGATCAGCCTTTAAAAGCAGATACTGAGCAATACATTCAACGTTATATTGAAGAAGAAATTCACCCGATTTTAAAAAACACAAAGGACACTGCTATAAATCAGAAATTAGAAGAAGAATACTTTGCAAGCCTGGACGAAAAAACTGGAATGTTTTATCAGGAAAGAAAGAAATTTGATAATGCTATGTCTATTATCAATAAAAAACTGGCTTCTGTTCTGGATAAAAAACAAGTGGAGGCTCAACAAATTTATCCTCATTATTACGAGCGTTTTAAAACTGACGGTGTTGAACATAATTTGTATATAGGAGCATCAATAGCGCCAACGAAACCTTTTGACATCATGTACCTGCACAACCTGCGTTTGTGGCAATTGCAGACTTTATGTGAAATGGAACTGGAACATCATCAGCTTAAAGAATCTCTTCCATATGAATTGGATGTGACATCACTGATTTTGGTATTCAGCTCTGCACTTTCAATCCGTTTTAGAATGGATGAAAAACGTTTTGATGTTGACGGAACTTATAATGCCAGATATGAAGTTGTTAAAAAACGTATTGATAAAGCGAATATAAAAGGCAGCCGCGAAAGGATTACCGAAAAAGAAAAAATCACAATCGTTTATTCTCAAAATAGTGAAGAAGCCGAGTATTTAAAATACATCAAATATTTACAGCATAAGAAAATCCTGGAACCTTCTATCGAACAGTTTGAAGTTGAAGATTTACAGGGTGTTTCTGGATTAAGAGCAATTCGTGTAAAAGTGATAAATAATATCGCAAACGCAACTGCAAAGAAAATTACCTATCAGGATTTATTAGATGAGCTCAACTAAGTTGAGCTCTTTCTTTATATACTTTTAAAAGCAATCACAAACGAGATCACAGTTATAATTATGCCGACCATAAAAAAGTTATAGGCAATTCGAAGCAAATTATATTTTCGCTGAAGCACTAATCCCAGATAATATAAATCTTTGATCATGGTAGAATACAGATAATCACGGTCTTTCATCATTTCGTTCATGGCCCAGTCATAGTCTTCGAGTGGCATTTTGTAGAAATTTCCAAAAAACATCAGATTTACTTTTTTTGCTTCTACATCATCACGTGTAAAAAAACCCGAAGTTACTTTTGGTCTTGTTGAAAGGATTGCAAAGATTATAGTAACCACACTGGACATCAGCATGATGAAGGTTGGAATTACTAAATGTGCATTTTTTGGGCTGTCTAATTTTGGAATGATTGACGAAAGTGCAATAGAAATAATAATGGCATTTACAGACAAAAGAATATTGGCTTTACTGTCAGCAATTCCGCTTAGACGGGTATGATTTCCTAATGTCACGCGAAATAAAGTATCTATACCACGATCCGGCTTTTCGGCTTTGTCTTTCTTTTTTTCGTCGTCTTCCAGATCTTTAGCTTTTTTTATTTCTTCCTTATTGATTCTTTTTTGAACAAGCGCAATAGTTTTTTCTTTTAAAGGCTGCCATTTTCTTAAAGCATAATCGGTGTAAAAACGATGTTTATTTACTAAAAAATTCAAATTTTCCTGTGCCCAGTCTAAGGAAGACATGGAAATATTCATGGTGTTTTTTAGCTCATATCGAAGCAATTCACCGGTAGATTCATATTCTAAACTTGTAATATGAACAAAATCAGCATCTTTTATAATGTTTTCCAGCTTATTTTGCGGTACATACGTTTTTGAAGTTGCCATAATAAGTTTTGCCACCTGCGATATAAATTCATCAGATTGTCCTTTCTCTTTTAAGAACTTTGAAGCAATTTTTATACTTTCATTTTCATGATCTTCAAATCCGTTTATGTAACCTGCGTCATGAAACCAGGCGGCTACTAAAAGCATCTCTTTTTCGGCACCATCGACATCTTCTTTACTACAAAGCTTTTTAACCGCATTTACTACATTAAAAGTATGGTTAAAATTATGGTAAGAATATAAATTAGAAAGTTTATCTTTGAGTAAATTACTGACGAAATCTTCGGATTGTTCTACTAGATTCATAAAGAATATTTTTATACCACTAAATTATGAAATTGTTTTTGGATAATCATTTTATTACTAAGATTAAAACCAATTCTTTGGTTATAACCCTTATATTTTTACTTACTGCCTGTGCAACACATAAGGCACAATACGGAAAAAACGTTAGCAGTAATGAGACTGAAAACGCAACTGATACGATAAAAATTGCCCACACCTTATTTTTAGTAGGTGATGCAGGAAATGCCGATGAAGAACAGTCTCAGCAAACGCTTGAATTATTGCATCAGAAACTAAAAAAAGCAAACAAAAAATCTACTCTTTTGTTTTTGGGAGATAATATTTACCCTAAAGGTTTTCCTGCTGATAAAAATAGCGGAGATAAAGCTTTGGCAGAAACAAAACTGAACAATCAGCTAAAACTGGCAAAAGGTTTTAAAGGAAAAACAGTCTTTATTCCGGGAAATCATGATTGGTACAATGGTATCAAAGGCCTTGAGCTTCAGGCTGATTTTGTTACCAAACAGCTAAATGATAAGAAAGCATTTTTACCCCGAAAAAGCTGTCCTATTGAAGACGTAAAGATTGACAGCACGGCAACGTTAATAACTATTGACAGTGAATGGTTTCTGGAGGACTGGGACAATCATCCGACAATTAATGATAACTGCGAAATTAAAACACGTGAAGGTTTTTTTGATGAACTGGAAAATATCTTAAACAAAAATCAGGAGAAAACAGTTGTTTTAGCTATACATCACCCGCTGTTAAGTAACGGAACACATGGCGGACAATTTTCGCTGGAAAAACAATTGTTTCCATTAGAGAAAAAAATACCATTGCCGATAATTGGTTCTTTTATTAATTTATTACGAAAAACATCCGGCGTCAGCCCACAGGATATCCAAAACAAACAATACACAATCTATGCTAAAAGAATTAAAACTCTTTTACAAAAACAGAAAAACGTAATTGTAGTATCGGGTCACGATCATAATTTACAATACATCAGTAAAGAAAATATCCAGCAGATTATTAGTGGAGCCGGATCGAAATCTGAGGCAGCCCGTGCTATAAACCCGTTTGATTTCTCGTATGGAGGAAATGGTTATGCAACGCTGACTTTGTTTAAAAGCGGAGATGCAAAAGTTTCTTTTTTTGGAAATGTAAATAACAAAGAAAAACTGCTTTTTGAGAAGGAAATTATAAAAGCGAAAGAAATCAATTGGGCTGAAGATATTTCCAATACATTTCCTTCGAATGTAACAACTTCGATTTATTCTAAAAAAATGACTGATAAAAGCTTATTTCACAAGTTCTTATTCGGTCAGCATTACAGAAAATATTACAGTCTGCCAATTAATGCCAGAACGGCAACTATAGACACTTTGATGGGCGGACTGAAACCTATTCGCGAAGGCGGTGGGCATCAGTCAGTTTCTTTAAGAATGTCTGATGCTAAAGGCCGGGAATATGTAATGCGTGCCATGAAAAAAAGTGCCACAGTCTTTTTACAATCTGTTGCCTTTAAAGATCAGTATATCGTCAATGATTTTGAAAATACCTATGCTGAGGATTTTTTATTTGATTTCTATACTACCTCACATCCATACTCCTCTTTTGCTATTGGAAGTATGTCTGATAAAATTGGTCTTCGACATACCAATCCCGTTTTATATTATATACCAAAACAAAATGGTTTAAGAGAATTTAATGCCAGTTTTGGCGACCAGCTATATATGGTAGAAGAAAGACCGGCAGATAATCATCTTGATGGTAAAAATTTTGGAAAACCAGGCAATATAATTGGAACAGATGATATGATGCTGAATCTTCATAAAGATGAAAAATACAGTGTCGACGAAAAAGAATATATCAAAGCCCGTTTGTTTGATATGCTGCTTGGTGATTGGGACAGGCACAGCGACCAATGGCGCTGGGCCGAATATAAAGAGGATGGTAAAGTTATCTACAAACCAATTCCGCGTGACCGTGACCAGGCATTTGTAAAATACGACGGAGCATTGCTTTCTATTCTAATGAATATTCCGGCATTGCGTCATATGCGAACTTTCAAAAATAAAATTGACAATGTAAAATGGCTCAGCAGGGAACCTTACCCAATGGATTTGGCATTTTTGAAAACTGCTGATGAAAAAGACTGGGTTGAACAGGCAAAATTTATTCAGGAAAACTTATCTGACAGTGATATTGACAATGCTTTCAAAAATTTACCTAAAGAGGTTCAGGATGAAACCATTGATGAAATCAAACGAAAATTAAAAAACAGAAAGAAAGATCTTCAGAAATATGCGATACGTTATTCCGAAGTTTTAAGTAAAACCATTATGATTGCCGGAACAGACAAAAAAGACAAATTTGTTTTGAATCATAATACCAAAAATGGTATCGAAATTCAGGTTTTCAGAATGAAAAAAGAAGGCGATGAATTGTTGTATACTAAAAACGTAACAGATGCAAAAACCCGAAATCTATGGATTTATGGTTTAGATGATAATGACATTTTTGAAGTAAAAGGTGAAGAAAAATCGAAAATTAAAATTCGTTTGATCGGTGGTCAGAACAATGACACTTATAATATCGAAAACGGAAGAAAAGTTATTGTTTACGATTTTAAATCAAAAGAAAACACCTATAACGTAGATTCTAAGACTCAGAAACAATTGACAGACGATTATGATGTTAATTTATATAATTATGAAAGACCAAAATACAATGTAATTTCAGGTCTGCCAAATATTGGCTTTAATCCGGATGATGGCGTAAAAGTGGGTGTTAATTTAAATTATACAGTTAATAATTTCAAACAAAACCCATACACGCAAAGACATGTTTTAAATGCCTTTTATTATTTTGCCACTGGCGGTTTAGAATTTAATTATGCCGCACATTTCCCCGGGTTATTAGGTAAATGGGTTATAGATGTGGAATCGTTATATACGACTCCAAATTTTGCCATGAATTATTTTGGCTATGGAAATGAAACGGTATACGATGATCAAGAAGTTGGAATGGATTATAACCGTGTCCGCATCCGAAAATTTAATGCTTCCGGAGCGATCAGACATGTAGGCAGATATGGCAGTGAATTTAGCGTACAACCTATTTTTCAGAGAATGACGGTTGAAGAAACGGATAACAGATTTATTGACACTCCCGGAATTGTGAACCCAAATATATTTGAGAGTCATAATTATGGCGGATTAAAGGTAAAATACCTGTTTAAAAACTCTGATTTTGTTGCTAAACCAACCTTAGGAATTTATTTTATGATTGCCGGAACCTGGACAACTAATTTAGATGTAACCAAACAAAATTTCCCAATGCTTGAAAGCGTTTTAGGATTTACGCATAAAATAGACCATAACGGAAAATTGGTTTTAGCCACTTTCATTAAAGGAAAAGCCATTTTAAATAATAACTACGAATTTTATCAGGGTGCAACCCTGGGTGGTGATACTGATTTGAGAGGTTATAGAAACGAACGCTTTTTAGGGGATTCTTATTTTTCTCAAAGTTCTGATTTGCGTTTAAGCCTTGGTAAAATCAGAAGGACTATTGTACCTTTTACATACGGAATCTTAGGTGGTTTTGATTATGGAAGAATCTGGCTTGATGGCGAAAATTCCAGAAAATGGCATCAGGATTACGGAGGTGGACTTTGGCTGAATGCAATAAATGTAATCACAGCAAGAATTTCTTATTTTAAATCTCCTGATGAAGTAGGAAGAGTTATTTTTGGAGCGGCCTATAGCTTTTAATTTTGAGATGCTAAGGTTCTAAGTTTTTTTAAATAGCCAAAAATTCACGAATTTTACAGTAAATAATTCGTGAATTTTTGGTTAAAAACCTTTGTACCTCTGAGCCTCTGCCTCTTTGAACCTAAGAAGAAAACCTTAACCTCTTAGTATCTCAGAACCTTAGTCTCACAACTTAAACTCATAAACCTTTCCTCCTATTTTATTCGTTTTTTCATCGGAAATTAAGAGTGTATTGTTGTCTTTAAAAACAACAGCCTCTTTTTGAGAAAAGTGATCCAGGCTTATTTCTGTTTGTGTCCCTTTGTGAAACAAATCTCCTTTAAAACCTTTAAACACAACAACCTTGTCGTGACTTAATAATGCTACTTTTCTCCCGTCAGGGCTTATCGTGGCACTTGTTAAAACACAGTGATTGTAATTATTGCAGGTTTTAAACTCTCCTATTTTGACTGCTTTCTGGTTTCCTGAAGCATTTTTGATTTTGTAGATAAAAGCGGTTCCGTCAAAACCTTTACTTCTGTTTTTTGTAAAAAGATAAAAATAGCCGTCTTTCTCAAAAAACCCTTCAACATCATAAAACATTTCTTTTTTCTTGGGAGGAAATTCGGTTTGCTCCGGATACGAAAATGAGATTTTATACTCTGCTTTTGCATTTTCCTGATTCAATTGATTTTTGGCAACTTTATAAATACATAAATCCCTTCTTTCATTATCATTGTTTCCAAAATCCCCAATATAAATATTGCCTTTTTTGTCTTTGGTAATATCTTCCCAGTCAACATTCGTCGCATTTGAGATTGTAATTGTTTTTTCCAGTTTTCCCTTTGAATTTATTGCATAAACAGCATTTTTATTTCCGCTGTCTTCCAAAGTATAAATCGTATTTGTCTCTGGAAAATAAGTTATTCCGGAAACTTCTTTTAATTTTTTCGGCAGCGAATAAAGCTCTTTTAAATCAGAACCGGATTGCTGTTGACAAGCTAATAAAACAATTGAAAGGGCTAATAAAAAAGGCTTTTTCATAAAATTCTGTTTTAATTTAAACCAAATTGGTATTTTTAAAATTACGGGTAATAAACTCAAATGCCGCATGCATGATGTGTCCCATTGATTTGGCATTTTTAAACTTCATATCATTTGTATATCGGTACAATTCCATTTTCAACTGGTCCAGGTGTTCCTGTGTTGAAATAGTATCGTGGCACATTATATTCAATAATTTTTTAATCCTGTTTTCGGCCGAATGAATACGTTTTGCCAAAATGGCTCTTTCTTCATCTTTATACTGTAAAATCGAACGTTCTTCCAGTTTTTCTTTAATCAATTGAATCATCGGGAAATTTTCCTTAAAAAACTGAGGACGATATACTTTAAAATTCCCTTCATAACATTGCTGGTCAAAATCTATCGGACGTATTTTATACACTACCTGGTCAAAATCATGAATTGGAACAATTACATAATTATATGCTCTCATATCTCCCAAAAGCCTGATCATACAGCGTTCGTTGAATTTAACAAACTCTTTTGCAATTTGGGCTTTCTCAGTTTCTGTACAGGAATTCAGTAAAGTATGCATAAAAACATCACCCGGAATTCCGATAATGTGTTCTTCTATCAACGTATTTTTATAAACCAGAAAATTGATTTTATCGGGCGAAAGAATGTCTTCTAATTCTAATCCGTAAATTCTTGAAGCATCTGCTTTTTTTATATAAAAATGAACATAATTGTCGTTGAGAATGTTTCGGACTTTAATACGGAAAGGTTTCGAATTTCCGAAAGTACAATAATCAATGGCGTCTACATTCAGAAACTGGATAATTTCACTATTTCCATCAGAATGCAACAGCGAATAAATCTTTTTTAGGTTTAAATCAATTTCATTTCTTTCAAATTCATTATAGTAAACCCGAATCCATAAAGTATCTGTTTCATTTTTGTCATAGACATTTATAGAACCCGTAAACCGCAATAAGTCATCATAGAACACCGATACTTTCGAAATTCGTTCGTATCGCTCTAAATAACTTAAAAGTGGCTGCGTTAATGGATAAGATGGTTTTTTTAAAACCATTAAAGGTTCGCTCATTTTGAATATCTTTAATACAAATTTACAGTAAATTATAATTTTAGACACCTAAATAAAAATTTAACGTAACAATACACTATTTGATTCGTCATACTAAAAAACTAAAACCGAAAAATTTGGAAACCATTCTTACAATCGAAAATCTTCATAAAAGATACGGCCGCATTCAGGCGTTAAAAAATGTATCTTTTGAAATAAAAAAAGGCCGCGTATATGGCATTCTGGGTCCTAACGGAAGTGGAAAATCAACTACATTAGGTATTGTCCTCAATGTTGTCAATCATACTTCCGGCAACTACCGCTGGTTTAATGGGCAATTGCAAACGCACGAAGCCTTAAAAAAAGTGGGCGCCATTATAGAAAGACCAAATTTCTACCCGTACATGACCGCTGAAGAAAACCTGAAACTGGTTTGCAAAATAAAAAGTATCAAGTATTCTAAAATAGACGAAAAGCTTGATTTGGTTGGCTTAACAGAAAGAAAAAACAGCAAGTTCAGTACTTTTTCTTTAGGGATGAAACAGCGTCTGGCGATTGCTTCGGCACTTTTGAATGACCCGGAAATTTTAATTCTTGATGAACCAACCAACGGTTTAGACCCACAGGGAATTCATCAGATTAGAGATATAATAAAACAAATCGCCTCACAGGGAACTACTATTTTGCTGGCTTCACACTTATTGGATGAAGTCGAAAAAGTATGTTCGGATGTAATTGTTTTGAGAAAAGGGGAAATTTTATATTCTGGCTCTGTTGACGGAATGTCTGCAAATGAAGGTTTTTTTGAAGTTCAGTCTAATGATAATGAAGCTTTAAGAAATGCTTTAAAAGAACATCCGTCTGTCGATAAAATGGTCGAAGAAGACGGAAAAATTCTGGTGCATTTAAAATCTGAATTATCAGCATCTGAACTGAATCTGTATCTGTTTTCTAAAAATATTGCACTAAGCCATTTAGTAAAACGCAAAAACAGTTTAGAAGCACAATTTTTAGAACTAACCAAAAACGCCACTATCCAAAACAATTAAGCCATGAAAAGACTGATATCTATAGAACTACAAAAAATCTGGAAAAACAAAGCCAGCCGTATCCTCACTTTAACCTATTTTATTTTACTTTCTTTTATTGCCTTAATCGCTTCAATAAAATTTGACATAGGACCGTTCAAGTTTCATCTGGCCGATATGGGAATTTTTAACTTCCCTTTTATATGGCATTTTAATACCTATGTTGCAGCATGGCTGAAATTTTTTCTGGCTATCGTTATTGTTTCCATGATGGCAAATGAATACAGTTACGGAACTTTGAAACAAAATTTAATTGATGGCTTAAGCAAAAAAGAATTTATACTTTCTAAATTTCTAACAGTCGTAGTTTTTGCTTTTTGTTCTACCATTTTTGTGTTTGTCATGAGTTTACTTTTAGGATTGAGCTTCTCCTCATACACCGAATTTGGTATTATTTTCTCTGATTTAGATTACCTTTTAGCTTTTTTTGTAAAATTAACAGGGTTCTTTTCTTTGTGCTTGTTCTTAGGAATTTTAGTAAAACGATCCGCATTTGCTTTAGGTTTTCTTTTGGTTTGGAGCATTTTAGAAGCGATCATCAGAGGGCTCCTGGCTTTTCAAATATTCCCTGACAGCAATACTGGCGATTATATTACGCAATTTCTGCCTTTAGAAGCGATGTCAAATCTAATTGTTAACCCTGCTCAAAGATTATCTGTAGTTAAAAATATCGGAACACAAATGGGAGTCGATACAAATTACGATTTTAGTGTTCATTATCTTTCTATACTGATCGTTATGGCCTGGACATTTTTATTTGTTTACTTTTCTTACAAATTATTAAAAAATAGAGATTTATAGTATATTTGCTATACTATGAATTATTTAAAATACATTACAATTCTGCTGTTCATCTGTTGTTCTTTTACACAGATGAACGGGCAAAATATTGCTGTTGACGATAAAAAATCAGCATCAGAATTGGTTCAAAATGTGTTAATTAATAGCTCCTGTATTAGCATAGAAAATGTCAGTGCTTCAGGAAATCCGATAGCCAATAAAGCGAGTTACGCTTCTTTCAGTTCAGGAGCGGCAAATTTTCCTTTCAAAAATGGTTTAATCTTATGCACATCACCAGCTAAAAATGCTGAGGGTCCATTTGTAGAGTCGACCTCTATTGGCTCATCAAATCGTAACTGGAACGGCGATAATGATTTAAATAAAGCATTAGGCAATTCCGGAAGTACTCAGGCAACCGTTTTAGAATTTGATTTTGTCTCACTGACTAATGCAATCAGCTTTAATTATATTTTTGCTTCAAATGAATACCAGTGGTATTATCCCTGCGAATTTTCAGATGGTTTTGCTTTTTTAATAAAAGAATCTGGCAGCAGCAGTGAATATAAAAATCTGGCTGTATTACCCAATACAACAACTCCTGTTTCTTCCACAACCGTTCATCCAAAAATTGATCCTGTTACCGTAAAAGGAGAAACACATTCGTGTGAAGCTTCAAATGAAAATTATTTTAATGGTTATAATACTGAAGTAAGTCCGATAAACTATGCAGGACAAACCATTGTAATGAATGCTCAAACCGAAGTAATACCTAATAAAAAATACCATCTTAAACTGGTAATAGCCGATGATTTAACAAGACAGTACAATTCTGCCGTATTTATAGAAGCCGGAAGTTTTCTTTCTAAAGTCAGTTTTGGAGAAGACAGAACTATCGCCACTAACAATCCGGCTTGTTATAGAGAGAACGTAGTTTTAGATACCAAACTAGATCCTGTTGTGAACAGTTTTAAATGGTTTAAAAAAAATGCATCAGACAACTATGTAGAAATTCCTTCTGAAACAGGCTCATTTTATACTGCAAAGACTCCCGGAGACTATAAAGTAGTGGCTACACTTTCCGGAACCAGCTGCACTGCTGAAGGTGAAATTCGAATTGAATATGCTCAGCAAATTTTATCAACAAATACAACATTATTACAATGTGATGGTGATACCGATGGAATTTCAATTTTTAATTTGACCAAAGTTGCAGCAATAGTAAAAAATAATGCTGCAGAAATTACCAACCAAGGTTATTACGAATCTTTGGCAGATGCTGAAGCCAAAACCAATAAAATTTCAACTCCTCAAAAATATACCAACAAGAATACCGGCCAGATTGTTTTTGCCAGAATAGAAAATAAGTATGGCTGTTTTAAAATTGCCCAAATTACATTGCAAACTTCAAGCACAACACTACCTTCTCAAAACTCAATAGCAACATGTGACTCTGATAATATTCAGGATGGAATAAATGAATTTGATTTAGACTCTGAAATCACTCCAAAAATAGCCGGAATCCCAAATGGTATCATTGTAAGTTATTATTCAACTGAAAATGATGCATTGACAGAAATAAATCCGCTGCCTAATATTTTCAAAAACACAACCGCTTTTTCTCAGACTATTTATGTCCGTGCCACAAATGGAGCGGATTGTTATGGAATTACCCCAATAACACTTGTTATAAATACTTTTGATCCACCAAATTTTGAAGATGAAACCAAAATTTTATGCAAAGACACCCAAATTGAATTAGCAGTAGCTTCTGGTTTTACCAAATATTTATGGACAACAGGATCTACAGATACTACTATTACTGTTTCTTCCGCGGGAGTTTATGCAATAACGGTTACCGATGCAAAAGGTTGTGAAAAAACAAAAACGTTCAATGTTATTCTTTCAGAACCTGCTTTTATCACAGAAGTAGTTATAAAAGATTTTTCTGCCAATGAAAACTCTGTCCTGATAAAATATACCGGAGTAGGAAATTATGAATTTTCAATAGACGGGATTGTTTTTCAGGGCGAACCTCTGTTTACCAATATAAATCCGGGAATTTATAATGTCATTGCCAGAGACAAAAATGGTTGTGGTGTATCCAATTCATTTACAATATATGTTTTGGATTATCCGAGGTATTTCACTCCAAATGCAGATGGTTTTAATGATGTTTGGTATATCCGAAATTTAGATATGCTGCCTGATTATACCATTTCTATTTTTGACCGTTACGGCAAATTATTAAAACAAATGAATCAAAAAAGTCCTGGCTGGAATGGGCAATTTAATGGACAACAACTGCCTTCTGACGATTATTGGTTTAATTTAATTTTCAACAATGGAAGAATTGTTAAAGGTCATTTCAGTTTAAAAAGGTAAATTAAAAATATCCACTATTTAAATCTCAAATTCCGGTAAAAAATCTAAGCAAAAAAAATCCCAAACTCCATTTCCGAGGCTTCGGGAGGAATTTGGGATTTTTATATTGAAATTTAAATATACTTAGAATTTAAATCTTTTTCTATCAGTTTCCGTTAGATAAATCTTTCTTAAACGAATAGATTTTGGAGTAACCTCTACATATTCATCTTTTTGGATGTATTCTAAAGCTTCCTCTAATGAGAAAATAATCGGAGGAATAATTCTCGCTTTTTCATCATTTCCGGAAGAACGAACGTTAGATTGTTTTTTCTCTTTCGTTACGTTTACACACATATCATCACCACGAGAGTTTTCTCCAATTACCTGACCTTCGTAAATTTCGGCATTTGGTTCAACAAAAAACTTACCACGATCCTGTAATTTATCGATAGAATAAGGAATAGCTTTTCCTTTTTCC
Organism: Flavobacterium sp. HTF; assembly: GCF_003105115.1. Taxonomy (GTDB): domain Bacteria; phylum Bacteroidota; class Bacteroidia; order Flavobacteriales; family Flavobacteriaceae; genus Flavobacterium. The sequence continues at coordinate 13,617 of NZ_QETH01000009.1, read as the reverse complement.
ATAGAAATCAATGAACCTTTGTTACGTCCGGCAATTTCTCCTTTGTAAGGCTCATATCCAATAAAACGGTGTGCCATAATAGCTTCACCAGCTGTTGCAGTAAGCAATTGGTTACGCAATCCAATAATTCCACGAGATGGAATATTAAATTTCACGATCATACGGTCACCTTTAGTTTCCATACTCAACATTTCACCTTTACGCATAGTAACAAACTCTACCGCTCTACCTGAAAGTGATTCTGGTAAATCGATTGTCAATTCCTCAATTGGCTCACATTTTTTACCGTCAATTTCTTTGATGATAACTTGTGGCTGACCAATTTGCAATTCGTAACCTTCTCTTCTCATTGTTTCAATAAGAACAGATAAGTGAAGTACTCCACGGCCAAAAACCATGAATTTATCAGCAGAATCAGTTTCACCTAACTTCATCGCTAAGTTTTTCTCTAATTCTTTTGTCAATCTTTCTCTAATATGACGAGAAGTTACAAATTTACCCTCTTTACCAAAGAAAGGAGAGTCATTAATTGTAAACAACATACTCATTGTAGGTTCGTCGATATCAATCGTTTTTAGACCTTCAGGGTTTTCAAAATCAGCAATAGTATCACCAATTTCAAAACCTTCAACCCCAATGATTGCACAAATATCTCCGGCAATAACTTGAGCTACTTTTTTACGTCCAAGACCTTCAAAAGTATGAAGTTCTTTGATACGCGATTTAGATACAGTACCATCTCTTTTTACTAATGAGATTGGCATACCTTCGTTAAGAACACCTCTTTCAAGACGACCAATAGCGATACGACCTGTAAAAGCAGAGAAATCTAAAGAAGTAATCAACATTTGTGGTGTTCCTTCAGAAACTTTAGGAGCAGGTACATTGTCAACAACCATATCCAATAATGCTTCAACATTATCAGTTACGTTTTCCCAATGATCAGACATCCAGTTATTTTTAGCAGAACCATAAACTGTTGGGAAATCCAACTGCCATTCTTCAGCACCTAATTCAAACATTAAGTCAAAAACTTTTTCGTGAACTTCTTCAGGAGTACAGTTTTCTTTATCAACTTTATTGATAACTACACATGGCTTAAGACCTAAATCAATAGCTTTTTGTAATACAAAACGAGTTTGTGGCATTGGACCTTCAAAAGCATCCACTAGCAAACATACACCATCGGCCATGTTCAATACACGTTCTACTTCACCTCCAAAATCCGCGTGGCCAGGAGTGTCAATAATATTGATTTTTGTTCCTTTATATTGAACTGATACGTTCTTAGAAGTAATAGTAATACCTCTCTCACGCTCTAAATCGTTATTATCAAGAATTAAATCACCTGTGTTTTCGTTGTCACGAAATAATTGACAGTGATACATAATTTTATCAACCAAAGTGGTTTTACCGTGATCGACGTGGGCAATAATTGCAATGTTTCTAATAGATTCCATCTGTGATTTTTAATGGGTGCAAAGGTACACTTTATTTTGATATAAAAAACGTTTCTGTGATAGTTTGCGTATAGACAAGTAATTAGTTGATTAAATCAATGTAAATTTGACCATCAAATTCAGTTTTAAATATTGTTTAATTATGGTTAATTTAACTATATTTGAGTAATGAAAAGTAAAACTGTCCAAATTACTCTAATTTACATTATCATTTCGTTATTTATGGCTATAGTCTGTCATAAGTTACTCACCATCTTCATCACTTCCAAAGAAAATTTTTATTTGTTTTTCATAAAAGACATTACATTTATATCAATTACAGGATTGATTTTTAGATACATATTGTCAAAAAATGAAAACAAAAATGTTGTAGTTTTTGAAAAACTGAGACAAACCAATGAAGACATTAAAGAATCTAACGAAAAATATGACATTGTAGCCAAAGCGACAAGTGACACGATTTGGGACTGGAAAATACAAGAAGACAGCATCGGATGGAATAAAGGAATTGAAAGTGTTTTTGGATACAAACAGGAAGAGGTTGGAAATACGTCAAAATGGTGGTTTGATAAAATTCATCCTGAAGACAGTATTAGAATGTCCATCAAACTTTATTCATTTATTGAGCAAAAAACAGAAAAATGGCAGGATCAATATCGCTTTAGATGCGCCGACGGATCGTATAAATATGTTTTGGACAGAGGTTTTCTGCTGAAAGATGAAAATGGAAGAGCAATAAGAATGATTGGGGCTATTCAGGATATTACCAAACAAAAAGAAGAAGAGCAAAGATTGAAACTTTTAGAAACCGTAATCACACAATCTAAAGATTCGATATTAATTACAGAAGCAAATTCTGCAAACGGAAGAATTCCTAAAATAGTTTATATAAATCCTGCTTTCTCACAAATGTCAGGCTATCAGCCAAACGAAATTATTGGTAAATCAACTAATATTTTTAACAAAGGCCCAAATTCTGACTCAGAGGAATTAAAAAAATTATTAAGAGCAATCAAAAACGAAGAAGAATGCCTTATAGAAGCGATTAGTTACACCAAACAAAAAGAAGAGTACTGGGTTCGATTTTCAATGATTCCTATTTTTAATAATGAAGGAGTAATTTCGCACTGGATTTCTATTCAGAGAGACATTACTGATGAGAAAAAACTAGAAACAGAAAAAGAACATCTTATTCGTGAATTAACACAAAACAATAAAGACTTAAAGCAGTTTTCTTATATAACATCACATAATTTGCGCGCTCCTTTATCTAATCTTATTGGACTGCTCAATCTTATAGAAGATATTCCGATTGAAAATCCGGAACTGCAAGAAATTCTGACCGGTTTTAGCAAATCAACACATTTACTAAACGAAACAATTAATGATTTGGTAAAAGTGATTATAATCAAAGACAACCCTTCAATGCAAAAAGAAGAAGTTTCTTTAAAAGAAGTTTTTGAAAATGTCTTTAGCCAGTTATCATTTCAAATAGAATTACATAAACCAATTATCAAACTCAAATTTGAAAGAGTTCCGTCTTTAAACATTAATAAAGCCTATATAGAAAGCATCTTGCTTAATTTGCTGACTAATTCAATCAAGTACAAATCTGAAAACAGAAAATTAAAAATTTCGATTACTGCTGAACAAATTGACCACACAGCAATTCTTACTTTTAAAGATAATGGAATCGGAATTGACTTAGAGAGAAACCGTGATAAGGTTTTTGGGCTTTATCAAAGGTTTCACAACTATCCTGACAGTAAAGGACTGGGGCTGTATCTGGTAAAATCACAGGTAGAAACAATGGGCGGAACAATAAGCATAGACAGCGAAGTCAATAAGGGAACAACATTTACAATAACATTTAAAAATTAATTAATATGCTTGAGCAAATTTTATGCGTTGACGATGATCCTATCACGTTAATGCTCTGCAAAAAAGTAATTTCAAAATCATCATTTTCAAAAGAAATTATTACGGCGCAAAATGGCGAAGAAGCATTGCATTATTTTAATACTCTTAAATACAACAACAATAAAAACACAGCAAATAAAAAACCGGAATTGGTTTTTCTAGACCTAAATATGCCTGTTATGGGCGGCTGGGAGTTTCTGGATCATTTTACTTCATCTGACTATTCAGAATTCAACACAGCAAGCGTAATCGTATTATCCTCTACAATAGACCCCGATGATTTAGCTAAAGCAAAAAGATATCCAATTATTATAGATTTCCTTTCTAAACCAATTACCCAGGCTATGCTTGAATATCTTAAAAAGAAAATAGATCTTAAGTAATCGTTTTTTCTTTTTGAGATCATAACAAAACTCCGGCTTCAGGTAATTCCAAATATAAAAAAAACCAGATTTCAATATTTATTTTTTATTGAAATTTGGTTTTTATTTTAACAACAAAGTTTCTTTTCTTTTACAGGAATCTAATTCCATTATAAACAAAAAAAGTCCTCAAAAGAGGACTTTTATATATCTATTCAATTGTTGTTAATTACAATTTAGCAACGTGCTTAGTTAATTTAGACTTCAGGTTAGAAGCTTTATTATCATGAATGATGTTCTTTTTAGCTAATTTATCAATCATAGAAATTACAGTTGATAATTTTGCAGTAGCATCAGATTTATCAGTAGCTAATCTTAACGCTTTAATAGCATTACGAGTAGTTTTATGCTGATATCTGTTAAGAACTCTTCTTTTTTCGTTACTTCTGATTCTTTTTAATGCTGACTTATGATTTGCCATTTTTTTTAATTTTAGATGTAATAATTGTTATAATACTAGTTAAAAAAGAAAAACCTCCCACAATTGCAAAACAATCACTTTGGTTTTAACTAATAAAATAAAGACCGAGACACCAGTTTTTATTTTATAAAACTTATTCACAACTAATTTTTGTAGTCTGTAAGGGAATCGAACCCCTGTTACCAGGACGAAAGCCTGGAGTCCTAACCCCTAGACGAACAGACCAGCGTCTTCTAAGTTCTCTTCAATCTAAATGATCAAAATTGTAGTCCGTGGGGGAATCGAACCCCCCTTACCAGGATGAAAACCTGGCGTCCTAACCGATAGACGAACGGACCAAAACATCAAGCTAAATAACTTAATTCGCAGAAAAAAAAGTAGTCCGTGGGGGAATCGAACCCCCCTTACCAGGATGAAAACCTGGCGTCCTAACCGATAGACGAACGGACCGTGTTTCTCTAATGCGGATGCAAAAATACAACTATTTTTAAGATGTACAATAGCTGATGCAAAAAAAATTAAAAAAAATTAATATGCCTTTGCAAACAACACTCTTTTCGCAGAAGGATTCCCAGTAAATACGCAGGTTCCCGCCTCTTCTACTGCATCCAAAGGAATACAACGAATTGTTGCTTTTGTTAAGTCTTTTATTTTTTCTTCAGTAGCAGCAGTACCGTCCCAATGAGCCGATACAAAACCACCTTTTCCATCTAATATTTCTTTAAACTCCTCAAAACTATTTACTTCCGTAATATGTGTATTACGATAATCTAATGCTTTATTAAATAAATCGTTTTGGATCTGTTCTAACAAGTCATTTATATAATTTACGATTCCTTCACCAGAAACAACTTCTTTTGTCAAAGTATCACGCCTTGCAACTTCAAAAGTTCCGTTTTCTAAATCTTTAGGACCTACAGCAATTCGGACAGGAACTCCTTTTAATTCCCATTCAGCAAACTTGAATCCTGGTTTCTGAGTTGTTCTGTCATCATATTTAACCGAAATTTTCAGTTTTCTTAGTTTCGCTACTAATTCATTCACTGCTGTTGTGATTTCACCTAATTGCTCATCCGTTTTATGAATAGGAACTATTACCACTTGTATAGGCGCTAAATTTGGAGGAAGGACCAATCCCTGATCATCAGAATGTGTCATTACCAAAGCCCCCATCAAACGAGTTGAAACTCCCCATGAAGTTCCCCATACGTGTTCCTGTTTCCCTTCAGCATTAGCAAACTTTACATCAAATGCTTTTGCGAAATTTTGACCTAAGAAGTGCGATGTTCCAGCCTGAAGCGCTTTTCCGTCCTGCATCAATGCTTCAATGCAATAGGTTTCATCAGCACCGGCAAAACGTTCCGTCTCAGTCTTTATACCTTTAACAACCGGAATAGCCATGAAATTCTCAACAAAATCGGCATAAACGTTCATCATTTTTTCAGACTCCTCTAAAGCTTCTGCCTTTGTAGCATGCGCCGTGTGCCCTTCTTGCCATAAAAATTCCGCAGTTCTCAAAAACAAACGGGTACGCATTTCCCAACGCACCACATTAGCCCATTGATTGATCAACAGAGGTAAATCCCTGTAAGATTGCACCCATCCTTTATATGTAGACCATATGATAGCCTCACTAGTTGGCCGAACGATAAGTTCTTCCTCCAGTTTTGCATTCGGGTCAACCATTAATTTTCCAGGTTTATCCGGATCATTTTTTAATCTGTAATGTGTCACAATAGCACATTCTTTCGCAAATCCTTCTGCATTCTTCTCCTCAGCCTCGAACATGCTTTTTGGCACGAATAGAGGAAAGTAAGCATTCTGATGTCCTGTTTCTTTAAACATTCTGTCAAGCTCAGCCTGCATTTTTTCCCAAATCGCATATCCGTATGGTTTAATAACCATACATCCTCTAACTCCTGAATTTTCAGCTAGATCTGCTTTAACAACCAGCTCGTTATACCACTTTGAATAATCTTCTGATCTTGTAGTGAGGTTCTTACTCATATTGAATAGTTTGGCACAAATTTTGTTTTAATAATTTTAACTAAATAGTTTGACAAAACTAACTATTTTTGTAATGTGCAACAATAAAAAACACCACAGATATGAAAACTTCTATTTCTCTTCGCCGAAACTCAAGTCTTTTTTACTTTACTGGATTACTGAGTTTTCTAGCAGTATCGTGTGGTTCTTACCAAAATACATCATATTATGATAATGACGGAGTTTATGGTAGCAGACCAAACACGTACGCACAAACAAATACCTCAAACACTAATAATCAATATAAAGATTACTTTAAATCTTTACAAGATGACGATCAGCCAACTGAAATTTTTACAGATGTAGATAATTACAGTAATTATCCTGAAAACGACAGTACACAAACAGCAGCAGTTGCTTATCCTGCATGGGGAAGCAGCAATTCTGAAGTTTCCGTAAATCTTTACTCAGACCCAACATGGTCATTCGGATTTGGATTTGGATATCCTTATTACGGATGGGGTTATGGATACGGTGGTTATGGTGGCTATTGGGGATACCCTGGATATGGATGGGGTTATTCCGGCTACTGGGGACCTGGTTACGGATGGGGATATCCAGGATACTGGGGCGGTGGTTATTATGGATACAATAACTATTCTTACAGTTATGGAAGAAGAGGTTCTGCGGCTTATTATGGAGGAAGAAATTATACCTCAAACAGAAGTTATGCCTCAAACAGAAGCTACAGTGATAGAAATTTCACAAACAGAAATTATACCAACAGAAGCTATACAAACAGAAACAGCTATAACACAAACAGAAGAAGTGAATATACTGATTTTAGAAGAGGTTCTTCTGTAAATGGCAGAGCAACAAATCCAAGCTTTACTAACAGAAGAAGCACTACACAAGGAAACAGCGGTTATGATTATTCTAACAGAAGATCAAGCAATAGCTCTACCACGACCACAAACAGAAGTTACAACTATAATAACGGCGCAAATAACAATTCATCAAGAAGCTACTCTCCTAGCCCATCACGCTCATCAGGCAACAGCGGCGGAGGAAGCGTGAGATCATCAGGCGGCGGTGGCGGCGGAGGAAGATCTTACGGCGGCGGAGGCGGTGGAGGAAGAAGATAATTTTCTTTTTCAGCCAATCCAATCCTTAAATCATCTAAAATTCAATCAAAATGAAAAAAATATTATTCCTTTTTATAACAGGACTATCTTTTAGCGTCTCACATTCTCAGGAAGTTTCTGATGCTATGCGTTATGCACAGGACAATTTAACAGGAACCGCAAGATTCAGGGCAATGGGTGGTGCCTTTGGAGCCGTGGGTGGTGACTTGTCTGCACTAAGCGTCAACCCTGCAGGATCTGCTGTCTTTTCTAACAATCAGGTTGGAATAACTTTAAGCAATCAAAATATCAAAAACAACTCTGATTATTTTGGAACTAAGACAAGCGAAAAAGAGAATTCTTTTATTTTAAACCAGGCAGGTGGTGTTTTTGTTTTCCACGACAGAAGCCCGAATAGCAATTGGAAAAAAATCGCTATTGGAGCAACTTATGAAACTACAAACAATTTCGACAACAACACTGTTTCTTTTGGAACAAACCCAACACATTCTATAGATGCTTATTTTTTAGATTATGCCAATGGAATTCCATTAGGCAATGTAACAGGAATTGACTACAGAGATCAGTTTTACGATGAGCAGCAAGCCTATTTTGGGTATTATGGGCATGTAATTAATCCTAACTCTGAAAACGACAATAATACAGGGTACACGACAAACGTTCCTGCCGGAGGCGATTACTATCACGAAAACGAAGTTAATGAAAGAGGATACAACAGCAAAGTAAGCTTTAACATCGCTACTTCATACCAGGACCGTATTTATTTAGGAGCAAACCTTAATTTTCACGTTACTGATTACAGAAGATCCAGCAGTTTTTACGAAGACAACTTTAACGATCTTCTACCTGGTTACACTATATCAAGTTTGCGTTTTAACAACGAACAATATACTTACGGAAATGGATTTTCTTTTCAGCTTGGAGCAATCGCTAAAGTTACAGAATCTTTCCGTCTTGGTTTAGCTTATGAATCAAATACATGGTACGAGCTGTATGATGAAATTTCACAAAGTTTATATACTACACTGGAGGCTTCTACAGGACCACCAACAAATTACTCAGTAAATCCAGACACTATAAATATTTACGATCCTTATAAGCTACAAACTCCGGGGAAATTTACTTTTAGCGGAGCATATGTATTTGGAAAATCCGGTTTGATTAGCATTGACTACTCGATTAAAGATTATAGCAATACAAAATTCAAGCCTACAAATGATGAAGTATTCAGAAGATTAAATAGCGACATGAGCGATAATCTTACCACTGCAGGAGAATTGAGAATTGGTGCAGAATACAAAATCAAACAATTAAGCTTACGTGGCGGATATCGTTTTGAAGGAAGTCCTTATAAAAATGGAACTACAATTGGCGATTTAAACAGCTATTCAGGTGGTTTGGGTTATAATTTTGGCTCTACAAAATTAGATTTGGCTTATTCTTATTTAGAAAGAAAATCAAATCAGGGATTTTTTGAACGCGGATTTACAGACGGAGCAAACATTTCATCGAAACTGAATAATATTTCTTTGACCTTATTATTTGAATTGTAATTAAGAATAAATAGATGAATGAAAATTTCCGTCAGGTATTATAACCTGGCGGATTTTTTTTAACCCTAACCAGTCAGATTTCCTTCATAAAAAACATCTAAAAGAAAAGGAAACAAGCGGTGTTTGAATAAAAAAGTGTAATTTTGCACTCCAATTTATAAAAGTATGAGAACCAAGTCTTTAAAAAAGAACAAAATTAACGTAATCACTCTTGGGTGTTCAAAGAATGTATATGATAGCGAAGTCCTTATGGGACAGCTTCGTGCAAATGGAAAAGAGGTTGAACACGAGGCTCCTGCAGAAAGAGAAGGAAACATTATTGTAATAAACACTTGTGGTTTTATTGATAATGCCAAAGCAGAGTCGGTTAACATGATTTTGGAGTACGCAGATAAAAAAGACAAAGGAATTGTTGATAAAGTTTTTGTGACAGGATGTTTATCTGAGCGTTACAGACCAGATTTAGAAAAAGAAATTCCGAACGTAGATCAATATTTTGGTACAACTGAATTACCACAATTGTTGAAAGCTTTAGGAGCCGATTATAAACATGAACTACTTGGAGAGCGATTAACGACAACTCCAAAAAATTATGCTTACCTTAAAATTGCCGAAGGCTGCGACAGACCCTGCAGTTTCTGCGCGATTCCATTGATGCGTGGTTCTCATGTTTCACAACCAATTGAAAAATTAGTAAAAGAAGCACAAGGTCTAGCCAAAAATGGTGTTAAGGAATTAATTTTAATTGCACAGGACTTAACTTATTATGGTCTTGATCTTTATAAAAAGAGAAATCTTGGCGAATTACTGGAAGCTTTGGTAAAAGTAGAAGGTATTGAGTGGATTCGTTTGCATTATGCTTTCCCTACAGGTTTCCCAATGGATGTTTTGGAAATCATGAAACGTGAGCCTAAGATTTGTAATTATATTGACATTCCATTACAGCATATTTCAGATTCAATTTTGAAATCAATGCGTCGCGGAACAACTCAGGCTAAAACAACACAGTTATTAAAAGATTTCCGTGCAGCCGTTCCCGGAATGGCGATCAGAACAACATTAATTGTTGGCTATCCTGGCGAAACTCAGGAAGATTTTGAAATCTTAAAAGATTTTGTTCAGGAAATGAAATTTGACCGTATGGGATGTTTTGCTTATTCTCATGAAGAAAATACTCATGCTTATTTACTTGAAGATAATGTACCGGATGATGTAAAGCAAGCAAGAGCAAATGAAATTATGGAATTACAATCTCAAATTTCATGGGACCTGAATCAGGAAAAAGTTGGAAAAGTTTTCAAATGTATTATTGACAGAAAAGAAGGTGCTCATTTTGTGGGAAGAACAGAGTTTGACAGCCCTGATGTTGACAATGAAGTCCTGATTGATGCATCAAAATATTATTTAAAAACAGGTGATTTTGTTAACATTAAGATAATTGAAGCAACAGAATTTGATTTATACGGAGAACCTGCTTAAATTTACAATATATATTGCTAACTTTTGATACATACTTTTATGAAGTCTATTCAATCTTTTATTCTTTTGGTTTTTACCTTATTATGCATGAACACTGTTTCTGCTCAATACGGAAACGGATATAACAATGGTTATGGCGGAGGCGGTTACGGAAGAGGCGGCGGAATGGGAATGGACAGAAGCATGATGCAGGGTCCGCAAAGCTCACCAAGTAAACCTAAAGAAGTTCCTGCTGAAGAAACTGCCGCAAAAATTGTTGAGCAAATGAAACCGGAAGTAAAACTTGATGAACTTCAGGCTATTGCAATTACGAATGTTTTGGCTGACAGTATGAGAGAACAAGGTGTGCTGTTGAAAAACGAAAGCAGCAGCCAGGATGAAAAAATTGAGCAAATGAAAGCTTTAAGAGAAAGTACTAATAAAAAAATTACAGCTTTCCTTAATCCGGATCAGATTGAAAAATATACCAACTTTATGGATAATTTCAAAGAGATCAAAAAAACTAAATCAAAGTCTAAAAAGAAAAAAGACACTAAAGAAAATAAGGAAATAAAAGAAGACACAGAAACAGGAAAAGTTGCTGAATAATTGTCTAAACTTAATTCCAAAATGTAATTGATTATGATTAAAAAACATTTTTGTTATCTGCTTTTGGCAATTATTATAACTTCCTGCTCTACCAATCCTTATAAAAAGACTGAGAAAGTTTACGACCAACAGCTTAAAACCTTAGAAAATCAAATTACCAGTAAAGAAGCCCAGCCAATTCCTTCTGTGAGTCCGTTAGTTATTGACACAACGTATGCACGACAATTAGGAATTGTAAAAGATACTTTATCAAAGACAGGTTCAACAGCTTTATTAAATGGTATTAACACAGAATGGGTTGGTACCGTGAATTTCAATTTGAGAAAACCAAGCTTTGTTGTTATTCATCATACTGCACAAGATTCTATCCAGCAAACAATAAATACTTTTACAAAAACAAAAACACAGGTGAGTGCTCATTATGTGATTTCGGAAAACGGAAAAGTGGTTCAGATGCTTAATGATTATTTGAGAGCGTGGCATGCCGGAGCATCTACGTGGGGGAAAAATACTGATATAAATTCGAGTTCTATCGGTATTGAACTGGATAATAACGGTTTTAAACCTTTTACGGAAGCGCAAATTAGCAGCTTGGTTGCTCTTCTGACAAAATTGAAAAAAGATTACAACATCCCTACTCAAAACTTTTTAGGACATGCTGATATAGCTCCGGGCAGAAAACAAGATCCAAGCGCGTTATTTCCATGGAAGACATTAGCTGAAAAAGGATTCGGAATATGGCCGGATGAAGTTTTAGAAGAAGCTCCTTTTGATTTTAAAATAGAACCTGCTTTACGTATTATTGGCTATAACACCAAGAACTTAACAGCAGCGATACAGGCTTTTAAATTACATTATATACAAACTGATGCCACTTCTGTTTTAGACAGAAAAACTATAGATACTATTTATTCTATTTATAAAAAGCAGCTTCAATAGTATTATTCAAAACATTAATATAAAAACGCATTTCTAACTTTAGAAATGCGTTTTTTTTTATACAGATCACGTGGGTGGGCGAAATAGATTATGGTATTGATTTTTTCAAATTACTCGTAGATTGTGTTTGCTTTATCGAATTACTTGTGAGCATTCTTCGTTCCTCAGAATGACAAGATTGTGTTTGCTTTGCCAAATTATTCATGACGACTTCCCTCGTTAAATCTTAAATCTTAAATTATAACTTATAACACTCAACTCTTACCTCTTACTCTTAACTTCTAAAAATAAAAAAGCTGCCAGAACATTTGATGTGTTCCGACAGCTCCAAAAAAAAAAAAAAATATCAATCTTTATCTCTAGAAAGAGTATGTTGTAGCAAGTAGGGCAAAAAACGATCCGCCTGTCGGAAGAGCATCACTGTCTGCAAAAATATCTTCAGAAGCGGCGTCATATCTTAACTCAGGAATAATTGTCAAATTACCAACTTTATAATTTAATGAAACTGTATTAGCAAATACACTTGATCCGTTTAAAGTTCCAAGATTTAGAGCATCTTTAGCATCAAAATATTCAATTCTGTAAGCCAGACTTAAAGTTTCTTTGAAGGAATAATTAGCATATCCTACCACAGAAAACCATTCACCATCTAATTCGCTGTCAAAATCATTTTTTGATTTAGCATAAGTAGCATTAAATCCAAGCCCGAAACTATCACTTATTGATTTTGAAGCTACAAAATCGAACTGCGTTTTATTTTCGTCAGATACCGGATTAGCACTTCCTGATGTGAAATTCAAATAAGCACTTCCTGTTTCACCTATATATCCCAATTGTCCTATATAGGTTTTTTGATTAGTACCGGCATCCATAGCTGATTTAAAATCAGTCGGGTTTGTTATACCAAGCATAGCTGTAAATTTTCCTGATGTATATTGCGCCTTTACACCAGTATTAAAAAATGGTCCGTATGAAAAAGCATATGACATGCTGTAGTTTTTATTATCTACCGCATCTAGTAATTCATACCCTATGTGAGTACTGAAACTACCGGCAACTACTTTAAACTTGTCTGTAATATCATACGTGAAATACAATTGTTTAATTAAAAATTTTGCTGTAATATCTTTATCTGTTGTTTCATTATATGAAAATTCTCCTGCTCTTTTTCCGAAACCTAAGTCTACAAAAACAGATCCTTTTTTGAATGAATGAGAAGCTTCTATGGACGCCATTCCTAATTCGAATGAATCTTGTGAGTTGGTAAAGCTCGTTAATCCATTCAGTTGTTTTGAAAAATCATATTTATAATACGCATCAGCAGATCCTGCGAATGTGGTTGCTGGGGCTGTAGTCGTTTCACTATCTTCCTGGGCAAATACAAAAGAACTGGTTAACATCGCGGCTAAAATGTGAAATACTTTTTTCATGTTTTAAATTGGTTTTTAGTTATTAATTGATTCTGGTTAGTTAATCTTTTATATATCTATTTAATAGTATAAGTCATTTCTAAAACCTCAAATTCACCCCTTTTTCCTCTTCATTTTCATTAGCGAATTTATTAACTTTTGTGTGAGTAGAAGAATTGAAAACTGCTTTTTTAAAGATTTAAGGCAAGAATTACGGATTACAAAAATTAACTTCTTAATAATCACTATTTGACATTTATACTATTTTATTTTTGAAAATTCAATAACACTAATT
>NZ_QETH01000008.1 GCF_003105115.1 Flavobacterium sp. HTF | reverse complement strand
GCAGCTTGTCGTTATGCTTTTTGATATTCCTTTCATTATTTCTTCCCATTATATTTCTCTTTTAATTTCGTCCAATGTCTTTTCGCTATAAATCAGTTCAGAAATTATCTTCTTTCTCAAAACATCGATATCATCATCAAAATATTTTGCCCAGGAAGTTAATTGCTGCAGGTTTCTGATTTGTTTAATGCGCTTTGTAGTTTCAAAACTGGTTCTTAAAATTGCTTTTCCATCATAAAGCGGATTATTTTTGTGCTGATAATTTACTGTATTTTTAGTATAATCGGCTTCAATATAATATAACTTTTCTTCCGCATTATCCGGATGAAACTCGCTCCAGGCTGCAAAACCAATTTTAGTTTTCGATTCCGTTTCAGGTTCACGCGCTACCAGGCGCCATTTGCTGTTTGCCAGTCTTCCCCAGTGATTCGAAACCCTGTACATTCCTTCTTCTGTATAATAATAGGAACTGCCGGCTTTGCTTTCAAATTGTTTCTTCAAACCTTGTATTTCATTTGGCAGTACTTCATTAAATATACAAAATGTATTTTTAAAAGAATTTGGATGTGGTTTAAAGTTTTTCTGCATCCTGCAAATATAATGAGATTGTCCTGATCTCCCTAAAGGAAACAATATATTGCGTAACTTTGCCGCATTAATATCTAAAAACATAAAACATGTCTAATGATTCACACGGAAAAATGCTGCAAAAAGGAGTTTATACCGGTATTATAGAAAAAGATGAAAACAACAATTATTTTTGTGGCGAATATCTTTTAGATTATAAAATCGCACATTCTAACTTTACTGTGGGAGACTGGATTACGATAAAATCAGTAATAGAAAACCCAAGCGATATTAGTTACGATAAATATCCAAAAAAATCCAAAAACTTTGATAAGGCTAATAATAAGCCTGAGAATAAATAAAATTTAGTTTCAGGTTTTCTTTGTTTGAAGTTTCAGGTTTTGAAATGAGATAAAAAGTTGACCGCCAAGAGCACAAATATTTTACGTAAAGTTCTCAAAGTTAAATCAATACATAACTTTGAGAACTTTTTGTTTTTATGACATTACCTGGTATAAAACTTTTCTTGCCTTTCTATTATTTTTTTTATCCTCTTACTTCTAACATTTTACATATTTTCATAATATTTTTTCCTTCAAAAGTAAAAAGTTAAAAAAAAGTGTACCTTTGCAAAAAATTTGTCGTTTTGAAGCTAAAAATATCCATTTCAAACTAATAGACAAGAAGTTACCTTTTATTTATGAAAAAAATAGTTGAATACCGTAAGTTACTAAATGTAGACAAAACTGCAGAATTAAAAGATTTAAAAACAATTTATCGTAATGCGATGAAAGAATCTCATCCGGATAAATTTCAGGGTGATGATGCTGGTTTAAAAGCTGCAGAAGAGAAAAGTAAAGCTATTATTGAAGCGTATCACTTTTTGGTAAGTATTAATCCTGAAACGATTAAACTTAATCTACCTGAATATACTGAAACGATTAGTACTTGTTCAATTACAGATTATAAATTTGTTGAAGGCCGTTTAATCATTGATTTCTCTAACGGAAGTGTTTACGAATACATCAGTGTTCCTAAAGCTACTTATGTGAAAATGGTAAATGCAGATTCTCCTGGAAGATTTGCAAAAAGACACATTCTTAACTCTTTTACCTGGAGAAAGAAAACAAATCAGGAATAGATTTACCTCGTAAAATATCTATATAAGCATCCTCACAAAAGGGTGCTTTTTTTATGCTTATAAATTAAAATTTTATGCTTATACATTCTATATAATAAAAATATTAAAAGTTTTAAGTTAGATTTCGCAAACAAATACACTGAAAACATGAGAATTAAGCATAAAAAAACTATAACAAAATTTTAGGCAACAAAATTCTTTATAATTTATTTTTTTAGATACTTTTGTTGCACAAATCAATTAACTAATTAATTTTTTATAATGAAAAAAATATTTTTTTTACTAACTGCTTCTGTAGCGATAATTTCATGCAGCAAAGTTAAAGATGGAGAGTACTTAATTACCGGAACTGCAAAAGGTATCGAAAACGGAAAAACTATCGTTCTACAAGGACAGGATCCTGCAACAAAAATGCCACTTGCTCTTGATACTGTAAAAGTTCAGGACGGGAAATTTGAAATAAAAGGAAAAGTAACTGAACCAGCTTTTCACACATTAATTCTACAAGGTGCTAACGGACCTATTCCGTTTATCTTAGAAACTGGAGAAATTACTATCGCTATTGATAAAGACAGTATCCACAAAACTAAAATCTCAGGAACTTACAATAATGATGAGTACACAACATTTAATGCTGAACTTACAAAAACTCAAAAGAGATTAGTAGATTTCCAAAAGAAAAATACTCAGAAAATGCAAACTGCTCAACAAACTCAGGATACTGCAACTATCAACGGTTTAATGAAAGAGTTTATGGCAATCCAGACTGAAGTACAGGCAGATTCTAAAAAGAAATATTTAGCTTACGCTGAAAGCCACCCAAAATCTTATATTTCTGCTTTGATCATTCAGGGAATGTTAGGAGATCCTTCTACAGATGTAAAAAAAGCTGAAGCTTTATACAACTCATTAGATGAGTCTTTAAAAAACACTACTCCTGGAAAAGAAATCAAAACTAAACTAGGTCAGGCAAAAATGCCGTCAGTTGGTGCAACAGCTCCTCCTGTAGGCAGCGCTAAATGAAGAGCAGATTTTTCTGCGCCTAATCCTCAGGGAAAAGTAGTTTCTCTTAAGGAAAGCTTAGGTAAAGTTACTATTGTTGATTTTTGGGCTTCATGGTGCGGACCATGCAGAAAAGAAAATCCAAACGTTGTAGCTATTTACAAAGAACTACATTCAAAAGGATTAAACATCATTGGTGTTTCTTTAGATAAAGAAGAAGGTGCCTGGAAAGAAGCCATTGCAAAAGATGGGTTAACATGGACACACGTTTCGAATTTAAAATACTGGGACGAACCAATTGCAAAGCAATACGGAGTTGAATCTATTCCTGCAACTTTTATTCTTGATGCATCAGGAAAAGTAGTTGCTCAGGACTTAAGAGGACCAGAATTGAAAGCTAAGATCGTAGAATTACTAGCAAAATAATCCTACTTTTTAAAATAAAATAAAAAATCTCCCTAGTGGAGATTTTTTTATTTTATTCAATTCCAATCAATTAAAAAATAACTTAAAAATAACTTAAAATTAAGTTTGATTTTTCTTTGCAAACATGGAAAACGTTACTATATTTGCAACCGCTTAGAACAACAAAGCGCAACAATACAAAGCTTCGAGGGGAGATACTCAAGCGGCCAACGAGGGCAGACTGTAAATCTGCTGTGTGAACTTCGCAGGTTCGAATCCTGCTCTCCCCACTAAAAAGGTAACAGAAACGAAAGTTTTTAAATCTTTTCAAAAACGTAGTAAAACCTGCAAATCTTAGGATTCGCAGGTTTTTTGCTTTTATAATGATTTTCAAATTTTTTAAAACCGCCCAAAATCTCTATGGCAAAATCGTGGCACTTCCAACGACCACATAAGCAGCAATTTCAATTAGGTGCTGTTAGGGGTCATTTATCTTTTTAGATTAGTTTAAACCTAATTATTATTTAATCAAGTTCAATGTCCATTCTTGAAAGTAAATTATCTTTAACTGTAAAAATATGTTTAATTATTCCGTCAAATAAAATTTCTCCTTGTAAATCTTTCACTAATTGATGAAGTTTAACTTCATATTTTTGTTTAGATATTTCAATAATACTAATTGGCTCAACAATTGCATTAATTTCAGTCCATTGTCTCGTCCAATATTCTCTTATTTCTTTATGACCATTTACGTAACCTCCTTCAAAAGCTTTTGGCCACTCTACATTTTCGTGAAATGTTGATAATGCAGTTGAAATGTCTCTTGAATTAAAAGCTAAATATGCTTTTTTAATTAAGTTGTGAATTTGATTTTCCATTTTATTTTTTTTAAGGTTATTTAGCAAAACTAAAATGTAATCAAACTATATTTTGTGATTTACATCACTTTTTTGAATATAACCTGCTTAATGTTTCTCGTGATACCCCAAGATAAGATGCAAGTAATGTTTTAGAAATTTTATTATGTAAGTCTGGTTGATTTTTCAACATCATTTCATATCGCTGTTGAATGTTTGTTGTGAGAAAAGACAATAAGCGTTGTTGTGTTGTTATAAATCCTAACGTTGATTTTTGGTGGAAAAAACTTTGCATTTTAGGGAATTCGCTACATAACTTATTATAGTTTGTCAGCGAAAGGCAAAAAAGATGTGTGTTTTTGACACACTTTAAATACATTGTTGCTTTTGATTTGGTAAAATAAGCTGTAAAATCACTCTCCCAACGATTCTCGGTAACAATAGAAAAAATAAATTCTTTGCCTAAATCATTTACAAATACCAATTTTAAAATTCCATTTACTACAAAATAACAATTTTCAACATAATCTTCTTCTACAAAAACATATTCATTTTTAGCAAATGATTTTTCAGTAAAATGTGATTTAATTATTTCAAATTCATCATCATTAAGATTAACTATGGTTTCAAATTGTTTTCTTAATATTTCGAACATTTTGATCTATATAAAAAAGTTTGTGAGGTTTATTTGTTACGCTTTTTTCTGTTTCTACGGCACAATGATCTCTATTGACCAAATATGTTTTGTATCATCTATGTAAAAGCATAACATAGAATTACTAAAACCAAGATTATGCAATTACAGGATGCATTAATACAACCAAAGATATTCATTGGTTTAAATATTCACAAAAAAAGCTGTACCGTTTCCATTGAAACTGATTTGTTTTCACAGAACGTACTCGATGACTGTTGTTGCCCAGGATTCCTGCTGGCCGTATTTAAATTTTACAGGTCCCTTAAAATTCTTCTTGGTAATGATCTACCTAATATATCACTTTTCTAAAGCTATGAAATATCCGAGATATTTGTTTTAAATATACATAACGTTCCATTTGCAAAACAAAATTAAAGGAGCAAATAAAAATATTTGCTCCTTTAAGTGCTTATAAAAGTCACAAAAAATCATAGATTGGACTTAGGTATCTTTTTAAAATCTTATTCTATGTCATTTGCGTAGGCATATAAAATTTGATGATTGATAACTTAATTTACCCTTCTTAATTAGCACATTATTTAAGGTATAAAAACAAAGGCAAGTTATACTTACTCCATTTAAATTTTAAACAGGGAAGATAGAACTTTAATCACAGAAATAATTAACTGTTTTTTCAAAAGGATTATTATAGTCACTGGTTGTGATCAACGGTACTCCAAATTGTGTTGGCACAGAACTATAAACCTTCGTGGCAAGAGTTCCTTTTTGTACTGTCGGGTATCCTTCTTTATCATAAGTATAAGAATAATCAATACTTGTTTCTGCCTGAAGATTACTTAGATCTGAGTTGATTCTAACATCTTTTAACATATTCTTATTGGCACTTGTTTCCAGGAAGTAAAAAATTTGATCGCTATTTTCTCTAGGAAGATATTGAAGCTCTCTACTCCCTGCAACATTTGCGATAAAGCACAATCCTGAAAGCCCTTCAAAAAATGGTTTTATTTTTGTTTCTTTATCCTGATAATAGGTATAGATAAATTCAAGATTGTGATATTTATCTGTATTTGGGAGGTACAAGTTTGATATGTTTTTTTTAAATAAATTTCCGTTGGCATATTCGTAAGTGGTTGTTACCACATTATCCTTACCACTATTATCAGTATGACTTGTTATTTTTATTAATAGGCCTTTTGTATCATATTCTGCAGTAGTGTAAGTTGTTATTACTCCTTCTGGATTATACTCTGATTGTTTAATTAATACTCCATTTACATTATAGTCCAATAAATAATACTTCTCCAGTTTGTCTCCGATAGTTTTTGAAATTTTACTCGGTTTTCCTTGTGCAGAATAATCAATGGTATAGGTTGTTTTTATTGGATCTTCCAAAGGTGCTTTTATGTTTTTGATCTTGGTAAGCAACTTTACAGGTTTATTTTGTGAATTGTATACAAAATCGAAAACTGTAGTTCCGATAACTAAATGCAAAGGATAATCTTTACAGGATGTTTCATTTACAACATCCTGATCAGAACTATCCTTACTGTCATTGCTACAAGAAGAAGAAAATATTGTCAATAATAGTACAGAAACAAAAAAGGCAAAGAAGCGAAGATTTATAATTTTCTTTTTTTTAATTGCAGGTGATGATTTAGCAGTAAGGATTTCATTGTTTTTTTTCATGTGTTTTTTTTTTAAAATTAGTATTAAATTGTTGTTGTTTTTTAACAAAACAAACCTACTATGAATTAGAGTTAAGTAGTGTTAAGTTTGGTTAAATAATGTTAAGCGTTATAAGGGTAAATTAAATTAGCACTTTTTAACTAAAGCGGTTTTCTGCATACTGTTACAATAAAATCAAAAGAACCTTTTTTAGATGTGCCGGCATATTCAGAAATTTCGAACGTATCTTCAATACCATATTGTCCAAACTCATTATTTATAGACTCTTGATCATAAAAGAAAACCTGCACTCCCCGAGTATTTTCAAAAGTGTCCGGCGCAATCTGCTTTCCATTACCATAATTGGACGCTTTTTTAGATATTACCGAAAAATACAAATATCCTCCTGGCTTTAGATGATTATAACAAACATTGAGCATTTCACTGCGCTGTACTGCATTGAGCAGATAAAGAAGCCCATGACAAAAAATTGCGTCATAGCAAACAGAATTAAAAGGTATTTCGGTTACAGATCCTTGAATAATTTCTACTTCTCCTTTGTAATTCTGCTTTGCAATACTAATAGCCTCTTCTGATATTTCAATACCTGTAACATTCATCCCGTTATCTGTAAAAATCTGTGCATTCCGTCCATATCCAAATCCCGGAATAAGTACTTTTTTAACGTTATTGGCAATAAACAATTCATTTGCCAATACGGCAGCCTGAGCCGGTTCAAAGCCCCAAACTGCTTGATTGGACCTGAAACAATTATCCCATTGTTCCTGCATCTCTTTTGAAGAGTTATTTTTCGAAGGACACAGCTTATCAGGAATAATTTTACAGGAAATTCCTAACTGTACTAATATCTCAATAATCTTTATACTATCAACAAACTCTGCTTCCACTCTTATTATACGATCATTGTCATCAAGGTCGAAATTAATTAAAGAGCCGACAAATTCTTTTCTTAATTTCTCAATTACAGAATTCGCGAGTTTTTGATCTGTTATATTAGTTTTAAAAATTTCAATCATAATTTTATTTGATTTTAATGTGCAAAGTATCATGTTCAGTCTTCATATCTCCTTTTTTAGGTCCGCGAACCATTACATAAAAAAACAAAAATGCCATAATAACCGAACCTATCCACATAGACTGCTGCCAGCCATAGACAAAAGCCGAACGTGCAGCTTCTATAAGTGTCTGAGATTTCGGTCCAGCATTGGCAGCCACTGTTAATGCTGTATACAAACCCTCACTAGCGCTATTAGCAATATCTACAGGAAACACATAGAGTTGTGGTTCAATAGCGGCACTATATCCGGCTGTGACTACAGATCCGAGTAATGCTACTCCAATAGCTGTTCCGAGTTCTCTTGTAATGTCATTTAATGCCGATGCTACACCCTGCCTTTCTAATGGAAGTGACGAAGTAATTGCTTCTGTTGAAGGAGTCATAGTAAGCCCCATACCAAATCCTATCACTAAAAGTCCTGGCAGAATAGACAAGTATCCGCCTTCGACTGAAACCAAAGCTGCCATAAGTCCAGCCCCAAAACTGCCTAAAGCAATCCCTACTGCCATAGTAAACCTGGTTCCAATCTTCAAGGATATACGAGGAGCAATTCCAGAAGCTGTCATCATAAGTAAAGCCATGGGCATCATCGCGAGTGTTGCACGAAGTCCTGACCATCCTAACACACCTTGGAAATACGGAAACAATACAATAAAAATTCCCGCCTGAACACCAAAAAGCGTTAAAAGTGTAATAGATCCGCTTGAGAGACTTTGCTTTCTAAATAAACGAATATCAAGTAGCGGTAAAGGATGACGCATTTCCCAAAAAACAAACCCTACGAGAGATGTGAATCCGACAAAGAGCATAATTAACAGCAATGGTTCACTCCAACCCTTAGAAGGAACTTCATGAAGAGCATAGATAAAACTAAAAATACTTATTACAGAAAGCAGGGCCCCTGTAATATCATAACGATGATTGTATTTCTCTTTAGAATTAGGCAGATAAAAACTGGTTAATATAATAGAAACAACACCTAAAACTACGGGCAGTAAAAATAATAATCTCCAACTGGCAAAATCTACCAATAGTGCTGATAAATACATTCCCAGAATGCCGCCGCCGCCGGCAACACCCGTCCAGATTCCGATTGCATTTGAACGTTCCTCAACTGGAAATCCAGAGGTAATTACTGCAAGGGTTACAGGCATTATTAAAGCCGCACCCACACCACTTAAAAATCGGGCTAGAATCATCATCTCTACAGATACTGCTAATCCAGATATAACGCTTGCAACAATAAAAATTGTAAGACCGGCAAGAAGTGCAGGTTTACGACCCTTGCGATCTCCCAGTGCTCCTAGAGGGAGAAGCAAAGCCGCAAGGGCTAAAGTATAAATATTTATCATCCATAATACTGTATTTTGTGAAGTATTAAAATCTACAGCAAGTTTTGACTGAGCAACATTCAAACCGCTTACTGAGGCTATAACTGCCATCAGAGACAGACAAATTGTAATTAAAATAATTTTTCGTTGTTTTCTTTCAATTGATATCATTACATTTCTTTTTTACAGCTCAAAATTACCTACATTTACTTTCCAAAAGACAGTACTTCCCTTTTGGAAAGTGCTTTCCAAAGGGGAAGTGAACTAAAATATAATTGTATGATACCACAGGAAAAAGATTGTTCAAAAGCTATGCTTTCCATAAAGGATGCCCTCGAAGCAGTGAGCGGAAACTGGAAACTGCTTATCCTTTATTCTCTTTGTTCAGGTCCAAAACGTTTCAATGAGTTAAAGAAAGAAGTAATTTCTATTACAGATAAAACTCTTGCAAGAGAATTAAAAAATCTTCAAACCGATAAGCTTATCAGACGCCAAGTCCATGATAATACGTCTGTGTTGATTGAGTATGAAATAACTGATCATGGAAGATCGCTGAACAAAGTATTATACGAATTGTGGAGCTGGGGTCTTTCACATCGCAAAGAGGTAATTGGCCGATGATAGCCTTTCAAACAATTACCTTCAAATACCTGATAATGAGAAGTCATTTTGCCAATGTTCACAAAATTGTCACATAAACTGATGGTTCGATATATCCATACTTCATTTAAAAACATTTCAATGTTTGAAATCCTAAACCTGTTTATGTGTTCATGAAGCTTAATTAAAACAGATTAAACTAAATACTTTATTTTTAATGTTTGTGAAAAGTATTTAAAATGTTGAAATTTTACAATACAATATTCCATTAAAAACAATCATTTTAGTATTTAGAGGTTAAACATATTAAGAATTCGATTAAGGCATCTAAGGACTCTTGTAAGCTATTTCCTTGTGGTAGCATATTTTTTAGGCTTTACTCCAATATGTCTTTCAAACATTCGGGTAAAATGGCTCATGTTAGAAAAACCCATACGGTATCCTACTTCAGATACAGATATATGTTCTTCCCTTATCATATCTGCTGCCTGGCGCATTCTGTAAGATTGATAATAATTGTAAATACTGTTTCCAAAAACCTGTTTAAACAGAACCTGTAACTTTGATTTACTCATACCCGAAAATAAAACGATATCTTCAAGCTTGGGTGGTTCATCTATGTTTTCAAGTATCTTGTTCCGTACACGATAGATAGTCTTTATATCAACATTATTTATTGCCCCAATAGAAATTTGGTCCCGTTTTAATAGTTCCACCAAAAGCAGATACATCAACTGTTCTGCTTTTGACCTGAAATAAAGTCTATGGAGCGGTTCTATAATATTTGCATTAACAATCTCAGCAGCAAGATCTTGAATCTGCGGCGAGATAATTTCTTCAAATAAAAAAGACTCTGATCCTGCTACAAGGGTTTGTATCAAATAATTATTTCCGCTGTCGTTGATGAGTTCTTTCAAATAATCTGAATAGACCGCAATAACTATAGAGGTGTTTTTAACGTGGGCCGGAATTATAATCTCTGCGCCCAGCCCTACACTGCTGATCATGGCAGAGGGCAAACTTCCTGTAGCCGTTAAAAGTCCGGAAGGGTCCCTTAGGCTATCGTACTTGCTTTTAAAAATATTATGAAAGGCGATAAGAATAAGGTTTTTATCATTTTCTAAATTATTACGTGTTAATTTCCACTCCAACTTAAATTCAAAATTACGAATGAAGATGTGCATTTTATGGTTGATTTTTATACGACGAATATATCCCGTACCAATATGGGGTGGAATATGTAAAACATCATTTTGAAGCTCAACATCAATTGATCTGGCAAGGAGATTAATAAGTGCTCCTTCTTCATTATTGCTAAAATCCATTATTTAAAATATCATTAATTCAACAAACATAACTATAATATCAACGTGATTTAAATTTGCCCAATAAATTCATAAATGGTCCGTATGACCATAATTAGCAACGAATTAAAAGCCTACAACGATTACCATTTACGACTATTAAATAACCATATCCTGATATTTTTTTTCTAAGTGATGCTCTAATTTTGGCACCGATAATCATTTATTTCCGGAAAATTGATTGATTAAGAAATTATCTAAATAAAGAAACTTAGGATCATTAAAAGTTAATTCATAGTAAAAATTAACTCATTTTATTCGGTTTACACAAATCTACTTAAAATACAATTTATGAAAAATAAAATTGCCTTTGCTGCATTAATTATGTTTGCAATATCTATTATAGGATGTAGTGATGATAATACCTCCTCTCCTCCACCTCCTGACCTGGTTACACCGCAGCCTCCTGAAGTAGTTGACCCTTTACCGGGAACTCCCGGGACAGGAACTCCTGCTCCCTCTACATTTACCGGATTTTATCCCAAAAATGCATTTTTAGGGGATACTATTACCATTACAGGAACTAACATTGAGGCAAACCGTGCCAATCTTCAGTTAAAATTTGGCAATGTAGAAACTACAATTGTAAGCGCTACTCCAACAACTGCGAAAGTCATTGTACCTAATGACCTTAACGAAGCTGAAGTTAAAATTGTCTATACTTCAGGAAATACTTCAATTACTTCTTCTGATAGTTTTCATTTAAATGCACCGGTTATCAACTCGATTTCATATACCAAAGGCTTTGCAGGACAGTTTATAAATATCTACGGTAAAGGGTTTAGAAATTCATTTCATATTGACCAGATCTCGTTTAACGGTATTGTAATACAGGCCAGCCTGACCAATGTTGGAAACAAAGAACTTTTCCTTTCTGTACCAAAAGATACTCCTAAAGGCAGTTATCCTATCTCAGTCACAATCGCAGGAATGACGGTTAAAGCACCAAGCTTATTCGAGGTAGTAGTGCCTACTATAACTTCTATGACCCCTACAGCAGGGAGCAAGGATACAACCATAACAATTAAAGGAACAAACCTGAAAGATATTTACGGAATTGGGATTTCAACCTTGGTAAGTTTTAAGGATGCAGAAACCAATCAGGGAAGTACTGCCGGAATGGTAATATCAAGTGAAGAAAACGAAATAAAGGTAAAAGCTCCTAAATTACAAAGTGGTCATACCTATAAAGTAACTGTATTAGTTGTAAAAGGTGCTGTAACTGCCAATGAAGTTTTTAAATATACAGAAAATTAGCACTATAAAATAGATGACAATCATTTCCTGAATTATATAAAGACTACTTGGGATTTAGACCCTTAGTAGTCTTTATGTATTTTAAAAAATATATCTACTAAATATCAGGCCAAAAAAAGTAAAACATTAATTGCATCAGGTATTAAAATTAACAGGAGTATGATAACAATTAAAAAGTTTGTTGAAAATATTAATTATTATTTTCCTGATCACTCCCATAATAGTCCATGGGAACTGGTGGAACAACTTGGCGGTATACTTTTGAAAGTTATTGCAGGACTTTCATATGAATATCATATTGAAGGTAATATTGCCATACATAAAAAAGCGGTCGTAGAAAAAAATGTTTCTTTTAAAGGAATTATCATTATTTCTGAAAATTGTTTTGTGGGCGCGAATTCTTATTTACGCGGCCCAATACTACTAGGTAAAAATGTAACAATAGGTCCGGGCGCTGAAATAAAACAGTCTTTCATTAGTGATAACTCCATTGTTGCACATTTCAACTACATCGGAAACAGTATTATCGGCCAGAATATCAATTTTGAAGCAGGATCGATTTGTGCCAATCATTATAATGAAAGAGAAAACAAACAAATTTCAGTAAAATATAAAGATGTGGTATACCTAACCAATTCTGAGAAATTTGGATCATTAATAGGTGACCACAGTAAAATTGGCGCTAATGCCGTTTTATCTCCAGGAACTATTTTGGTTAAAAATACAATCGTTAAAAGGCTGGAACTTATTCAGCAACTAAAGGAATAAACAAATAAGATTCACAATGAAAACAATACTTTATCTTCTGGTTATTTTAGCAGGGCAAATTTTATATGCCCAAAATAGTGAAAATACTTCTGCTAAAAATACAAGCTCAATTGTAAATAATGAATTAAAAATAAAAAGGAAAAATGCCGGTAATGCTGCCAAAGCAAATGATTTAATGACGGCAATCAATATTTACAAAGAAATTATTGTTTCAGGAAATGGGACTGCAATGGACTATAATAGCCTTGCATGGAATTATCTTTTAACAAAACAATATTCAAAGGCAATGGAGTCTCTGAATATTGCAAATAGTCTGAATGACAAGGACCTATATATAAAAGGAAATTTTGCTCACGCTTATTTACTAATGGGAGAAGTTGAAAAAGCTAAAGAAATTTACATAAAATACAAGGGACGACAAATTGATGAATCCATGAGCTGGGCACAAATGATAGACATAGATTTTCAGGAATTTAAATTGAAAGGTATAAATTCTGTATACTTTGAAACGATACTGGACTCGCTGAAATAATAATTATGGCAAACAATATTTATTAATATTGTACCGAAACAATAATATTAATTAATTCATAATCAAATACAGAACATAAATAATCACCTTTTTGATTGAAAATTGTAAAATACAGAAAAATGCTATATTCTTTCCTAATGATTGGTCAGTCGAATATGGCGGGCCGAGGATATTTAAACAATGTTAAGCAAATTTATAACGATAACATCAAAACACTCGTTAACGGTCGTTGGCAAACAATGTTTGAACCAATAAATTTTGACAGACCAACATCCGGTATAGGATTGGCTGCTTCTTTTGCAGCATCGTGGTGTCTTAAAAATAACGATAAGCAGATAGGATTTATTCCATGTGCGGACGGTGGTACAAGTCTTGATGATTGGGCTGTTGACGGAATACTTTTTGAAAATGCTTTATATCATGCCAAAATCGCCCAAAAGTCAAGTGTATTAACCGGGATTTTATGGCATCAAGGGGAAAATGACAGCTTTAACAATCGGTCTGATGTTTACTATGATAAACTTAGTCTTATAATTGATGCTTTCAGACAAAAATTAAACTTACTGGATATACCTTTAATCGCAGGCGGATTGGGAGATTATCTGAGTAGTGGCAGATATGGTCAATATTTTACAGAATATAACCTCGTTAACCAAGCCTTGCGAAAAATTGCCAAGGAAAAACATAATTGCTTTTTTGTTACAGCAGACGGACTTACCGCAAATGCAGACGGCCTTCATTTCGATGCAGTTTCGCAGCGTAAATTTGGCCTCCGTTATTTCGAGGCATTTGATCGTAAAAAGAGCGTTTTAAGTCCTCTTCACGGTGAGAGTGAAAAAGTGACGATTCTTGAGAACAGACCTCTTACAAAGACAGAAAATATAGCACTCTTAGAAATTAACTTTGGAGCCGGAAAATTATCAAGTATCGAGTTTGAGCATCAGTTGGCATTAATAAATAGCCCATCGTGATCCAAATTAAAGTTCATTCAAAGTAAAAATTAACCCATTAAATTAAAAAACTATGCAAGAAATTAAATCTATCAATATAATGGAAAAATTTTCATTATTTGAAAAGCAATGGACTCCACATATTATAGGAGAATTGAACGGACAATATGTAAAACTATGCAAACTTAAAGATGACTTTGTATGGCACAGCCATGACAATGAAGATGAACTTTTTATGGTGTTTAAAGGAACATTATTAATGGACTTTAGAGACGGAAAAACTGTAGAAGTCAAAGAGGGAGAAATTTTAATTGTTCCAAAGGGTGTTGAGCATAGGCCACATACAAACGGGGAAATTGTATTTAACCTTCTTTTTGAACCAAAAGCAACATTACACACTGGGAATATTGAAAATGAAAAGACTGTCAAAGAATTGGAATGGATTTAATTCTTCAATTTATAAGTTAGAGAAACAACTTTACCTTATTGTAAAATACTGATGTCTTTCTATTCAAATAATTCAGATTCAATCATTTTTGTTTTTTTGTAGAAAAACATATTTAAATTAAATATAAATGAAAGCAATAACAGTATTTTGCGGATCAAGTTTCGGAAGTTTAAAAATATATGAAGATCAAGCGTACTTACTTGGGCAAAAATTAGCACAAAGAAACATAAAATTAATTTATGGAGGTGCAAATGTAGGCCTCATGGGAGCTGTTGCAAATGGTGCAGTTAAAAACAGAGGTACAGTTATTGGAGTTTTACCAAATTTCTTAAAAGAAAAAGAAATTGCTCATGAGCACTTGAATGAATTAATAATAGTAGAAACTATGCATGAACGAAAAACCAAAATGAATGAACTATCCGACGGAGTTATTACTATGCCGGGAGGTTTTGGTACATTAGAAGAATTTTTCGAAATGCTTACTTGGGCACAACTTGGTTTACACAAAAAACCATTAGCTATTTTAAATATCGACGGGTTTTATGATGACCTTTTACATTTAGTTCAGAATATGGTCGATAACGGTTTTTTAAAAGAGGTGAACCAACAAATGATTATCGTAAGCGACAATATAGATGAGCTGCTAAACAGGATGGTATTGTACAAATCGCCATTTGAAGAGAAATGGGTCACTAAAAAACCATAATATAAATCCCTATGAAACACAGTACATCAGTAACTTTACCAACTGTTGGATTGTTGCTTATTAATAATAATAAACTGCTTTTAGCATTCAGCAAAAATAAAAATGCCTGGTATCTTCCGGGAGGCAAAATTGATTTTGGTGAAACACCAATGCAATCTTTGATCAGAGAAATAAGAGAAGAATTAAATATCACACTTGAGCCATCTCTAATCACATATTATTGTCATATTCAAGTACCCGCTTTTAAAGAAGAAGGTAATATAATAATGGAACAGGACTGCTATCTGTATAAGCTTGACCAGGAGATTACTCCAAATAATGAAATTGAAGCGGTAAAATACTTTGATTTAAAAACTTATTTAAAAGAACCGGAACAAGTTGTAGGTGTATTAAAAGTTTTTAATAAACTTAATAATGACAAACTATTATTTAATTCACAGTGATAATTACAACACTCTTTTAGAGTTGTTTGCACATTTTACAATACAAGCATAAAATATAACTTACAAGTTGTTAGCTTTTAGCTATCATTACTATGTTCAATTCTTCGAAAAAACATAATTAAAACTAAGAAAACCATTTATATAATTAAATGGTTTTCTTAGTTTTTACAACCAGCCGGATTGAATTAAATATTTAATGTTTCCAATAATGTTTAATCTTAAAGGTCTCTTTATACAAAAAGCCTTTGTCTAAGCTCAGGAAAACGTATAAATGCAGTTATCCAAATTAGCACCTGTACCGATACCGCTAGAATTACTGGCTGCTGGTGCGTTAAGTGGGTGGCTATAGCTCCACCTAAATATGCCGCCAATAATAAAGTACCTATTACGCCGGTACGAGGAATAATAAAAAGTAGTAACGATGCAATTTCAATGATTCCGATAATTAGATAAGTTTTACCATCAATTCCTATGGCGGCAGCCTGAGTCAGAGTTTCTTCACTCTGCATAAATTTTAAAGAGGCACTTAGCCCAAATAGTAATGCAATAATAATTGTTAATACCCAACCTGCAATCTTAATCGTTTTCTGTGTCATAATTCATGTTTTATTTTTCACAAATCTATTACGAAATACTATACATTTGTTATCTGTTACAAAAAGAATAGTACTTACAAAAAGAATAGTATATGGAGGCACAAGAGGGAAGTTGCTTTAAATCTAAATTAGCTATACGTGACACACTTGATGTAGTGGGAGGAAAATGGAAGCTTGTCTTAATTTCAATATTGGTTAACGGCAAGAAAGGCTTTAACGAACTGACACGCGATGCAGGCATTTCTCCACGCATTTTATCAAAAGAATTACAAGAGCTGGAAATGAACGGACTAGTCACACGTCAGGTTATGCATACTAAGCCAATAACAGTTCAATACGAATTAACAGAATATAGTAAAACTTTATATGAGGTGTTATTTGCAATGGAGAAATGGGGATTGCAACACAGAGAGAAAGTTACTTCAAATAGTTTATAATTAAATTTAAAGTTATTAATTCCAGTTTTTACTAAAAATTACTGCCGGTCTTGTATTTCAAAAGCAGAACATTTTCTTCATTAAGGATAAATTAAACAAAACGCAGTAAATAAGCGGGTTTAAGGCTTCAGGTTCGAATCCTGCTCTCCCCACTAAAAAGGTAACAGAAACGAAAGTTTTCAATCTTTTCAAAAACGTAGTAAAACCTGCAAATCTAGGATTCGCAGGTTTTTTTCTTTTATAATGATTTTGCATTTTTATTTTAAACCCGAACAAAATTTCTGTGGCAAAATCAACACCTAAGAAATTTAGGTTTAAAACTTTATATAAGAAATCTCTCTAAGAAATGTAACTATTTTATATTTTGCAGAAACCGTTCACAAATCTCTAATATCTCGTTTGGAGTTTCTTTAAATTTAGTTAAACTGATAGTGTAATATTTTGGACTAAATTTTTCAAAATTAAAAACTACTTTGTCTTTATTTTTAATTTGAATTAAGAGGTTGTACTTCATGAAAGTTGAATAACCTCCCCCTTCTGCTGACTCCCGGCATTCGTAAGCATCAATTTGAAAAGCGTCTATTTCAGCCCAAAAAACTTCCTGATGCGGTCTAATACTAAAACTCCCGGCCCAATGCATGATATCTATAATATTTCTTCCAAAATGTAATGTAATTCCGGACTTACTTAATACTATCTTCTGCCTTACATCCCATATATAACCTGATATTACTACTGATGGAAAGAATAAAGTCACCACAATAAAAAAAATAATAAACACCAGTCCTTCGTCGGCCAATATCAGCCATTTAATAAGGAAAAATAATGGAACAACAGCAAATATTGCTACGAGAATTACATCAGTTGTAATTGACTTTTTCTTCTCCATTATAATGATAGTTTCCATCGATTTAAAATTATTTTAAAATATGTGATAAATATTTTCGGCAGGTTGTTTTAATTCAACATTATAAACCATAGTGAAAATACGAAAAATAAATATGCAATTGATCTCCCTTCAATATCCTTTCTTAATTAAAATGGAATTGATTCTTTTTTGCCATGAAAAGAATCGTTGCACTTTTGACCTGCTGGGATTCCTTTTTACATCAAAGAAAATAAGGTGGTAACTTCTATAAATATTTAAAGTATTTCGATCTTGAAAGACTTTAAGTATAAAACTTTGTAATTGCGGGTATCTTAAAATTATATAATCAGTTATCAATATAGTATAAACTAATCTATATCGGTTTTTGTAATTTACTTTCTAAATTTCTGGTTATGGAATCAATTGATATACCTGTTGCCCAAAATGAATCCGAACGTCTTGATGCTTTAAAGCGCTATAACATATTAGAGACGCTCCCTGATCATGCATTTGACGATGCAACAGCGCTTGTTTCCTATATCTGCGGGGTTCCTATAGCCTATATTTCTTTTATTGGCCAGAACAAACAGCTCTTCAAATCAGAAATTGGCCTTGGCGCTTCCCAAATGCCCCGGCAAATCACCTTCTCGCGCTATACTATTATGGATTCGAGACTGGTAGAAATCTCCGACACGCTGCTCAATGAGCGGTTCAGGGATGATCCCGATGTCACGGGAGGCCTTAAAATCAGATTCTATGCCGGTGTACCGCTGACTACCCCAGACGGATACAATATTGGGGTTTTGTGTGCTGCCGACCATATACCACGAAAACTCAACGACAGCCAACGAACCGCCCTTTTGATTGTTGCCCGCCATATTATCAACACACTGGAGCTTGGAACCAAAAACAGCGAGCTGGCCGGTCAGAAAAAAATAGCTGAACGTGCTGTGGCGGCCAAAGATCTTTTTCTGGCCAACATGAGTCATGAAATCAGAACACCCCTTAATGCCATTATAGGTTTTACCGAACTCTTGGCCGGAACCAGACTAGATGAACAGCAGCTTGGTTTTGTAAAAGATGTACAGACTGCCGGGGACAATCTGCTTTTGATTATCAATGATATATTGGATCTTTCCAAAATTGAATCCGGTGGAATCACCCTCGAACTGCAGCCGTTTGATTTAAAAAAAGCACTTCGTCATGTCTATGATCTTCTTAAAGTAAAAGTGGCACAGGGAGTCGAATTCAATCTTTATCTGGATGCGGAACTCCCTTCAATGGTATCGGGAGACCAGGGAAGACTTAATCAGATATTGATGAACCTGGCAGGAAATGCGCTAAAATTTACCCAGGAAGGCGAAGTGACCATAGCCGTAAAAAAAATAGGTCAGACCGATGAAGAGTATCTGATCCGTTTCTCGGTGAAGGACACCGGCATCGGTATACCCCAGGAGCATCTGGGTACTATTTTCGAACGCTTTACACAGGCCGAAGAAAGCACTACCAGAAAGTTTGGAGGTACGGGACTTGGACTCAGCATTGTAAAACAGCTTGTCGAGCTGCATAATTCCGATATTCAGGTTAAAAGCCGCGAAGGCCGGGGATCAGAATTCTTCTTTATTGCAGCTTATAAGAAAACATTTGACGAAACTAAAAAGCCTAAAATATTACCGGTCAATGATCTGGGCAGTCTCAAAATACTCCTTTGCGAAGACAACCGTTTAAATCAGAAACTGGCGCAGAACGTGATAGAAGGATTTGGTTTTACACTTGATATTGCAGAAAACGGCGATCAGGGCATAGAAATGATGTCACAAAACAAGTATGATTTGATACTGATGGACCTGCAAATGCCTATCCGGGATGGCTATCAGACCACCAAATATATCCGGGAGCAACACAACAGTTCCATTCCTATTATAGCCATGACGGCGCACTCGCTTGCCGGTGAACAGGACCGGTGTTATGATGCCGGCATGGATGGATACGTTCCCAAACCTTTTAAGCAATACGAGCTTCTGGAAACCATTAAAGCCGTCCTTAAAAAAGAACCCCGGCTGACCAGACGACCCAAAGCAGATTTATCCCGTATTGAGGAAACAGACCGAATAAAACCGGGATGGAAAGAAGAAGTGATATCTCAATTTATAGAAAAAGCGCCACTGGAACTCAAAGAATTTGAAAATGCCATTAAACGGGCTGATTTTCAAACTGTACTCCATACGGCAGAGCAGCTTCAAATCTGGATGCACCTTTTTCTCCTTGAAAATCTCAGTATGCATTTATCCAATATTGAGCATGAGGCGATCAAAGAAAAATTCACCACCGAAACATCCAACAGTCTGGAAATTCTGGGCTGTAGTCTTTCGGAAATAATCAAAGACCTTCAGTCCGAAAAGAGCTAGATATCATTTCTAATACCTTTTCAGGAACATTATTAATATCCCATTAAAATAACTGACATTATGAAAGATAACAAGATACATAAAGACAACCTTAAAGGAAAAACGGTAGTTATAACAGGAGCTAGCAGCGGCGTTGGCCGGGCAGCCGTAGAGGCTTTTGCACAGCAGGGCTGTACTATCGTTGCAGTAGCAAGAGGTCAAAAAGGCATTGATGAAGTAGTGGCTTACTGTAGGGCAATAAACGTTCAGGCCATTGGGATTTCTGCCGATGTATCGGTAGCCGAGCAAGTAGAAAAGGTAGCGCAACAAGCCCTGGCCATGACAGGAAAAATTGATGTGTGGGTAAATAATGCCGGAGTGATGGCCAGTGGTAAATTTGAAGAAATTCCAATGGAGATTCACCAGCAGGTCATTAGAACCAATTTATTTGGATACATGCATGGGGCATATAATGCCATTAAGATCTTCAAGAAGCAAAACCATGGCATCCTGATTAACAATGTGTCAATTGGTGGATTTATGCCTGCCCCCTACAGTGCTGTATACTCTGCCACCAAACACGGAATCCGGGGAATGATGGAATGCCTGCAGGGCGAAATATCAAACCGCAAACATATCCATGTCTGCAATCTGTATCCTCAGTTGCAAAATTCCACCGGCAATCTGCATTCGGCCAAATACTCCGGCTTTGATATGAAAATCCCGTTTATTGCCTCTGATCCGCTCGAGACCGCTGCCACAATGATTGAACTGGCCTTACATCCAAAAAAAGATTTGTTTCCGGATTTCAGGGCTGCAGCAATTACCAATACGTACCGATTATTTCCCAAACTGGTAATTAATGGTGCATCTGCGGCTGTGCGAATGAAAATGAAAGGGAATCAGGCTAAGGAGGATAACCCTGGAAATGTGTTGACAAACTCCAAAGAACCCTTAAGAATTCACGGTAAAATACCCTCCAAAACATCAAATCACCTTGGCTTGGCGATACTGGCAGGACTAGGTATTGGTACAGCCCTGATGTTGATTACAAAAAAATCCTGATAATTTCTGTCAGGTATTGACAGTAATTCTCTTTATTACAAAAAAACCAGAAAGCCCATACTTATATATATAAGTTTTTTGCGCTCGCAGAAACTTATGTATATAAGTTTTTTTTCCACAACAAGATGCAAATTCAATAACGTGGAATTATAATTATGTAAAATTATCCTCTTCAAAAAAAATATCTTTAAAATTATTAATTTAAACCCTATATATTATGATTACTGATAATTACTCTTATGCACCGGAAGGGTTTCCGGCAGATGCTTCTTATGAAGATCAACTCCTGCTGAATTACGACCAGTACCTTCAGGGAAAACGCTCTGCCGCACTAAAAGCCCACAAACGTTACACCCGTAAGCTGGTTGATCTCAAAGAAGATCTTGTATCGGAATATGATGAAAATGACTGGGAAGAAGAACAGGAACATGTGGAATAAACCGATGCTTAAAACAGGGTAAAAAGAATCCACTCTTTAACAAAATCTATGACGAATTAATTTTCGTATATAAGTTAAAGCAGTTATTCATGGAAACATTACCACCCTTTTTTATAAAAGTTCTACAGGTTCTTGCCAGCAGATATGGCAGTAGCTGTACCTTAGAAGAGCTCACAAGCCTTCTGACTCCGGTTTTTAATTCTTCTAAATCATTCCAAGACAATTTCTTTAATGAAAAGGAAAACCAGGCAAAAGTCCTGGATGCTCTTATACGTTTGAATGACGGGGGATATATTTTTTTAAATTCAAACTCAGATATAAGTTTAATAAGCATAAAGGGCTTAATTAAATTGGACAATAAAACCATTTGTAATTAGCTTAACTCTAAAAGAGAAAGTAGAAATTTATTTTCACTGCTTATTATTATGAGTCAGCTTATAAAGTCATGCAGATATTTTCTGATGATAATATGAGATTATGGTTATCCCAAAATAACCATTGGTCTTCAAAATTTTATGTCGTTTTTAAATTTGATAAGGCATAAGCATTTTTATTTGTCCTTCTTCCACTCCATTTTTACAAAAGTCGATTTCTCACTTCTGTGTCTTTATTTAAATTCTACAATAAAATACTAAAATAGTATAAATAGATTTTTTTCAAAAAAATTAAATTCGATCAAAATTATTTAAATGGACAAAGAAAAAATAAAAGTAGCAATTTTGGGCGGCGGACCAAGCGGGCTTTTCCTATATAAAAGACTGGTTGAATTTGGAAGTACTGAACTGGAGGTCACAATATATGAACGAAAGAGCATGCTTGGCGCGGGAATGCCATATAGTGACGAAGGTGCCAATGATGAGCACGTAACAAATGTTTCTGATAACGAAATACCCGAGATTGTAAATTCTATTGAAGACTGGCTTCGTTCTGCTCCTGTTGATTTATTGCAAAGATTTAATATTAATCCAGCGAAATTTAATGAGTATAAAGTGCTGCCAAGAATTTTGTTCGGCTATTACCTTTCTTCTCAATTTGAAATGCTTCAGGAGATTGCCACTGTTAAGGGAATTACAACCAACATTCATTATGATACCAATGTTATTGATATAATATACAGCAAAGACAATAAAACAGTTTGTGTTGAAACTGACAAAGAGAAAAGAGAATTTAACTATGCCATTATCTGCACTGGACATAATTGGCCGTTAAGACATGAAGGCAGTGTAAAAGGATATTACGACACACCTTACCCGCCTTCAAAACTTGCCTTAAAACTAAATCATCCGGTTGCTATTAAAGGATCTTCATTAACTGCAATTGATGCCGTTCGAACCTTAGCGCGTCACAATGGAAAATTTATTAAAAATGAAGATGGCAGTTTGTACTATGAAACAGCTGAAGACAGCCCTGATTTTAAAATGATTTTGCATTCAAGAAGCGGAATGCTTCCTGCAGTTCGATTTCATTTACAGGATTCTCATTTAACAAACGATTCTTTACTTTCCCGAGAACAAATTGACCAGCATCGAAAAAACAATAATGGCTTTCTATCGCTTGATTTTGTCTTTAAAAATAATTTTACCAGAATTTTCCATTCAAAAGACCCTGAATTCTATGATCGTATAAAAGATCTCTCAATTGAGCAATTTGTACAGGAAATGATGGAACTCAGAGAACGTCTTGACCCTTTCCAACTTTTAAAAGCAGAATATATTCAAGCTGAAAAATCAATAAAAAGACAGGAATCAATATATTGGAAAGAGATGCTGGCCGTACTCAGCTTTGCCATGAATCACCCTGCAAAATATTTATCTGCGGAAGATATGCAGCGTTTGCAAAAAGTGCTGATGCCTTTGATCTCGATTGTAATTGCATTTGTGCCTCAGAAATCCTGCAGTGAAATGCTCGCTCTGCATCAGGCGGGGGTTTTGGATATTACGGCAGTAAATCAGGATAGTATGGTAGAACCTCAGAAAGAAGGCGGCATACTTTACAAATATCTAGATGAAAATCAAAATCAAAAATCTGAACCTTACAATACTTTTATCGATTGTATTGGACAGCCACATCTATCATATGAAGACTTCCCCTTCAAAACGTTGTTAACTCATAAAGATGTGAGTCCGGCCAGGTTAAAATTTAAATCAAATCAAACAGCAGCTGAAGAGTTTGAAAAGGGAAACACTCTTGTAGAAAAAGATCTGTATGGAGATTACTCATTAAAAGTTTCCGGAATTGCCATCAATGATAATTTTCAAATAATTGATCAGTATGGGGCTTACAACGAAAATATATACATTATGGCGGTACCTTATATTGGAGGTTTTAATCCCGACTATTCCGGATTGGATTTTTGTGAAGCGGCTTCCCTTCTTATAGTTGAAAATATCTACAAAAATTAATGTAATTGATTTAGATTGCAGGACTGTTTATTATAATTAAAAATTAGGATTTCTTTATATTTCTCCAAATAGTTTTACCCTTTAAATTCTTTCTAATCGTTGGCAAACTAGTAAATTATATAAACTCTCGACAAAATTCTGTAAGTCAAAAAGCTTTTTCAATATTTACTTTTGAAGAAAGAAAAATGTTTATAAAATCTTAAACCGTAAATATGAAATCAGTCCAATTCGCTGCCTTACTAACTAAATATTCAGTTAACCCATTCCTTATGACCTCCAAAACTAATTTTAAGAATACAGAATCTGAAACTATGATTGATTTGGTGGATCTATATAATAAAAATGCTGATGAACCTGATTTTGACTGCGAATTTTTACACAATATTGTTCAGGACTAACAGAATTCGAAACTAAGCAGCTACAGAATGGAATGGTTACTTTAAAACTTATTTTTCTTCAATTCCTTATCAGCTAACTTAACAGATTTCAAAAATATTTATCTGAATTTATCTCCATTTTTACCGCAAAAAACTTAATACAATTTTTTTTGTCATAAATGATATAGATTTGTGTTCTCCTTCATCATAGTCGACATAAGCACAAATGCCATTGGAATCCAATTGGCGTTTTTTTTTAAATACTTGATAAATTCTTTAGCTTACTTAGACATCTCCAAAAACTTCGTCTTTTGTTAATATCAGTCTTGTAAAAGAACTCTTATACGATTTTTTTTAAACCAGAATATTAAGCCGAAATCTATTTGCTTGATTGGTAGCAAAGATTCTTTATGCATCATTTGTCATACATAATGCTTCAAATGTACTACTATCGTTACTATTCTAAAACTACATTTACAATCCTGAAATTCTACACAATGGATGCATCTAAATGTAAGCTATACTATTTGTAGTAATTCGAAAAAAGATAATGCTTTATATCTGACTTTAATAACTTCTATAATAAAACTAAAAACCACAATGATGAAAAAACAAATTAAAAAGTATACCTTTTTACTGCTAATCGTTTTTGGAAACGGATATGCTCAGACAAAAAAGTATATGGATCCAAAAAAACCAATTGAAGACCGGATTTCTCTTTTAATGAAAGAAATGACATTAGAAGAAAAAGTGGGACAAATGAATCAGTACAATGGTTTTTGGGATGTGACGGGACCGGCTCCAAAAGGCGGAAGCGCTGAATTAAAATACGAGCATTTGCGAAAAGGCCTTGTTGGATCAATGCTTACTGTTCGCGGTGTTAAGGAAGTTCGTGCGGTCCAGAAAATTGCCGTTGAAGAAACCCGTTTGGGAATTCCGCTAATTATTGGTTTTGATGTAATTCATGGTTATAAGACGTTAAGCCCGATTCCGCTGGCAGAAGCGGCAAGCTGGGACCTGGAAGCTATTAAAAAATCGGCAGTAATTGCGGCAGACGAGGCTTCGGCATCCGGTATTAACTGGACTTTTGCCCCAAATGTCGATATTACAAATGATGCACGCTGGGGCCGCGTTATGGAAGGTGCCGGTGAAGATCCTTATTTGGGAAGTAAAGTGGGCTATGCAAGAATAAAAGGTTTTCAGGGAGAAACGGTTGCAGATTTAGCTAAAGTAAATACTATTGCAGCTTGTGCAAAACACTTTGCAGCATACGGTTTTGTGGAAGCAGGATTAGAATATAATATGGTATACATTAGTATGTCTAAATTATACAATTCGGTTTTGCCTCCTTTTGAAGCCACGTTACAAGCAGGAGTTCGCACGTTTATGAATTCATTTAATACATTAAATGGCGTTCCGGCAACAGGAAATGCATTTTTACAAAGAGATATTCTAAAAGGAAAATGGAAGTTTGATGGTTTTGTGGTTTCGGATTATGCTTCTATTCGCGAAATGATCGCACACGGCTATGCGAAAGACGAAGCCGATGCAACTGCAAAAGCAGTCATTGCAGGTTCTGATATGGATATGGAATCGTATTTGTATGTCGCAAAATTAGTTGATTTGGTAAAATCAGGAAAAGTAAAAGAAGCTTTGGTAGATGATGCCGTTCGCAGAATTTTGCGTGTGAAATTTGAATTGGGTTTATTTGATGATCCGTATCGATATTGTGATGAAAAACGCGAAAAAGAAGTTGTTGGAAGCAAAGCTAATAATGATGGTGTTTTGGACATGGCGAAGAAATCTATTGTTTTATTGAAGAACGAGAAGAACTTGCTTCCGCTGAAAAAATCCGGACAAAAAATTGCTTTAATCGGTGCTTTGGCAAATGATAAAAACAGTCCGTTGGGAAGCTGGAGAATTGCAGCCGATGACAATAGCGCGGTGTCAGTTCTGGAAGGAATGCAGCAATACAAAGACAATCAGCTGACTTTTGAAAAAGGTGCCGATTTGCTTTTGCAAAAAGCTACTTTCCTGACAGAAACAGTTTTCAATACAACAGACAAAAGTGGTTTTGAAGCGGCAAAAACAGCTGCGAAAAATGCTGATGTTGTCGTGATGGTTTTAGGTGAATATGGTTTTCAAAGTGGAGAAGCAAGAAGCAGAACTGATCTGAATTTACCAGGAATACAGCAGG
Organism: Flavobacterium sp. HTF; assembly: GCF_003105115.1. Taxonomy (GTDB): domain Bacteria; phylum Bacteroidota; class Bacteroidia; order Flavobacteriales; family Flavobacteriaceae; genus Flavobacterium. Next base: position 87,232 of record NZ_QETH01000008.1, on the reverse strand, counting down.
AATTATTAGAAGAAATCTACAAGGTAAATCCTAATGTCGTTTTGGTTTTAAATAATGGCCGTCCGTTGAGTATTCCGTGGGCTGCCCAAAATATTCCGGCAATTGTAGAAGCCTGGCATTTGGGAACTCAGGCCGGAAATGCCGTTGCACAGGTTTTATATGGAGATTACAATCCGAGTGGTAAATTACCAATTTCCTTTCCAAGAAATGTTGGACAAGTACCGATATATTACAACAAATACAGTACGGGAAGGCCGATTGATAGTGACAAAAATGTATTCTGGTCACATTATATGGATGTGGAGAAAACGCCTCAGTTTCCGTTTGGATTTGGTTTGAGTTATACTACTTTCGATTATAAAAATCTTAAATTAAATAAAACTGTTTTTTCAAAAGGAGAAAAAATTCAGGTGAGCGTTGACGTTACCAACACAGGAAATTTTGACGGAAAAGAAGTGGTTCAATTGTATATAAACGATCCTGTTGCGAGTATAGTGAGACCTGTCAAAGAATTAAAAGGTTTTGAGCTTGTTTCCTTAAAAAAGGGAGAAACTAAAACCATTCAATTTACATTGACAGATGCGGCACTTGGTTTTTATGATAACGAGGGCAAATTTTTAGTAGAACCTGGTTTGTTTAATATCATGGCTGGATGGAATTCCAATGAAGGTCTTACCAGCAAATTTGAACTAAAATAATTAGAAAAATCCGTTTTTATCAGCGTTTTTTGCTTTAGTGAAATCAGTAAAATCAGCGTCTAATTTTGACGCGGATAAAACAGATTTACTTCGTAAAAACGCGGATAAAGACAGATTTGATTTGAAATAATTTTATTTTTTAAAAACTTAACAGTTTAATCAAGAAAGCAATTAGAAAAATCTGTTTTTTATCAGCGTTTTCGCTTTAGCGAATCAGTAAAATCAGCGTCTAATTTTGACTGGGATAAAACAGATTTACTTCGTAAAAACGCAGATAAAATGGATTTGATTTGAAATAATTTATTTTTTTAAAAGCTTAACTCAATGACATTGCCCGAAGTGTCGGGATTTATTCTTAAGTAAACAACCTAATAACCTGAGTACGATTAATTAATAATCGGGCTCAGGTTTTTGGCAATATGATAAAATTTACGCTTAAAAAGTATATTTCATATTTAGTTTTATTAATATTGTTTATTACACTTAAAATAAAAGGGAATTGATAGCGGGAACTGATCTATAATACTATTAAATGAAAAATATTAAATATATTCTTGTATGCTTCTTTATAGGTCTAAATTGCCTGTTTTCTCAAGATAAATTTGACAACTACCAGTTTAGAAGTATACAGGAAACTACTTCCAAAAGAGCCATTTCTTCAATTATTCAGGATAAAAATGGTTTTATCTGGATTGGTACAAACGGTACAGGTTTGTATCGATATGATGGTGTAAATTATTTTGGATATGAATACAATAAAAAACCCGGTTCAGTAAACAGTAATTTTATTTATGCAACCTTTATTGATTCTGATAACAACTTATGGGTTGGTACAGATGATGGTTTGTGTTTGTACAACAGGGATTTGGATAATTTTACCAAAATCAACATTGAGGATGTAATCAGAAAAGGTTATGATGAACCCATTACCGTAAAAACAATTATTCAGGATAACAACGGCAACCTAATCCTGGGTACTTATGGTTTTGGATTATTCAAACTCAATATAAAGACTTTAAAAACTTCCCTGATTCCGTCAAAGGTGTTGGATAAATTTAATTTTCTAATAAAATCTTCGGTAAAAAATAAGCACGGAATTATTTATTTAGGAACAAGTTATGGTCTTTTGGAACTTGATTTAAACGGAAAACTCAGGCAGGTTTATAAAGACAAATTTAAAAGAGAACCTTTATTAGATGATATCGAAAATCTTGCTATAGACAAATTTGGATATGTATGGCTTGGAACGACTGAAAACGGTCTGATAAAAATTAAACCGGAAACAGATAATTACCAGTTTGAAAAGTATTCTATTACCAAAAACAAGATCCTGTCGATTATAGAAAGCAGTCAGGATTATATCATTTGCGGTACCGAAAATGACGGCTTATTGGTTGTAAATTATAAAGGGCAGGTACTTCAAAAATATTTGCACAGTAAATACAATGACTTTAGTTTAAAATCGAATTCCGTCTGGTCCTTATATGAAGATAAAGAGAAGCGTCTCTGGTTAGGATATTTTAATAAAGGACTTGGCGTATTTGACAAACCCAACAACAAATTTAATTCACTTGAATCACAAGTAAACAATGATAATTCCCTACAAACCAGCTATGTCACATCCGTTATAAAAGACAAAAAAGGAAATCTGTTAATCAGTAATGAAGGCGGAGGTCTCGATATTTATAACCTTACCAATAAAAGCTACATTCATGTAAACAAAAACAATCAAAGCTACTATTCCGGTTTGGATGCTGCCGATGTTCAAACCATATTTATAGACAGTAAACAAAATATCTGGATAGGAAGCTGGGATCGCGGAATCTACTTTTTGAAAAATGGCACTACCCGATTCCTAAACTATAATACAGCAAATACTGCAGGATTAAAATCGAATCGGATTTTTAGTTTTTCAGAAGACTCAAAGGGCCGAATCTGGATTGGAACTTTTATAAAAGGACTGCATTATTTTGATAATAAGAACAATACATTTGTTCATTGTGATTCGAAATCGTTTGTAGAAAATGCTTTAGACAACGCTTTTATCCGTAAAGTTTTTGTAGACTCTGAGAATGTTTTGTGGGTAGGAACAATTTTAGGATTATATCAGGTAAGCTTAAAAGACGACTCTGATTTTAAAGTGACCAACATGCGAGATGCCATGTTCAGGGACAAAACGAAGTATAATAGTATTCAGACTATCTTATCAATCTATGAATCTAATGATAAAACAATATGGATAGGAACGGATGGTGAAGGGTTATTTAACTATAATAAAAAAAACAAAACATTTTCAAACTACAATAACTTTCCGGGTTTTAAAGAAAAATCTGTTCGTGCCATAATTGCTGATAACAATGGTTCTTTATGGATAAGCGGTGGATCAGGATTAACAAAACTCGATTTTAAAAACAAAAAAAGTACCCATTTTACGAAAGATGATGGCCTTGTTGATAATGATTTTAACAATAATGCTGTCTTTAAGGATGGAAATGGAGAGCTGTATTTCGGAAGCTACGAGGGAGTCAATTATTTTAATCCTAACGAGATTAAAAAAACAGAGAAAGCGCCAAAATTGTATTTCAGCGATTTTAAATTGTTCAATAAATCGGTAAAACCGAATGAAGATGCTTCGCCGTTAACGAAAGTAATTTCTCAGACTAAAGAAATTATTCTCAACTATACGCAATCTGTTTTTACGATTGAATATGTCGGAATCAACTATAATTATTCTAAGAAAAACCAATATGCCTATTACCTGCAAGGCTTTGAAAAAGACTGGAATTATGTGGGAAATAACAGAACCGCAACTTATACCAATCTTGCGCCGGGTGATTATGTTTTTAAAGTAAAATCGGCAAATGCAGATGGTTCGTGGAGCAATGATCCATTAGAATTAAAAATAAAAGTACTGCCGCCGTGGTGGAAAACCTTCTGGGCCTATTTATTATACACTTCCATTTTAGTATTCCTGATTATATACCTCAATAAAATTTATCAAAATCGTTTTAAGGCAAGACAAGCGATAATTTTAGAAAAAGAGAAAAATATTCAGTCAGAGAAATTAAACAATAAGAAGTTACAATTTTTCACGAACATTTCGCACGAATTCAGAACGCCATTAACTCTGATTATTAACCCTTTGGAAGATATTTTAAGAAGTAAAAATGTATCTCCTGAAATACATAACAAATTAAAAATTGTACACAAAAGTTCAGACAGGCTTTCGAGACTAATCAATGAGTTAATGGATTTTAATAAATTGGAGTTTAACAAAATTTTCCTTCAGGCCAAAAAAATTGAAGTCGTAGCATTTACACAGGGAATTATAGGTTATTTTGATGAAGAAGCTGCTGCCCGAAATATTACTATTAATTTTGAATCTGTATTTGACGAGCTTGAAGACTGGCTCGATCCTAAAATGCTGGAAAAAATACTCTTTAATATTATTTCAAATGCATTTAAATTTACTCCTGATAATGGTTCTATCACCATTTCTATAGCTAAATCAGATACTGATAATTTGCTGATAGTTAATGGCAATAGCGTTCCTTCTTTTTCAATAACAATTACAGACACCGGATCAGGAATTCACAAAAAAGATCTGAAAAGAATATTTGACAGATTTTATCAGGTGAATAATGTAAATAAGGATTATTACGGCAGTACAGGAATTGGCTTAGAGGTTGTAAAAGAGTTTGTTGAGCTTCATAAAGGACGAATTGATGTTGAAAGCCAGGTAGGAGAAGGCACAAAATTTACGGTAACATTTCCTTTAGGCAAATCTTTGTATAAGAAAAGTGAGATAGTTGATGCGGTTTTTAAAACCCAAAAAACTAAAACTCAATTTATGTCTGAATCTGTTAATCATTCATCTGATAATGATGATGAAACGAATGAATTCGTAGAAAATGACGTGGTTGAAACTGCAAAACCATATACTGTTTTAATTGTTGAGGACAATCCTGAATTAAGAAATTATCTCAAACATGAATTAAGCAAATTATATAAGGTTATTGCAGCCGAAAATGGTCAGAAAGGTTATGAACTTGCTGTTCAGAAATTACCTGATTTAATTATTACAGACGTTATTATGCCTGTAATGGACGGATTACAATTGTGTAAAAACATAAAAGGCGATTTAAAAACAAGCCACATTCCTTTATTAATGCTTTCGGCAAAAGCGATGGTCAAAGACCGATTAGAAGGTATAGATTCCGGTGCTGACATGTATCTCAGTAAACCATTTGAGTTAGACATCTTAAAATCGAGTCTGGCGCAGCTTATTACGAGCAGGCAAATCATGTTTAAGAAATTTTACAGCGGAATCACAAAGGATGGCAAAGAAAAAACAACTTCGCTTGATAATGATTTCATTCAAAAGATCCTGCATTTTATTAACGAAAACATCAGCGAACCTGAATTAACTGTAGAATTGTTGTCTTCAAAAATTTTCCTGAGCAGAAGTCAGCTGTACCGAAAGATAAAAACATTAACAGGTGTTTCGGTTAATGAATTTATTAGAAATGTACGATTAGAAAAAGCAAAACAACTGATCGAAAAAGGGAATAATAATATTAATGAAATTAGCTATAAAGTGGGATTTACTTCTCCCTCCTATTTCTCCAAATGTTATAAAATTAAATACGGGAATCTGCCCACACAAGAAAAAAGAACAAAGTAATAAGGGTTAGAAATTCCTGCTAACTACAATCAAAAAAGAGCTTCGATCTTAAAAATCGGAGCTCTTTTTTTGTAAGTCAATTTTTTCAAAAATCATCCTTACTAATTTGAAATAAAAATTGACATATCTAAAATATTATTTTGTTTTTTTAGACAAACAATACTTTTTAAGCAATTTTTCTGGTAATACTTCAGTATCTGTTTTAATACCTCAATTATCTCTTTTTAGTAATAATAGGGCTTTCACTCCCTTTTTTGCATCATTTGTTGCACAATATGCTTCATCTGTTCTACAATAGCACCCCTCTAGATTTTACTTTCGTTAAGAAATATTTAAGAAATTTTTTTCTTCTCATGACTGCAACCATGAGCATGTAAAAAGACCCTTCTGTTAAATATTTTTCAATAAAAAACTAACTAACTTAATCGACCAATTTTTATGCAGAAAAAAACATTAAAAAAACTATTATGCTTAATAGTATGTATGTGGGGAAATTTTTTCTTTGCTCAAACTGTTAAAGGAAAAGTAACATCAGGAGGACTCGGCTTACCCGGTGTTGGTGTAATAGTACAGGGAACAAAAAATGCAACAACCACCGATTTTGACGGAGGTTTTGTCTTAAACAATGTAGATCCAAAAAGTACATTGATTTTTAGTTATATAGGATACAAAAGTGTGTCTTTGCCAGCAGACACAAAATCAGTGATGAAAGTCAACATGGTTAATGACCTTGAAAAATTAAATGAAGTAGTGGTTATCGGTTACGGAACTTCAAAGAGGAAAGATGTAAATGGTGCAATTTCTTCCATCAAAGCTTCGGAAATTCAGGACAAGCCCTTTACTTCTATCGATCAGGCTCTTGTGGGTAAAGCCGCTGGTGTAAACGTTACTCAGAATTCAGGTACACCGGGAGGAGGAATCTCAGTTCAAATTCGTGGAATTACCTCAATTAACGGAAATGAACCTTTATATGTAATTGACGGAACTCCGGTTTTTGCGGATAAAAACAACGATTCATTTTCTTTTAGTGCTTTAGGCGGAGGAAACGGACAAACTAAAAACTCGGCTTTATCCGGATTGAATATTTCAGATATCGAAAGTATTGATATTCTGAAAGATGCTTCATCAACAGCAATATACGGAGCAAATGGTGCAAATGGTGTCGTTTTGATTACAACCAAAAAGGGAAAAAAAGGAAAATCGACTTTTTCATATGAAACGTACTTAGGAACGCAGCAAGTGACCAATTCGGTTGATGTTTTAAACTTACCTCAATATGCTGCTTATCAGGCAAAAATTTTCAAACTAAATGGCGAGCCAGTTCCCTATCAGTATCAAAAACCTGATTTATTAGGTAACGGAACAAACTGGCAGGATGAGCTTTTTAGAACTGCTACCATGTACAACCATCAAATCGCATTTTCCGGTGAAAAAGACGGAACGAGATATTATACTTCTTTGAATTATTTTGATCAGGAAGGAATTGTTCTAAATTCAGATTTCAACAGAATGTCTTTGCGATTAAATGTGGATTCAAGTGTAAAATCATGGTTGAAAATTGGTAATAATATGTCAATTAGTAAGTCATCCCAACAAGTAGTCAGAAACGACGACAGAGGTGGTTTAGTAATGAATACGTTAAGACAATCTCCGGAATTACCTGTCAGATATGCTGATGGTTCTTTTGCCGGTCCGACAAGTGGTTTAGGATCTTCGGCAAACGAAACAACCAATCCAATTGCATTATCAGAATACAATAACGCAAAAACGGACCGATATAAAATCAATGGAAATCTATTTGCTGATTTCACCCTTACTAAAGGTTTGGTTTTTAGATCTGAATTGGGATATGATTTAAATTTTGCAAAAAGCAGTTCTTTTGCACCTGCCTATACTTTAGGAAATGTATCGGAACTTTTAAACAAATCATTCAAACAGCAGGATCAAAGTTTTTATTGGAGTTTAAAAAATTATCTGACTTATAATAAAACTTTAAACGAGAAACACAATTTTACCTTTTTACTAGGTCAGGAAGCACAAGAAAGTCAATACGAATATTTAAGCGGTTACAGATCGGGTGATTTCCTAAGTAAAGATTTTACAAACTTAAATATAGGTGATATAGATACTGCAGTTAACGGAAATGGTTCCGGCAGATGGTCTATGACCTCTTATATTTCGAGATTAAATTATAGCTTTTCTGATCGTTACTCTTTTTCGGCATCTTTAAGAGCAGATGCTTCTTCAAACTTTGGGCCTAATAATAAATGGGGGTACTTCCCGTCATTTGCTGCAGGCTGGACCGTTAGTAACGAAAAGTTTTTTGAGCCTTTATCTTCTACGGTGAATTATTTAAAATTTAGAGCCGGTTACGGTTCGGTTGGAAATCAAAATATTCCGGCAAACAGATATCAAACAATTCTTTCATTGACTGCATCTCCATTTGGAGGCGTATCTCCAACGATTGATAATTTGGGTAATCCGGATATTAAATGGGAATCACTTAAATCTTTTAATGTTGGTTTTGAATTGGGAATGCTTAGTAACAGAGTAAAATTAGACTTTGATTATTATATCAAACATTCTTCAAATTTCCTGACCAAACAAATCAATGATGAGTCGAATCAAAGCGCACTTAATTATTATTTGAATACGGGTGAAATTGAAACTAAAGGAATCGAACTTACCCTGAATACCAGAAACATTATTACTGAAAATTTTACATGGGACAGCACGGTTATTTTTTCAAAATACAATAATGAACTAACTAGTTTTCAAGGTGCAGGTAAATCTTTATTAGGAAAAGTACAATTTGACCTGTATAACGTAACCAGAACTACAGAAGGAGAACCTGTTGGACAGTTCTATGGATATGTTACGGACGGATTATTTAAAAATGCTGCAGAATTAGCCGCAGGACCAACTCAGGAAACAGGAACAGGAATTGGAGATATTCGTTTTAAAGATCTTAATGGAGACGGAAAAATTGATGCTAAAGATCAAAAAGCTATAGGAAGCGCAATTCCGGATTTTACCTATTCCTTCACCAATAACTTTAAGTATAAAAACGTTAGTTTATCTGTTGTTTTAACCGGAAGCCAGGGCAATGAAATCTACAATTTTACGCGTCATTATACTGATGGTATTTATCCAGGATTTGGAGATCGATTTGCAAACCTGACTACAAGGGCTATAAATGCTTTTGAACCGGGAGTAAACGAAAACACAAATGAACCAAGAATTACCCTTAATGATCCAAATGGTAATGGCAGAATCTCGAATAGATTTGTCGAAGATGGTTCTTATCTAAGAATTCAGAATGTTTCTTTGAGCTACGATTTACCAAGCAAAATATTCAAAAATTCTATTATAACTAAAGTTAGATTGTATGTCAATGTCCAAAACTTATATACCTGGACAAAATACTCCGGTTTTGATCCTGCTTTAGGAAATCTAGATCAAAATATAACACTTAGCGGTATTGATCTGGGACGATATCCAGTGCCAAGAACGACTTCTATGGGTTTAAATTTAGAATTCTAAAATTGATAAAAAACGCAATTAACTTAATGACTCATAGTCGTTAAAATAAAAAATAATAGTCATGAAAAAACTTTTTAAACTTTTTATGATGGCAATGCTAATACCATTACTGTCTTTGTTTTCCTGTTCTGATGATTTTTTGGATGCACCATCTGAAAATCAGTTAACGCCGGGCGATTTACCGGAAGGAGTTACCGCTTTTGACGGAATTGCTGAGAGTTTGTATTTTAAACCCTGGTTCACTTTTAATGATAAATTCCTAATTGCCGTTGGCGACATGTACGCCGGTAACGCTTTTACATTTGATGGTGCTTATTCACAATTTAAAGATGCTCAGGTAACCTCACAAAACCCAATCCTGACAGAAGGATATACATCTTTATTTTCGGTTATCGATCAATCGAATAATTTAATGAGTTTAGTCGAAGACAGAAAAAGTGAACTTCCGGAAGCATCTTATAAAAATGCTATTGCAATATCAAGATTCATGAGAGCAAATGCTTATTTCTATCTGGTGAGAAGTTTTGGAGCTGTACCTATAGTTAATAAAGCAGGTTCTGCAGCACAGCCAAAGAGAAATCTTGTTTCGGATATTTATAAATTCATCAAACAGGATTTGGAATATGCAGTCGAAAATTTACCTGAAAGAGGAACAAAAAAAGGGTATGTTACCAAATATGTCGCTATGGGTATTTTGGCAAAAGTACATTTAACGTTAAACGAATATGGAGAATGTGCCGCTTTAACCCAGAAGATTATTGGAAACCAATATACTTTGATTCAGGATTACGGAAACTTATTTAGCAGTCCGGAGAATAACAATAGTGCAGAAAGTATGTTTGCCCTGCAATGGAAAGCAGTGGCTACAGAATGGGGAACTCAAAACACCAATCAGGCTTATATCGTTCCGGGAAGTACAGGAATTACAGGCGGTGGTGACGGATGGGGAGTTTACCTTCCTTCTATCTCTTTACAAAATGGATTTGAGCCAAAAGATACGCGAAAAAAGAGCACCATCATGACGGACGGTGATTTTTACCCTGAATTATTAAAAAAACAAGGAGGGTTTCTGTATAAAAAAATATACTCTTCTACAGCGGCTAATTTCAGAAAATACATTGTAGGTTCTGCAGCTGAAAGAAACGATGTGTTTTTTATGAGAACGTCACAAAACACCATCGTATTAAGATATTCTGATGTTTTATTAATGAATTCCGAAGCAATTTTAGCAGGAGCCGGTTCAACAACTTCTGCAGCAGCTTTAAGCTCTTTCAACGAAGTAAGAGCAAGAGCCGGATTACCAGCTAAAACGGTATTAACAAGAGACGAACTTTTTAATGAAAGAAGAATTGAATTTGCACTTGAAGGACAGTATTTCTTCGATTTAAAACGTCGTGGTCTGGCCGAAGCAACAGCAATTATTTCACAGCAGGAAGTAGGTTTTTATTCTGATGATGCAAGAACAGATTTGATTTCGAGAAAGATAACTCCCGGAAGCAACTACTTTGAACTGCCATTGCCACAATCTGCTATTGATACCAATCCATCATTATTAGAGCCTCCGGTTCCGTTTAACTTTAACTAACTTATTATGATCAATAAAATAAAATATAGAATTCTAATTCTTTTCGCGCTGGCTTTATTTACAGCTTGCGATAATGATGATGCGGTTACTGCAAACGTAGAGGCTATGGTTGCTGAACCCGGCGATTTACTGAATCAGGCTTTTCCATTAAATAAAGTCAGAGTTGAAGGTGAAGGTCTAAAGGGATTAACGAAAATAACACTGGACAACAAAATCAACATCAGTTTCAATCCAAATTATAATTCAGATAAAGCGTTTATTTTCACTATTCCTTTTGATGAAAAACTAGGAAGCAGATTTGGTGTACAGCCAATTACGTTTACAACAGCATCCGGAACAGTAACTAAAAATATCGAAATTTTACAGCCTGTTCCAACCATTACTAAAACAATTCCGGCAATAGCAACTCCGGGATTTCCATTGGAGATTGAAGGAACCTGGTTTTATAATATTTCATCGGTAACCTTAGGAGGAAAAGCAGTAAGTTATACGCTGAAATCATCTTCTTCCATTATCATTGGCTTACCTTCAGATGCAGTTTCAGGATCAGAGTTGGCAGTTACTACCCCGGGAGGTACAGCAAAAAAAACAATCGATTTTGCCACAATCGTTCTTGTGTCTGACTTTGACGGTAACGGCGTAAGAAAAGATTGGTTCTCGTATGGTGATGTTGCTTCTTTTGATCCAAATACTGCCGGTGGACCAACTGGTAATTATGCAACATTTACCTGGTCTGGTTCGACTTCGAATGGTTACAACGGAAGCAGCGCCGGAGGAGGAAGCAGTTTCTTAAACGCAACTAATGCAGATGCTAAAAAAGCTTATATAGATATTGATATAAGTGCGAATGTTACAGGCGCGCAGTTTGCCATTCAGTTAAATACTATTGATGGTAAAAACTTTGCCTATAATTTTAAAGTCACCGATGTAAACTGGACGACCAAAACAATTTCAATAGCCGATTTTAAAGACGATTATGGCTATGGGGCAAATACAGCAATTACATTGGATGTTTCTAAAATAAATGAAATCAAAATTGGCGTTATTCAAAATGATACTCCTAATCCAAGTGTAATAAAATATGATAATATTAAAATTCGCTACCAATAACTGATTGGTTTTGGATTTAAACTTAAAAAAGAGGCTGTGACCAAAAACAGCCTCTTTTACAAAAAAACAGAAACTACAAATAAGAATATTCACCATCATAAAAGGATATTCTATAATAAAAAACAGTATGAAAATTAAATTTTTAATAATGCTGACTGGTATGGTCTTTTTTTTGAATTCTTGTTCAAAAGAAGACAATATAGCAGCTAACAACTTAGAAACGCCTGTTGCAAACGCACCAAAAGACGTAAACGACGCTGGTTTTAGAGCAAAATGGAATTATGTTTCCCATGCAAAAAGTTATCTTTTGGATGTTTCAACAACTGAAACTTTTTCCACTTTTGTCCCAAATTACAATGCAAAAGAAGTTATTGATTTAAACGAAGTTGTATTAGGTTTAACCGGAGGAACACAATATTATTACCGGGTTAGAGCAAAAAATGAAACAGAGACTTCGGGTTATTCAAATGTTATTAGTGTTGTAACAACAGGTTCCAGCAACATTCCTGAAGATCCTACATTCTTAAAAGTAAAAGCAAATAAACTGGCACATCCATTTTTTGTAGGTATGGCAATAAAAGCTTCGCAATTAACCAACGGAAGTCCTTATGATGTTATTTTAAGAAATGAATTTAGCAGTATTTCTGCCGAATACGAAATGAAAATGGATCAAATTTCTACCGCAAGCGGTGTTTACAACTGGACTGTGGCTGACAAAATTGTCGCTTACGGAAACTCCAATGGCATCAATGTTCACGGTCATGCTTTAGTATGGCATAATTCTGTACCGCAATGGTTAAAAGATTTTTCCGGTACTGATGCCGAATTTGCAGCAGAAGTAAAAAAATACATTACAGATGTGGTTACCCATTATGCAGGAAAAGTAAAATCCTGGGATGTAGTTAACGAAGCTGTAGATGATAATGGCGGAAATATGAGGAATACTATTTTTCTGCAACGAATGGGTCCGGACTATGTGAAAAATTGTTTTCAATGGGCACAAAATGCAGCAATCGCAGCTGGAGACAACTCTTTATTATTATTTTATAATGACTATGCAACTTCAACTAATATTCCAAAACAAGATAAAGTTTTTAGCATTGTCGATGATTTAAAAGCGAGCAATCTTATTGATGGTATTGGTTTTCAAATGCATAATAATTATTTAAGCCCAACAAAAGCCCAAATCGAAACCGACCTGAACAAAGCTGTAGCAAAAGGTCTGAAAATTCATGTTTCGGAATTGGACATACAAGTCAATCAGTCTAATGACATCTCAACTTTTACAAATGAAAGAAGACTGGCTCAAAAAGAAAAGTACAAAGAGATCGTTAAAATATATAATGCACTTCCGGCAGCAAATAAATATGCCTTAACCGTTTGGGGAATGAAAGACAATGAATCCTGGATTCCGTTTAGTACGGAACTTAACCACCCGGGAAATGACTGGCCTTTACTGTACGATTCAAATTTTGCAATTAAAAGCTCTCATACTGGCTTTCTGGAAGGCTTAGATTAATTTTTTTTAAAACTATAATACTTTACTTCAACTATTAATAAACCAAAAAATTAAATTATGAAAAAATTAAATTTGTTAGCATTAACAGTGACATGTGTATTAAGTTTAGGGTTTGCATCCTGCGCAGAAGACGCAAGTCCGACTGCAAAAGACCCATCAGCAAGTGCAGGTACAAAAAACAGTACAAGCAAAGTAGCCGGCGCTCCATGGGTCAAACAATTTGAAGATACATTTGATGTAGGTTCAAATTTGTCACAATGGACAAAGGAACAACGAGCAGATTATAATTCATGGTATTGTGACTATTACAGTTCAGTACCTACAACACAGTGGAGAGATGGAAAACAATGTCTGGAAATTAAGACTACAAAATTGAGCACGTACAAATATCAATCCGGGTTCATCTCTTCTAATTATCAATATAAGCCTGAAAACAATACAGAGTATATGCTTTCTGCCAATATTAAATTAATCGCGATGGATGGAGGAACTTACAAGTCTTTCACTGAAACATACGGTGCCTGGCCTGCCTTCTGGTCTGTGCAACAAAACGGCTGGCCAACCAAAGGAGAAACAGATATCATGGAAGGTTATTCTTTTGCCCCAAATGCAAGTCGTTTTACTTCAAATCTTTTTTATGGAACTTCTTCCGGAGCAAATTTATTAGGAAACTCTGCCGAAAGAAACTATCCGGGTAATTTTGATATTAATGGAAATGGCGGATGGCATCTATATGAATCTTTTTGGAAAATGAAAAACAATGTTGTAACAGTAACTATAAAAGTTGATAATGTAACAGTTGCAACGTATACCAACGGTAGTGCAGGCAATCTTAACTTAAATAATTTTGGACCACACTCGATTATATTTAATCTGAATGTTGGATCAAAAGATTCTAATTTTATTGACCCTAATAAAATCAATCTATTTTCAACTGTAATGATGTGGGTAGATGATGTAACAGTCTACAAAAGACCAATATAATTTATACTAAAGTTGGTTTTTAATTTAAACCCGCACTCCCCCATTAAAAAAATGAAACCTGCAAATCGAAAGATTCGCAGGTTTTTTCATTTAAGTCAATTTTCAGTCTCTGTAAAAAATGTTTTAAAATCTTGTGGTAAAATCTTGCTACCCGGATATTTAAAAAAACAGAAATATAGTATTTGTAAGTGTTGTGGAATTTGGCTTTGAATATTAAAAGTCCTATACTTTTTTAATTAAACCTTGCCCTAAATTTTAAAGGTGTCTCGTTTGTCTTGTTTCTAAACAATTTACTAAAACTCTGAAGATGCTCAAAGCCCAATTCATAAGCAATTTCCGAAACGGATAAATCAGTATTGGAAAGTTTTTCTTTCGCTTTTTCGATCAATTTGTCATGAATATGCTGTTGCGCATTTTGTCCTGTCAAAGTTCGCAGCATATCACTGAGATAACCAGAAGTTATAGCCAAACTATCCGCCAGATTTTGCACTGTTGGAATTCCCTGATTCAATTTTTTTTCATCATCAAAATGGTCATTCAATAACTGCTCAAATTTCTGCAGCAAAGTATTGTTTATAGTTTTACGGGTAATAAACTGACGCTTATAAAATCGCTGTGCATAATTCAATAATAACTCAATTTGGGCTAAAACTACATCCTGGCTCAGTTCATCTATTCTGTTTGTTAGTTCCTCTTCGATGTTTCTTAAAAGGCTTAAAATAATTTCTTTTTCCTTTTCAGACAAATGCAGTGCTTCGTTAACCGAATAAGAAAAGAATTCATATTTCCTGATTTTTGCAGCCAAAGGAGAATTCAGCAAAAAGTCAGGATGTATCAAAATTGCTGCTTCCCTTCCACTGCATCCGGGTTCTCTTGATTCGTTTTCATTTTGAGCCAAAATCTGATTAGGCGCTGCAAAAAAAAGACCTCCTTCATTATAATCAAAATGGGTTTGCCCATAACGAAGCAAACCTCCTATATTGGGGCGGAAGGCTATTTTGTAATAACTTAAAATATGGCTTTCCGATGGCGGAACAAAAGCCAGCGTTGAATCTATACCATTCAGAACTGTAATCAAAGGATGCTGCGGAGGCGGTCCACCAAAAGCTTTTAAGCCTTCTGCAAGGGATGCGAACTTACGTGGAGTACTATTTTTTTTCGCCATGATATTATTTTTGATATTACAAATTAAGAAAATAAAAAAGCAACAGAATCTATCTGTTGCTCAAATTTAACTTTATTTAGCTTTGTGCCGCTATTGCTACATCCTGCCATTCTTCCCAGACTTTGATACGATCTGAATAAGTCTGGCGGATTTCGTTCAGGTTATTACTACCTAAAAACATTCTCAATGGCGGCTGTTCGCTATCAACTAACTGCAGAATAGCTTTAGCTGTAGCATCCGGATTTCCTCTTTCCAGCTTGCTCATGTTTTCGAAAACCATGCTTCTTAATGGTTCATATTGAGGAAAATTTTCTGAAAACTTGAGTGAATTTTCGCTTCCAAATTCTGTTGCGTAAGCTCCCGGCTCAATAATGGTAACATTGATACCAAAAGATTTAACTTCAATAGCTAAACTTTCATAGATGGCTTCAAATGCCCATTTAGAAGAGCAGTAATATCCAATTAAAGGAACTACATAATGTCCTAAACTGCTTGAAGTTCCTAAAATATGTCCAAAACCCTGTTGACGCAAGATCGGCAGCACTGCCTGGATAACAGAAACCGGGCCTAATACATTTGTTTCGTACATAGCACGAATTTCATCAGCTTTGGCTTCTTCAACTGTTCCTACCAATGAATAACCTGCGTTGTTGATCACAATATCCAGTCTTCCGAAATACTCATGTGCCGTTTTTACGGCATTCTCAACCTGCTCAGGCTGCGTAACATCTAAAGGCAGAATTAAAACATTGTCACCGTATTTATCTTTGAAATCTGAAATGCTGTCAACATTTCGTGCAGTAGCGGCTACTTTATCACCTCGTTCTAATGCAGCTTCTGTCCATACTCTTCCAAAACCTCTTGAACTACCCGTTATAAACCATATTTTTGGTTCGTTTGTGTTTACATTCGTCATAATAAATTATTTGCTTGAATTAATATGACAAAATTCACAAATCCCTGTTTCAAAATTTTAGTCGTAATGTGGAATTTTGTAACCTAAACGAGGATTAAATTGATATTTCTTTTAACCTAAAAAAGTAAACACTGTAAAACCTGTATGCTTAAGCATTCGCATTATTATTACAGCTTTTGTTGGAACAGTAAAAAAAGAAATATTATTAAAATGACGAAATTCTTTTAAAAGGCTAAACTAAGTCTCCATCGCCAGTTTTCAGTATAAATAAATCGATTTTGAGATGATTCGTTGAAAAATAACACAATATGTACATACAGGTAAAGGCTATCTTATTTTATTTTGTATAAAGATGAAACAAGTAATTCCGGTTAAATAAAGCGATTCTTGAAAAACTGAAAAATCATAAGCAATTTTTAAAGTGCATTTCAAATTGGCTTTATCTAATTTTTAAAATAATTAAAATCAATCTATATGATTAAAAAAATAATATTTCTTTGCCTTTTTCTACAAATAGTTACGGTAAAAGCACAGACACAGGTAACCAGTTTTACTACAGAAGGTCTTACAAATCCATTGGGTATTGACAATCCAAAGCCGCATTTTAGCTGGCAATTAGTATCCAGACAACGTAACACAATGCAACTCGCATATGAAATAAAGGTTGCAGAAAGTGAAACTGGATTTAATAAGAATGTATTATGGACAACTGGCAAAGTTGTATCCGGCGAATCCCTGCATATCCCTTATGGCGGCAAGTCCTTAGAATCAGGAAAACGATATTATTGGCAGGTACGAGTGTGGGATAACAAAGGCAAAACAACAACCTGGAGCAGTACTTCTTACTGGCAGATGGGCTTATTGAAAGAAGACGACTGGGTGGCGCAGTGGATATCACCAGGCTATGAAGAAGACAGTGAGCGGGCTTCTCCACTCTTAAGAAAAGAGTTTATTGTGGGTAAGAAAGTAAAATCAGCAACAGCTTATATTACGGCACACGGGCTTTATGAAGCACAAATAAATGGAAAAAAAGTTGGGGATAAATACTTTACTCCGGGCTGGACAAGTTATAAAAAGCGTCTTCAATATCAGGTATATGATGTTAGTAATATGTTTAAAACCGGTAATAATGCCATAGCGGTAATGCTTGGTAATGGATGGTACCGTGGTTATTTTTCGTTTGGAAATACCAAGAACATTTACGGCACCGACATAAGTCTTCTTTTTCAGTTAAATATTACCTATACAGATGGCAGTACCGAAACAATAAGCTCAGACGGCAGCTGGAAATCGTCAACAGGTGCTGTACGCAGTTCCAATATATATGCGGGCGAGACTATAGATGCACGCCTTGAAAAAACTGGCTGGGCAATGCCGGGGTTTAATGATCAGGACTGGACTGGAGTTATAAAACAGTCTTTTCCTAAAAATACATTAATAGGTACTTACAATGAACCTGTTACCAAACACGAAAAATTTATTCCTAAAAAGATTTTCACTACTCCTAAAGGAGAACAGATATTAGACTTTGGTCAAAATCTTGTAGGCTGGGTAACCGTTAAAGTTAAAGGTACTGCAGGACAAAAAGTGACGTTGTCCCATGCTGAAGTATTAGATAAGGATGGTAATTTTTATACAGAAAACCTGCGGTCTGCAAAGGCACAGGATACTTATATTTTAAAAGGAGGAGAACAGGAAATTTTTGAGCCACATTTTACATGGCACGGCTTTCGTTATGTAAAAATCGAAGGATATCCGGGTGAACTTAAACCGGAAGATTTTGAAGCTTGTGCATTGTATTCTGATATGGAAAAAACAGGAAACTTCACTACCAGCAATGAACTTATCAATCAATTGCAGCACAATATCGAATGGGGTCTTAAAGGTAATTTTATTGATGTACCAACTGACTGCCCACAGCGTGATGAACGTCTTGGCTGGACTGGAGATGCCCAGGTATTTTTTCGCACTGCCTCTTTCTTAAGAGGTACTAATAATTTTTTTGTCAAGTGGCTGAAGGATCTGGAAGCAGACCAATTTCCTGATGGAAGTGTAACACACGTTGTGCCAAACGTCCTGGCTGATTTTGAAAGAGGCAGCACCGGCTGGGGTGATGCTGCAACAATAATTCCCTGGGATATGTATGTCGCTTATGGAGACAAGCGTATACTTGAAACGCAGTATCAAAGCATGAAGGGCTGGGTAAATTATATGAAGTCGCAAAGCAAAAATAATCTTTGGAATCAGGGCAGACATTTTGGCGACTGGTTGTTCTATAATGTTCAGGATGATCTTTTTGGAGATTCTGCTATTACAAACAAGTATCTTATCGCGCAATGTTTTTATGCCCATTCTGTACAGTTACTTATCAATACAGCAGAAGTACTGGGCAAAACTAATGATATAACAGAATATAAAGCATTGCTTCAAGAAATAAAAGATGCCTTTTTAAATGAATACACAACTGCTAATGGCGGTAACGTATCTGATACTCAAACTTCCTATGTGCTGGCACTGCATTTTGATATGTTGCCTGAAAATCTTCGCCAACAGGCAGCTGACAGGCTTGCAGCTAATATTCGAAGATATAACACTCATCTAACAACAGGTTTTTTAGGCACACCCTATTTGTGCCATGTACTAAGCCGGTTTAATTATACGGATTTAGCATACGAATTGTTGTTGCAAAAAACATATCCTTCCTGGCTCTACCCTGTTACACAAGGCGCAACAACTATTTGGGAACGCTGGGACGGGATTAAACCGGATGGCAGCTTTGAGAATGCCGATATGAATTCTTTCAACCATTATGCGTACGGTGCTATAGGTGACTGGATGTACAGAATTGTAGGCGGGCTTGATGTGGAAGGCGACGGCGCAGGATATAAAAAAATAAGCATTAACCCACATATAGGAGGCGACTTTAGCCATGTTTCTGCTGATTACAAAACGCCTTATGGCAAACTTTCTTCACACTGGAAAATAAATGGCCACATATTAAATTTAAAAACAGAGATACCATCAAATACTACAGCTTTAATCCATATTCCTGCGACTTCATTAGAAGGTATAACAGAAAGTGGAAAACCTTTATCCGCAATTAAAGAAATTGAGATTGTAAGTCTGAAAGACAGCAATATTGTAGTTAAGGTTGGTTCAGGAACATATGATTTTAGTGTTCCATATCCTGGAAAAAAATAATAAATCGTCTAAAAAGAATGGAAAATTAATGAGTACAAGTATTCCTTTCTCACTCAAAGTAGAAGCGACATAATAATGTCGCTTCTTAATTTCCAGACATCGCGTTTTTATGCTGAATTTATTTTTTTTCTGAAAGAATTGGAGCTTTATAAACAAATTCATTGCTCTGCACAGAATCAATGATGAATTTTGCAACGGTATTTCGACTGATTTTAAAAGGAGAAGGTGTATTGTTATAAGTAACGGCCCAATCCTTTATCTCTGTTTTGTCATTTAAAGCTACAGGTCTTACAATTATCCAATCTAAACCTGAATTCATCAGAAGGCGCTCCTGTGCATTATGATCTGCAAAAACGAATTTAAAATTTGAAATTTTAATCATTAGTTTCATATACCAGGGAGCATATTTATAAGAACTCCCTGCTCCGATAGAAGACAACGATATAATTTTTTTAATATGCTGTTCTTTCATCGAAATTATTGAGTTACTAATCGCTTTTTCAAGAGTATTACGGGTCTGAACTTTTTTTAGAGAAAGAACTTCACTTTCGGCAAATGCACTGAGCGTACTGATAACGACTTTGCAATCCTGTATGGCCGATCTCACATCCTCAGGATCCTCAGGTGAGCCTTTTATAATTTTCAGTCTGTCAGATTTTAAATTTATTTTATCCGGATTTCTTGCCAGCGCCGTTACCTCATAACCTTGCTCCAATGCATATTTCAAAACCAATTTTCCTGTCCTGCCTGTTGCTCCGTAAAGAAGAATTCTTTCCATTTTTTTTAAGTTTAATATATATTCAACAAACTTAATTATATTTACTAACCGGTAGTAAGTACTATACTTTTAGTTAGCGCTTACTGTTTGGTTAGTAAAAGATTTAAATATGAAAACAGACCCAAAAGATAAAGTACAAATGGATCAGGACTGCAGCAAAAATGATCTGATGGCGGTAAAGGATGCCTTGGAGGTTTTAAGTGGCCGTTGGAAACTTCAGATTTTAATTTGCTTGTTAGATGGAAGCAAAAGATTTAAAGAAATCTCAAAGGAGGTTGTCGGAATCAGTGACAAAATGCTTTCCAAGGAACTCAAGGATCTGGAAACCAACCAACTTGTTAAGCGCACTGTTCATGAGACCTTCCCTCCTATGGTTGAATACACAGCAACGGAACATACTTCAAGCCTTTATAGTGTAATAGCTGCTTTAAAAAATTGGGGATATCTGCATAGAGAGAAAATTATAGGATAATCAATTTTCTTAACAAATCAACAACAACCGATATTCCCCTTCATTTTCTACAGGTGCTCTATGAATACAGGGCAGCACTTGCTGTTTTGGATGATCTACGGCCAGCCGCCAAAGATGTCCCAACCCCAAATTAACAGGCTTTGCATTCGCTTGTACCTGATAGTGCAAATCAAAATAATTTTCCTTCAAAAAATCATCAAATTCTTCCGATGGCCCATCAAACAATTCTTTTAGCTTTGTTCGGATTTCCGGAATCAGAATTTTTTGTTCTGCCTGCGAATTAGAAACAATATCACTTGCCGCTCCATGATAGGTACATAAAAAAGTATCGGTTGCAATAGGCGAACGATCAACATGAAACGAATACACATCAGTCGATATGAAATCAAATTCATCATCACGTTCATAACATTTCAGTAAATTAAGAGAAGGTGAAGCTCCAAAATCAGCTAATAATTGTAAATCATTTAAGATTATCTCCCTTGCTATATTCCCCTTTTCTGATAGTTGGAGTGCGATTAGATCTTCAGGATAAACTTCCGTAATATTTTCTTTTAAAGATAACCGGTCTATAATCTCTTTAAAATCACCATCCAAATCTCTGTACCAGCATAGTGCATTCATTTCTCCCTTGAAATCGGTATGTACAAGCTCAGAGAAAGTAGATACTATCCCAATTTGGCTGCTGTCAGAAAATCTATTGTTCATCGTGTAATATTAAGAAGCTAATTCATGCATGACAAAAATATGTAATAGTAGTCAGTTGCGGTATTTTTATCACTATAAACTTTTGGAGATGCTATCTTTTTTTGCCACAAAAAGTTAAGGTGGTTTTTCCTGAGTTAAAGTTAGAAAAGTTCGTTGCTTTCTAATAGTATTCAGGGAAAAACCACCAGGTATTTAAAATTAATTTAGCTATCGTATTAAAGTATTGCCTTTTTAAAATTCCTGTTCTCTTCCCATAAATCAGTTTCCCAGTTGGCAAGCTGGGTTCCTAATGTATAAGTGCTTCTTAAAAACTCCAATAACATGGCTTCCGGATTTTCAGCATTTTGAACTGCAGTATAAGGAAGAATAAATTGTCCTAAAGTTTCATTATAAAATGCTTCTTCGGGCATCACTTTTATATTTTTATATCCAGACGGTTCAGGATATAAATAACAATAAAAAGCAGCTTCAGGATAAATTTCTGTACCGGTCCAGAAACCAAAATCACTCACTTCATGGCTAAACGCATCCTGCAGTACCCAATCTGGTAATCCTGGAATTTTTCCGGGATGTTTTGGTGCTTTTTGACCAGAGAAAAAAGCCAGTGATAAATCAAATCCGCCCCAAAAAAAGTGTATTGGGCTGGATTTACCTATAAAATCTCTTCTAAAAACCATAAAAACATCTTGTATGGAAGACAATGCTTCATGAAATTTTTCAGCCTGAGAATTGTCATATGTTTTATGAACCGTGTCAAGCTCAAACGGAATTGGGTTTTCGATTTCAGAAGGTGTTGTCATAATTTCAATTTTTATTTCAAGCTCATTTAACTTTTCAAAAATGAGTTTATAAAAATCCGCCACATTCAAATGGTGCAAATCAAAATTTTTAATTTCTCCTAAACTGGTGACGATTCGCAATTGGTGAGACAACAAATCAAGATCAATCTGAAAATCTTTATTAGCGTAAGGAATATTCTGTGTACTTAATCCTGTTGGCGTAATATGAAGTGTACTGTTCCAGGAATGGTTTGCCCAGGGCAATGTTGCTAATTTAATTTTTCCGAGAATCTGTGTCCACAACTGTAGTGTTTCGTACGTTGGTTTGCCTTTTTCATAAGAAAGTATTGGCCATGATTTTTTCATAATATATTATTTAAATGGTTTGCATTAAATTCTTATTTAGAAAGAGCAATAACCGCTTTGGTCAGCAATCCGTCTTCCGTCATAAATTCCCTGAGAATACTAAAATGATCTGCTCCGGAAACAATCAGTGAACTGCCTTTATTTCCTGCTTTTTGCCAGGCTTCCAGATAGTTTGAAGATTGTGTTCTAAAAGCCGCTGTTTCCTTTTCTCCCCAGGCAATAATTAATGGAATTTCGCTGGAAACAATTAATCGAATCGGGCTTGAAGAAAGAATTTGCTCTGAGGTAATGCGAACTGCAGGTTGTACAAAAGTGTGCGAAACCGGATCCAAATCAAAAAGACCGCTTACGGCCAAAATCCCTTTAACAGTATTTTGAGGTAATCCATAATCTGACCAGTTTGTTGTGGCCGACATGGCTGCCAGATGTCCTCCGGCTGAATGTCCTGCAACAAATATCCGTTCCGGATTTCCGTTAAATCCTGAAATATTTTGACTTGTCCACGCTATAGAGGATCTTATTTGCCTTACCATTTCGGGGATACTCACTTTTGGAGCGAGATCATAATTGACAATTACAATAGTAAAATTAGCTTTAGCAGCACCCAATGCTACAAAATCATAATCATCGCCGAGACCAATTTTCCAATAACCGCCATGAATAAAAATTAAAACCGGTGCATCAGCGTCTTTAGCAGGATAAACGGTTAGTCTTTCCATTAAAGTTGCACCATACGCTATTACGGTTCTTTCTTTAAGAATTTTGCGTGCTCCTGCGCTACTGCTGACAAATTCGTTAATATATTCCGGAAAACTGGGTACGGCTTTTTCAACATCATATTCGGTATCAAGCTGTTCCTGTGTTGAAAATTGGCCATAAAAATGGCTGACCGGAAAGTTATTTTCCAGTGAAGAGTGGTTATACTTTTCCATGATTTTAAGAGATTAAATAGTTTGTGCGCTGATGAAGCTTTTGTAAAAGATGTTTTTATTTTTATATGAAGTTTTGAAATTGAAATTCTTATAAAATTATATCGTGTTGTGGCTGAGGAAAATCAGGCAGATTATCTTCTGCTAAAATTTCCCGAAGATCAATTTCTATGGTTTTACAGATTTTAGAAATTGGCACGTCATTGGCATTTCCTTCAAAAGGATTTTCGGTGCTTTCTCCAACTTGCCCTAACGAAGTGTACATCCATGAAATAATAACGCTAAACGGAATTACAAACCAAACCATATTCCCGTGCATGATGCCACTGATACTATCGTTTAATTTATCAAATTCCTTTAACAGCCCGAAAGGCAAAAGCACACAAAACAACTGAACCAGTAAGGTATTTATAATGGCATATTGTCTTGGATATGGCGAATCTTTCAATTGTTCGCTTCTGCTTTGCTGAGTAAAAAAATCTTTGATTGTTCTCTGAAAATCAACAAACTGAAGCACTACAATTTCCTGATTATCATAAAGTTCTTTTAGTGTTTTACTTTGCATTGCCATAATTTGCGTGGCTTTGTTTCTGGCTTTTAGAATTTGTTCTAATTCTATTGGAGAAAGAAATTTAGATAATTCTTCTTTCAGGGTAATTTCGTTTTCCGGTATGATATAATAATATTGCTGATATTCTGAATTATGTTTTTTTGTGCTTGTTTCCCAAACACGGTACGATCGCATCTCGTAACGCAACGCAGTTAGCCATGCTATATGACGATAAATGAGTAATTTTGTTTTTTCAGGATTACTAACAAAATCACGGCTCATAATACCCCAGGATCGGCTTGTGCTCAAAATTTGTGTCCAGATTTGCTGTGCTTCAAGTGTTCTGTTGTAGGTTTGTGTATTTTTAAACCCCACTATAAAGGCTGTCGCAGTTCCTAATAAAGCAACAACTGTCCAGGAAATTCCGAGCCATTTAAGTTCCAAATATTCATGTAAAACCGTTGGTATTATACTCATTATCAATAATAAGTAAATGCTTTTTCTTGTCCAGACAATAAATTCTAAAAGCTTGTATGATTTACCTGTGTACATTTTATGCTACTTTAAAACTGATTTACAAATAGATTTAATTGAAAAATAAGCATGTATGTCTTTTTATACATGCTTATTTCAGGCTTTAGGCTACAGGAACTGACATACGAACTTCTACAATTGCCCCGTATTGGATAATTGGACAAGCTTCTGCAATTTTTACTGCTTCATCATAATTATTAGATCTGATAAGAAATAAACCTCCTATAGATTCTTTTCCGTGTCCATAAGGACCAGAAGTAATATGATTTCCCATTTTGGTATGTTTAATCACTCTTCCGTCTACGTCCCAACGTTTTGGCGGCGCAACTAATTTATCCTGCGCTGCAATTCCTGCAATCCATTCCTGATAAGGTTTAATGGCTTCTTTCATTTGTTCCGGAGTTGGTACTGGGTTTTCGCTTGTCAGATCTCTGTGGATCACTACTAAAAATTCTTGCATAATAATTATATTTAAGATTTATAAAATTGTTTTGTGTTTAAAATATCGAAGCATAATCTTCGTCTTCTTCTTCAAAAGGCTGTTCTTTCATATGAAGTGTTTCGTCCAGCAATTCGCTTCCGTCGGTTGAATCATGGTGATGAAAAATTTCTTCACTATCCATTTCGTTATTGTAAGCTGTCGGTTTTGACAGGCCCAGTAGCTTTAAAAAATTGATAATTTTCATGGCTTCCTTTTTTATTGTTAATAGTTATTGATTTTCAGTAACAGGCTGTTTCATGAAATAATTGGTCTTATATAACCGGATGGATTATTTTTCTGGTCTCGCCTTCCATTTCAATAAAACCCATTTTTCCATTTTTATAATTTTCAGCTGCATTTAGTAAAGCAGCTTCAGAATCCATCACCATGGCACCTTTAGAAAATAATTGTTCATGTAACGGTTTACCCGAAATCAGTAAGAATTGACAATTTGTAATGGCAGTAAACTTTAACGGCTCATCAAAATCAGATTCTGCCATTGCGATTACCATTCCTTCTTCGAGTTCTATTGTGGTTTGATTCGTCATAAAATCAAAATAACCTTCAATTACAAAAACGGTTCCTGACCATCGTGCCGGAAGCTGGTGCGAAAATTCTTTTCCTGTTTCCAGAAAAATGTGCAGCATGGTGAGTTCCTCCGGAGTTTTAATTTTATTTACTACAGATCCTGTTTCACCACAAACTACTCTTACACGAACACCTTCTTCTTGTATTTCAGGAATCTGGGATTTGTCGATAAAAACACTTTTCGGGTCTTCTTGTTTTTTGTTGGCGGGGATATTTACGAACAATTGTAAGCCTTCAACAGTCGCTCCGTCGGGAACAGGAAATTCTGAATGTACAACACCTTTTCCGGCGTATGTCCAAAGCAAGCTTCCAGGAGTAATTACGATATTGTTTCCACGGGAATCTACACTATGATAAGGAGCGGAATCTTCAAAAACATAACTGATAGCCGACATTCCGGCGTGAGGATGTGGCCCGAAAATATCATGTTTTAATTCAAAATGATCAAATCCAATAATAGGATCCATAAGTCCGTCAAAATCTTTTGCTCTTGCTTTTCTTGCAAAAAATTGTTCGTCTCCCTGTACGTCGGGCGTGATTACTGTTGATAATACTAACTTGTTCATACTATTTTATTTAAAGGTTAAAATTGCACCGCTGCCCATTGATTTGCCGTGTTGTTGATCAGATTTTCGCAAATGCGCTGACGTAGGACTTTTAATGTACACGAACGGGTGGAAAGTGCACGCCCATTACAACCGCCTCGACAAACTGCCTACCCGTCATCTTCGTTTCAACGGGCATCGAAGCTATTTATATTTTGATTATGCTCTTTGCGGACGGTTAGGAAGCCATTCTTCAAAAGTGATCGTTCCTAATTTTGCAGTTTCTGCAGGAACCAGAGTAAGTTCTTTTAGAGGCGCTCCAAAGTATAAAGCACTTTCGTCTGAAATAACTTTAAGCGGATCGTTCGTTTTGGTCAAATACGTTTGTAAAAGTTCTGAAAGTTTAAAACGTTCCGGTCCTCCGATTTCAACAATTCCGTTTGCCGGATTTCCGAGTGCAAGATCCACTACCATAGAAGCAACATCTTCTGAAGCAATCGGTTGAATTTTTGCCGGAGAAATGGTTACACTTCCGCCTTCGTGTGCAGAAGCTACAATTCCGCCAAGGAATTCCATAAATTGTGTAGAGTGAATAATCGTAAAAGGAACCCCCGCTTTTCTGATTAAATTTTCCTGAGCTTGTTTGGCCCTGAAATAACCGCTTTCCTGTAAACGATCTGTTCCCACTACAGAAAGTGCGATATGATGTTTTACGCCTGCATTAATTTCTGCTGCTAATAAATTTCTCCCCGAAGTTTCAAAAAACTCTAAAACTTCTTTGTCTGCAAATGATGGTGAGTTGGCTAAATCAATTACGATATCGGTATTTGTTACCGCTTCTGCAAGTCCTTCACCAGTAATGGTATTAATACCTGTAGATGGTGCAGCTGATATTACAGTGTGTCCCTGATCACGTAATTTGTTTACTACTTTTGTTCCGATTAATCCTGTTCCGCCAATTACTAAAATTTTCATGATGTGTGTTTTTTAAATTGTTATAAATGATTTTCATTTTCATTTAGTAATAGCCAATTTGCGTGCCATTCAAATAAACAACTGATTACCAGTATCTTACACACGTAAGCATGTTTAAAATTTCCCTTTATAAAGGGAAATCATTTTAAGTTTCACTTTATATAGTGAAAACCTGAGATAAAACATTGACTTACTATTTGCAAAAACTGCATATAAAAAAATACCTGCTCCTTTTTACGGGTAACAGGCATTTATATTTTGAAGAATACGGAATAGAATATTATGGAAATTGCATGGTCTCTTGGGTTTGAGGATCTTTCCCATTTCATTAAATTTTTCAGGAAAAATGTCGATGTCACTCCAAACGCTTTCAGAAAGAATCTTGCTGTTTGATTTTAGTGAATTAAATCTGCTTTTAAATAGGAGATTTTATTGTCTTTAAGAATAATTTCAAAAGTTCCTCCAATTTCTCCTTCAGGAAAATCGCCTGTAAATTTCACCTCTAAATACACTTCATGCTCGTCTGAAATATCCAGGGTAATGATTTCTGTATAAGTATTATAACCAATAAAATAGCTATTAAAATAGTCTTTAATTCCTTCATGTCCCAAAAACTTTCTGCCAACAGACGGGTCGTCTAAAACGGCATCAAACAAATAGAAATTCAGGTATTTTGTAGTATCAAAAGTATTACCGGCTTCAATCCAGTCCTTGATAAAAGTTTTTATATTCATGCTTATCTTCTTTGTAACCACATTGGGTTGGTTTCTAAAATTTGCTGGTGAATTTTACAATTTTGAGAATGTGCTCCTTTAAGGTAACCAATGCTCATTAGAAATTCATTTACAATTTCACCTCCTGTAAACCTGAAAGTTTTCCTGAATAACTTTACCCATTCTTCTTTTGTTTTGGGATGATGGTGTTCAAGCCATTTTTCAAAACTGCCAAATTCATCCTGCAATTGAAGTATCGTTTTGGCATTTTCAATCGCAGCATTTACTTTAAGCTTATTGCGGATAATTCCGGGATCATTTAATAATCGCTCACGATCTGTCTGGGTATAATCTGCTATTATTTTAATGTTGAAATTATCGTAAGCTTTACGAAAACTTGCTTCCTTTTTTAAGATAGTTTCCCAGCTCAAACCCGCCTGATTAATTTCCATAATCAGACGTCCGAATAATTCGTTATCATCGTGAATAGGAAAACCATAGTGATAATCATGATAATTTTGATGCAGTGTGCGGCTGGGTTCTTTCATCATCGGGATGTAATTGCAATAACTCATGTTTTTTATTTTTCAATTAATACTAATGCAAAAGTGGGTAAGATTACCCAAATTCAATTCGCCAAAATGCCATAAATTGTAGCCTTTTTTGGCGATAAATACATTCTCCACATAATGCCTGAAACCGACTTTTAGTTCCTGTGGCTTATCCGTTAATTTTTATAAGTGAGTTTTAAAATGTAAGCAAAATACATAAACCACATTTTTTTGTACCTAAAAACGTACTTTTTTACCCCCTCTACGAATTCTTATTAATCAACTTTGCATTGTCAATTACCAATTGTCTGAGAAGACAGCTGTTATTTTTAAGAACAGCAATTCTAAGTACAGAACAATTATGAACTATACGTAAATAAAAAAATCCATTTTACGTATCTATTGATTCCGGTTTTGAGAACCTTAAAAAACCTCATTATCAGCGTCAAATGCTAATCACTATCTATTTTTTACTAACCATTAATTATTTACTAACCTTAAATTTTTAAAAATGAAAAAAATCTTAAAATTAACCAGTTTGCTACTTATTACAGCATTGGTGTTTAGTTCCTGTGACAAGGAACAAGAAGTAAGTGTGCCACAAAGCACTAACAAAGAAGCACCACAAATCGCTAACAAAAATGCTTCCTTAGCCGTTGCCGCATTAGGTAGTGCCGGAGCCAGAACAATTACATTAAAGACAAACACACTATCGTGTCCGGGCGGTTTATGTACGTCATATGGCGTTTGGTCAACGGGTGTTTATACCGTATGGTTCCAGATGAAATTCAATTCCGGATTTTACTGGAGCAGAGGCGGTAAATGCGGATATGGTATACTAATTGGCGATCAGAATACCGGTGGCGATCCGGGATGGGACGGGAATGGCGGTAGCGCCAGATTTATGTGGTATTGTCCAAATGGATCAAACAGTGCCAAAGGAAGCGGAGCTTATCTGCAACCTTACGTTTATTATAAAGATCAGCCGGGACAATATGGTAATGATTTTGGAAAAAAGTATTACATTCAGGAAGGAGTTACATATAACTGCCAGATATCTGTTAAGTTAAATACGGGATCCAATACTAACGGATACGTTAAGTATTATGTAAACGGTACGGAGATACTGAATCAGACAATTCGTTGGGTGACTAATGATTCTAAGCGAAATGTTAATGCCGTTAGCCTCCACACCTTCCGTGGCGGTAGTCAGGAATACTGGAAAGCTCCGGTAACAAGTTCTATTTATTATCCTAGTGCATCCTGGGACGCTCTATAGTTCCTATATACTTTAAAAAAATTAAAACCTGAGAATCTTAAGATTTTCAGGTTTTTTTGTTAATGATACTTTTCAATCTTATCACATTTTTTTCTTTTGATTTTCAATTTGTTGCCTTTATATTTTTTTTAAACAAAACTATATCGTAATATTGCAATATAATTATAAAACGATGGGAGCAACAAAAACAGATCACTTTACAGACAACCAGAATGAGCTGGCTGTTTTAGCCAAGGCGTTAGGACATCCTGCGCGTATTGCTATTATAGAATATTTATTAAAAGTAGATGCCTGTATCTGCGGGGATATTGTAAACGAACTTCCTCTTTCACAGCCAACTGTTTCACAACATCTTAAAGAATTAAAAAATGCCGGCTTAATAAAAGGAAGCATCGAAGGAAATGCTATCTGCTACTGCATCAACGAACCCGGACTGGAAAAGATAAAAGGTTTCTTTGAGCATATCACAAATCATCTTGCTAAAAAGAGAAACGAATGCTGTTAATCTAATCTCTATGGAAATCAGAAAACTTTTAACAACAGACTGGCAACAGGTAAAATCAATCTACGAAAAAGGAATAGAAACCGGCAATGCTACTTTTCAAACCGGTGCTCCATCGTGGGAAGATTGGGACAAGTCACATCTTACAGACTGCAGAATTGTTGCTGAAATTAATAAAACACTAACTGGCTGGGCAGCACTTACGCCTGTCTCTTCCCGCTGCGTTTATGCGGGAGTTGCAGAAGTGAGTGTATATGTCGATCCTGAATATTCCGGAAACGGAATCGGACTTACTCTTTTAAACGAACTTATAAAACAAAGTGAAGCAGAAGGCATCTGGACACTTCAGGCCGGAATTTTCCCGGAAAATAAGGCAAGCCTTCGTATCCATGAAAAAGCAGGATTCAGAATCGTTGGAATAAGAGAAAAAATCGGAAAACAGAATGGTGTCTGGAGAGATACCGCTCTTCTTGAAAGAAGAAGCAATCTTTTGTTTTAACCGTAATTATTGAATGAAAACAGTTTAACTAAAAATAAAAAAACATGAAACTTTCAGAAATCAAAGAAATACTAAAAACAGTAGAAGCTGTAAATTTTGAATTACCTAACGGAACTTTTGTACCGGAATATTTTCACGTAACCGAAGTAGGCCTGATAACAAAAAATTTTATTGACTGCGGAGGAACAGTAAGAAAAGAAACTGTTGTAAACTTTCAGCTTTGGAATGCCAATGACTACGAACACAGGCTTAAACCTCAAAAACTGATTCATATTATTGAACTTTCAGAAAAAGTACTGGGAATTGAAGATCATGAAATTGAAGTAGAATATCAGGATACCACTATTGGTAAATATGATTTAGACTTTAATGGACAGAATTTCATTTTACTAAATAAACAGACAGCCTGTCTTGCTCAGGAGCAATGCGGAATTCCATCGGATAAGCCTAAAGTAAAATTATCACAATTAAACAGCGATACCAGTAATTCCTGTACTCCAGGCGGAGGATGCTGTTAATTTTAAAAACTTACAAGTAATAAAATTATGTTATACCCTGAAATTGATAACACAATCAGTTCATTTGATTTTAAGCAGATTTCTGAAGACCGCAGGAGTCTGCTTCAGCCATTAATCGACTATATTCAATACAAAGCAGACAGCAAACTGGATATCAGGTTAAATTTAATCTGTACACACAATTCCAGAAGGAGCCACTTGTCACAGGTCTGGGCACAGACGGCCGCTGCTTATTATGGCCTGAAAAATGTTTCATGCTATTCAGGAGGAACAGAAGTTACGGCCTTATTCCCAATGGCAGCCGAAATTTTAGAATATTCCGGGTTTAAGGTCAAAATTATTTCAAAGGGGACAAATCCGGTATATTCAATAAAATTTTCACCGAATGAACTTTCAGTAATTGGTTTTTCTAAAACCTATAATGATAACTTCAACCCGGAAAGCGAATTTGCAGCAATAATGACCTGTTCACAGGCTGACAGCGGATGTCCGTTTATAGCCGGTGCAGAAAAAAGAATTCCAATAACTTTTGAAGATCCAAAAATTTCCGACGGCACGCCACAGCAAAAAGAAATATACCTCGAACGAAGCCTGCAGATAGGAACTGAAATGTTTTATGTGTTTTCGCAAATCAAAATTTAGATTAGACATTAAATAGGAATTGGTTCCAGCTCTACCCTTTTAATTGGTCTTCGCCAGAGTCTGAATAAAAGAATAATAACAATTGGTAAAAAACAAACCGCTGACATTACCAAATAGATATCCTTATAAGCCAATAAAATTGCAGCTTGCGAGGTTTTGTTTGAAAGGTTTTTTTCTGCCATTTTTTGTGCTTCGGCTTCAGACAGGCCCATATAGAGAAAATTTCTTTTGGAGCTGGCCAATTGCTGTTTTGCCATTGTGTTCACTTCTGTCAATTGCTGGCTCAGGCCTGTTTTATGATGTACATTTAGACCCGAAACAAAAGTTCCTAAAACAGCACTTCCCAATAAACCGGCAAAAATGGCCTGGGCAATAATACCGCTCATCATTCTGGATGCACTCAATCGTGGCGGAACACCTTCTGAAATATAAAGCAGGGATATCGGAAAGAGAAACCCCATTCCAAGTCCTTTGAATATTAACGGCATAAAAAAATCAGAAGAATCAATTCCCGGATAAAACCTGAAAAACAATATGATATGATAGAATCCGTAACAGGCAAAACCCATAATCCAGATGGTTGCCAAATACGTTCTTCTGAATAGAAGATATGTAGACAACGGAATCGAAATACACAATCCAATTAATAAAGCCAAATGTGTTTTGGCCCCGGATACAGCATCAAAACCTAAGATATTGGTCATGTATCCTGTTATAACGCTTCCTGTGCCGTTCATTACACCAATATATAACATTAAAAAGGTACCAATAATTACATTTTTATATTTATAAACATCGGGATTAATTATGGGGTCTTCGGTAAAACGAACGTGCAGGAAATAAATCCCAGGAATGATAACTAATAAAGCCGTGGCTAAACTAATTTTAGGATCGTTAAACCAGTTGCGGCTTTGTCCTTCTGCACTAAGAAAAAGAATCACGGTAAAAAACAGAATCATGATAATCCATCCGCGCCAGTCAAATTGAAATTTGGTTTTCATGGGCGCAACATCGGCTTTATAAAAATACCAGGCCAGAATAATACAGATCAGAAAATTGATATTGAGAAAATAAATACCAAAAGTCCAATTGTGAAAACTGGTAAAATGAGCACCTAAATATTGGTAAACATGCTGGCTCCCTTTTTGAATGAACTGAAGAATTCCGTACAATAATGCCATATTAAAAGCAGGATTGTACTTTAATATCACAGGAACCATTGAAGCAAAAATCCCAATAACAGATACAATTCCCAAAAGCGATCGCCAAAAAGTAAACCATTCAATACTGGTAGTAAATAATGAGGCCGTGTTAAATAAAATCGACAGGAATGCTGCTGACAATATCATGGTTTTTACTTTGATCTGTTTGCCTAATTTTAATCCTAAAGGCATAAAAGCCAGCATTACAAAAATGGGAATATAAATAGAATAGGTAAAAACGGTTGTCGAAGCTCCAAAATGTCCCAGAATTTGGGAATTATCGTAAGTGGTGACATTCAGTCCGTTAAAAAAAGGAATGGTGAGGATATACAATCCTGTCAGAGTAAAAATACTTCCTTTTCTTCCTGCAAACATATTTTATTTTTTTACTTCAACTGTTACATTCATTCCTGGTTTTACTTCCTGTAAATCTTTGGTTTCGTCCTCAAATTCTATTTTTACCGGAATACGCTGCGTTATCTTTACAAAATTCCCTGTTGAATTATCGGGCTGAACCATCGAGAATTTGGCACCCGTTGCAGGCGAAAATCCTGAAACTTTTCCTTTGAACTTTTTGCCGTTCAGAGCATCAATTGTAATGGAAACCTGCTGTCCTTGTTTAATTTTTTCAATCTGAGTTTCTTTAAAATTAGCCGAAACCCATAATTTCTGATTCAGTACCAGGGTTGCCACAACCTGATTTGCATTTATTAATTCGCCAATTGACAAATTCCGTTCTCCAACTATACCCGTTGCCGGAGCTATTATATTGGTGTATGATGACTGCAGTTTCGCTGCCTCAAGATCTGCTTTTTTCCGTGCAACAGTCGCCCTTGCTGCCTCCAGGTTAATCGCACTTTGCCGTGTTACAGAACTATTGGCGTCGAGTCCTTTTTGACCTGCTTTAAGATAAGCTTCTTCTGATCGTAATTTTGAAACTACCTGATCATATTGGTTACGAGTAACAGCAGAATCTGCATACATGTTTTTGAACCTTTGGTAATCTTTTTGTGCTTTTTCAAAACTGGCCAAATCGCCTGCTAATTTTTCTTTTGCCGCAGATTGGTTAGACGCCGATGTAACAATTGTTTGTTCGAGCGAATGCAGGTTTCCTTCGGCAATAGCCAGATCAGCTTCTGCCTGTTTTTCTTTGATCTGATATTCTGAATCATCCAAAATTACCAACGTATCACCTGCATGAACAAGCTGATTGGCTTCGAAACGAATTTCTTTTATATGACCGGATGCCCGTGCCGAAACATTATTGATATAAGCTTCAACCTGAGCATTATTTGTGGTTTCGTAATTACTGAAATCAAAAAACAAACTCAAAATCCAGAAACCTCCTCCTGCCAGAAAAACAAAGGAGAGAATGGTTAAAATGGTATTTCTTTTTTTGTCTTTTTGAATTGCTTCACCGGGTTTGTTTTCTTCGCTCATACTATTCTTATTTTAAAGTTTACCCATTGCAAATTGAAGGGAATAATAGTGAATGATAAAATCTAAATTGGCATTTACAAGTGAAATTTTTGAGTTGTTCAATTGCAGTTCAGCATCGACCAGGTCACTTATCAAAGCAAAATCATTATCATATCTGCTTTTTACAATTTTATAATTGCTTAATGATAATTCAACATCTTTTTTATAAGTGTCGATGTTTCTTTTACTTTCTTCAAATTTGATATAAGCACTTTTTACTTCGCGCTCAATCTGATCTTTTGCGGCATCGAACGCCACATTGCTTTTATCGATTTGCAGTTTGTCACTCGTAATGCGATGCTTAATTGTATAAAAACCGGAAACATCCCAATTTAGAGAAATGCCTGCTGCCCAGTAGTTAATGATGTTTACATAATTGGGCCATTGGGCAGGATATTCGGTATTTAAAATCAGACTGGCATTTATATTGGGCCGAAACCCGCTTTTTGTAATGTTCAAAGAAGACTCTGACAACTGAATATTAATTGCTGCCCGTTTGATTTCCTGCCTGTTTTGATATGCATCTGCAAGGCTTTTCTGCAATTCAACATTTTCTGGCAGAATACTGCTTTCTGAAACTACAGGTTTTAAAATCGTATGCGTCGGAAGTCCTGTTAAAATATCCAAATAATTGCTTACCAGTTCAATATCATTCGTATTACGAAAAACAGAAACTTTAAAGCCGGATTGCTGCAGCTCTGTTCTCAATAAATCGCTTTTTAAATTCTGTCCGTTATCAACACGGGATTTTAATTGTTTTATCCTGAGATCTGTATTTAGAATATTTTGCCTGGTTACTTCAATTTCTCTGTACAATTTTTCGAGGGTAAAATAATACGTCGCAACCGCATTTTTAACGTCGGCCTGTGTCATTTTTATTGCAGATTCCTGCATCTGGATGAGGAGTTTTTGTTGTTCAATTTTTTCGTTAATCAAACCACCGCTGTAAAGTGGCACTGACGATACAATATTGGCAAATGCCTGATGATTGAAATAATCGACGGTGACATTTCTCTCATAAAATCCTTCGTATAATTTCGGATCTCCAATATAGGTATAGCCGCCATTTATTCCCACGCGTGGCACTTTTGCGATTTTAGCCTGAGACAGATTTTCATTTGCAATGGCAGCGTCTATAAAAACCATTTTAAGCTGCCTGTTGTTTTGAATTGCCAATGCAAGTGCTTCTTCAAGCGTTATGGTTTTTGCCTGAAAGAGACTATCTTTTTGTGCAAAACCCAACAGGTTACTAAAAAAGGCAAAAACCAATACCAAATAATGAAATTGTGTTTTTTTGTTTAACATACAATTTATTATTATTAATTTAATCAGTTGAAAATCAGGTAGAAGTAAAAATATTTAAAAAACAATACTTAAAGAAATGCGAGTATTTGGCTTGTAGGAGCTTAATTTAAAGGATTAACAGGATTTTATGTTAAAATATTTCATTATAAATGTAGTGAATATTTCTTTATATAAGAATAAATCACTAATATTGAACAACTTAAAACCGAAATACCATGTTTATAGAACTTGCTTTAACCGGAAAATTTATTGTTGATATTGTAAAAAGATTAAAAAACGACAAGACATTTCGAACGCTTGGTTTTTTGCTTTTTGTATTAGTTTTGGTGGGTACGATGTTTTTTTGGCTGGTCGAACACCTTCCTTTTCTTAAAGCACTCGCTTATTCTGTTGGTACACTTTCCATGAACAGCCCTTATGATCATGAAATTACATTTTCGACTATTGGAGTTGTATTCAATATCATCTATATTTTTATAGGTGTTGGTGTATACCTGATATTTGTTATTGAAGCCGGAAGAACAATCATAGCGGCACATGAAGAATTTGAGAGAAAACAAGCAGAAAGGAAAGCTTTGAAAAAAGCAAAAAAAGAGGCCGGATTATAATCTGCTTTATTGTTTTGCAAATTATCAAACCTACTATTTTCTGTGGTTCTAAATTCTAATTAACTGACTATGAATACAAATTTACTAGATGCTACTGAAGCCTGGATGATTGCTCTGCTTCTTTTTATATTGATGCTCATTTCCAGCTATATTGGAAAACTGACTGGAAATCATATTCGGAAAAAAACAGGCACTGAAGAGAAATTACCGGAAACCTCAGCACTAATTGCCCTGCTTTTTTTTCTGCTCGCATTTACTTTTGGCATGAGTGGCGATCGTTATGATTCGCGAAGAAAAGTTGTCGTAGAAGAAGCCAATATCATTGGCACTGCGATATTAAGAAGCGATTTATATCCCGATTCAACAAGAATTTTGTTTCGCAATGATTTTAAAGATTATGTAGAAACAAGAATTTCCTACTATGAAGTGGGTGCAGATGTAAAAGGAATTTTTAAAGCCGACAGCCTGTCACAAATAATTTCGGCGAAATTATGGAAAAGGGCAAGCACACTTTCTAAAGATCCTGCAAATTTGGCCGCAACCCAGCAAATGATTCCGGCGCTAAACGACATGATCGATATAACTACTACCCGTCTTTCAGGAGAAAAAGCAAAAGTTCCCCAAAGTATCTTAGTAATGCTGTTTTTTCTTGCTATGATAATCGCATTTTACGGAGGTTATTCTGAAGGCAGAAAAGGCAAGATTGACTGGCTGGTCCAGATCGGATTTTGTGTTTTAGTGTCTTTGGTTGTTTTGTTCACCTTAGATTTAGACAGGCCCCGCAGAGGTTTTGTTAATTTAGACACGCCAAATCAAACGATAATCGATCTGAGGAAAAATTTTAATTAAAGCTATTATTCAGATTTCATACGCTCTGATTTGCAGGATTCAAAAAATTCATACGCTCTTTTTTCGGCATAGGAATACTCTGAGTCACGCAGAGGAAAAGCACAGTGCCCTCCATATTTTGGAGTTTCCAGATAGACATATGCGCTGTCCTTGGCTATAGCCCTTGGATAGCACCTTTCACCCAAAAAAGGATCATCAAGCGAGTTGATAATCAAAACCGGAGTAGTAATATTTTGAAGGGAAAATTCAGGAGAAACACGCTGGTAATAATCATCCCGGCTCGCAAAACCATGCAAAGGTGCCGTAAAATACTGGTCAACCTCATCAAAAGA
Organism: Flavobacterium sp. HTF; assembly: GCF_003105115.1. GTDB lineage: Bacteria > Bacteroidota > Bacteroidia > Flavobacteriales > Flavobacteriaceae > Flavobacterium. The sequence continues at coordinate 49,643 of NZ_QETH01000008.1, read as the reverse complement.
AGAAATCTTATCAATCTGGTCACGGTTTATAAAATCAGGAAACTGTGCTGCTTTATATTTCAGCTTTTTTTTAATATCAATTGTAAAATTCTTCAGGTAGACTCTGTTAAAGCCTTGTTTGAGTACAGCAGCGCTTGTTGCAATATGAGTTGGCACTGAAATGCATACTCCGGCCTTTATGCGCTTATCAATTTTTGTCCATCCTAAATAATTCAGCAGCTGAACACCTCCCATCGAATATCCGATCAGATAAACATCTTCGAATCCTTTTTTTAAAACAAACTGAACCACTTCGTCAAGATCGTCCACTGCACCATGATGATAAAGTCTCGGCAGACGATTCATTTCTCCGCCACAAGTACGGTTGTTCCATGCGAAAACCGAAAAATCTTTCTGCTGAAAATAAGCTGCGCAGCTATTATTGTAAGTTCTGCGGGAATCTCCTTCTAAACCATGACACAGGATAACGGCTTTTTTGGAATCCTTTATGATAAAGTCAATATTAATGAAATCTCCGTCGGTTAACTCCAGTTTTTCTCTTGTATAACCCGGAACTTCAAACTTTTTAAACAAAGCGGCATATATAGTCGAAATATGCCTATTGCGATGAATAATAGAAGGAAAATTATATTCTGATTGTTCAATTACCGGCATGATTAAGAAATGTTTTTTGATATGTTATACAAATCTAAGAAATCAATCCATATGTAGTTTAATACTGTCTTTTTTTATTTCACTTTTAAAGTCATTAAATAAAAGAAATTAAGAGAATAGGAATAAATCATCTCAAAAAGGCAGTCATTTTATACTAATCAGATTGTTATTTTACTATTTTTTTATTGAATTTAATAAAGACGAATTAAGATTTTATAACTAAATTGGTATTATGAGAACAAATCCCGAGGTAGTTATTATTGGTGGTGGTCTTGCCGGTCTGGCAAGTGCCATACATTTATCTAAAAAAGGATTAAGAGTAACGCTGATTGAAAAAACGGACTATCCAAAACATAAAGTCTGTGGTGAATATGTTTCGAATGAAATTTTGCCGTACCTGAAATGGCTGGATGCCGACATTTCTACATTAGATCCTGCTATGATTACCAATTTTGAATTTACATCGCAAAATGGCAGAATTGCGAGAACCAGCCTTCCTTTGGGCGGTTTTGGAATAAGCCGTTATGCACTGGATCATTTTTTATTTGAAAAAGCAATTTCAAATGGCTGTATAATTATCACCGATACAGTAACCGATGTTTCCTTTGAAAATGATATTTTTTCAATAAAAACCTCCAAAGGGATTTTATCCTCAAAAATAGTGTTAGGCGCATACGGAAAACGTTCCAACATCGATCAGCTGCTTTCGAGAGATTTTATTTCTAAAAAATCTCCATGGCTGGCTGTAAAAGGACATTATGCAGGAAACTTTGACAACAGTCTTGTTGCTTTACATAATTTTCAGGGTGGTTACTGTGGGGTTTCTACAGTCGAAAAAAACATTATCAATATCTGTTATCTGGCAGATTATAAAACGTTTAAAAAGTATAAAAACATAGACGAATACCAGAATGCTGTTCTTTATAAAAACAAAAACCTTAAATCTGTTTTTGAAAACAGCACTCCTCTTTTTGAAAAACCGCTTACCATCAGCCAGATTTCTTTTGACAAAAAACAGCCTGTTGAAAATCATATTTTAATGATTGGTGACACTGCGGGACTTATACACCCTATGTGCGGTAACGGAATGGCTATGGCAATACACAGTGCAAAAATAGCAGCTGAACTGGTACTGGATTTTTACGACGGTAAAATCGGATCGCGTAGTTTACTGGAAAAAAAATATACGCAGGAATGGAAAAAACATTTTAGCAAAAGGCTTTTTGCAGGCAGGCTTTTAGGAAAGATATTAAGCTATAAAACTTTTACACACATAATGACCTCAGCAGCTGCCTATTTTCCATCTTTATTGTCACTAATAATCAAACAGACACACGGTAATCCTGTAACAATTAACTAAATGAGAATAAATACTGAATATAGAACAGAAGAAACCGAAATAATGGATGATTTTTCGCTCGAAGGTTCCGAATTAATTGGAGCATTGGATAAAATCGCCGTAATCAATCAATTGTTGGGAGGCAATAAACTAACACTGCACGGATTAAAACAGTTACTAAAAAAAGCTGATCCTGCGCAAACTTTAACAATTGCAGACATAGGCTGTGGGAATGGCGATATGCTGAGAATGCTGGCAAAATATAGTAAAAAAAAGAATCTAAATTTTAAACTTGTTGGTATAGATGCGAATCCTTTTACTATAAATTATGCCCGCGAACTTTCTATAGATTTTCCAAATATGGAATATCGGTGTATGGATATCTTTAGCGAAGATTTCAATACTATAAAATATGATATTGTTTTATGTACCCTTACACTTCACCACTTTACCACACAGCAAATTACAAATCTGATTACTGTCCTTAACCAAAATGCTTCAATAGGAATTGTAGTGAATGATCTTCATAGAAGTAAACTGGCTTACAGACTTTTTGAAATAATCGGAGTGGTATTTAACTTAAACAATATGTCCCGAAAAGATGGCCTGGTTTCTATTTTGAGAGGATTTAAAAAAGATGAACTGGAAGATTTTTCCAAAAAACTAAATTTAAAAAACTATACCATAAACTGGAAGTGGGCCTTTCGTTACCAGTGGATAATTACTAAAATATGAGTGTAAAAATAATAACAGCTGTAAAACAGCTTCCGAAATATTCGCGTACCACAGAAGAGATACTTCCGTTTCTGGATGTATGGCTAAATGGACAAGAGGAACGTTTTATAAAAAAAGTAAAAAAGATATTTGAAGGTGCTGCTGTAGACAAACGTTACTCTATCATGGAACCTTCGGAAGTTTTTACGGCAACATCTTTTGAGGAAAAAAATGATATTTACAGCCGGGAGATGATTGTTCTGGGACATCAGGTTTTAGAAAAAGCACTTCAGAAAACCGGTTGGGATCCGCAGAATCTTGATTACATTATCACGGTAAGCTGTACCGGAATCATGATACCTTCCCTGGATGCTTATCTTATCAATAAAATGAAACTCCGTCAGGATATTGTACGCCTTCCGGTAACTGAAATGGGCTGTGCAGCCGGAATATCAGGAATTATTTATGCCAAGAATTTCCTGAAATCAAATCCGGGAAAACGGGCTGCAATAATCGCGGTAGAATCGCCAACGGCAACATTTCAACTCAACGATTTTTCGATGCCCAATATTGTTAGTGCCGCTATTTTTGGTGACGGCGCTGCCTGCTGCCTGTTATCTTCAAGAGAAGAAGACAACGGACCGGAAATTATTGACGAACAAATGTATCATTTTTATGATGCTGAACACATGATGGGATTTAAACTCACCAACAGCGGACTGCAAATGGTTTTAGATATTGAAGTACCCGATACCATTGCTTCACATTTTGGCGATATTATTCATCCCTTTTTGAAAAAAAATAATCTTGAAATTAAAGATATTAACCATATGATATTTCATCCCGGCGGAAAAAAGATAATCACAACGGTTGAAGCACTTTTCTCAGGAATGGAAAAAAACATTGACGATACCAAAGAAATCCTGAAGCAATACGGTAATATGTCGAGTGCAACCGTATTATATGTTTTGGAAAATATTATGGACCGTAATCCTGAAAAAGGAGAAAAAGGGTTAATGCTGAGTTTTGGCCCCGGATTCTCAGCACAGCGGGTTTTATTACAATGGTAATTATTTTGTACAGATTATGAAATTAAATGATATCATAACACAGCTTCCGTATAGCGAGCCTTTTTTATTTGTCGATGAACTTTTGCAGGCAGATGAAAATGGCATAACCGGAACTTATACTTTTAAGGAAGATTTAGATTTCTACAAAGGGCATTTTAAAAACAACCCCGTTACCCCGGGCGTTATTTTGACCGAAACAATGGCACAGATTGGTATGGTATGCCTGGGAATATTTCTGTTGGGAAATAATCTGGATAAAAATACTGTCGTTGCCTTTACGTCAGCTGATATGGAGTTTTTAAAACCCGTATATCCAAATGAGAAAGTAACCGTGATTTCACAGAAAATATTCTTCCGTTTTGGAAAATTAAAATGCAGTGCCGTTATGAAAAATGAAGCCGGACAGGAAGTCTGCAGAGGTATTCTTGCCGGAATGATAACGCAAAAATTATGAAAAAAAGAATCGTAATTACAGGTCTTGGAGTTGCTGCGCCAAATGGTGTTGGAATTCCTGCGTTTACTGATGCCTTAAAAAATGGTATTTCAGGTATACGCCATGACCCGCAATTGGAAGAATTGCAGTTTTCCTGTCAGATTGCAGGTCAGCCACAAATATCTGACGAATTAAAAGCAGCATATTTTACAGAACTGGAACTTCGCGGATTCAACAGCACAGGAATTTTATATGGTGTTATGGCGGGAATGGAAGCCTGGAAGAATGCTGGATTAGCACCAAATGAAAACCCGGATTGGGACAGCGGAACTATTTTTGGATCAGGTACTTCCGGAATTGATAAATTCCGCGAAAGCATTTATAAAATTGATGATTTACAGACCAGAAGACTCGGAAGCACTGTTGTGGCACAAACCATGAACAGCGGTGTAAGCGCCTATCTTGGTGGTAAACTGGGACTTGGAAATCAGGTTACTACAAATTCATCTGCCTGTACAACAGGTACTGAAGCTATACTAATGGCATACGACCGCATACAGTCCGGACAGGCAAAACGGGTACTCGCAGGAAGTACCTCCGACAGCGGACCTTATATCTGGGCAGGTTTTGATGCCCTTCGGGTATGCTCTTCCAAATACAATGATAATCCTGAAGAAGGCTCAAGACCGATGAGTGCTTCGGCTTCCGGTTTTGTGCCCGGAAGCGGTGCCGGTGCTTTAGTCATTGAAGATCTTGAAAGTGCCTTAGAACGAGGAGCAGTAATTTATGCTGAACTATTAGGAGGAAATGTAAATTCGGGCGGACAAAGAGACGGCGGAAGCATGACGGCTCCCAATAGTACGGCAGTTCAGAAATGTATTAAAACTGCTGTTGAAAATGCCGGTATAAAAGCGGACCAGATAGAAGCCATAAATGGGCATCTTACCGCAACCACAAAAGACAGTCTTGAAATCGAGAACTGGACTAAGGCTTTAGGTCGCAAGGGAAATGATTTTCCGTATATTAATTCTTTAAAAAGCCTGACGGGGCATTGTTTAAGCGCTTCCGGAAGTATCGAAAGCGTTGCGTCGGTATTACAGCTTCACGAAGGTTTTTTGTTTGGAAACAGGAATTGCTCAGACCTTCATCCTGAAATTTCGGCACTTATTGATCCTTCAAAAGTGCTTTTAGAAACTATAAAAATGAACCCTAAAATAATTGCCAAAGCCAGTTTTGGTTTTGGTGATGTAAATGCCTGTATAATATTTAAAAAATTTGAAAAATAAAATGGACAGAAAAGAACTTACCGAAAAACTGAAAGTAATTATAAAACCCTATGCAGCCAATACAGAAGCATATGACAATCTTACTGAAGAAACTGATTTTATAAATGACCTGAATATTAATTCAGCCAACCTTGTTGATATTGTACTTGACATTGAGGAAACTTTTGATGTGGTCATTGACAATACCGATATGGAACGCATGCTTGATGTCAAAACGGCCATTGAAATCATCGAGACTAAACTTGCCGCAAAATGATTGGCAATGATGTCATAGATCTTACTCAGTCACGCATAGAAAGCAGGTGGCAGCGAAGAGGTTTTACAGAAAAACTTTTTGTTCCGGAAGAGCAACAGCTTATTGCAGAACACCATGAACCCGAAATCATGGTGTGGCTGCTATGGAGCATGAAAGAAGCGGCTTATAAAATCTATAACAGACAAACCAAAATAAGGGAATATAGTCCTAAAAAACTCTTATGCTCCTTACATTCGCTAAATGCACACAATACTTTTGGAAAAGTTGTATGTGCAAAAAACACCTATTATACCAAAACAATTATTTCTTCAGAATCCATTCATACCATTGCCGTTACTGTTTTTGAAGACTTAAATAATATCATGGAAATAGAGAATAAAAAAATTATAAAAGACGAAAACGGCATCCCCTATTTAGTCACTTCACCAACTATTCTTAAGCCTGTTTCAGTAAGCCATCATGGACGTTTTGAAAAGATTATAACATTATCGATTTAAATCTAAATATTTCTATAAGAAACAACATATAAGACATTTAAGTTAAAAATAATTATACTTCTTAAATATCTTATATGGTTAAAAAATAGGATCCTTTATAATTAGCAATTAACCAAAACAAAATTATTTTGGAAGAGTTGCAAGAAACTTCAAAATATCATTACCTATTTCCTGAACATGTGTTTCTAAGGCAAAATGTCCCGTATTATAAAATTTTACTGTTGCGTCCGGAAGATCTTTTTTATACGCTTCTGCTCCCGGAGGTAAAAAGAACGGATCTTTATTTCCCCAAACAGCTAAAAGTTTTGGCTTGTATGTTCTGAAATATTCGTGAAACTTAGGATACAACATCACATTCGTTTTATAATCCTTAATAAGATCAAGTTGTATTTCAATTGATTCCGGACGATCAAGAAAATGCTGATCAAGTGTATACGATTCTGGCGCAATCAAGGAAGTATCTGAAACTCCTGTAAAATATTGAAATTTCGTTCCTTCAATAGTATAAGTTTCTTTAAGGGCATTTCTGTTTTCTGGCGTATCATTTTGCCAATATTTTTGAATTGGATCCCAGATTTTACTCAGCCCTTCTTCGTAAGCATTTCCGTTTTGTGAAATAATTCCTGTAATTTTTTCAGGATTTGCAATTGCCAAACGGAATCCAACCGGCGCGCCATAATCGAAAACATAAACCGAAAATCTTTTAAGTCCAATCTGATCAATAAAAGACTGCATTGTTTTTGCAAGATTATCAAATGTATAAACGTATTTGGTTCTATCAGGCGCATCACTATAACCAAAACCCGGTAAATCTGGTGCAATTACATGATATTTACCACTTAACATCGGAATAAGATTACGAAACATGTGTGATGATGTTGGGTAACCATGCAGTAATAAAATCGTTGGCGCTCCGGCCTGACCTGCTTCACGATAAAAAATAGTCTGACCATTTACTTCTGTCTGACGATAATGAATGTCTGCAACAGATGCGTTTACTGCATTTTCTGAATTTGTTTTTACTTGTCCCATAATTGTAGATTTTACTGAGATAAAAGCCAATAATGTTATGGCTGTTAATTTCATTGTTTTAATTTGATTCATATTCCATTTTTTTTATCAAAAGTAAATCCTATATTTGATCATTCAAAACGATTTATAAAGATACAAATTATCACAAATTATGATTTATGAATACAAATGACCTGAAATTATTTGAAGCTGTCGCATATCATGGGAGTTTTACTAAAGCTGCTGAGGCTATGTTTACGGTTCAGTCGAATGTAACTGCACGTATAAAAAATCTGGAAGAAGAGTTTGGAGCTTCATTATTTATCCGTTCCAACCGAAAAGTAGAACTCACAACGGCCGGAGAAACTTTGATGGTTTACAGCAAAAAACTCAATCATTTAATTGATGAAGCCAAACGTTCTATTGGTAAAAATGACGTAATAAAAGGACAAATAAAAATCGGGTCACTCGAAACCATGATGACCATCAAAGGACCAGAATTAATCAATTATCTGGCTCTTAAATTTCCGTATGTTGATTTAGAATTAAAATCTGATATGCGGGCAGGTCTTATAAACGATGTAGTGAATTATAAACTGGATGCCGCTTTTGTTCCTGCGCCTCTGGATATACCCGAATTAAATCAGCTTAAAATAAAAGAAGAACAAATCGTTATTGTAGCTCCTTCAAGTTTTAAAAATCTGGATGATCTTCTTAAAAAAAGTCCGCAGAAAGCTATTGTATTTGATCAGGGTTGTGTTTTTAGGGCAAGATTAGAATCCTGGCTTGTCAGCAAAGGAATATCTCAATATCATAAAACAGTAATGAATTCCATTGAAGGTGTCATCAATTTTATTGAATCCGGTATTGGTTTTAGTGTTTTGCCGCAGGACATTGTCACTAAATTTTACGGAAACAGGAACATCAAAACTTTCCCGCTTCCGCCTGAACTTGGCTTAATGACAACTATTTTAATTTTCAGAAAAGATGTTCCGCCATCACCAGCATTAGAAGCTTTTATTAATTTATGTGAAAACCAATTAGACAATTTCTAATTATTTGGAATAATTGCCATTTCCTGATTCAATATCAATTTGATACTTTTCCCATTTCCCAACGTATCTTTTTTAATCCGGACCGAATTACCTTCTATTTTCTCATAACGTGGGTTTTCTTTTTCAGAAAGTAATTCCAGGGTTTCAAATGATATCAATTTTCCGGGAATAACAGCACCAATCCAATTTGGATCCGCTTTTTGGCTCCATGTTATTCTAATCAGCTTCTCGCCTTCTTTCATAACCGTGCTGTTTTCACCTATTCTTTTGATTGCTTTTTGATTTCCATACAGCAATGATGTCGTCTGTTTTTTAGTATTGATGGACGAATTAATAACTTGCAGACCTGTTACCTTATCTCTTAAACCATCGGGTAATGAAGCTTCTTCATTCAGTGCTTTCTGACTTGTTTTGTCTGAACATCCGAAAAGAAAAAACAGAGAAATTATTACGGTAAAATAATGTGTTGCTTTCATGTTATTGTTGTATTGGAAGAGTAAATACGTAATCATTTTTTTTCATAGGCTGATGGCAATTCATGCATTCAATTACAAAATCTGCTTTTTTACCGTACGGGATCAATTCGGTAGTTTTAAATCTGGCAAATCCCCAGCCATAGGTTTTCTTATACTTCTCATCATCTTTAATCATATATTCTACCTGTTTAAAAGCACCCTGGAAAATATTTCCATCAGCATCTTCAATTTCATCATAGGCTGCTTTTGCCAAAATACTTCCATTTGGCCACGGATTTATTTTTTTATCATGAATTGCTTTTACTGCAATATCATTTCCGTAAATAATACGCATCGTTCCGTTGTCAAGACGCTGGGTTGTACTCACAACAGCCCATTTTTTATAATCATCTATATAAGCAATTCCGTTAATTGTTTTGGGAATTTGAGATAACCTTTGTTTTTCCTTTACTGCATCAGACTGATTTTTTAATGCCTTAATTTTGGAAGTATCTCCCGGAATATTGTTCACCCGGAGACTCCATATATATTTTTTGAGTATCTCTAAATCTTTCGACGATATTTTGGCATTTGGATGTGCCATAGTATAACTTTTAAGGGGCATTGCACCCTGAGCAATCTGATTTACTGATTCCCAAAGTTTTGCTTTCTGGTCTCCCGGAGCCAGTTTGTCCCAGTCCGAAAAATTAAGTCCCTGTCTGCCATCCTTAACATGTTGTGCCACGAGCCAGTAAGCGGGAACTATTTTGTCATACCAGGTCAGTTTGGTTTCATTGGAATGACAATCATAACAGGAATTCTTTAAAATGGACTGAACTTCACGGGGAACTTTTAAATCGGCTGTCAACGGCGGATTTGTTATTACCGGACGTATAAATTGCATTCCAACAAACAATGCCAGTATGATTACGAGCAAAATTAAAAATGTCTTTCTCTTGTTCTTTTTTTGTTTTTCCATACCGCTTTTAAAATCAATTTTACTAAAATGAATACCATTTCTGTTTAAGTTAATCAGGAATTAAAAAATATAAAGTGTTGTATTCTGATTTCTTCTGATGCAAAGGAAGGGCTGCAGGGCTATTAAAAGTAAAGAAAAAAGTGCGAAAGGGAAAAAAACAACTTAAAAAGGAATAAAAAGGACTGAACTGTTCCTGAAGATTCTTTCAAAGAAATCAAACAATAATTTCTGCAGCTTGAAGGCTATTCTTTTAAAGCTTTAGAAAATATCTTCTGCCGAATGATCCGTTTCAAACCGGATTATTAATTAAATTTGAAGTAATTATTCAAAAAAAATCCATGAAAAAAGACAGGCTTTATCTTTTTACATTTTTATCATTGCTCCTAATTGTATACATCTGTGGCTATTTCAGCATGAACTATTTGGTAGATCTAAGTGCCGAACAATTTTTGAAGATTCAAATCGAATCCAGTAAAAGAGAAGCCAAAGAAATGGCAAACCTGATTTCTTATCAGTCACAACAAAATAACAATCCGAAACTGATTATTGATAATGTTCAAAAAAGTATTGAAAAAACCGATACGCAAACCGGATTTATCTGCATGTTTGATCAGACCGGAAAAGAAGTCTGCCATCCTAATCCTGAAAAAATTGGCCGTATGGCCGGTCCGGATGAATCTTATATTTCGAAAACGAATAATGAAATTAATCCGAAAGATTTTTATTCCTATTTAAAAAACAAAACTGAAGGCGGAGGTATCAGAAACTTCAATAATCCAAAACGGGAATCTGAAATCATCTATTTATATCCTGTTAAAAATACGGAATGGATTATTGCCTCACACGCCAACTTAAAAAACATTCAGGAGCAGGTAAGCAATCTAAAGTTTTATTTTATTCTCGTATATATCGCAACCGGTACGTTAATTATTCTGTTATCCTTTTTTATGATACGCCTTCTCGGAAGCCGTTATGAAAGAAAACTGGAAGTGAAAAACGAAAATCTTTTTAATGAGGTTTTAAATTTATCTAAATTAAATTATGAGCTAACGAACTATAAATCAAAGTTGGAATCTGATTCAAATTTGAAAACTCCGGAAGATTCAGCTCTGGCATCCGGCAAAAAAAGAATCTTAACCCATTTAAAGAATGAAATTGTAACGCTGGAAATCGATCAGATAGCGTATATCTATATGGAAAATACTATTGTTTATGTTAAGGACATAAATGATAAAACGTCTACAAGCAACAGCAGTTTAGAAGAGCTTTTTACTGAACTGGATAACAGCCTTTTTTTCAGGGCCAACAGGCAGTTTATTTTATCCATAAAATCAATAACAAAAATTCTGAAATATGGCAATAACCAGCTAAAAATCGAAGTAGAACCGAAATCGGGTATTGATATCATTATCAGTAAAAACAAAGCCGCTGAGTTTAAAAACTGGCTTAATAAATAATATCCAAAAAAAAGGAATAGCTGCTGACACTATTCCTTTTAGCACATAATATTCTCTTTAAAAATTACTGGTACCTTATCTAATTTCTATTTGAGATTTTAAATTCTATTATGTGTATTTTACAAAATTTATTATGTGTTTTGAAGTAAGCTCCGGATATTGATGCTGTGGTGCATGTCCTGTTCCTGAATAAACAACCATTTGCGCATTAGTCATCTGATTGAAAACCGAATACCAATTTTCTACAGCAAAGCTTATATCATGATCTCCTGAAATGATTAAGATGGGCGTTTTAGTCTTTTTAATTTGTTCCCTAAAATTCAAAACATCCTCCCTAAAACCATCACCCCCACCAAAATACAACTGAAAAACATCCATAGTCGAAGGAATTTTTTGCACGTCTATTTTTTTATGGATCCTGTCATGCGAAGCTTTTGCAGCCAATCGGCTCGGTTCTGATTTTGGCTCAAAGAACAAAACAATTTCGTCTTCAAAATCATTTAATGGTTTCAGAGCAGCATCATAAAAAGCCTGTTCAATTGGGATTTCATTTTTTCCCGGCGGATTTGTACCAATCAACACGGCATGAGTTACCAAATCAGGATATAATAAAGTAGCGGCCTGAGCCACCAGCCCGCCATAAGACCAGCCCAAGACAACAATTGAATCTAGTTTTAAAATATCGGCGAGATCCTTAATGTCCTTCGCCACAACAGTAATATCGGGTGTCAGACTGCCTGTAGAAGAGCCTATTCCGGAATAATCAAATACAATAACATTGAGTTTTTTTGCCATCAGTGCTATAAATAACGGATCCCAGGTATCGAGAGTCCCTCTGAAACGGTTTACAAAAAATACTGCTTTTCCTTTTCCGTACGAACGGTAAGCAATTTTACGATCGCCTGCATCGGCAAAACGTGTCTCTGCATCATAAATTTTTTTCATAATAATAATTTAAAGATTGGAATCAATATTATTTCTTTCAAACGGAAGCAGTCAAACATTAAACCAAAACACAGAATACTTAAAATAAAGCTTTTACGATCTGTGCTCCTATTTAAAATTGTGATATTTCAATAATTAAAACTTCTTTTTAACGATATATAATAATTCCAAAACTATCCTCTTCACGAAAGCTTTATAATCAATACATTACAAAAAAGGCATTCCTTTTGTTTTTATAAAGTATTTCCAAAATTAAATCGTTGTGCTTTTTATACTAATCTTAAAGATGTGATATCATGTATTTATCTAATAAAAAAACAATTATGTTTATTACGGGAGCATTTGTAAGTCATTCCTACTGGGAAGAATGGATTGTTTTTTTTGAAAATAAAGGATATAAAGCGGTGGCACCACCCTGGCTGCACAAAAATGAATCAGCAGACCATTTAAGACAGGCTCATCCTGATTCAAAAATTGCTGCAATTCGTTTAAACAACTTACTGGATTACTACACTGAAATTATTGAGAAACTTCCCGAAAAACCAATTTTAATAGGACATTGTTACGGAGGTCTCTTACTACAATTATTGATGCAAAAAGATTTGGGTTCAGCTGGAATTTGTATGCATTCAATTCCGCCAATGAATATGACATTTTTCAATTTTTCATTTTATAAAAGAATCCGGAATACTTTTGATTTCTTTATTTCAAAGAAAAAAACAGGTTTAATCTCTTTTAAAAAATGGCAGCACTATTTTACAAATCAGATGACTTTTGAGGAACAAAAAGAGACTTATGAGAGATTCGTAATTCCGGAATCAAAATCAGCTTTGTGCGATGTTTTTTCCAGATCGGCTAAAATAGATTTCAAAAAAAGACATAATCCCCTTTTGTTTCTATCGGGTTCGGCAGATACTTTTACACCTGTATCACTTGTTTATTCCAATTATAAAAGATACAAAAACCTTCATTCTATTACTTGTTATAAAGAATTTAGCGGTACAAATCATCTTGTATTAAGCCAACAGGATTGGAAAATTGTGGCTGAATTTATTGCAAACTGGTTAGAAAAAGTGACTTAACTAATTTCTCTTTTTATCTCCAGTTTTTTTATTTTTGAATTTAAAGTAGAAGGATGAATATCTAAAATCTCAGCTGCACCACCTGTCCCTGAAATTTTTCCGTTGCATTTTTTAAGGATGTACAAAATATAATCCCGTTCGTTTTCTAAAATAGTTTTTATTGAAAATGGCTCGGAAACCTGCTCCGGATGCATTTTGGAAGACATTGAAAGTTCAATTTCCTTTATGGTATTGCCGTCCGTGAGCAAAATGGCGCGCTGCATTACATGTTCGAGTTCCCTGATATTTCCCGGCCAATTGTAATTCATGATTTGCTGCAATGCAAAATCAGAAAGAATAGGCGCTTTTCTTCCCATCTTTTCGCTGTAGACTTTTATAAAATGGCTGGCCAAATCCGGAATATCTTCTTTTCGCTTTTTTAATGAAGGAACTACAATCGGAAAAACATGCAGACGATAATACAAATCCATTCTAAATCTTCCTGCAGCTACTTCTTCTTCGAGATTTTTGTTGGTTGCTGCAATAATTCTAACATCAATTTTGAGTGATGAGGTTCCGCCGACACGTTCAATTTCTCTTTCCTGCAAAACACGCAGCAATTTTACCTGAAGCTCTAACGACATCTCTCCTATTTCATCCAAAAAAACAGTTCCTCCGTCTGCCAGTTCAAATTTGCCGGTTCTTCTGTCCATTGCTCCGGTAAAAGCCCCTTTTTCATGACCAAAAAGCAACGATTCGGCAAGATTCTCAGGAATGGCGCCACAATTAATAATTACTAATGGCTTATCTTTTCTTGGAGACAATGCATGAATACTTTGTGCTATTTTTTCTTTCCCCGTACCGCTTTCTCCTAAAACCAGCACCGAAGTATCTGAAGGCGCGACTTTTCGGATATAATTAAAAACGGAAATCATTTGTGAACTATTTCCAATAATGCCTTCAAAACCTTCTGTAGTATTTACAGGCTTTGTGTTTTTGATTTCCGGTTTCTGAACAGGTAAACCAAAATCCTTTTCAGAATAAATTTTATTGATAAACTGAGAAAAAGTATGTTCGAGCGAACTTAGAAGTTGTAGATTTTCCTGAGAATAAATATTCAGATTTCGGCTGTAAAAAGTAAAATGATAGCTTTGGATCGTTGCTACGGAAAGAGGAAAAACCAAATACGATTTTATACCAAAATTATGTGCTATCAGTGCTTTTATCGGTGCTTCCTGAAAATTGTTTATTAGTGCTTCCTCGCTGTAAATAACAGGTTCTTTATCTATTTTTGATTTTCTGTACGTCTCATTAATTTCTTTTTCAGATACTGTGGCGATCTGGGAAAGCTTTTGCGGGTTGATAATTTGATAGAGATCTAAATTCCTGCGGATAATTCCGAGATTATCATAATGAGTTGTCGTTACAAATCCGGCTTCTAAATAATCAAAAGGGACATACGTCTGGATTATTTTGCCAAAGGCCAGTAATGCATCTTCTCTCTTCAGATTTGAATTTATGATTTCTGTGATTTCTTTCTGCAACTGAAATTGCTGCATTAACTGCGATTCCAGACTGTATTGCTGACGATAAAATGCAATTTCAAGTGTAGTTAAAACGTCCTGATCCCGAAATGGTTTAACGATAAATCCGTAAGGATGAGTAGTTTTGGCCTGATCTAAAATACTTTTACTGGAATTCGCCGAAATAAATATAAATCCTATATATTTTTCTTTAAGATAATGCGCCAGTTCGATTCCGTTTCGGTTGCCTTTCAGCATAATATCAAGGAAAACCAAGTCCGGTTTTTCAATCTCAATTTGTTCTAAAGCCTGCTCAACCGAACGTGCAATTCCTGTTACTTCATAATTTGCCTTTTCGAGAATCAATTGCAGATCATGCGCTTCAATAAACTGATCTTCGACAATCAAAATTCGTTTTTTCAAAACTGGAGGAACAGCTTCATACCCGTTATCGGCAACGTTTTTCATAAGTGAGTAAATTTTATATTATATTGCACTTAATTAATTGACACAAAAATAGTTAATAATCACAATTAAAATTAACCTTTTCCAAAATTAGGTAAATAAAAATCACACTTTGTATTAATTTTCATGTTATTTTGCAAGACATTTAAAATTGTTTCTATATATATTTGTTAATCAAAAACTTACTAAAATTTAATTGTAATAAACTATGAAGTCATTTTATATCTTTTGTGTGCTGTTTTTAATTACTGGTCATTTTCAGGCACAAAATCATCCGGCCACAGCAAACTATGATTTAAAAAAGAAACGTTTATTAATTCAAACTTGTTCAAGCTATTTGTATAACTCCAATCAGGGATCAATTGATGCCGACAGTGCTGTAGTTTTGACTTGCAAAGCTTATAAATTACCACTGTCTTTAGCCTATGATGAAGGTTTTAATGATGGTACTTATTTGATTGGAAACGATTTAATCGAAAAAGGAAATATTGGTGCAGCAAAACAGCTTTTTGCTAAATCAAAAGATGCTAACAGGATAAAATTGGCTTTACAACTTGGCAATCATTATTTATTTAAACCCTATTCAAAACCGGAAGATATGGCTAATGCCAGTCTTTATATATCAGAAGCTGTAAAAATCAGCAATCAGCTAAAAGCAAAAAAATGGCAGCACCAGAGTGTAATGCTCCTCGGTAAGTTTTACTTCCAGATTAACAATTACCCGGAAAGTAAAAAAAGCTTTTTGCAGATCGTAACAGAATGCCGGAAACAAAATGATAAAGCAGCACTTGCCGATGCATTGCTAAATCAGGCAACATACCAATACGATTTAGATCCTGAAAAAGAAAAAATCCTAAAAGAAGCCGAATCTTTATATACTGCTTTAGGTTTTGAAGAGAAAATAATTGAAGTAAAAATGAAGCTGTGCACGATTTATTTCTGGCACGGAAAGATTAATGATGCCAAAAAAATACTTTACCAAAATATTGCGGCCATGCGAAAAATCGGCTTCAGGCAGCAGCAATTTGGAGAAACCACAATTGCCTATATAGAAAGCGTTCAGTATAATATGAAAGGTGCACTTTATTATGCGTTAAAAAGTGTAGAAACCATGGAGTCTACCAAGGATTATACTTTCGCAGATATTTTCTACATGAGACTGGGACTGGTGTATTTGCAAATGGGACATAATGATGATGCCAAAAAAGCCGCAGAAAAAAGTATTAAATACGGACAGAACAGTTTTAATAGCGGCAGCTGGTATAAAAGTTTTATCACCGCCACTGCATCATTATCGATGAGAGGAAAAAACAAAGAGGCAATTGAATACATGAATACCATTACGAGTAAATATGCGCCGCCAAATAATATGGACAAAATGCTAATGAATTTTGCTTACGCTAATTGCTACTGGAGATTAAAAAATTACGGAACGGCTGAAAATTATTTCAAAAAAACAGCATTAGCCGCAGATGCTTTAGACTCGCCGCAAACCTATCGCGATGTTTGCAACAGCTATGCCTCTATTGCTTTGTTTTATGCTAACCGAAGTAACCTTCAAAAAACAAAATTTTATCTTGACAAAATTGATGCTCTTTCAAAAAAATATAATAAAGGGTATAATTCAGAGGCCGTTCAGGTATCCTTATACAAAATAGATTCCCTCAATGGCAATTTTAAATCGGCTTTGGCGCATCATAAATTGTACAAAAAATTTAGCGATTCACTTTTAGATTATTCTAAAAACAAACAAATCGAGGAACTTAAAATTCAATACGAAACCGTAAATAAAGAGCAAAAAATCAAGCTCTTAAGCCAGGAATCTGATTTGAAGGAAACGGCTTTAAAAAAATCAAAATTATTAAATACAGTATCAATCTGGAGTTTAGTTTTACTGGTACTTATCATCGGATTATTATACAATCGATATCGCCTGAAACAGAAAAATAATGCTGAATTAGAACTTAAAGAAAGAGAAATCAATCAGAAAAATATCAATCTGAGGCATTTACTGGATGAAAAAGAATGGCTTTTGAAAGAGATTCATCATCGTGTAAAAAACAACCTGCAAACCGTTATAAGCCTGCTGAATTCACAATCGGCTTATCTGGAAAATGATATGGCATTGTCTGCGATTAAAAACAGTCAGCACCGTATTCATTCCATGTCCTTAATCCATCAGAAATTGTACAATTCTGAGAATATTTCGACCATCAATATGCCTAATTATATCAAAGAACTGGTGGAATATTTAAGAGACTCTTTTTCGCTTGGGCAAAGAATCCGGTTTGAACTTAAAATTGATCCGCTGGAATTAGATGTTGCACAGGCAGTTCCGCTTGGGCTTATTTTAAATGAATCGATCACAAATTCAATCAAATATGCTTTTCCGGAGGACAGGACCGGAATGATTTATGTCACGCTGGAAGCCACTTCTGAAAATAAATATCTATTGACAATTGCAGACAACGGAATTGGTTTTGATGCCAATATTGATGCGAAGAAAATCAATTCATTTGGATTGAGCCTGATAAAAGGTTTAAGTGACGATTTGGAAGCCACTTTTTCTATGGAAAATAAAAACGGAACCATTTTTAAAATTGAGTTTTCAAAAGAATTTCCAATAAATGAAAAAAGGAAGATGATTTAATGGCGAAATCTCACTAATCTAATTTTGTTTAGCGAAATATAGCGCTTTTACACTCATGAAAAAGCGCTAAACACCTGTTATAAGGCATTTTAATGACATGGCATATAAATTGGTTTCTTAAGAAAATTAACACTTAAAACCATTTACCATGAAAAAATCAATATTGCTATTAATCATTCTGTTTTTAAATTATAGTGCTGTAAAGGCCTGCGACAAATGCGGTACTTACAACAACGCTGATTTTAAGATAAAATCGGCAACAATAACGCATAAGGCAGATTTAGGCCTTACTGTCTGGGATATAAAAGTGGAAGGAGCGGCCGGAAAAACGATGCCTAAACCAGTCGGACAATTAAATGGCGCACCGGTTTTAGCCTATGTTTTTCCTACTACCTTAAAATCTTCTGATATTGGTTTCGGTCAGGCCGAAGGAATTGTGGCACTTGCCCTGACCTCTCACCCTGATTTTGAAGACACCCCGCTTTGGGATGAAAATCTCGATGGAAACTACCTGAATGACGGACTAATCTGGCATGCCCACTGGGTTTTACTAGTCGAAGACAAACGTGTTGCCGGCGGACTTTCGGTAAGGGAATTTACAAAAGGAGACCCCAACGTAGTTTTACCTCCAACAAATCCCGGAATGGCGATGTATATGGATAGCCCTGGTTTTAATATTGTTAGCAAAGGAAATTCCATAAAAGTAATTGTACCCGATTTTAGAATCAACAACAAAACCAATTTCAAGTTTGATGCAGTAAGCTGCTATATGGAAGTCAGCACAGGTGACGGTGGTTCTCATGAAGGTGAAGGAAAAAAACCAATGCTTGGAGTGTACAAAGTTTATACAGTTGCCAGTGGTAATCTTTCTTTGCCTTATTCTGTAAAATAACAATTCATCTTAATTCAGACATCATGAAAAAATCAAACCTCTTAAAAATGATTTTAATTCCCTATATAATTTTAACCAATATGACAACAAAAAGCTACGCCCAGACAGATTATGCCGCAGATTCTCATTTGACACCAGCGGTTAAAGCATTTTTGAAACCTTTAAATTCCGGAGGAGCACCATTAGAATCTCTTCCTGTTGCAGATGCGCGAAATGTACTCGTTGGCGCACAAAATGCTTTTAAAGTTGATTTATCCGGAATTGAAGAATCCGAAAAAGAAATTACCGCAGACGGCTACAAAATCAAATTGAATATTGTGCGTCCTGCAGGAGCAAAAGGAAAACTGCCTGTTTTTATGTTCATTCACGGAGGTGGCTGGGTTTTGGGCGATTATCCTACGCACAAACGCATGGTTCGCGACCTGAGTGTCCTTACTGGTTATGTTGGGGTTTTTATTAACTATTCTCTGGCTCCGGAAACGAAATATCCACAGCCTGTAAATGAAGTGTATGCGGCCGCAAAATGGATTGCAGCGCATGGAAACGAAATCAATGTTGACGGAAGTAAACTGGGAATCGTAGGCAACAGCGCCGGAGGAAACCTTGCCACAGCAAGTGCTTTACTGGCAAAAGAAAAAGGAACTCCTTTGTATAAAGTACAAATTCTCTTCTGGCCTGTAACAGATGCTAATTTTGAAACTGAGTCGTATAAAAAATATGGAAAACAACGTTTTCTAACCGACACTTTAATGCAATGGATGTGGGATCAGTATGTAGACCCTTCTAAAAGAAAAGAAATTTATGCATCGCCATTACAAGCCAGTTTAGATCAGCTGAAAGGTTTGCCTCCCACTCTGATCCAAGTAGCAGAAAATGATATTCTAAGAGACGAAGGAGAGGCTTACGGACGTAAATTAAGTGACGCGGGAGTTGTGGTTACAACGGTTCGATACAACGATGTGATCCATGATTTTGGATTATTGAACGGTCTTGCGGAGATTCCTCAAACCAAAGCTTTATTTCTTCAGGCTGCAGCAGAACTCAAAAAATACCTGAAATAATTCACTCATCAATCTAACGTCTTATGGAACCTCATCAATCGAATAAAACAGCTTTGATTTTAATTGATCCTTTTAATGATTTTCTTTCCGAAGGAGGCAAATTGTGGGACACGGTAAAACAAACCGTTATAGAAAACAATGTAATAGCAAATCTGGTAAAACTGGTTGCTGAATGCAGAAAAAACAAAATTCAGATAATTTATGCCCCTCACAGAAAAACGCAAAAAGGAGATTATTTAAATTGGAAATTTTTATCGCCATCGCATATGGGAAGCTTAAAATTATCGCTTTTTGAAAAAGACAGCTGGGGCGGCGAATTTCATCCTGATCTTCAGCCGCAACAGGAAGACTTAATTGCGCAAAATCACTGGACTGCCAGTGGTTTTGCCAATACTGATCTTGATTTTCTTTTAAAAGAACATGGTATCACCCATATTGTTTTAGCTGGAATGAGAGCCAATACCTGCATCGATTCTACAGCCCGTTATGGTGTTGAATTGGGTTATCATGTGACTTTAATAAAAGATGGAATTGGTGCTTTTAACTGGGACGAAATTAAAGCAACCGTTGAAACAAATTTCCCAAATTACGGACATAGCCTGTTGACTACCAATGAATTTACAGACTTTTTAAAATAAAATTGTTAAATGCAGTCAATCATTTCTTAATTTTACTTAATTCATTAAATATCAACAATATATGCTCTATCAGGAAAACACCGGATTGGTTCTTATAGATGTTCAGGGCAAACTGGCCCGGATTGTAAATGAAAGTGAAAAACTAGCCGTAAATCTGGAAAAACTGATTCGCGGGTGTCAGATTCTGTCAATTCCGATAATCTGGGCAGAACAAAACCCAAAAGGGCTCGGTTCAACGATACCGGAATTGGAAAAATTATTAGTTCATCAAAAACCAATTGAAAAATATTGCTTCAACGCTTTTGATAATGAAACTTTCAGGCAGGCGATTATAGATTCCGGCAGGAGACAATGGTTAATCTGTGGTATAGAAGCCCATATTTGTGTGTATCAAACTGCTATGGGACTTCTATCAAATAATTTTGAAGTCGAAATTGTAACGGATTGTGTTTCTTCCCGGACAAAAGAAAGTATTGAGACAGCCCTGAAAAAACTGCAAAATAAGGGGGCAGGATTAACCAATATTGAAATGTGTCTTTATGAGCTGGTTAAAGACTCCAGACGAGAAGTTTTCAAAGAAATTTTAACTTTAATCAAATAAAATAATCATGTCAAAATCAAAAAATATTGTACTCATTCATGGAAATTTTGTAAACGACAATAGCTGGACAGAATGGAAACAGTACTACGAACAAAAGGGATATACGGTGCATACACCGGCAAATCCCGGACACGACGGAAATCCGGCTGACCTGAGGGCAAGAGTTCATCCTGAACTGACTAAAACCGGTTTTATCGATGTCGTAAATAATATAATCCGATTAATAGATTCTTTACCCGAAAAACCTTTATTAATAGGTCATTCAATGGCAGGTATGGCCACTCTGAAGTTAGTCGAACTGGGAAAAGCAGCTGCGGGAGTAAGCATTGACGGTGCGCCGCCAAAAAATGTTTTTCCTCCATTTCAAACCTTAAAAACGGTTTTGCCGGCTTTTGGCTTTTTTTCTTCCAAAAAATATTTCATGGGAAGCCGCGAATGGTATGATTATGCGTTTTTTAATACCATACCGGAGTCTCAAAAAAGAGATGCTTTTGAAAAATTTGCTGTTCCGGAAAGCTACAAAGTGAGTCGTGAACTGGTTTTGAATTCTTTTTCGAATATCAATTTCAAAAAACCGCATGAGCCGATTTTGTTTATTGGTGGTGGAAGCGATCATATTTTTCCTCCTAACCTGACAAAAACTATAGCTCAAAAATACAGAGAAAATGCCGGATGTGTTGACATCAGAATATTTGATGGAAAAAGCCATTTCATTTGTGGAGAACCTGGCTGGGAAAGCGTTGCCGATTATATTTTAAAGTGGTACGAAGAATTATAAATGGTTTGGGGTAATTTAAAGCTTTGGAGAAATCCGGAGCTTTAAATTTTTAATATCAAACTATTTCCCGTAAAACCTGTTGTAACTCTTACTTGTATTGTTTTTATTGCTTATTTATCTGCATTATTAATTTCCTGCCGTATGTTTTATTTTCGCGTAAAAGCCTAAGCGCTCTCACAACTGTTGCGGTGCTTAATTCGCCTGTTATCGAAATATTGGGCGGTGTAATGGATTTATTTTTTAGTAACTGCGCCAGTTCGTTCAGGCCATTTTTATAATAATCATATTGTTTTTCTAGTCCATAGGCATAATTAGAAATATTGTGAATTGTAGCTCCTCTTGAAAAAAGAATACTTCGTGATTCCGGAGTTGAAAAATTCGTTACGTCTATATAAGTTCCGTTTATTTTCAAAAGTTTGGCTGCAACTTCCGCAATATTATTCCCAACCAGATCTACTGCGATGTCAAATTTTTTACTTCCGTTTAAAGAAAGTGCCGAATCGTATATTTCTTCTTTTTTATAATTGATGATTTGTTGTGCTTTTACTCCAAGATCAAGTAAGGAAGTTATACTTTCTTCACTTCCGGCAGTTACTACAAAGTTTGTAAAACCTTTGGCAAGAAGTATTTTTACAAACACATTTCCAACTCCTCCGGCACCGCCTGTAATCAAAATTGAATCGGTCAAAGATGCCTTCATTCTTTTAAAAGACTGCAAAGCGGTAAGTCCGGCTGATGGAATTGCTGCAGCTTCCTCAAAAGAAATGTTTTCCGGTTTCTTCACGGCAATTCCTTCAGGAACACAAATATATTCGGCGTAAGTACCATTCGACCCCATACTTCCTGAACCGCAAAAAACAGCATCACCAATTTTAAATTCGCTTACATTTGTACCTGTCTTTGTTACAATTCCTGAAAATTCCCGTCCCAAAATAGGCGAATGCAAAAGCTTTCTTTCAGAACCATTTTCGGTCATTTGATAATCAATCGGATTAAAACCGGCAGCGATAATCTTTACCTGAATCTCATGTGATTTAGGTTCCGGAGTTTCGACCGTTTCTAATTGAAATTCACGATTTTCCTGTAATAAAATTGCTTTCATCTTTCTGTTTTAAAGTTCTTTAAATTTAATCCAATGCAAACCAATCGTTTACTTCCCTTGCAATTGTATCTTTAATTTTAGGGTTTTCAAATTCATTTGTTGCCGGATTATATTCGTACTCTTTTTGCCATTTTTTATAATTTAGGGCTACTTGCTGAATGGCATCACAAATAAACAAAAGCTCTTCATTTGTTGTTATCGGATGAAGTGACAAACGAACCCAGCCCGGTTTATTGGTTTGGTTTTTCTGTAATAATTCATTGGTAATCTCTCTGGATCGTTTCTCATCAATATTAAACAAATAGTGTGCATAGGTACTTGCACAGGACCAGCCTCCGCGGGTCTGAATCCCAAAGCGGTCATTTAAAAGCCTTACGATCAGATTATAATGAATATCTTCAATTACAAACGAGACACAGCCAATGCGTTTGCTTTTTAAATCTCCTAAAATAGATAAACCCTGTATTTTTTGAAGTTTAGAGAAACAAATATCCAATAGTTCTTTTTCTCTTTTGGCAATCTGCTCCACTCCCATTTTTTCTTTTAATTCCAAAGCCAGAGCAGCTCTGATCACTTGCAAAAATCCCGGAGTTCCGCCATCTTCCCTTACTTCTATGACCTCGCTATAACAATAATTCCCTAGCGGATTGGTCCATTTTACATTTCCTCCACCGGGATTGTCAGGGAAATCAGACTGGTATAATTTTTCATTAAAGACCAAAACTCCACAGGTTCCGGGACCTCCTAAAAATTTATGAGGCGAAAAGAATATAGCGTCTAACTGCTGTTCAGTATCTTTTGGATGCATGTCAACTTTTACATAAGGTGCCGAAGCTGCAAAATCGACAAAGCATAATCCGCCGTTTCGATGCATGATTTTGGCCAGTTCATGATAAGGTGTGATAATTCCCGTAACGTTTGAACAAGCCGTAAACGAACCAATTTTCAAACTTCTGTCCGAATATTTCTTTATTTCTTCTGAAAGGATTTCAGGATCAACCAAATTGTCTTCATCTGCAGGCAAAATAACAACATCTGCATTGGTTTCATACCACGAAACCTGATTCGAATGATGCTCCATATGCGTAATAAAAACAACAGGTTTGTCATCTTCATTTCCATCCTTTTTTCTCAGGCCAATAATACGCTGCAGTTTTGATAACGCGGCTGTCATTCCGGTTCCTGTTGTTACTAAAACATCTGATTCATTTGCATTAACCGATTTTTTAATAATATCCCTCGCATACTGATACGCATAAGTCGAAGTTTTTCCTGTCTGACTTGAAAGTGAATGCGTATTGGCAATCATCGGACCTATTTTATTTAGCATGATATCTTCAATCGGAGCGTATAATCTTCCGCTGGCAACCCAATCTGCATACAGCAGATTTTGTTCTCCATAAACCGATTCAAAACGGTGATTTACTCCTACTGTATTTTTCCTGAACTCAGAAAAATAACTTTCTAAACTAACTGGTCTGGTTTTCTCAATAGCATTCATTTCCCTATCATTTTTTAATTAACAAATTGTATTATTTACTGAATCCCTTAAAGGATTCAAGATTCTGAAGCAGCTCATTGGTTACTGGTTACTTACTTTTTTATCCAAAAGCGATTTCAGCGTTGACTGTAACTCTTCTCCGTGAAGATTTTTTGCCACGATAATTCCTTTCGAATCGACCAGATAATTGGCAGGAATTGCTCGTACTCCGTACAATTTGGCAACGGCGCTGTTCCAGAAAAGTAAATCGGAAACCTGAAGCCAGTCGAGTTTATCATCCTGAATTCCTTTGATCCAGTTTTCTTTCTTTTTGTCTAAAGAAATAGCGATTATATTAAATCCTTTGTCGTGAAATTCTTTGTAAGCCGCTACAATATTTGGATTTTCTTTTCGGCATGGACCACACCAGGAAGCCCAAAAATCGATTAATGTGTATCCTTTCAGGTTTTCTGAAAAACGAACTGGTTTTCCATCCGGATTATTGGCAGTAAAATCGGGGGCTTTCTTTCCGACCGCTAATCCGCTTAAGACGGTAACCAGTTCTTTTAATTCTTTCACGTAAGTGGAACTCTGTTGGCTTTTATCCAGCAAAGCAATATTTTGTGTAATTTGATCCGGAGTCAGTCTATAAGACCAGTTTCTGTATAAAACATAAGCAGAAACTATCGAATTAGGATAGGCTGTAATGAATTTGCTTATTTCAACATCTTTTGTTTTTTTATAAGTTTCAAACAAATCCTGAGAAGCCGAACCTTCTACAACCGAAGTGCTGTAATATTTTTTAGGACTTAGTTTAACTGTAATTGGGGTTTTTTCAAGAAAAATATATAATGGTGATTCAGCGGTATTGACGCTTAATCCGTATAACTCCGGCGTTTTTACTTTTGTTTTGAAACTAAAATTTCCGTCTTTTACTTTTACCGAATCAATTGTGGTAAACATTTTATTGTGAAACTTTTGAAGGTAAACATACTGAACAACGGTATCGGCAATAGTTCCCTTTAACTGTAAATTATTTTCCTGTGCCTGCGTTTGGGTTACTCCGAAAAATAAGGCAAAACCTAGTAATATCTTTTTCATATTTATTTGATTTTTAGTGAATATTTAAGTGTAATAAAATTTGATTTTAGTTTAAAATGAGACAAAAGAATTCCCTGGCCAATGTCAAAAGACCATTAGCAAATGCTGTTAAAAAGGAAAAATGAGAGGAAAATTTACTGTCTTCGCATTCGGAAAACTTCAATGTTGTTTTCCTGAAAGAATAAATTCAAACGATTAGAATAGGTGTTTAATGAAACTAACTTGCTTTTCATTTTTTAATAAATAATTTTTAACATTGATGACCTTATTCAGATTTGAGGAAATCTTTTCTTATCTGTCCACCTTGGCGGAAGGATTTAGCACCTTATTTGGCAACAGGTTGCTAAGACTTCACTGGGCCTACTCCCTCAGTCTTTCTGGATAAGCATCATACAGAAATTTTCTGTATTGCAAATATATACTAATTCTACCGAATTAGTCAAGTTTTAAATGTGTTTTTTTTATTTTTTTAATTACTCTTGTTTTAAAAAATAAGTTGAGTTGTCTTTTATGCCGTTTTACAACAGCTATTAGGCAAAACAGGAAGCTCCTGTTATCAAATTTATCTTGTCAATAACTACTTTTTGACAGTTCTTATTTTGAATTCCAGATCGTAAGTTTCATTTCGACCCGGAATTCAAATTATTAAAGTTCTATTTTACTGCTGTTGCCTCCAGTTCTATTTTCAGGGTTTCAAAAAGGCTTTTTACTTCCAGTACCGTACTTGCCTGTTTGATTTCATTTTTTTGAATCCAGTTTTGCAATACATCAAAGTTTTCAAATAATGAAGCACTATCAGTTGTGTAAATATTAAGCCTGACAATATTCTTCAGCTCATAATCGGAATTATAAATTACTTTCTCCAGATTTTCGATTGTTTGCAATAACTGACTTCTCATATCTGCATTACTCGAAATTCCGTTATCATCTATAGCAGTTTGCCCGGATACATATAGTGTTCCCTTTACGTTAGTAACTTCTACTGCCTGAACATAATTTCTTGCATCCTGCCAATTCCACGGATTTATTAGTCGTTTTTCCATCTTTATTCTATTTTTAAATTATAGATGCAAAAATCAGCAGACTTGCGTTTGCAACGGTGTGACAAATATCACAATTTGCAAATACTACATAAAAAGACGACTGAGTGTCTCACGCGAAACACCTAAGTAAGAAGCTAACGAACTTTTTGGAACCCGCTGCAACAGTGACGGATTCTTAACAAGCAGCTGTTCGTATCTATCCCGTGCGTTTGAGGTTAAAAACGATAAAATCCGTGTTTGCGAGCCAATATGTCCGGCTATTGATTTTCGAAGGAAGAAGTGCTCCATTTTACGTAAATCTGAACAAAGTTTTTCAAAGTTTTCCAGTGAAAGGCTAAAAGCAACTGTATCCTCAATACATTCCAGAGTCAGCAATGCTTTACTTTGTGTATAAAAAGCCTGAAAATCGGTTTCCCACCAATCTTCCATTGCAAATGAAACTATATGTTTCTTAGCTTCTCTATCTTCATAAACCAGTTTGACAAGCCCTGATATTACAAAATAGACTTCTTTGACATCATTTCCTTCCTCGATAATTAATTGTCCTTTCCTAAAAGTTTTTAACACAAAATGAGAAATTATAAAAGAAGATTCTTCATCTGTCAAAGAAATTATTTTCTCAATATGTGCTCTTAAAAATTTTTCAGGGTTAATCATAAAATCGTTTTTGGCGGTAAATTTAAACATTAACACGATTAATAAAATCGCAGTACAGATTATCAGCAAAAGATATTCTAAAAAAGAAATCCAAATTCCAGTTGTAAAGCTGGAATTTGGATTTCTAAGAATTTAAATTTTAAATTTTATTGTTTTATCATAATGTTACGATACCAAACATTGTCTCCGTGATCCTGTAAAGCGATTTTTCCTTTTTTGAATGTTCCGAACCCAGGCCAGGTAGCAAATTTACTGCCGGCAATCAGTTTTTTAAAATTCTCGTCCCAAAGTGTGGTTTCAACTACGGTGACGCCATTCAAAATAAGGGTCAATTTTCCTTTTTTACTGATAACTTCAGCCGTATTCCATTCTCCGACCGGTTTCACAGGTTCTGATTTGCTTTGAATTAAATCGTATAAATCTCCCGCACGGTGTTTGGTAATTTTCCCGTCCGGATGACCATCATTGTCCAAGACCTGCATTTCCAGACCTGTCTCGTATGTATTTTTATATTTTTCAGGATTTTCATTGACATAAAAAATAATCCCGCTGTTGGAATTTGGAGCAATTTTCCATTCCAGTTTTAAGTGAAAATTGTCAAATTCCGCATCTGTTACCAAATCGCCTCCTTGTCCGTTTTTTGCCGCTTCAGGGTCAAAATGTAATACTCCGTCTTCTACTTTCCATCCCGCTGCAACGGCATCTTTACCATAAGAATGCCAGCCTTTTGTAGTCTTTCCATCAAAAAGCGGTTTGAAACCTTTCTGCGCCTGAGTCATTTGTGTCAATGACAAAATAAATACTGCAATTATAATTTTTTTCATTTGTTATATTTTTTATTGTAATGAATTGAATCGGTCATGTCAACATTCTGAATTCCGGTTAATTTTGAAATATGAAGTAGATTCTGTCTGCAGGTAAAAATAGTAAAAACTAAATTACTCACATGATTGTTCGAAAACAAAATCATAAAAAAGACAGATTAATTTATTAAAAATTGCAATAAATTATCAAATTGTTTATGATTCTTAATCAGCACAATGAATCTTTCTATTCTAAAAAAAAACACAAAATTTAACTTTCGCTTTGTGCAATAATTACTTAATTTCGCGCTCGATTATAACGTTCATATTAAACAAGTTTGCAAACAAAAAAGGAATTTCAAATTAAAAGAAATGACTTTTAGATTTTGTGGTAAAATCAAAGCAAAAGAGTTCATAAGATTATGTATAGAGCCATATAGTCTGGATTCAGGCTTTATAGTTCGAATACTGCTCTCCCCACAAAAAGTCCTGAAATACTTCAGGACTTTTTTATTGGAAACAGTTATAATTATCGCGGTTTCAACCTGATTTTTTTATTTAAAATTTCATAAAACACACATAATAAATATTTTACGTTCTTATATTATAACCATAATTTAATCCAATGCTTAAAAAAAACAAATACCATATTTTAGTTTTAATTTTTTTAAACTTATTTTTTTCCACCAATTCATTTTCCCAAAAAAATCTGTTCGCAGGAATTGAAATCGGCCGCAGAGCTATAAAAGTTTCAGTTATTGAGGTAAACAATATCAGAAAAGCAGACTACAAGATCATCTCTTTTACCACTGACAGGCTTAATTTTGCTGAACATATTGCTGCTAAGGGCGAAGTTCCTCAGGAAGATATGAATAAAATTAGTGTTACGGTTGTTGAACAGTTAAAGAAAATAAGAGAAGAATATAAAATTCGCGAAGAAAATATATTTATAGTAGCTGCTCCTGTTTTTGCGTCTGCCAGCAATATTGATGTTTTATCAAAAAAAATCACTACCCTGACCAACAAAAGTTTTGATGTAATGAATGTTGACGAAGAAGCTAAAACATTGGTTAAAGGTGCTATGCCTCCTGTTGACTATCCTAACGCTTTATTACTTGATATCGGTGCTCAGACTACTAAAGGTGGGTATATCGATGAACTTGAAGATAATAAATTAGAGTTTATACCACTTGAACTAGATTTTGGTACCATGACACTTACCGATGCTGTTAAAAAAACGGTGGCAAATCCGAACCAGGCTAATGATCTTTCAACCTATCAGGAAAAATCTTTTGATTTTAACCCGATTCTGCGTAAAAAGATAAAAGAGATGCTTGACACAAATCCTCTTTTATTAAAGAAAGATAAAATTTATTTATCAGGCGGGGCTGTATGGGCTTTTGCAACGCTTTATTATAACGAGAACGTTAAAGAACATTATGTTACTTTAAATATGGAAGATGTTATCAATTACGATGCAATCCTGAAGAATAATTTCAGTAAGTTTAATACACTTGCTCAAACAAATAAAGAGGCTGCCAGAGTTTTGAGTACATACGACCAAAAATATCTTATCTCGGCAAATAACATATTGGTATGTTTATTAGAAGGTATTCCAAACTTAGAAAGTAAGAAAGTATACTTTGTAAAAGAAGGACAGGTTACCTGGCTGATTTCATACATTGCAGATCGCTCTAAAAAAGTAAATACTAATTTCTAAGCGTTTACCCTTTTTAGGATTTCATAAAAAAATCCAAATCCCAATCGTAAAATTGGGATTTGGATTTTTTTTTATATCGGAATTTTATTTTTTCCTAGTCTAAAACAAAACTCACACTAACGTTTGCAGTAATTTCTATTTCTCCAATTGCTAAAGTTTCATTTGACGCTCCCATAGCATCTGCGGATTCTTTCATTCTCATCGCAGCATACATTGGCTGTGGGTGATAGATTTGAGAATTATCAGAGATCGTAAACGCTTTACCTACTTTCTGACCTAAAACAGATACATATTCTTCTGCTTTTACTTTCGCATCTTTCATAGCCAGTTTGCGGGCTTCAGATTGGTATTGAGTTAATTTAGATGATTCAAAAGAAACTCTGTCAATTCGGTTGATACCTTGTTGTACAAGACCTTCCATCAATTCGTCATATTTAGTCAAATCTTTAACAATAATTTCTACCGTTTGTGTAGCATTATAACTTGTTTTCTTTTTCTCATAATCGTATTGCGGATTAAGAGCTACTTGTTTTGTTTTGAAATCTGCAGTCGGAATATTCATTTTTTTGATGAATTTCAAAACAGCATCCATTTTTTCGTCATTCTGTTTTTTAACCTCTTTAGCATTATTCCCTTTTGTTTCAACCGAAGCTGAAATACAAACCTGATCAGGGGCTACTTTTACTTTTCCTTCACCATTTACATTGATTAAAGGGATTTGTTTGATTTCCTGGCCGTAAGACATAGTCATAAACATGATTGTTAAAAATAATACTAGTTTTTTCATTTTTGTTATATTTAATAGTTCGTTAATTGCATTTCAAAAGTTGTGCCATCATTAGAGTTTTCCCAATTTTGCCATTCCAAAAAGAATCAAAATCGGTATTAATAACAGGATTACAACAAAAGTCTGATCCGAAAATAATGAGGGATCTTTTATCAAAGTAATCAAATACCCTCCTATAGCACCTCCAAAATGCGCTGTATGCCCAATATTGTCATTCTTGGCTTTCATACCGTAAATCGAATACAATAAATATAAAATTCCGAAAACATAACCTGGAAGCCAGATAAGAAAATACAATCCCACTTCTTTATCCGGATTAAGTAATATTGCTGAATATAAAACGCCTGTAACTGCTCCGGAAGCTCCTACAGCACGATAGCTGTAATCATTCTTATGGAAAACCATAGTAAGCAGGCTTCCAAAAATCAAACTTCCAAAATAAACTAATACAAATGAAAAATTTCCTAAATGCGAAATAACATCTGGCGCAAAAAACCAAAGTGTCAGCATGTTAAAAGCCAAATGCATCAGATCGACATGCAGAAAACCAGAAGACAACATTCTGATTTGCTCTCCCGAACGAATACTTCCGACATGAAATTCAAATCTTCTGAAAAAATTATAATCATTAAACCCCTGATAACTTATAAGTATATTGGCAACTATTATCCCAATTAAAATAACATTCATAAAAATTAATTAATGTGAAGAGCAAATATAATCATTATCGTACATAAGGGAGTAAGAAACCAAATTATCGGTGATATTCATTTTTACTTTATATTTGCAAAAAAAGAATTTCATGCAATTTATTGTTTATATACTGGCCTACCCTTTACTCTGGCTTATCTCTATACTTCCTTTTAGATTATTTTACTGGTTTTCTGATTGTGTTTATTTTCTTGTATATCATATCATTGGATATAGAAGAAAAGTAGTTCGCGAGAACCTGGCACTTGCTTTGCCGCATTTAAATGATTCTGAAAGAAAGATTATCGAAAAAAAATTCTACAGCCATATGTGCGATATGTTTCTGGAAATGATTAAAACCATGAGCATTTCTGCAGAGGAAATGGATAAAAGATTTAAGGTAACCAATCTTGATTTGGTTTTGGATTATGCCAAAAAAGGAAAAAGCGTGATTCTTGTAGCTTCACACTATGCCAGTTATGAGTGGCTTATGACGATTAACCCGAAAATTGGTTTTCAGGGAGTGGCTGTTTACAAAAAACTGGCTAATCCTTATTTTGATAAATTAATTCGAAAAATACGATCAAAATACCAAACCGAATTGATTGAGACCAAACAGGCTATTCCGATGATGGCACAAAATCAGCGTGACGGAATTTTAAGCATGTATGGCCTGGCAAGCGATCAATCGCCAAAACTGGACAGAATTTTTCATTCAATGAAATTTATGGGTGTCGAAGCTCCTGTACATACGGGTGCCGAAATGCTGGCCAAAAAATATGATTTGAGTGTCATATTTGTAAAGGTGAAGAAACTATCAAGAGGGCATTATGAGGCAACTTTTATGCCTATAGCAGACAATCCTAATGAATATCCAAATTTTGACGTTACAGAAAAATACCTGCAGGAGGTAGAAAAGCAAATTCTTGAAGCTCCTGAATATTATCTTTGGACCCACAAAAGATGGAAACACAGAATTGACAAATAATTAAAATAAGAATCCAGAAGCGAAAGCTCTCTGGATTTTTTATTTTCAAAAAGAAATAAATCACACACTCTGAAGCGGGTAATTATTGATGTGTTTTTGTAATGATTTTTTTATCAAAATAAAAAAAGAAACTATATATATTTGAACTAGTTTTTTTAACAACCCCCAAAATCACAACCATGATCAAAAAATTAATTTTTACTTGTTTGCTGTTATTTCTCATGACAGCCATTTCAGCCCAGAGTCCGAAACGCGGTATCGCGTATGGCTATCACTCCAAGGCTGATTTACTGGCACTAAAGCCCGGAGTTTCCTGGTGGTACAACTGGTTTTCTGAACCAGACACAGACGTCAGGGCAGATTATGAATCCTTAGGCGTTGAATTTGTACCAATGGTCTGGGGAAAGATAAGCGATGCCGATGTTCAGGGTTTTATCAATAAAATAAAACCGGGTACAAAATATTTATTAGCATTTAATGAGCCTAATTTTAATGACGGAGCAAAACTAACCCCACAAGAAGCAGTTAATGCATGGGGAAATGTTGAAAAAATTGCTGCCGCCAAAAACCTGGAAATTGTAAGTGCTTCACCAGCCTATAATGGTCCTCAAAATTACGGAGGTTATAGTAGTCCTATTGTCTGGCATGACGAATTCTTTGCTTTATGCCCGAATTGCAAAGTTGACTATATTGCTTTTCATACCTATGATAATACTGCCGGCTCTGTTGTCGGGGTAACCGGACTCCTCAAAAAATATAATCGACCTGTATGGGTAACCGAATTTGCCAACAGGGTAATTCAGACATCCGATCAGAAAATAGCTTTTATGAAGGATATCCTGACCAGTTTTGAAAACGATCCGGATATTTACAGGTATTCCTGGTTTACAGGAAGAGTACCGGCAGACTGGACCGATATGCTCGAAGGTCAGCTATTAAGTGCCACTAGCGGAGTTTTAAAACCAATTGGAACAGAATATATCAATGCTCCCTACACAAGCAAAAAAATGAATGTTCCGGGAAGAATTACGGCAAACAAACATTATCGCAGAAAAGGTACGACCCTGCAAAACACAACAGATGCTAATACGGGACAAAATGTAAGTTCTATAAATACAGGCGACTGGAATGAATTTATAATTAATGTAGCTGATGCAGGAACATACCAGCTTACTTTTAGAGTTGCTGCTCTCACTAATCCCGGTAAATTTGATATCCTGGTCAATGATGCTGTGGTAAAAACGGATGAAACTTTTCCTGCCACGGGTGGTGCTCAAACGTATGCGGATAAAGTTGTAACCGGAGTTGTTTTGCCAAAAGGCGAAGTGTACTTAAAAATTAAATTCAAATCTGATGATATGAACTTTAATTATATTGATGTTACGACTTCAAATTTAGGTGTCAATGATCCTGTTTTGGAAAAAGATTCTTTTACCATTTATCCGAATCCTGTTAAGTATCAGTCCACACTTCATATCAAATCTGAAACTACAGAACCTTTGCGTTTAAAAATTGTTGATATGAAAGGAACAGTTTGTTATTCATCGGATGCTTATTTTACAAATGAAGATATCAGGATTGGTGAAAAACTTTCGAGTGGTGTTTATATTGTAAATGCACAATACGGAAAGATTAAAAAATCATTAAAAATTATAAAGAACTAAAACTTTATATTTCTTCTAAAAGCAAAAAACTCTTTCGAATTAACGAAAGAGTTTTTTTTTATGTTTAAACAAAAATTTAAATCCCTGCTATAGCTTTTATTTCATCTATAATTCGAAGTGCAAGCTTATCCGCAGTTTCCTGTGAAGGCGCTTCTGTATAAATTCTGATAATTGGTTCTGTATTTGATTTTCTCAAATGAACCCATTCTGTTGCAAAATCAATTTTAACACCATCAATTGTAGAAATATCCTCATTTTTATATTTCTCCGTCATGGCCACCAAAATTGCATCAACATCAATTTGCGGAGTCAATTCGATTTTGTTTTTACTCATATAATATTCAGGATATGAAGCTCTCAAAGCCGAAACAGACATTTTTTTGTTTGCCAGATGGGTAAGGAATAAAGCTACTCCAACCAAACTGTCACGTCCGTAATGTGATTCAGGATATATAATTCCGCCATTTCCTTCACCTCCGATGATGGCATTATTTTTTTTCATTAATTCCACTACATTCACCTCGCCTACTGCACTGGCTTCGTACTTTCCT
Source organism: Flavobacterium sp. HTF (assembly GCF_003105115.1). Taxonomy (GTDB): domain Bacteria; phylum Bacteroidota; class Bacteroidia; order Flavobacteriales; family Flavobacteriaceae; genus Flavobacterium. The sequence continues at coordinate 15,237 of NZ_QETH01000008.1, read as the reverse complement.
TTATGCCCCACTGTTACGTCACGCAAAGCACGTGAAGATGACATATTCGAAACCGTATTTCCAGGCGTTTTGCTCAACACATAATCGGCACAGGCTACCAGAGTATATTCTTCACCAAACATTTCTCCGTCTTCGCTGATAAAAGCCAGACGATCTACATCAGGATCCACAACAACTCCCAAATGTGCTTTTTCTTTTACAACCAATTCAGAAATATCAGTTAAATGTTCTTTTAAAGGCTCAGGGTTATGAGGAAAATGTCCGTTTGGCTCGCAGTATAATTTTACAACTTCAACGCCCATTAATTCCAATAATTTCGGGATAATAATTCCACCCGATGAATTTACGCCATCAACAACTACTTTAAATTTGGCCGCTTTTACAGCTTCGACATCTACCAAAGGTAAATTTAAAACCTCGTCGATATGAATATCCATGTAAGCATCATTAACCGTGATTTCTCCAAGGTTATCAACATCTGAAAAGTCGAAAGCTTCTGCTTCTGCAATTTCAAGGATTTTAGCTCCTTCAGCACCGCTCAGGAATTCTCCTTTTTCATTCAGTAATTTTAAGGCATTCCATTGTTTAGGATTATGAGAAGCCGTAAGAATGATTCCTCCGTCTGCTTTTTCAAGTGGTACGGCAATTTCTACAGTTGGTGTTGTAGAAAGTCCAAGATCAATTACATTTATTCCTAAACCAATCAGTGTATTTACAACAAGGTTATGAATCATCGGGCCGGAAATTCTGGCATCGCGACCAATTACAACCGTTAATTTTTCTTTAGAAGTATTATTTTTAAGAAAGGTTCCGTAAGCCGATGCAAATTTTACGGCATCAACAGGCGTCAGATTATCTCCAACTTTTCCGCCGATAGTTCCGCGTATTCCTGAGATAGATTTTATTAAAGTCATTTTTGTGAGTTATGGTTACCAATTACAAATATAGAAAAGTTAAAAAGGTTCTAAGGCTCTAAGTAGCTAAGATTTTAATAAAATTGAGTATCGAAGCCGTACATCACTAAAATGGTATGAAAAAGTTTTCATACTTTTACTAAATAACTCAGGTTCTTACCAACATAGAACCTTAGCATCTTAAAAAAAATGAACTTCCTAGCCCACATCTATCTTTCAGGGGATAACGACTTAATCAAAATCGGTAATTTTATGGCCGACGGAATTCGCGGAAAACAGTTTGAACATTTTCCGGAAGATGTCCAAAAAGGAATTCTTTTACACCGTTTTATAGATACTTATACTGATTCGCATGATATTTTCAGACAGAGTACCAAAAGGCTGCACGAAAAGTACCATCACTATGCCGGAGTAATTGTCGACATTCTCTATGATCATTTCTTAGCCAAAAACTGGGAGCAGTATTCGGATGAAAAACTGGAAAGTTTTATTAACCGATTTTACAAATCATTACATGAAAATTATGATATCCTGACTGAAAAAACGCAGGACTTAATGCCGTATATGATTCAGAGAAACTGGCTTTTGAGTTACCGTACCGTAGAAGGAATCCATCAGATTCTGACCCAAATGGACAGAAGATCGAGAAACGAATCAAAAATGCAGTTTGCCAGTACGGAATTAAAGGAATTCTATACTGAATTTGAACAGGAATTCACACTCTTTTTTGAAGATATAAAAGTGAATGCAAAACAAAAATTACTCTTACTATGAGAAAAATAACACTCCTGGTTACCTTTATCTATATCAGTTGCACGGCGCAGCAAAATCCGGTTAAGCCAACAGGTTTGGTGGTTACCAAAGCGATGGTCGTTTCTGCCCGTCAGGAAGCTTCTAAAATTGGTGCCGATATTATGAAAAACGGCGGAAATGCTTTTGATGCCATGGTGGGTACAGAACTGGCACTGGCGGTTTCTTTTCCGTTTGCCGGAAATATTGGCGGTGGCGGTTTTATGGTTTACAGAAAAGAAAATGGCGAAGTCGGATCTTTGGATTATCGTGAAAAAGCACCTTTGGCTGCAACAAAAGATATGTTTTTAGACAAGGACGGAAATGTTATTAAAGGTAAAAGTACCCAAACAGCATTAGCAATCGGAGTTCCGGGAACTATCGCGGGCGTTTTTGCCGTACATAAAAAGTTCGGTTCCATGCCAATGTCCGAAATTTTGAAACCTGTAATTGCACTTGCGGAAAGAGGTGTAATTGTCACTAAAAAACAGGAAAAAAGCTTAAAGGATTATCATGAAAGTATTGTAAAAATAAATGGTGAAACTTCTGATGCATCAAGAACTTTCAAAGAAAATGACACTATTAAATATCCTGCTTTAGCAAAGACTTTAAAAAGAATCCAGAAAAATGGGAGGGATGAATTTTATAAAGGTGAAACCGCTAAAATTCTGGTTGATTATTTAAAGCAAAAAGGTGGTATTATCACCATGAAGGATTTAGCAAAATATGAAGCCAAATGGAGAAAGCCTTTACAATTTACTTATAAAGATTTAAAAATCACATCGATGTCGCCACCAAGCAGCGGCGGAATTTGTTTAGCGCAGATTTTAAAAATGATTGAGCCGTATGATTTATCAAAGCTGGGGCATAATTCAGATGAATCCATTCAGATAATTGTTGAAGCAGAAAGAAGAGCTTACGCAGACAGAAGCTATTTTTTGGGTGATCCTGATTTTGTCAAAATTCCGCTAAAAGCGTTATTAGCCGATGCTTATCTGAAGGACAGAATGTCAACTTTTAATCCTGAAAAAGCCAGTTTATCATCTGAAATAAAAGAAGGAAAAGTAACTTATAACGAAAGTACAGAAACGACACACTACTCTATTGTGGATCAGTTTGGTAATGCTATTGCTGCAACAACCACGTTAAATGATGGTTATGGATCTAAATATTATTGTGATGAATTAGGTTTCTTCCTGAATAACGAAATGGATGATTTTAGTGCCAAACCAGGATCTCCAAACATGTTTGGTTTAGTTGGAAATGAAGCTAACAGCATTGCACCCCAAAAAAGAATGCTGAGTTCTATGACGCCAACCATCGTAGAGAAAAACGGAAAACTTTTTATGGTTGTTGGGACTCCCGGCGGTTCTACTATTATAACTTCGGTTTTGCAAACTATATTAAATGTTTATGAGTATAATTTAAGCATGCAGGATGCCGTAAATGCACCGCGTTTTCATCATCAGTGGCTTCCTGACTTAATCACGTTTGAACCGGATACATTTGACCCGAATACAATTGAAAAACTGAAATCAAAAAAATACCTGATTAACGAAAAACCAACACCAATTATCGGAAAAGTTGATGCTATTTTGGTACTTCCGAATAATGAACTTGAAGGTGGTGCCGACTTTCGAGGTGATGATAAAGCAGTTGGACTCTAACCCTTAAACTACTGATTTAAAAACAGTTAAAAATAACATACCGACATAATGTTTTTTGAAAAAATGGAATATTTTTTTTACTAAATTTGACCGCAAAACTAAACAAAACCATTATGTCGGAAGAATCCTTTTCAGAAGAAAAACAACCAAATAAAAAGTCAAGAAATATCAAAATTGGAGTTGTAATCGCTATTGTTGCAGTACCTGGCGTTATTTTCATTCCTAAAATCTGGGCTAAGTATAATAAAAAGGAAGTAATCTGCTTAAATGGCCAGACAGAAATCTATGATAAATATAAAGATGCTGTTGTTTTAGTAAAACATACTTATACTGTCGAAATATCAATAAAAGGATCTAAACCTTTTCAGCTTGAAGTTGATGACAGTAATTTAGAAGAAAAAACAATCTCCGGAACAGGATTTTTTGTTTCAGAAGATGGAAAAATAGTAACCAATCATCATGTTGCAGAACCGTGGCTTTATGGCGATGACAGCAACAATTCTTTTACTTATTTAAAAGAACATATTGCAGGTATCCTGCCGGATTCTATAAGCGAAGGAGATTATAAGACTTATCTTGAAAAAAACTGGAATGAATATTATTCTGAAGAAGGTGAAGGAGAAGAATCTGAAGATGTCGTTCACGAAACGAGCGCAGTAGTAGATTCTAGTGCTGCAGTTGTGGCTGCAAACGATAATCCTGAAGCTGTAGAAACTACTACTGCAGAACCAGCTCCTGCAAAAGAAATAAAATATGTAAGCGTTGATGACATTACCGTAAGCTCAAAATCGGTTGAGATAAGTGTGGCGCTTCATGGTTCTAAAGAAGACTGGCTAAAATGTAAAGTTTATAAAATCGCTGACGGAAATGAAGTTGATGTTGCCGTTTTGCAATTAGCCAGCGAAACATTGCCCGGATCTGTTCGCAATATCGTTGATTTGGATGCTGCCGTTACAGATGATGCTAAAATAAAACCGGGAACTAATGCTATTTTGATAGGCTATCCAATGGGAATGACACTTGCTAATACAAGAAGCGGTATTAAAGTTCAGGTATATGAAGGTCAGATAAATAAAGAATCTGATGGTGTAAGTGTTCAGTATAATGTAACATCTACACATGGGGCAAGCGGTTCCCCTGTCTTCAATGAATGTGGTCAGCTGATTGCTGTAAATTATGCAGGTTATGATGCCGCCCAGGGGTACAATTTTGGGATTGTTGCCAAACACGCCGCAGCATTAGTTGACTAATTTTAAAAAATAAGAAATTTTATTGTCTTAACTTTATGGATTAAAAGGCTAAATTTGCAATACCCATAATTTTTTAAAGAGAATGCTAAAAAAATATTTCAGAAGACTAGAAAGCATTATTGCTTTGGCTCAATCATTAATGACCCCAAAGCAATTTATTTTTTTATCAAGTGTTTTAATTGGTATTTCTTGTTCACTTGCTGTAATCGTCCTGAAAACATTTGCTCACAGTGTTTTCTCGTTTGCAACTTATATTAACGGAATTTTAAAACTGAGTTTTATCAACAGTATTTTGCCTATAATCGGAATTCTGCTGACGGTTTTGGTGGTGAAAAAAGTTTTAAACGGAAGTATCCAGAAAGGAACTTCGCAGATACTTTATGCTGTAGCAAAAAAAGCAAGTATAATTCCGAAAAAGCAAATGTATGCTCAGATCGTAACCAGTTCCTTAACAGTAGGTTTAGGAGGATCGGCTGGTTTAGAAAGCCCGATTGTGATAACAGGTGCCGCTTTTGGATCTAATTTTGCCCAAAATTATAAATTACCGTATAAAGACAGAACGCTCCTTATTGGTTGTGGAGTTGCAGCCGGAATTGCGGCAGCATTTAATGCCCCAATTGCAGGGGTTCTTTTTGCGATTGAAGTTTTGCTGGTAGATGTCAGTATTTCGGCATTCACCCCTATTATGATTTCTGCAGCAACGGGTGCTTTGGTTTCTGCTATTGTTCTGGATGAAACCATTCTTTTAAGTTTTAAAACGCAACAAACTTTTGATTATCATAATATTCCTTTTTATGTACTTTTAGGAGTACTGACAGGTCTTACTGCTATTTATTATTCCAGAAATTTCCAAAGGGTAGAACATTATTTTTCTAAACTCGAAATAGGGCCTTATAAAAAAGCATTTATTGGTTCTTCACTGTTAGCTGTTTTAATTTTTATCTTTCCCACTTTGTTTGGTGAGGGGTATGAAAGCATTAAAACCTTATCTGAAACAGATCCGGGAAAATTGCTGGACAATACTTTGTTTGCAGATTTCAGGAATAACAACTGGGTATTGCTTTTATTTGTCGGGGCTACGATGATGGTAAAAGTATTTGCATCGGGGCTTACAATTGGAAGCGGCGGAAATGGAGGAAACTTTGCTCCTTCCCTGTTTTTAGGATCTTATCTTGGGTATTTTTTCTCTAAATTTATCAGCCTGACGGGTTTGTCAAAACTCCCAATAGGAAATTTCACAATGGTAGGAATGGCAGGAATCCTTAGCGGCTTATTTCATGCTCCGCTTACCGCTATTTTCTTAATTGCGGAAATTACCGGCGGTTACGGATTAATGATTCCGCTTATGATTGTTTCCTCCATAAGTTTTGCCATTTCTAAAAAATTCGAGAAATATTCGCTTGACGTAAAAGGATTAGCCAAGAAAGGGCATGCTTTTACGAGCAATAAAGATTCTAATATACTTTCTACATTAGATATTGATACGATTATTCAGTGCGATTACTTAACCGTTCATCCGGATGAAAATTTAAGCAAACTTGTCGATTTGATTTCGCATTCTAACCAGGTCGTTTTTGCCGTGGTCAATAATGATAAAGATTTGGTCGGAATAGTTCATTTTAATGATATCCGTGAAATCATTTTTAATGCCTATCGTGTAAAATATACCAAAATCAGCGATGTAATGAAAACACCTGCTGCAACAATTTTTTCTACTGATAGTATGGAAATCGTGATGAGTAAATTCGAAAGATCAAAAACAGCCTTTCTGCCCGTTTTGCGAAATGAAAAATATTACGGGATCATTTCCAAATCAATAGCACTTGAAGCATACCGAACAAAACTCCGTTCAATGACAATCGAATAGCTCTTAATATCGGATAAGTTAAAAATTTTATTTATCCGATATTAAGAAGTACCTTTGTGGAGTAATGTGGAATATAGACCTAAAATACCGGGAAGAATTTGATGCAACCTTTGAAAGACTGTATCAAAAAAGAGAGCAGCTGCAAAATAGCAGACCACTGCCTAATATCGCTTTGAATAAAATCCGCGAAAGTTTATCACTCGAATGGACTTACAATTCTAACAGCATTGAAGGAAATACCATGAGCTTACGTGAAACCCAAATGGTCATTCAGGAAGGAATAACCATTAAAGGAAAATCACTTCGGGAACATTTTGAAACACATAATCATGACAAAGCCATCGATTATTTGTACAACATCGTTAGTGAGGATTATAAGCTAAGGAGTATTGACATTCTTTCTATTCATGGCTTGGTTTTACGGTCTATTGAAGATGATTTTGCAGGACGAATCCGCAATGGCGGTGTACGTATTTCGGGAGCAAATTTCATGCCTCCCAATGCCAATAAAGTTTCAGACTACCTGGATGAATTAATTGATTTTATAAATACAAATCCATTAAATCTAAATGATATTGAACTTGCTACAATTTATCATCATAAATTAGTCTGGATACATCCATTTTTTGATGGTAATGGCCGTACAGTACGCTTAAGCATGAATTTATTATTAATGCGCTGTGGTTTTCCTCCAGCAATTATTTTAAAAAATGATCGAAAAAAATATTATGAAGCACTCAATCAGGCTAATAATGGCAACTATCAAAAGTTAATTCTTTTGATGTGTCAGGCACTCGAGCGAACACTAAATATTTATTTGAATGCCATGCCCGGAAGCACTTATGATTATCAGCCCATCATAAATATTGTAAGCGAACCGGAATCTCCTTATGGTCAGGAATATATTAGTTTATTGGCCAGAACAGGAAAAATTGATGCTTACAAAGAAGGCCGAAACTGGTACACTACCAAAGAAGCCATCGAAGAATATATGGCAACCCGAAAACGAAAACGCTAATTTATATTAGCGTTTTTTGTTACTAATTGTAACATAAAGTTTTGTACACTAGTATTAAAAGAACAAATCAAAGTGGTAACTTTGCGTTTTGCTCAAATTTATGTTAGAAAAAGACAACACTATTGAAGTTCTTGGCGCAAGAGTTCATAATCTGAAAAATATAGACATATCAATTCCGAGGGAAAAACTGGTTGTAATTACCGGTTTATCAGGCTCGGGAAAATCATCATTGGCTTTTGACACCATTTATGCCGAAGGACAGCGTCGTTATGTAGAAACCTTTTCTGCGTATGCGAGACAGTTTCTTGGTGGTTTAGAACGTCCGGATGTTGATAAAATCGACGGACTTTCGCCTGTAATTGCGATTGAACAAAAAACAACCAGCAAAAGTCCGCGTTCTACAGTTGGAACAATTACAGAAATTTACGATTTCCTAAGACTTCTTTATGCCCGTGGTGCAGATGCTTACAGCTACAATACCGGCGAAAAAATGGTATCCTATTCTGATGACCAGATAAAAGATTTAATTATTCAGGATTTCAACGGGAAACGCATTAACATTCTTGCACCGGTTATTAAAGCCAGAAAAGGACATTATGCCGAATTATTCCAGCAAATAACGAAACAGGGATTCCTTAAAGTCCGTGTAAATGGTGAAGTTCAGGATTTGGTTTCAGGAATGAAATTAGACCGTTATAAAACCCATGATATCGAAATTGTAGTTGACAGAATGCTGATTGAAGATACGGCAGACAATCAAAAACGATTGGCCGAAAGTATTAATACTGCAATGCATCATGGCGAAGATGTGCTGATGATTCTGGATCAGGATTCGAATGAAGTTCGTTATTTCAGCAGGAATTTAATGTGTCCCTCAACCGGAATTTCCTATCAAAATCCGGAGCCTAATTTGTTTTCATTTAACTCCCCAAAAGGAGCCTGCCCGCATTGCAACGGATTAGGAACTGTTCATGAAATCAATATAAAAAAGATTATCCCAAATCCGAAATTATCGATTAAAGCAGGTGGTTTTGCTCCCCTTGGCGAATATAAATCGTCCTGGATTTTTAAACAGTTAGAAGTAATTGGTGAAAAATTCGGGTTTAAAATCACTGACCCTATTGAGAAAATTCCGGAAGAAGCAATGAATATGATTCTTCATGGAGGAAAAGATAAATTTACTGTAAACTCAAAAGACTTAGGTGTTACCCGCGATTACAAAATTGATTTTGAAGGAATATCTCATTTCATTAAAAATCAATATGATGAAAGCGCATCTACCACTATAAAACGTTGGGCAAAAGATTTCATGGATGAAGTCAATTGTCCTGTTTGCGAAGGCTCCCGTTTGAAAAAAGAGGCACAGTTTTTTAGGGTAAATGGAAAAAATATCACAGAATTATGTGATATGGACATTTCTGATCTTACGATCTGGTTTCAGGATTTAAACAGCCATTTATCAGATAAACAACTTCTGATTGCTTCTGAAGTAGTAAAAGAAATCAAAGACCGTCTGAACTTTTTGATGAATGTTGGTCTGAATTATCTGGCTTTAAGCCGAAGTTCAAAATCACTTTCGGGAGGAGAAGCACAGCGTATTCGTCTGGCAACACAAATTGGTTCGCAACTGGTTGGTGTTCTCTACATTTTGGATGAACCAAGTATTGGTTTACATCAAAGAGACAATGAAAAACTGATTAAATCTTTAGAACAATTACGTGATATCGGAAACTCAGTTATTGTGGTGGAGCACGATAAAGATATGATTGAAACGGCAGATTACGTGATTGATATTGGGCCAAAAGCCGGAAAATACGGAGGAGAAATTATCAGCATTGGAACTCCGGCAGAAACTCTAAAATCGAATACGATTACCGCTCAATATCTGAATGGTACGATGAAATTAGAGATTCCGAAAGAACGCAGAAAAGGCAATGGCAAATTCTTAAAATTAACAGGAGCAACCGGAAATAACCTTAAAAATGTTTCAATAGAAATTCCGTTGGGTCAGTTAATTTGTGTAACGGGAGTTTCAGGAAGCGGAAAATCAACCTTGATTAATGAAACCCTCTACCCGATTCTGAATGCGTACTATTTTAACGGAGTAAAAAAACCACAGCCTTACAAAAAGATTGAAGGTTTAGAACATATTGATAAAGTAATTGATATCGATCAAAGTCCGATTGGAAGAACACCACGTTCGAATCCGGCGACTTATACGGAAGTTTTTACCGAAATCAGAAACTTATTCACGATGACTTCAGAGAGTATGATTCGTGGTTACAAGGCAGGCCGTTTTAGTTTTAACGTAAAAGGCGGGCGCTGCGAAACCTGTGAAGGTTCAGGGGTGAGAACAATCGAAATGAACTTTTTACCTGATGTATATGTGGAGTGTGAAACCTGCCAGGGAAAACGTTTTAACAGAGAAACTTTAGAAATTCGTTACAAAGGAAAATCTATCTCTGACGTACTGAATATGACGGTTGATGAAGCAGTTCCGTTTTTTGAAAATATCCCGAAGATTTACAGAAAAGTAAAAACAATTCAGGATGTTGGTTTAGGATATATCACGCTGGGTCAGCAAAGTACAACACTTTCGGGTGGTGAAGCGCAACGTATCAAACTGGCCGGGGAATTGTCTAAAAAAGACACCGGAAATACGTTCTATATTTTAGACGAACCTACAACCGGATTGCATTTTGAAGACATTCGTGTTTTAATGGATGTGATCAATAAACTGGTTGATAAAGGAAATACGATTCTGGTTATCGAACATAATATGGATGTGATCAAACTTGCCGATTATATAATCGATATTGGTCCTGAAGGAGGAAAAGGCGGTGGACAACTTATAGCCAAAGGAACTCCGGAAGAAGTAGCAAAAAACAAAAAAAGTTACACGGCTAAGTTTTTGAAAAAGGAATTAGAATAACAAAATCTATAGGGATGGATATTAATCCATCCCTACAATATTGGCCGACCCTACAGGTCTTTTTTTTTCATGTTAACTCTGAATAACGGATTAAAATCCGTCTCTACAATACTGACCAACCCTACGGGTCTTTTTTTAATATTAACAATGGTATGACTGATTATTAATCCGTCATACCATTGTTAAATAGAGCCTACGGTTCATCTGTAAATTCCGGCAATCTAAGTTCCGGAGGAACGAAATATTTTGTAGCAACGGATTTTAATCCGTTAACAATGTAAATACGCACAGCAAATCAGTTCTGGAGGAACGTTATATTTTTTTAAAATAAGGAGAGTTACAATTAATTGATAATGAAACTTCAACAAAAATATAATATTAAAAAATATTACATTTAAATTAATAAATGCGCATTTTTGTGTCAATTCTTAAAAAAAGCACTAATTTAGTACGCCCTTTTTGTCAAAGCTTTTTTTGATTTGATAAAGGTTAAGATAAAATCTATGAATCTAAAAGAAAAATTAAGCAGCGTAGACCAGTATTTTTCGCCTAAAATAATTGATGAAGTAAACGATCAGTATATTAAAGTGGCAAAAATAAAAGGTCAGGAAGTTCCGTGGCACAATCACGAAAATGAAGACGAATTATTTTATATCGTCGATGGTGAGCTTTTGATGGAAATTGAAAACGAACCCTCTTTCTACATGAAAAAAGGTGATTTATTTGTTGTCAAAAAAGGTATAAACCACAGGGTTTCATCAGATGAGGAGTGTTTAATCATGCTGATTGAATCTAAAACTACTGAACATACCGGAAAAGTAAAAAGCAACATTACTAAATCAATTGAACAGCAAACATATTAAAAACGGATTCTTCTTTTTATAACCGAGAAGTTCAATTGAAAACGAGTGCCCTAGCCCTGATGGGAGGGAAAATCCTTTTGTGTTCGCCACTGCGAACGCAAAAGATTTGGAAGGAACAGCAGGAAATAGCTCCTTAAAAATATAAATTATAAAATACCTAAAATGAGATTAGAAGATTTTGATAATGATGAGGATAAAGTAATCCAGGATCGTTTAAAACAAAAAACGTGGAATGAAATTAGAACAAATGACAGCTGGGCGATTTTTAAAATTATGGCCGAATTTGTAAATGGATATGAGAGTATGGGTCGTATTGGTCCTTGTGTATCGATTTTTGGATCGGCAAGAACAAAACCAGATGATAAATATTATTTACTGGCAGAAAAAATTGCTTTTAAAATTAGTAAGGCCGGTTATGGCGTGATTACAGGAGGTGGTCCCGGGATAATGGAAGCTGGAAATAAAGGAGCGCATTTAGGTGGCGGAACATCAGTTGGTTTGAATATTGAACTGCCTTTTGAACAACACTTTAACCCTTATATCGACCATGATAAAAACCTGAATTTCGATTATTTCTTTGTGAGAAAAGTAATGTTCGTTAAATATTCTCAGGGATTTGTGGTTATGCCTGGAGGTTTTGGAACTCTGGACGAAATGTTTGAAGCCATCACTTTAATCCAGACAAAGAAAATCGGAAAATTCCCGATTATCCTGGTTGGTGTTGAATTCTGGTCCGGACTGATCGACTGGGTAAAAACGGTTTTGGTTGAAAAAATGCAGACAGTAAGTCCTGAAGACCTGAACTTATTCAAAATTGTAGATACAGAAGACGAAGTGGTTGATGTTTTGGATAAATTCTATAAAAAATACGATTTGAGTCCGAATTTCTAATAATTTTTTGATCTCATAAATAACCTAAGAGTAAGCAAAAGTCGATTTTTATATGACTTATATTACGCGTATGTTTAAAATACATTAATTCTTACAAAAAATTGAAAGCTGTTTTTTTAAACAGCTTTTTTTATACTATTTTTACAGAAATCCAAAACAACTGTACGCTCGTAAATTAAAAATACAGCCTAAAATTTAAGCCAACTTTGAAATCATTTTATAAAATAGTTTTGTTTTTCTTCGTTTTATTTAGTTCAGTAAAACAATATGCGCAGCATCACTCTAAGATGGAAGTGGCGGTAAATCTTGAACTTAAAACTTTAAATGTAAAACAAAATATTACATTTTATAATACTTCAAATGATTCTATTGATTGTATTGTTCTTAATGACTGGAATAATGCTTTTTCGAATAAAAACACGCCTTTGGCCAGACGTTTTTCAGATGAATTTTATCGTGGTTTTCATTTGGCAAATGCTGAAGAGAGAGGAAATACGACAATATTAAATTTAGTGGATTCTAATGACATGGCGTTTGAATGGATAAGAACAGACAAAAACCCGGATCTTATTCTCGTAAAACTGAAACAAAAACTGGCACCTGATCAGAAAATCGATTTGCACATTACTTATATTGTAAAAGTTCCGAGTGATAAATTTACGCGTTATGGTTATGATCAAAATGGGGGAATGAACCTGAAAAACTGGTTTTTAAGTCCCGAACGTCATGATAATAATGGTTTTACATTATATAATAATTTCAATCTGGATGATATTGCCAATGCGCCAACAGATTATGAAATTTCGATAAAAATCCCGAAAAATTACTCGATTACAACTGACTTAAATTCGGTGTCAAAAGATCTTACCAATCCCTTATCAGAAGTTTATTCTTTTTCCGGAAGTAACAGGACCGATTTTAATTTGTTTATTGAAAAAGAAAACAGTTTTAAGAGCTATGAAAATGGTTCGGTTGAAATTCTTTCGAATTTGAAGAATAAAAAACTCAGCGAAATCCAGAAAGCGATTATTATCAATCGTGTGGTTACTTTTGCCAGCGCTTTTATTGGCAAATATCCCCATGAGAAGATTACCATTTCACAGACAGATTATGACCGAAACCCATTTTATGGTTTAAATCAGCTGCCGTCTTTTATAAGTCCATTTTCTGATGAATTTGTGTTTGAAATTACTTTCCTAAAAACGTATCTGAACAATTATTTAAAGAATAGTTTGCGCCTGGATCCTAGAAAAGACAACTGGATTTATGACGGAATCCAGATTTATACCATGATGAAGTACATGGAAGAAAACCATTCGGACCAAAAAATGCTTGGAAGCCTTTCGAACATGAAACTCTTTAAAAGTTATAATATTACCAATCTGACTTTTAATGAGCAATACAGCTATTATTATATGTTGATGGCCAGAAAGAATCTGGATCAGCCGCTTGGTGACCCAAAAAACAGTTTGATAAAATTCAACGAGCAAATTGCCAGTAAATATCGTGCAGGTTTAAGCCTGAGTTATTTAGATGATTATTTAAACCATGATATTGTACCAAAAAGCGTTCAGGAATTTTACGAACTGAATAAACACCAGCAAACCGAAAGAGCTGATTTTGAAAAGATACTGACAAAAAACAGTCCGAAAGATATCAACTGGTTCTTTAAAACCATTATTGATTCAAGGGATATTATAGATTATAAGTTTTCGAATGTTTCCAGGACAAAAGACAGCGTTCAGTTTTCAATCACCAATAAAACGGGTGTGTTTACTCCTATTCCTGTTTATGGGCTTAAAAATAACGAAGTAGTCTTCAAAACCTGGATTGAACCAAAAAGTAACGATTCTGTTTATGTATTTGACCGTAAAAATGCGGATAAAATAGTTTTAAACTATGATAATGAAGTCCCGGAATTCAATTTAAGAAACAACTGGAAATCATTAAAAAGCCTGGTAATTACAAATCGTCCGATAAAATTCAATTTTGCAAAAGATCTGGAAGATCCTTTCTACAACCAAATTTTATATATCCCGACTCTTACTTATAATTATTATGACGGTTTTACACCGGGAATGCGTTTTCATAATAAAACCATTTTAGATAAACCTTTTACTTTTGATATCAATCCCGCCTATTCTTTAAAAGCAGGTACTTTGTCCGGTTCTTCTTCTTTTGCATTAAATCATAATTACCGAAACAGTACACTTTATAATGTACGTTATTCCATTAGTCAGAATTATTATCATTATGCCCCGGACGCTACTTATCTGAGACTGAATCCGATGGTTCAGTTCAGGATCCGTGAAGAAAATTTAAGAGATAACCGAAAACAGTTAATCCTGCTGCGCCAGGTGATTGTAAATCGTGAAGAAAGTGAGTTTATAACTGATAATTCCAAACCTAATTATTCTGTTTTTAACGCCCGATACATGAACACGAAAACAGAATTGGTGAATCATTTTAATTTTATGACCGATGTTCAGTTTTCGGGTGATTTTGGAAAACTGGCGGGAGAAGTAGAATACAGAAGATTATTTGAGAATAATAACAAATTGAATTTGAGGCTATACGCCGCAAGTTTTTTGTACAACAGAACAAATTCTGATTATTTTAGTTTTGGTTTAGACAGGCCAACGGATTATTTGTTTGATTATAATTTTTTGGGAAGATCGGAAAGTACCGGAATTTTTAGCCAGCAATATGTAATTGCCGAGGGTGGATTTAAATCTAAAATCGAACCAAGATATGCCAATCAATGGATGACAACTCTGAATGCCAGTTATTCTTTATGGAACTGGATTGAGGCGTACGGAGATGTTGGTTTTCTAAAAAACAAACATCAAAAAGCTGATTTTGCATATGATAGCGGTATTCGATTAAACCTTGTTCCGGATTACTTCGAACTTTATTTTCCGGTTTACTCAAACAACGGGTGGGAAATTTCTCAACCAAAATACAACGAAAAAATACGATTTGTGGTGACATTTGCTCCTAAAACATTAGTCACACTTTTTACCCGAAAATGGTTTTAATTGAATAA
>NZ_QETH01000007.1 GCF_003105115.1 Flavobacterium sp. HTF | reverse complement strand
ACTGAAAATGGACTAGGAATGTATTAATTTTAAAAACAATTGATTTTCAATTTGTAAGAATAAGGAACTATTAATGTAATTAGCTTAAATGTATTTTTTTTTTAAATTTGCTTAGAGAATATGCCTGGAGGTATTTCTAAAATTGTAATACTATCTATGAGCACAAATCCCACTTCTTTACTATCATCCCATTTTCTTAATGATCTAAAAAACCAGACAGCAGACTCCCATAAAAACTTAGAGAGCCTTCCTGTTTCAGCTTCGATTTTATCCCCGGATATGAAAATAGAAGATTACTGTCATTATTTAAATCTGATGCATGATGTACATAAAAGCACTGAAGAAGTTATTTTTCCTTTGCTTACAGGAATAGTTGCTGATTTGGAACACAGAAAAAAAACACCTCTTATTGAAGAAGATCTTTCGTTTCTTAACTATAATAAAAGGGTTTCAGAAAACGTTTTTCAAATTACAGCTATATCAGTTCCGTTTGCACTGGGAATATTATATGTTATTGAAGGTTCAACTCTTGGCGGAAGATTTATTCTGAAAAATGTTTCGGCCAATCCAAAACTTTCAGGTAATGAAGGAGTGTCCTATTTTAATGGTTACGGAGATAAAACAGGAAGTTATTGGAAAAACTTTCTTAATATGCTTTCAGAATATGAAAACACAAACAATTGTGCAGAAGAAATTATAGAAGGAGCGGTTTATGCGTTTGACAGTATTTACAATCATTTTGGGAGCAGACAGAAAGAATGAAGATTAAAGATATAGTAAATCGTGATATTGTTACGCTGACCAATTGCGAACATGAACCGATACATGTGCCGGGAAAAATTCAGCCTCACGGATTTTTAATAGGACTGACTCCGGACAGAAAAATAGATTTTTGCACGGAGAATATTTCAGGATTTGTAAGCATAACGCATGCAGAGACGCTTGGTAAAAATTTTGCCGATGTTTTTGGATCAGAAGCAGAACAGCAAATTTTTGAATATATAGGAGAAGATAATAAAGATGTATTTCCTCTTGAAATTGACCTGCTTGGAAACCTATTTCAAATCAGCATTCACAGAAGTTTTGATATATACATCCTCGAAGCTGAATTTAAGTTTACCGGAAGGGAAAAACTGGCAGATGTCTACACACAGACCATTCAGTTTGTGACCCAGATGAACAATACCAAATCACTTAAGGATTTATGCGCGCTTGTTGCAGAAGGAACCCGCGAGATAACGGGTTACGATCGTGTAATGATTTACCGTTTTGATGAGCAGTACAATGGCGAAGTTTTTGCCGAAAGCTGCAGAGAGGATTTAGAACCGTTTTTGGGATTGCATTACCCGCATACAGATATTCCGGCGCAGGCCAGGGAATTATATATTAAAAACCAGCTTAGGTTAATAGTAGATGTTAATTATGAGCCGGTTCCGATTTTTACAGTTGACGATTCAGAAAATAAAAACCTGGATTTAAGCCTTTCTATACTTAGAAGTACCTCACCAATCCATGTTGAATATTTGCAAAATATGGGTGTTGGTGCCACACTTACGATTTCACTAATACATCATGGACGACTTTGGGGGTTAATTGCCTGCCATCATTATTCAAAAAAGAATATCTCTCCGGAAATTAGGCTGGCGGCAAAACTTCAGGGACAGTTTATAACCTCTCAGATTGATATAAGACAATCTAATGATGAGAATTTAAACGCCCAGAATACAGCCGAAGCGCTTGAACAGTTAACAGGTATGGATTTTCAGTTTGTTCAGGATTCATTAGAGAAAATTATCAGCTCACCTGAATTACTGCATATTTGTAATGCTGCGGGTGTTTCTATTATTAGCAGGGGAAAAATCTATAAAAATGGCTTAACACCTTCTGATGATCAAATTCTAGCCTTAATAGAATCTATTGGGAACCTGAAAATCAATACAATATTTGCGACCAATAAGCTCAATGACCATTTTCCTGAATTGGAAAACTGCTCTACAATTGCCGGCATTATTTATCATTCTCTGGGAAGTACCGACCATATTATTTGGTTCCGTCCGGAAACGATATCCGAAATTAGCTGGGGGGGCGATCCGGAAAAAAGTATTGTAAAAGACAGCACAGGTCTTCATCCGCGAAATTCATTTAATATCTGGAAACAGATTATTAAAAATCAAAGCAGTATCTGGAAACAGTATGAAATTAACGGAGCAGCCCAATATGCCCACGTTCTTCATAACCAGCTTATGATGATCATGCTGAGTGAAGAGGAAGAAAAATACCGTACTCAAAGTGAAATTCTTCGCGAAACCAATTCAGAACTTGAAAACATCAACTGGATTAGTACTCATGATTTACAGGAACCACTCCGAAAAATACAAATGATTACTTCCAAAGTGATTTCTGAAATTGATGCTGTGCCTTTGGATTCAATTGCTCATTCGCTGCAGCGTGTATCAAAATCAGCCAGCAGAATGAGGGTTTTACTGGAAGATATTCTGAAGTATACCAGAATTAAGAACACACAAGGCATTCTTGAAAAAACGGATTTAAATAAAATTCTTCAGTTTACAATTGAAGATATGAGTGAAATGATTACAGAAAGCAAAGCTGTAATTCAGTATGAAAACCTTCCGGAAATTCATTCTATCACTTTTTTGATGAAACAGCTGTTTTCAAATATTATACAGAATTCGTTAAAATATGCATCAACAGAGAGAACGCCTGTTATCACCATTACAGCTTCTGACGAACCGGTTATAATCGAACACATGTTTAAAGTATATTGTTACTGGGTTCGTTTCTCTGATAACGGAATTGGCTTTGACCAGCAGTATGCTGAATCAATTTTTAAGGTTTTTACAAGATTGCACCATAAAGAAGAATATACAGGATCGGGAATTGGTCTGGCCTTGTGCAAAAAGATTATGCAGGCTGTAGGAGGTGCTATTTTTGCAGAAGGAAAACCCGGGAAAGGAACAGATATAACAATTTATTTTCCTTGTGATCCTTCAGATACACTTTTGTAAATTATACTAACTCAAATCCATTCTCCGGAAGTATCATAATCCTGAGGTAAATAGGTAAGATATTGTACCATTCGGGGTATTTTTCCCTTATTTGGAGTAGCGCAATGCGGTAATGTATTATTCCAGATTATAAAATCGCCGGCATTACCGGTTATCGGTTCAGGCTCCAGGGTTCTGATTGCTCTATCTCTTGGATTTTCATCAGGTTCCAGACTATTTAACCATTGGTTTATTTCGTTATGAAATCCCGTGACACAATGAAATGCACCATCATCAGGACCGCAATCCGTAAGATAAAGCAGCCCCTGCAATCCAAACGTAATGGGCTGGTTTAAACTGGTATCCCAATGCAACGGACTTCCTAAAAATTTAAATCCTTTAGTTTCGGGTGGATTAAAGCTTACTTTGTCTATGGTTTTGTATATTTTGTCTGTGTTGTAAAGTTGTTCATAAGCTTTTCTGATCCGGGGTGAAAACCGGTTTTTATTTAATGTTTCATGATCAGAAAAATTAAGCATTAACCCTTTTTGGTTTTCATGTCTTTTATACCAGGTTTCGGGATTGTCAGAATCCATTTTCAGGTAATTCCAGATGGCTTTCTGGGTGTCTTCGCAATCTTTTTTCGAAATAGCTTCTTTTACAATGATATAACCTTTTTTATTCCAAAATTCCAGATCCTCATCAGACAAAACGTTCGCAATTAAACTTTCAGATTCAGTTTTATCATGTTTTTGTCTGGCAGAAATCCAGGTTTTAAAACTTTCAAAATCAGGTCTTTCAATATAAAGAAACTGCAGCGTATCTTCCATACTAATGCCTAATTGATATAACGTTTTAATTTCCTTGTCCCAGTTTTGATTATCTGCTGTAATAGGAGCAGAGGGGTCTAAAATGCGTTTCCAAAAAGGTTCAAGAATGGTCCAGGGCATATTTTTGTAATTTTTAAATTCAAAAGTTTTATAACTCAAAAATAACCCTTTCGGTTTTTTCCATTTATAGTATAAATACCTGATTTTGTAATAAAAAAAGCAGGTATAGAATGTATACCTGCTTTTAAGTTTAATAATTAGTTTTTTTAGTGGCTTTCACTATTTTCATAACCAATAATCGTAATCATATACGGTGTATTGGATACTTTTATTTTCTTTGAAACAGCTGAAGAAAGGTCAAGCTGGATTAATTCTCCCGTATTTGGCGAAGTGATGTAAGCAAATCTTTCGCTAATTGCCAGTTGAGGTTTTAATGTTGCATCTGTTGCAGTTTCTGAAATCGGTTTTGTTTCTTTTTCTACTGCTAAGCTTGTAAGGTTAAAAAGTTTAAACTCGCCAGAATGCAAAAGAAGTCCCAGTTTTTTGTGATTGTAACTCACTTTGCATTGCATAATTGTTGTGTTTTGTAAAATTGGTTTTATGGTACTGTTTACAACATCAATTAAATAAGCACCTTTTGCTGCTGTAAAACCAACAAATTTTCCATTATCTGCAGTTTCCAGAATACTCCCAAACCAGGCCGTTCCAAAATCAGACGGAAGTGTGATCAATTTCTGGTTTCCGTTGCTTTCTACAACCAAAACCCCGTCAACAGAACCAAATACGGCATAAGTTCCGTCTGAGGCATTACCGTGAATTCCTTTTGTTGCGATTTTCGCAGCAAAAAGGGTAGCTCCCGTGTTGTTAATAATTTTTACTTTTTCAGGAAGCGTTCCCGTAACAGAATTATCTTTTTCGGTAATGGCATAAGTTCCGTTAGAAAATTGTGCCATGGCACCGTGATGTGCCAAAAGACCGGCATTTATGGTTTTAAAAACACTTCCGGATTTATTTACATCAGCTTCTTTACCAACAGATAAAGTACCGTCACCATCATTAAACGTTAAAATCTCACCCAATTTACTTTTAAAGTGTGTCGGCTTAAGCGACTGGCCAGTCAGAAATCCGAATTGTGGATTTCCGTCTACATCGATATGGTCACCATGCGTTTCAAAACCACTGTCAAAAGTTTCAACAGTATTATTATCCCTGTGCACAATTCCGGCATACCTGCCTGATCCGGTTGTATACAAAGCTGATTTGGCAAACTTTGCCGTAAAAGAACTGGTTTTCGCTTCAGCGGGATCTACCAGTGTCAGTTCTGTCGTTTTTTCGTCAGAAAGTAAAATTCTCAGGTACTTATGCTCTGTTACTACTTCTGCGGGCTCTTCGGTATTATTGTTGTCATCATCGTTGCTGCAAGAGGCAGAAAATAGAGCAAAAGCAGTTAAAAATAAAAATTTGTAATACTTGTTTTTCATTGAATTATGGATTAAAATTGATTAATATTTGATTTTAAATTTGGACTGATTATTGAATCAGAAAAGGAATTTTCATTGATAAAATAATATTCCTGCCAGCCTCAGGAAGTTCGATAAGCCTGTAAAAACTAGTGTGGTTGAGGTAACGGGTATTAAACAAGTTCTGAACCTGAAAACTTATGGTAATATCCTGTTTCCCTGATTGTATTTTTGTACCAAAAGCAAGATTAAAAACATGGCTTTCCGCTGTCTTTTTTTCCGGTGGTACAATATGATTCTGTTGGGCTGTAATTCGGTAATCCAAAGAGAAATAAGGTTCTTTTAGGAATTTAATCTTCGGATTATAAGTCAGTCCAAACAAAACAGATGGAGGAGGGGAAAAGGGCAGGGTATAGCCTTTTTTTCTTCCGGACTGTTGTTCGGAGTAAAGATATTCAGCAAGAATTTCTGCATTTAAAACTTCAGAAAACTGAATATTAGCCTGCAATTCTGCACCATAACGAAAAACCTCACTCTGTTGATATTCAAAAACCTGATTTCCTGCGCCATAATACGTATCATGCCCGGAAGTGGGATTCAGATAGATATAATTCGGGAAATAGTTGGCAAAAGGCGTCAGCTGTACAGACCAGGCCTGAGTTTTCCATTCCATTCCAAAATCCAGCTGATATGAACGTTCGGCATCAAGATTGGGATTTCCCTTTTCGAATCTGAAATAATGATAATTGACACCATTAGAAGCCAGTTCTTTTGCAATAGGCATTCTATAGCTTGTTCCCAAATTGGCTTTCAGCGAAAGATTTCCGGGATTGTAATTAACCCCGGCCGACCAGGTAAAACTATTGAACGTTTTCTCAAGTTCCTGTGAACGTTGTAGATATTCCGGACTATTTTGGTCTCCGTCAGGGACTTCACTCTGAAACCAATCGTAATAGGAATCCATTTTAATCATTCCGTGGTCCAGACGGATAGCGCCATTTAGCAGCCATTCGTCATTGAGGGCAATTTTATCATAAAGAAATATTCCTGCCTGAAATTGGGTAAACGCCGGAATCAGGAAACTCCAGCCGCCGATTTTATTTTGCTGATGTATCGCGTTGCCTCCCAAAGCCAGCTGATGCTTTCCCACAGCAAATTCATCCTTAGCCGAAAATGACCAAACCTGTTTGTCATACTGACGCTCTAAATTTTCCGGCGCATCAAGATTATTGGGATAAATCGGCGGCATGTAGCCATGATTTACATATTGACTCCATTCACGCCTGAAATTCTTCTGAAAACCGAATTGGGTTTCTATCGCATGATCTGCCCATTTAAAAGAAGTCGTATTACTGATCTTAAAATGATTGACTTGCTGGTAAGGAATCAGTATATCTCTGCTGGATTTGTCATGAATTCCGGTATCAACATTTCTGGGTTCAAGACCGTGCGCATTTGCAAAAAAACCGCTTTTGCTGTGTACATTACTGATATAAAAAACCGATTTAAGATTTTCGCCTGTAAAACCAGTACTAAAATGAAGATCCAATTCTTTTCCCGCAGTATTTCGCAGCTGATTTTTGTATAAAGGAACAGCATAATTGTACACGTGTACGGTGTCTGCCGGCACGCGGTAATCACCATAGTCCATTACGGTAATCCGACTGTCAAAAAACCAGTTTTCATTTCTTCCGAATACATTCAAAGAACCGCCAAATTGTTCATTATTGCTTTTTCCGGTAATATCTGTACTGCCTCCAAAAGTGTTTTTTGCAGGAAGCGGCAGCGGCTTAATATTAATGGCTCCTCCAATAGCTTCAGCCCCATAAATAAAAGACGAAGGACCTTTGATGATTTCAACACGGTTTACAGCATATTGGTCAATTTCCAAACCATGATCGGCTCCCCATTGCTGACCTTCGTGTTTAAGTCCGTTTTCTACCACAACTACCTGATTAAAACCCAGTCCGCGAATGAGAGGCTTAGAGCCGCCTGAACCTATAGAGATGGTTTTTATGCCCGGCATTCTTTGCAAAGACTGCATCAGGCTTCCGCCAAGGTTTCGCTGGATATAACCGGAGTTTACAATTTCCAGATTAAGCGATTCCTCTTTTTTACGTTTTTCGCCATAAGATTCTGTTACGATTACTTCTTCAAGTTCTTTTATTTCGGGTTTTAGGATAATATCATGCAATTGTCCTGATTGTTGATTTAAATCTGCTTCAAAAGTCTGAAAACCAGAAAAATGTGCCACCAGTTTCGCAGTTCCAAAAGGAATCGAGTCAAATTTAAATTCACCTTTTTTGTTGGTAATCACAGTAATTTTTGACGGATAAAGAGTAACAGAAGCACCTTCTAATGGCTTGTGAGAATCAGAAAGTATGCGGCCGGAAAGCACTGCTGTTTGCGCAAATGAGTGTTCAGCCATTGATAAACAGCATAGCAGTAACAGACAGTGTAACCTAAAAATGAACTTATTGTTTTTCATTCAGCTGAATTATAAAATTTTAATGCTTAAGCCTTTTAGAGTCTGCCATCCTTCCTTGTCGGTAAGGCGAATCATAAAGTGATAATCTCCGGGATCTGCATCGGCCGGAATATTGATTTCGGCTGAAGCTTCGTAATTTTTAACCCCGCCCGGAATGTCAATTGATTTTATAAAAAGCATGGGATTAACAGGTTTTTTTACAGCATCAGTCTCACAGTTACTCACTTCTGTGCTATGTGAATGGTGATCAAAATTGTGGTGAATGTCTAAACTGAAAGAGCCTAAAGCGGTATTGTCACTAAACTTTGCTTTAAAAATTATTTTCTGCCCGCGCGTGATCGTGCTGCATTGTACAGGAAAAGCATCTTGTGCTGTTAAGTCTATTACAGGATATTCTGTATCAATATCGCTGTTATCGCTGCTGCAGGAAAGCACAAGGATTAATGTAAATGCGGCAGCTAAGAGTTTTAATATTTTCATTTTGGGATAATTAAAGGGCTAACGGAATATCAATTGACTGCGAAAAGTTGATGTTGTAGGTGGTGTTTTTATACAAAGCCTTAAAAATATAATTTCCCGATACCCACGATTTGTTTGCAATTAAATCCTGCGCAACAGGAAAATTATTGTCTTTTGCAGCACCTATAAGCAGTTTCGGCATTTCTCTTGTAAATTCAGTTCCATTCCACGGTACGTTTGAGAACTCGCCAACTTCTGTCATATCCTTATGTTCCATAACATCGTAGACGATTACTTTGCTGAAATCAATCTGATCAATGCTTTCCGGATTGTGGCTGGCATTTTTATTAATCAATAGCAGATACATTTTACCACTTCCCTTGATACCTGTAAGCGTAACCTGCGATTGTAATAAATCTCCGTTTTTATATTGCGCTCCATCAGCTTTGTAAGCGCCTTTTCTGTAGAAAAAACCATCATTCAGGAATACGGTAAAAATGGAAGCAACCGGATTCACTGGCAGATTTTCCAATTTATAAATAGTAAGATTCCTTTTGATTTCAAGCCTGCTGCCATTTTGGTCATTTACGATAATGGTAAAATCATATTTACCTTCTGCTGCATCGGCTGGAATGTCAAAATGTTTGTGTACTGTGGCATTTTTTGCTCCGGCATACTGTGTCCAGACAATTTCGTGATTCCAGGCTTTAGAATACGTTTCAGTGCTTTTCTGAGTAATTTTAATCTGAACATCCTGGATTTTGTCGGCAGCAACAATTTCAGCGTTAAAGTGAAAATCCTGACCGATAACTCCCGTTTCGTTATTTCCGAGACCCAGTTCAATTTTATCAATTGTAGGTATTGGTTTCTGATCCTCAGAATTGTCGCTGTCACAGGCTGTAAAAGCCATTGCCATAAACATGGAAGCAAGAAATAACTTCGTGGTTTTCATCTTTTTTGATTTGATTCGAATCATTTTATAAATATTAAATTGAGTTACAGATAAGCTTTTCAATGGTAATTTTCCATTGAAAAAGGTTTTAAACAGAACAACAAATGACAGTGGCCAAAAAAATCAGCCCAAAGCAGGTAATGGTTGTGTGTAAGATGGAAGACTGAAGTACGCCAAAACGTGTAAACTGTGATGTAGTTTATGCTGCAGAGGGTTTTCGGGAATAAAACAGATAGCAGTATACGTTTTTACCGATAACTTCACGGAGTAACGGAAAAATGTAAATCAAAGATTTAAACAGATCATAGCAGTGTTCAAAAAGTAATTTGAACAGTATGAAATCCAATAAAGTTTTGAGTTTTATCTAATTTTAAACGCATAGAAAACCCAGCTGACAAGCAGTTTGGGAATACAATTTATTTTATAAAAACAGGAGGTGCCCTTAGGGAAAAGAGAGAGCCCTTAAAGAATATAGTTTGTTTTTTTGCATAAAAAGTGACATGCTGGATAACAGAACTATTTTTATAAAAATGAAAAGCCGTAAAAGTAAAAGTACTGCAGGCGCTGAATTTAAAATCGCAGATTGAACATTTTTCTGCTGAATGAAACTTTGATTTTAGCTGTGTATGTTCAGAAAATTCTATTTTTTCCTTACTGCCGGAATCAAGGATGTGTTCGTAAGAATGTATTACCGGAAATAGTATTGCAAACAATACTATTAATGGCATAAGAAGATTTATTATTTTAAATTTCTTTTTCATTCTAAAATTAAAATTGGCAGAAATAAAGCGTTATTAACGCAATAGTGTTGCAAATATAGAAATCTTATTCTTAAATGCAATAGTGTTGCAATTTAAAAAAGTAAAAATAGCATATGCTGTATGCGTTTTAAAAGTTAAATTTTATGTATAGGACAGATTTTCATATACTTACAAAATATTTAACATATAAACATGGGAATTATATAAAATTTTATACATAATTTTGCAACATCAAAAGTGAAAAATAGAAAAAGTAACGATTGATATGCCAAATCTTATTTAACTTGTAACTTCATAATACTGCATATGAGAATAGTTTTTATGGTATTGTTTGTTTGCTTTAGTTCTTTCACAACCTACAACGTGACAGATAAAAAAGAAATTCTTACTGAATTTGATGTTTTAAGACTTAGTGATCACGTTAATGAGATCAAATCCCTCGCCGTTACTGATCGTAAATACAGCAACAAAATTGCTTTTTTTGTGGATATGAAAATTAAATCCGGAAAAAACCGCTTTTTTGTTTACGACCTTCAAAATAATAAAATCATCGATCAGGGATTAGTAGCACATGGCAGCGGTTCTGAAACAGGTGTGCCGGGAGATTTAAAATTCAGTAATACTGAAAACTCTAACTGCACTTCACTGGGAAGATATTCTGTAGAAAAATCATATAAAGGTATTTTTGGAAAGGCGTTCAGACTTACTGGTCTTGATGAAACCAACTGTAATGCTGCTAAAAGAGCTATTGTACTTCACCAGTACTCTGCAGTTCCTTATGAAGAACAAGATCATTATATTGCGAGAAGCCATGGTTGTCCGATGGTAAACGAGATATTTTTTAAAAGACTTGAAAAAATTATTGAAAGTTCAAATTCAAAAATCATGCTTTACGTTTATTACTAGATAGTTGCAACACGTAAGTGATATATAAATATAAAAAAAGAGCTAATTAAGCTCTTTTTTTATATCATTCTGAGGTTAGCTATTGGTTGAAGCACTTCCTGAACTTCCTGCGCCTCCGCTGTTGTCATTCTGATCGTTGTCGTAACCTTCTTCGCTGGTACGATTGTCTTCACGTTCGTCATCCCAGTCTCCTGTATTTGCATCCTTATCTTCCGAATTGTTATTTTGAGTAGCATTTAGTTGAGCGTGATAAGGACATCTTGCGATGTTTTCGTTGTAATTATTGTCTGTATTTTCCATGTTTGCATTTTTTATCAATTTATAATACATTAAAATTACAGCTATATCATCTTTTTCATTTACAGTAAATTAGAGTTTTGTTATCAGATTTACATCTTTCGCGGAAGCATTATTTCAAAAGAGCCGATTTCATTAATCACGATTGGCACTATTGGCCTGTCTGATTGCTTTTGGATCTGTCAGGTTAAACCGGTAAACAAAACTTAGACGGTAACGAGCGGCGTTAGGAATACTATTTTCATGAATCAAATAATTGGCTCCGGTTGTGGTGCTTTTGTTTTGGCGTAAATCAAAAGCATTGCTGACATCAAAAACTATGGTGGCCTTATCTTTAAACAAAATTTTGCTTACGCCAAAATCAAGTGACTGTAATACTTCATTTTTGGTCTGGGCATTGCGCTGCGCACCGCGAAAGTTGTAACGTCCCTGAAAACGGAATTTAGAAGGCAACTTAAACTGCGTGCTTAATCGTGATGTAAAGTTTTCTCCTTTATAATCAAGATTTTTTTCCTGATAATTTCCTTTTTGCTGAAAGCGATAAAAATTCATTTCCAGATTAACCTGCAGCCATTTTAGCGGATTGTAAAGCGTGGAAAGTTCAATACCACTTCGTGCCTCGTAGTCGATGTTGATAGGCGTTGTATAAAAAACCTCATCTTCACGATACGTAAAATCCTGAATATAACCTTTCTCATGCTGGTAATAAAGGGATGGGTTTAACGTCAGTTTTTTCCAGGTTTTAAGAAAAGCGAGCTCGAATACATCTGAATAAGAAGGATTAAGTTCCGGGTTTCCGATATACTGTGCGTTTAAATCTGTCAATTCGTTAAACGGGTACAGATCATACAAAGACGGACGATTGATACGTTTGCTGTAATTGAGTTGTAAAGTAGCCTCTCCGAACTTATAACTCATATTGAGGGTTGGGAATAGCTTGTTATAATTTTTCTCATCATTATACGTGTTTCTGACATCCGTAATCGATATTCGGGTCAATTCTGTTCTTAATCCACCCATATAAGTAAACTGACCGATTTTGTCACTAAATTGTGCATAAGCCCCTGCAATGGTTTCGGAATAATTAAGATGGTTGTCAATATCCTGATACACTACCCAGTTATTGTCCTGCTGTTCTTCTGCCAGAAAATCACTCGAAACTTTACGGATTTCGGTTTTAATTCCAAATTCAAATACCGAAACACTGTCAACAGGCTGGATAAAATCGCTTTTGACAAGTAAATCTTTGCTGCTGCCCGTTGATCTGGTTCGAATTCCGGGATAAGCCAAAGCATCGGGAAATAAACGCTGTGTAGAAAGATTCCAGTTTTTATCGCTGTTCCACCAGTCGTACTGAACATCAACAGTCCATTTTTTTGTTGGCTGCTTAAAGGTTCGGGTGTAATTAAACTCAAACTGATTGTAATCTCTTTTTTCTAATGATTTTCCGTCTCTTGATAAAATACTGTCTTTTACTGCATTGTTGCCGCTATCATAATCATACATTAAATGGGTTTTATCATTATCATGAGTAGCGTTTTTCAAGAAAGCAGCTGTAATAGTCTGATGGTCATTAATAAAATAATCAGCGCCAAGGTATAGCAATTTACCATCATCATGACGATCTTCATTCTGAACACGGTTCATGTAATTTGGAATGTCATTTTCAATTGTAGATTGATTAGTGGTATAAAGACCCACATAATCCGTTGAACGTATGCTGAAATTAGAAAACAGGTTGATCTTCTCTGATTTGTAGTTAATGCTTGGATTAACACGACTATCATTGGGTGAACCCGTTACCAGCCGAACCTGACCGCTAAAGCCGCTTTTTTTATTTTTCTTCAAAA
Organism: Flavobacterium sp. HTF; assembly: GCF_003105115.1. Classification (GTDB taxonomy): domain Bacteria; phylum Bacteroidota; class Bacteroidia; order Flavobacteriales; family Flavobacteriaceae; genus Flavobacterium. The sequence goes on along the minus strand of NZ_QETH01000007.1, from coordinate 102,906 downwards.
CAATATTGATAATACCCGCAGAGCCGGCAGCGTCATACCGTGATGAAGGATTGGTAATTACTTCTATACGCTCAATCTGGTCTGCCGCTATCTGATCTAGTGCATTGGTTTGGGTAAGTCCCGACTGTCGGCCATTAATCAGTATCAGGACGCTGCTGTTTCCTCTAAGGCTTACGGTTCCAGTTGGACTTACGGCTACAGAAGGAACGCCGTTTAGCACATCATGGGCAGAGCCGTTTTGGGAGAGTACATCTTTACCAACCTCAAAAACCTTTTTGTCGAGTTTTAAGCTCACATTAGACTTTTGGCTGTTAATTTCTATGGCATTCAACTGTATGACATCGGTTTGTAAACCAATAACCCCAAGATCGATTTTAGTTTTTCCGGAACTAATTTCCAGAGGGTGAATATAATTTTGATACCCAATAATACTAAAAGTAACAGTCATTTTACCAACAGGTAGATTGTCAAGCTGAAATATTCCATGATCATCAGTTATGGCAATTACTACTGTTTTTGAGGCACTGTCTTTTACCGCTACAGTTACATACGGTAATACTTCTTTGGTTGTGTTATCCTGCACTGTACCGGAAACAGAGGCTTGCTGCGCTATGGCGGAAAGTGTAAAAAACAGGATAAAAATGGTGGTGGTTAGTGTTTTCATACTGCAAGATTAGCAGATAAAATTGCCTCATGCTTTCAAAAACATGTGAACGGCTCGTAAGTCTTTTGAAATGCATTTTTGCATTCGATATTTATTATATCTTTATCTCATGCGCCCGATTGTACTTTTTACCATTTTTCTGATGATTCTGTTTACTTCATGTAAGCAGAACATAGATTATACGGTGTCTGATCCTTCTTACTCCGTAAATAACGGCCCTCTGCGAAATTACAGGGGAGATACACGCGATTCGATTTTTAAAGCTGATATTAATGTAAGCATTCAAAAACGTAATATTTCTGAGCGACTTGGCGTCAAGATAAATGCATTTGGTTCCTTTGATGTTTACTGGGATAATGTTTTGATTGGAGCAAATGGCAAAATGGCAAAACCGGGCCGGACTGAAGTATACGGAACTGAAACAAAGTGTTATCAGGTTCCTGAAGAACTGTCAAAAAACGGCAAACATACTGTTACCCTAATCGGAACACAATCTGAAATGAGAGACGAAGACCGGGGGATTGACGTAAAGCTGGGCTGTTACGAGCGGCTTATACGTGAACCGCTAATTGCTATGTCTTTTGTAAATATAATGGCAGGTGCTTTTCTCATTGCGTCCATTTATTACTTTTTTCTCTTTATTAACAGCAGCCGAAAAGAAATTGCCCTATTGCTTTTTGGAATAATCTGTTTTTTCTTCTTCAGCCTGCTTATTTTAGAATATTCTAAATATTATATTGACATTCCCTACACTCAGTTTTACATCCGTCTTAAGCTGATCGGGTGGCTTACTTTTGTCATTTCGATATTAATTCCGTGGTGTTTTATGCTGCAGTTTGAATTTAAAAAGAAACGATTTCTTCTGCTTCCTTTTTTAACCATACTAATTGCCATTTATATTATTAATTACGGGCATTATGATTTTACCGCCGTCCTGTTTAGTTATACCATGTGGTTTGCGTCAATGATAATAGCAATAATAGCCGTAGTCAGAAAAATTAAAAGCGGATGGATTGTATTATCCGGATTAGTGCTCAGTGCGGTGGTTAGCAGATTTGTGTTTTATGATTTTGGTTTATTTATCACTTTTACCATCATTATCCTGTGCATGCTTTATATTCATACGATTAAGGCAAAAGCGATAGAAGATGCTCATCATGCTTCTTTGCTATTGTCTTCAAGGCTGCAGCTGGAGCTTCTGAAGAAAAATATCCAGCCGCATTTTCTTCGTAATACCCTGACTTCGCTTATTGACTGGATTGAGGAATCTCCAAAACAAGGTGTAGTATTTCTTCGTGCACTGGCAGAAGAGTTTGATATTATGAATGATATTTCCGAAGAAACACTTATCCCGATACGACAGGAAATCGAACTTTGCAGAAAGCATTTAGAGATAATGTCGTTTAGAAAGGAGGTCTGCTATAACTGGGAAGAAAAAGATATTGATGAACATGACACGATTCCGCCTGCGATTATTCATACCATTTTAGAAAACGGAATTACGCATAGCAAGCCGCCAAAAGAAGGCTGTATAAACTTTTGTCTCAGCTATGCTAAAAAAGACAATTACAAACAATATGAGTTGCTGACTGTGGCAGAAAACCGGAAAGCAATGAAAAAAAGCAAAGGAACAGGTTTTAAATATATAAAAGCCAGATTAAATGAAAGCTATGGAGATCACTGGGAGTTTGATTCTTATGCTACAGAACAAGGCTGGCTGACGACAATTAAAATTTTTGAAAGGAAATGAAAATTCTGATTATTGAAGACGAAGCGCGAATTGCAAAACGTATCGAAAGAATGACACGGAATTTTTTTGATAAGGATTTGCAGCTCATAGTTTGTGATTCCATTGAAAATGGGCAAAATACGATCGAAAATGAGGCTATTGATTTGCTGCTGCTGGATTTAAACTTAAATGGAGAAGACGGTTTTGATATTCTGGAAAGTTGCGTTGCCAGATCTTTTCAGACTATTATTATTTCGGCTTATACGGACAAAGCAATCAATGCGTTTGCCTACGGAGTACTTGACTTCGTACCTAAACCCTTTGATGAAGTCAGGTTATCGCAGGCATTTATGCGTTTTACGACCCCGGGAAAACAATCAGGTCGTGATACTCAGTTTCTGGCAGTAAAAAGAGCAAAGACAATCAGACTGGTCAATATCAAAGACATCCGATATATTAAAGGGGCCGGAATTTACACAGAACTGCATTTATCAGACGGACGTATAGAACTGCATGACAAATCGTTAGAGTCTCTGGAAAAATTACTTCCGCCCACATTTGAGCGAATTCATAAGTCGTTTATTCTCTGCTGGCATGAAGCCGACAGACTTATTGTAGAAGCAGGAGGTAAATACAGCATGCTGCTTAAAAATGAAGAAATTTTGCCTGTAGGCCGTTTAAAATATAAAGAAATCCGCCATAAATTAATTTAAGGTGTAATATGTTTGTAATCAGTATTTTATATTTGGTTTTTAAATTAAAGCTTATCATAAATTAAGTAGTGAAAAATGTAAATACATATCATAAACTTCCTATTCTGGATGGTCTTGAATTGCTCAACGCCCAAAATAATACGGTCAGCTTTCCGTATCACAGCCATGACACGTTTAACATAGCTTTGATCCTAAAACATACATTCGATACCAAACTTATTGATAAACATTTGCATGCGCCCGCCGGAACCTTGTCAATCACGAATCCGTTTGAGGTACATGCAACGCCGTGCGACTGGAATACCGGAAATTCGTTTTTTACCTTTTACGTTGCTCCCGATGTAATGAAAATGATAAATAAAAATAAAGCGGTGTTTTTTGAAGAGAAGATTATTTATGACGAAAATCTGTTTAAGGAGTTTTATTTTCTATCACAAAACTTTGAAAACAAAACCTATGTAGAAAAAAAGTTATTGCAGTTATTGGAAACGCTTGTGGTTAATTATGGAAAAAGCCAGAATTTTAAAAACAAAGAAATAAACTTATTTGCCCGATTTTTGGATGATCAGATAACTGAAAAATTTTCATTGGAAGTTTCAGCCAGGAGTTTTGGAATGGACAAATACAAATTTTTAAGGCTCTTCAAGCATGAAACCGGATTAACGCCCAATAATTATGTCATTTTAAAACGGATTGAAAAATCAAAAATCTTGCTAAATGATGGCTTTGAGCTATTGGATGTTGCCATTGAAACCGGATTTTATGATGCCGCACACTTTTCTAAAAAATTCAGGGAATTCACAGGAGTAACCCCTTTGCAGTATAAAACTTCATAACCGGGAAAGCAGTTGCAATATTGTACAATAGCTTTTCAGTAAAGCATTGTATTTTTGGATCATTCTAATTCAATGTACGATGAAAAATAGCTTTTTGGTAATTCTGGTATTATGTTTTTATACGTCATTAACGGCTCAGTCAAAAAGGGCGGAAATCCTTAAATTAAATCATCTTATTGAGGGTGTGGAGATAAAACAGAATGAAGCACATTCCTTTGAAACCAAACTGGAATATAACACTTATTACACCATAAATGTAATGCAGGAAGGAATCGATCTGGTGGTTTCTGTGATGGACAGCGAAGGAAAGGTCAGGGCAGAAGTAGATTCACCAAATGGTATGTTTGGTCCCGAAAAAATCTTATTTACTCCTGAAAAGACAGGGCAATTTAAAATCATCGTTAAACCTCTTGACGAAAATACAAACTCAAAAGCCGGAAAATATAAAATTGAGATTCAGAAAGTCTCCAAAAACCTGAAAAAGATTCCGGTAAAAGACCTTTTGGCCGATTTTAATTTGCTTCAGAATGCCTATTATGAAACCAGGGTTGGGCTTTGGTACAATTCCAGAACACAATTTGACAGTATTTGCAACCTGCAGAAAAATAAAATAACCGCACCCATGAACGCCCTGAAGTTTTACAGGATTCTGGCTCCGGTTGTTGCTTTTACAAAAGAAGGACATTCTAATATCAAAATTTCGGACGAGACAATTGCTTATTTAAAACAAAGCGGTACCTATTTGCCTTTTGGAGTTAAGATTCTGGATAAAAAAGTATTTATCATCAATGATTTGCCGGGATTTAAACTTAAAGGTTTGATTCTGTCTAAAATCAATGGCGAAACTATTGATAGCATAATGGAAAAAATGTTAGCCATCGAACCAGCTGACGGGTTTAATCTAACCAGTAAGTACCGTTGGATAGAAGGTTCATTCTCTAAATATTATGCCCGTTATTTTCCGCAATCAAAGGTTTTCAAATTAGAACTGACTGACCCTAAAACCGGTGAAAAAATAACATATGAAAACCTGCCCGCATACAATTCTAAAGATTTTGGTAATCTGAATGCGGAAATTATAAAATCAATTCCAAATTATAGGTATAAAAAGGCATCCGGTTTTTCAATTGACCTTTCAGCCTCAACAGCTGTTATTACAGTAAATACGTTTAATCTTGGCAGTTATACGAATAAAAGAAAAGGTTTTCAGACCTTTCTTGAAAAAGTATTTGATACGATTTCAGATAAAAAAATTAAAAACCTGATTATCGATATTAGAAAGAACGAAGGAGGAGAACAGGGCATGGAAGATCAGTTTTTATCTTTCCTGATTAATCAGGAATATAAAAAATATAAATATGTCGAAATTCCGGGATTTACATACTCTTTTTTGGAATTCACAAACTATCACAACCAGAAAGAGAATTTAATAAAAGAACTAAAGGAAGATTTTTATCTTGCCAACGATGGCAGGTATTTAAATATTGAAGGACATTACACAGGTCAAAAGCCTAATAGCCGGAACTTTAAAGGAAATATTTATTTTTTAATCAGCGGACTTACTTTTTCGGGAGGTTCAGAATTTGCAGCACTTGCCAAAAATAATACCAACACAAAATTTATTGGTGAAGAAACCGGAGGCGGATATTACGGAAATTCGAGCGGAAGCTTTCTGAGTTTTACCCTTCCAAACAGCAAAATTACCGGAAGGATTCCGTTATGCAAATTTGTTGTAGAGCCCAAAAAAGATATTGCAATTCCCTTTGGCCGCGGAGTATTGCCTGATTTTGAGATTCAGACCTCAATTGAAGATTATTTATCAGGATTTGATACGGAAATGGAATTCGTGAAAAAATTAATCGAAAAAAATAAATCATAAAACCTTCTGAAAGATGGTTTTATGATTTATGAATAGTATTGAATCTGAATAGATTTATTCTTCCTCTCCGGAAAATTCATCATCATTCAGTTCTTCGCTGTCGAAATCTTCATTATCGGGCTCTTCATTTATTAAATCTTCACCATAGTCAGGTTCAGCATTTTCTGAAATAGAATGATCCACTTTAGATAAATTATAAACTTCATACTGCATTTGATCAAACTGAAAAAACTGGTCTTCGTAACGGTAATTTGTTTCTGCTAAATTCATGATATTTTTTTTTAAATTAAACGTTTATTTTTAATCTGTTTTTATGGCAGAGACAAATTTAAAATTGCTGATAATCATAATTTTATAAGTGTAAGTTGCAATAGTTATATAATTCACACATCAATAAAATTTTCCAAAATAATAAATAAAGTTATCGTTTTGCTACACTTTCGCCATAGCTTTTAATTCCTGAATAATTTCAATAGTTCTGTTTTCAAAAACAGACTGATCGATGGGTAAGACAACCGATTCAAACAGTTTCATTAAATCCTCAGAATGACTTGCGGCTTTTTTTGTCTGGATATTGTACTGAATGAACTTTATCCATAAAACAGCCTTTAGCTCCGTTTGATCCTGATTCCACATTTTCATTTCAACCAGCAGAACGTTGTCGGTATATTTGATCAGTTGCGATTCAATTAGAACAGTTTCCATCGTAAAAGCAGGTTTTATATAACTGATCTGATTTGAGGCCACCACCCAGCTTAATCCAGTTTTCTTCATGTATTCAAATATATCAAGACCATAATTTTCTGCAATTTGGTCTTCACGTGCATTCAGGAAATATTCCAGATACTTTGAGTTGTTCAAATGATTAAAAGGATCGCAATCCTGAAACCTGATTTTTCTTTTTGTTTTGAGTACTTTTTCCATTTTTCTAATATATTAAATCAAATACCAATCGGTATCTTAAAAATTAAATTTTTTTACTCCCTAATATCAGGGATTATGACGTCATCAATCAAGTCCATACATGATAAAATATAGGATGGATCGTTATGGGTAAAAGCCAACAGTGAACTCCCTTCGATCAGGGATAGGATTATTTTGGCCTGTTTAACTGCATCAACATCCTGTTTGATTTCCTTATTCGTAATTCCGTCACTGATAATATTCGTCAGGCCGATGGTAAATTTTTGGGATAATTGCTGTGCAGCCTTAAATAATAATGGATTGATAAATTTGGTATCGACTCCGGCTCTTAACATCGGACATCCGCCAATTTCTTTTACCAGATCATAATAGCTTCGCTGGTATTTTGTTATAGCATTAAGTTTGTTGATGCTCCCTTTGGTGGCAGCCACTTCATGAAATAGAGGTGTAATGGCCAGATTGATATTTAACTGAAATGCTTTTAAAGCTAAATCTTCCTTATTGGTAAAATTGCAGTAAATAGCGCCCTTAGTCAGTCCCGTTGCATTGGTAATATCGCTTAAGCTGGTACCAATGTATCCTTGTTTGTTAAAAATCGGAGCTACTTTATCTAAAATAAATTCGGACGTATTCATGCTGTAGTTTTAAAAAGATTAAAACAAATATAATAATTAATACCGATTGGTATTTATAGAACTGAAATTATTTTCAATGAAATTACATTTTTGCAGTATTTACAGCACTACCAGAAGGTTTTAAAGGAAAATTAAATTGTAAATTTGAGTATCTGTTCATAAAAAATTACCCGATTTGAAATTACCATACTCTTATTATCTCAATCCCGACGTCTTTTTTTTAGCCAAAGACCTTTTGGGAAAAGTCCTTTATACACAAATAAACGGAGAAATAACCGCCGGAATAATTGTAGAAACCGAAGCTTATTATGGCATCAGCGATAAAGCTTCTCATGCGTACGGCAACCGACGAACCAACCGGACCGAAATTATGTATAGCCGGGGAGGCGTTTCTTATGTTTATTTATGTTACGGCATTCATTATATGTTCAACGTTGTAACTTCTGTAGAAAACGAACCCCACGCCATTCTGATAAGGGCAGTTGAACCTTTGGAAGGAAAAGAAATCATGGAACGCAGAAGAAATATGTCGGCTGAAAAAGCAGCAATCTCATCGGGCCCGGGTTCTGCAGCAAAAGCGTTGGGAATCACCATTTCCTTAAATACAAAAGACCTGGATGGTGAGGAAATCTGGATCGAAGATCATACAATCAGATATGCTCCCCAAGCTATTGCCGAAGTGCCTCGTGTGGGTATTGCTTATGCAGAAGAGCATGCGCTGCTGCCGTGGCGTTTTTTTGTAAAAGGGAATAAATATGTGAGCAAACCGAATAAATTTTAAACCTTTCGCACCATAGTAATTATTGTGGCATATTTTTCTACTATATGCGGATAAACAAGCTGGTTTATTTCGATTTGTACAAACCCGGCTTTTTCGTAAGCAAATAGTGCCGGACTGCTGTCCATCACTTTTAACCAAAGTACGGAACGATTTTTTTCCTGAGTCAGCGAAACGATAAAATTCATTATAACTTTGCCAATTCCTTTGCCGATATGTTCTTTCAGAAGATAAAGTTTATCCAGTTCCATGCATTCAGAGGCAGGATAAGAAGCAACGCCATTCTCTTTTATTTTAAAGAATCCTGCCGCAATGTCGTTGTCGTATACCAGATAATAATGAATGTCGGTTGCAGAAAGTTCTTCTCTGAAAGTCTCTTTCTGATAAAATTTTTCTAAGTAAGAAGTTCCGCCATCTTTCCAAAGATACTGATAAGTATCGTTGTAAGATTGTATCGCGATTTTGTGTAATAAATCGAGGTCGTTTGCCTCACATTTTTTGATAGTAACCAATTGAAGTTTTTATTAAGGTTTGTGAGTACAAAATTATAATAATTAAACGTTTCCAAATCTAATTCGCAAATATTATATTATAACATCAGCAAACAAATCTGTTCCAAATTCTTCCTTTTTTTGTTTTATAATTCGGGTGTTTTATTTGTTAAGTTTGTTTTAAAGATTACCTTTCCTTCGTAAAGAAATACCAATTCCCGATGCCTGATAAAAACAATATAAACCTCAAAAAAAGAATTAGAACCATCTTATTGTACAGTACAGGATTTTTGGTTTTTACAATGCTTGTCTTTTATTTTATATACATCAATAACAAACCCCAGCAATTTGTTTGCCGGATACCGGTTCCGGAATATTTCTGCGGAACACAGGCATTCCCACATGCGGTTGAAGGAAAAGATGCGTTTAATAGTGTTTGCGCGGCCTGCCATAAACTGGATGCGAGATCAACCGGTCCTGCTTTACGAAATATGGATTCCATCACGTATGTGAAATGGATAGTCGATAGAAAATCTAAAATTGACACCACGAAGTTTGAAAAGTTTGGAATTGATTATCATAGACATATATCAAGAGAAATCCTGGATTCATTAGATATAAAATATCTTTTTGAGTACACAAACAGGGAACCTGCTTATTAAAGACCCGATTCCGGTGATTTGTTAGAAATAAAACAAAATGGAGAAAGAATAATGAAATCCTTTCTCCATTTTTAATTTAAAATATTTGAATTAAAATTTAACCTGCATCGTAACTCCCGTAAAAAACATATTCTTACCGGCACCCGATGCTTTTAAAAAATCTCCTGCCTGAAACCAGGTTGCTTCAACGCGAAAATATAAGTATTGATTGAGCTGATATACGATTTCGCTTTCCAGCTGTTTACCAATTTCTTTTTCGTCGGTCGCATTTCCGGGATAAATCATGGCCGTGTTCGGGCCGTAGATTCCGTCCTCACTGCTGTATCTCCAAAATAGATCATAATCAATTACCCATTCCAGGTTTCTGGCAAGTTCAAGACTTAGTGACGGATGAAAATCTACCAGATTTGACGGTCCAATGACAGAAGCCAGACCGAAGTAAGCGCCTCGCGGAAATAAAGGATTAAATGTCCCCAATTCATTATCACCACTTGTTTTATCTCCGCTTATCACTTCTACCTTAAAGCCAATTTCGGGATGCAGCGGTACAGAAGTAATCCTGTAGCCTGTGTTTAACGAAACGGTCCAGGCTTTAATATCTTTAGAATCGACATCTCCAAACTGGTAAACGGCTTCGGCATCATAGCGCCAGTTATCATATTTCCCCCAAATACGGGTTCCCAAAGAATGACGGAGCTCTTTTCCGCTGGCATCATCAAAATTTGCATTGGCTCTTTCGTATCCCAAATAATAAAAATCGATGTTTTTAATCGCCGGAATTTTATTGATTACAAAATAACTTCCCCAGAATTGTCTTTTTTGGTTGGAATAATCGTCAAAAATGCCATCCTGCGCTACAACGTAATGGCTGTAGAATAAATCAGCGCGATAATTACCAAATGCTGCAATCGCTTTTACACCATCAAAAGACTGGCGATTGTTTGGCCCGTCACGCACCGCTACCAAACGCTGTGAACCGTAACTCAATTCCTGTCTTCCGGCCCTGAACAATAACTGGCGGTTTTTGTCCGTCAGCAGGTTAATATCAATAAAACCCTGATGTACTTCCAGCGGGTTGCTGTCTACCGGACTCGGATCGATTCTTCCGCTCGCATTGCTGCTTTGTAATTGCACAAAAGCACGAAAGTATTTGCCTGCATGAAAATCAGTATGAAGCAAAAGTCGGTTTAGGATGTAACCATCATTATCTACAGGATCATCGCCCCATTTTTCATTTTTGGCATAAAAATACTGGTACCGCACTTCGCCGCCAAAACTCAGATAAGTTTCGCCGGAAGAAGAGAGAGGCATGTATTTCATGCTTTTGTACCAGCTGTTTTTGGTCGTGTCCTGCCGTAAAACCGAATAGTTTTCATCAAAACGCATGGGTTTAAAATCCGGATACGATTGCGCATGAAGCCCGAAACAGCTGATAAATAAAAGAATAAATTTTTTCATGGCTATTTGCCTAAACTGTTTTTCTTAATATCGTTATAAGCATTCGGAATATTGAAATTGTAATGAAGCCAGTTAAAAAGCACATATCCTTTATCAAACTCTTTCATCGTTACCGAAGCTTTTACCTGATCTAATGTTTCACCTTTTTTAACTGCATTTTCTACATTTTGCTTCAGGGCATTTACATAATCAATCGTGTATTTGATGCCTTTTTTGTTTGTAATTCGGCCGTGACCGGGCACCACCACATCATTATCCCCAACCATGTCATATATTTTCTGCAGGTTGCGCACGGGTTCTAAAAAGTAACCATCAAACAGCCACGGAATTGCCGGGCTTTCAGCAATAAAAGGGTTTCCTGCCCATAATACATTTTTGTCTGAATCTTTCAGGAAAACAAACAAATCGGCTGGAGACTGTGCTGTTCCCGTATTGATGATTTCAACAATTTTTCTGCCGCCCAAATCGATTTTTATACTTTGATTTAAAGCAATTGTAAGATCTGCGGGACGATACACACTTTGCTCAATCCCGCGGTCTTTTCCAAAAAGCATAATCATAAATTGTTTGATATTGTCGTAGTTCTTAGCCAGGTTTTCTTTGCAGAATTCGTTCTGAATCAGGATCGTTTCTTTTGGCAATAAATAATTCCCGAAGCAATGATCGCCGTGGTCGCTTGTATTTACTGCATAAATAATTGGTTTTGGAGTTACGGAGCGAATCAGTTTATACAATTGGTCGTACAGCCTTTTACTCAGCATCGTTTCGATTAATAATACGCCTTTGTCCCCAACAATAAAGCCCGCCGAAGTAGCCTGCGGAATTCCTTTTGTCGTTTCGGTTTCGGTTGTCGAAGGTGAAACTGCGTAGACGTTATCAGAGATTTTATGCAATTTCAGTTGTACTTTATTTGCATCCCAGATCGGAACTTCAGGAGGCAAAGGGAATTGTGCATATGTATTTTGCGCCGAAAGAAAAACGACAGCAAAAAGTACTGTAAGTAGTATGGATTTATAATTTTTCATTTTGAATATTTTTATCAATGTTTAATTTTTTTGGAAGCAAAGACATTTGGCATTGTTGGATTCATGGTTCCTGCTCTTCGCTATATCTTTGCTTTTTTAAAGAAAAAAAACAAAGGATGCCGCTTCGATCAGGGCTAAAGGGAGAGAAATTGCTTTTTTGAAATCATCTCAAACCAGAGCTAAAAAAATCCGTTTAAATCTGCGTCTTCGCGAAAGCGAATCCGTAAAATCTGCATGCCATTATTTCTGATAACCGCCAAAATATTTCACCGGTGACCAGTCCGGAATTACTGCCGGAATTTCCGGATCCAGTGCTTTGTATTCCGCCGAAGCGTAAACAATTTTGCCGTTTACAATAGTCAGTACCGATTCAATTTTTCGGACATCATCCGGTTTAGCCGAAAAATAATCGTCAGATAAAATCGCCATATCGGCATACATTCCTTTGATGAGTTTTCCCTTTTCTTTTTCTTCGCCGGAAAACCAGGCACTTCCGTTGGTATACAACTGTAAAGCGGTGAATTTGTCCAATATTTGATCTTTTGGCCAGAACTGCATGCCGCCAATCGTTTTGCCTGTAAGAAGCCAATGCAGCGACATCCACGGATTATAGGTCGAAATACGCGTTGCATCTGTTCCGGCTCCGACAGGAATTCCCATTTCGAGCATTTTTTTGATCGGAGGAAGCTGTGTTTTTGGACTTCCGTACAGTTTATTGTACAGTTCTCCCTGATAATACATTCGGAATTGCACGGCAACACCTCCGCCTAATTTCTTAACGCGTTCCAGTTCTGAAGGTGTAATTGTTTCTGCGTGGTCAAAAAACCAGCGCAGACCGTTAAACGGAATTTCTTTGTTTACTTTTTCGAATACATTCAGCATTCTGTCAATAGATTCTCCGTAAGTCGCATGCAGGCGAAACGGCCATTTGTTTTTGGCCAATAGTCTGATGATTGGTTCCAGGTCTTTTTCCATTTCATCAGACAAAACAATTCTGGGTTCCAGAAAATTTTCAAAATCTGCCGCCGATGCTACGATATTTTCTCCGGCGCCTTCTTCGACATAACCGTTGGCGACCATCAGGTTATCGTTTTTATTGATTTGGGTTTCGGCAACCCATTTTTCGTAGTCTAGCAATTCTGTTCCCTTTTTTTGAGCAAACAGATAATAGGAAATTCGAAGGCTCAATTTGTTTTGTTTTGCTAAATCCAGTGAAGTAAGATAATCAGCCGGATAGTTTTGGCTTCCGCCTGCAGCATCAATAATGCTGGTAAGTCCAAAACGGTTGAGTTCATGATTAAACTGTATCGAACTGTTGATTCTTTCTTCGGGAGTCAGTTTTGTTGTTAGTCCCAAAGTAGTGTAAATGGCTTTTGGCGTTTCTTTGGCATACATCAGACCCGTAAGGTTCCCTTTAGAATCCTGTTCCAGAAGACTTCCTTCGTATTTGGTGTCTTTGGTATAGCCCAAAACCTCAATTCCTTTTTTGTTCAGGAAAGCTTTTCCGTATAAATAAGTGATAAATACAGGTTTGTCAGGAACAGCGGCATTGATTTCTTCAATTGTAGGCTGTCTTTTTTCTTCAAACTGAAATTCGTTCCAGCCGCCAATTACTTTGATCCAGACGCCGTCGGGAGTTCTTGCGGCTTGTTCTTTCAGCATTTCCATCGCACGTTTTAAGGTTTTTACGCCATCCCATCGCAATTCAGAATTGTAATTTAATCCTTCGCGAATGACGTGCATGTGGCTGTCATTTAGCCCCGGAATTACCGTTTTTCCTTTGGCGTCTATCAGTTTTGTTTCAGCTGATTTATAAGAAGCCAGAATGTTTTTTTCGGTTCCCGTGTCCAGGATAATTCCGTCTTTCATGGCAATCGCCTGCGCAAATTCGCCCTGTTTTTGCATTGTTGCAATTTTGCCATTATAAATGATCACATCTGCTTTTTGTTGTGCATTTACAAAAGCTGTTGCCAGAAACAATACCAATAGCAATGCTTTTCTGGTGATTGCAATACTTTTAGAAAGTATAATTTGATTATTACCGGTGCTTTGTGAAGCACCGGTAGTTAATCCTTTTTTGGAAGTTTTCATTACTTTGATTATTTAGCTAGAAAAAAGGCAAGCAAATCTTTCTGAACCTGAGCGGTATTTTCCTGAACGATCCAGTGTCCGGCTCCGGCAATTTTGGACTCGCTTACATTTTCGGCCACCAATTTTGAATGGTCTTTAAGAAATGCTGCTGCAAAATATTCGCCTCCCATGGCTAATAATGGCATTTTTAATTTTTTCTTCATTAAAATCACATTGTCTTTTCCGTCCTGGTCAAATGCTCCAAACCATTTAAAAGCTGCCGTTGTACCGCCTTCTACCGCATAAGCTCTGATAAATTCAGCAGATTCTTCTGGTGTAAAAGGATCTTTTACGTGTCCTACTACCGGCCAGAAATTAGTCAGGAATTCTTTTTCTTTTCCTTTTACAATATCTCCGGATGCAGGCCAGCTAAAGAAACCAAACCACCATGCAGATCCTTTTACATTAGACCAAACCGGTTCAACTCCAGGCAAAAGTGCATCCATAAGGGCCACTTTATTTACACTGTCGCCGTATTGCGCTGCATAGGCATAAGCCACCATTAATCCGATATCATGTCCGGCCAGATTGATTTTTTTGTACCCAAGCTGATTTACAAGTTCATGAATATCAGAGGCCATTGTTTTTTTGTCATATCCGCTTTCGGGCTTGTCAGATTCTCCAACACCTCTTAAATCTGGTGCGATTACGGTAAAATGTTTAGACAATTCCGGTAAAAGGCGGTTCCACATGTACCAGTTTTGCCCAAAACCGTGTACTAATACCAAAGGATCTCCTTTTCCTCCGATAACGTAGTGAATTTTGATTCCGTTTACGGTTGCCGTGGCGTGTTTAAAGTTTTCCGGCGGATTTGCAGGTGCTGCCTGGGCAGTTTCTGTTTCTGCAGGTTTTGTTTCCGTAACAGGAGTTTCTTCTGCTTTTTTAGTGCAGGAAATCAAGGTTAGTAATAAAAGTCCAAATGCTAAAAAGTGGAACACTTTTGTTTTGAATTTTAAAAAGTCAGGGTAAAATGAATTTGTCTTCATAATGTAAAAATTTAGTATTGATTATTGATTAAATTGGTTATTGTGAAATTTATGATTGTAATTTTCCGATCCATTCCTGGATGTAAACGGCAACTTCCTGCCATCCGGGCTGATTAAGGACGTAATGGTTTCTTCCGGTAAAGACTTTGTAATCTGTGATGGAGTTTTTGTCTTTGTATTTCTTATAGTTGGATAAATTCAGCGATTCGGGAATGGTATGATCTGCCGAACCTGCTATAAGTAACAGGGGTTTGTGAGGAAGATTAAAATCTACTTTGGCGACAGCAGTTATAGTATCGCGTACGATAAGTTTAGATTCGGGAATGGCTGATGTGTAATAGGCTTTTTCCTGCCATTCTTCCGGCATTCCGTTGGTAAAAGCATATTGCCACTGACTAAAACTCATCATAAATGTTTTTTTAGTCGAAGTAAAATAGCCAAGCGGACCCCATCCGGCTTTCAGAAAAGAGAATTTAAAAGTCATAATTCCCTGTGGCGGAACTGAGTGTATCGCAATGGCCGAAGAAGCAAGATGGCGCTGCAACAGGATTTGTGCAATAAGCCCGCCAATAGAATGACCGATGACTATGGGTTTTTGCGGTAGCTTTTTAGCAATATTTGAAAAATACTCAATCAATTCTGCCAATCGCAATCCCGCAACTTGTGAATCAGGGTGACGTTCACGAAGTACTTCTGCGGGAGCATCTTTGTATGGCCAGGCAGGCGCCAAGGTGTTATATCCTTTGTTTTCAAAAAATTCCTTCCATTCGTCCCAGCATTTATTGCTGACAAATGCACCTGTAATAAAAAGAATTGTTGGCGGGTTTTCGGTTAGCATAATACATTTTTTAATGTTATGCCAAAGACCATACGAAAACCAGACCTTTTATTTAACTATTTGATATTTAGTTATTTATGTAAAAATGAATACTTTGTGCCAAACTATATTTCGTTGGAAAACGAAATCCATGCAACTTTATATCGTCTTTTAAAATTCCAAAATCTATCCCGAAGCCTAGGGACTAAATTCCAAAGGTTAAATTCCATCCCGAAGCTTCGGGACCAAAATCTACAGTCTAAAATCTATCCCGAAGTCTCGGGACTAAAATCTATCCCGAAGCTTCGGGAGTAAAATCAAATCAAAAATGGCTTCTTTTAATTCCTAATTTCTGCATTCTGGAAGCCAGTGTAGTAGGGGGAAGTCCTAATATTTCAGAAGCTCCGCCTGCGCCTCTGATTCTACCGTTGCATTTTTCGAGTACGTTAATAATATGCTCCCTTTCGTTTTCCTGAATGGTTTTAAAATACCATTGAGAAGAAGTATTGCTAATTTTGATCTCATCTAAAACAGGAAGCGGAATATGCTCGATTGTATCTGTTTTTGCCAAAAGAATGCTTCTTTCGATAAGATTTTCCAGTTCCCGGATATTTCCCGGCCATTGATAGGATAAAAGGCTTTTTAAGGCATTTTCTGAAATTTCGGTTACATTTTTTCCCGTTTTGGAACTATATATGGCTATAAAATGGCGGGCAAGAAGTCCAATATCTTCTTTTCTTTCCCGTAATGGCGGAAGCTGAATCGGAAATACATTCAGCCTGTAATACAAATCCAGTCGGAAACGTCCTTCGGCTACTTCTTTTTCGAGGTTGCAGTTGGTGGCGGCAATAATCCTGACATTTGTTTTTATCGGTAGATTTCCACCCACGCGCTCGACTTCCTTTTCCTGGATTGCACGGAGTAATTTTGCCTGCATTTCGAGCGGCATATCGCCAATTTCGTCCAGAAATAAAGTTCCGTTATTAGCGAGTTCAAATTTCCCGATTCGTCTGTCTGTTGCTCCGGTAAAAGAGCCTTTTTCGTGTCCAAATAGTTCCGATTCAATAAGGCTTGGAGGCAAAGCAGAACAGTTGATTTTAATAAACGGTTCATTTTTTCTCGGGGAAAGCTGCTGAATACTGGTTGCAATGCTTTCTTTTCCGGTACCGCTTTCGCCTGTAATTAATACCGTCGTATCTGCCGGAGCAACCTGTATGATATGATCAAATAATTTTAGTAAGATGGGGCTTTTGCCAATAATGCCTTCAAAACCGTATGGATTTGCGGTCTTTTCTGCAGTATTATTTTTAGGACTGATTTTCTGATCTGATCTTTTATCTCGTGTCAGAATGTTTTCAATGGCATAGATTAAAGGTTCCTGAAGCCTTTCGCACAAAATAACATCACTTTTACTGTAATTGTTGGGTTGTCGGCTAAAAAACGAAAGATAAAAACCGCCTTTTTCGTTCAGCATTAAGGGTACCGGAAAAACAAAATTAGACTTCATGTTCATTGCATTTGCAATCACTTTTTTGATGGGGAATTTATCACATATTTTCCTGAAATCCTGATCGTTATAAAATGCGAATTCGGTTTCTATTTTGCTTTTTTGCTGCAATTCTTTTATCTCCGATTCCTTAAGGGCGCAGATATTCTGGAGTTCTTCCATGCCAATCTTCTGATATTCATGCAGGCCAACTCTTGCATAGCCCAGTGCACGGTGCGGTGTTTTGTCATCTGATGAAAAAACAGCCATCACCAGATCAAAAGAAATAAGGGATTGAAGCGACGTTGTGATTTTGAGAACGCGGTCATCCCAGGTGCCGTCTTTACTGGACATGATTTTGAGCTGTTTCTGAAACAGTAACTCTTTCCTGATCGAAGATTCAAGGCCGTATTCCTGATGATATTGTGCAATTTCAATAGTTACCAATAAGTCTTTTTCCCTGAATGGTTTTACCAAAAAACCGTACGGATGTGTAGATTTGGCTTTATTAAGAACTTCTTCATTGGAGTTTGCCGATAAATAAATAAAGGGAATATGGTTTTCCCTGAGAATTTCAGCAAGGTCAATACCAGTTTCTTTCCCCGAAAGAAAGATATCAAGCAAAACCAGTTCCGGTTTTTCCTGGGCAATATAATATTTGGCATCTGCAACCGATCTGGCCATTCCGGTAATAGAATGTCCTGCTTTTTTGAGCATCAGCCGCAAATGGTTTGCTTCTATAAATTGATCTTCTACGATGAGAATTTTTAATGCTTTTCCCATAATTCTAAAAAATTGGTTGTTTCGTCAAAAATAAATTCCAGCGTTATTTTTGTACCGTTATCCGACGTTATGTTAAACTGTCCTTTAATATCTTCTGAAAGTCCTTTCATTAAATTTATTCCTAATGACGGGTTGTTGTAAGGATCAAATTCCGGTGGAAGCCCGATCCCGTTATCATGAATTATTAAAGTTATTTTATGTTCTTCTTTCGCTTTAAGCGAAATAATAATCTTTCCTGTCCTGTTATTCGGGAAAGCATATTTTATAGAGTTGGTTATGGCTTCATTAAAAATCAGGCCAATTGGAATCGAGTGGGATAAAGGAAGGTCGAAGTTATCTATATCCACAACAAACAAAATTGATTTTCGAATGTCAAAGGAATCTTTTAGATACTCAGTCAGTTCAAAAATATACGAAGGCATATTGATCATCGATAAATTTTCTGACTGATACAGTTTCTGATGAATCAATGACATGGTCTGAATCCTGTTCTGACTGTCGTTGATGGCCTGAACGGCTTCTTTGTTTTTTAGGAATTCTGACTGACTCGCCAGTAAACCCACTACCATGTGCAGATTGTTTTTTACCCTGTGATGTATTTCTTTCAGCAGCCATTCTTTCTCGACCACCAGATTTTGCAGTTTTTTGTTTTTGGTATTAATTTCTTCCTGCTGCTCGCTCAAAATTTTGTTTGTTCGTTGTTTTAGTCTGTAAACACGGTACAGTAACATGACTATAATGAGTAATGATATGGTAATTACGATCATTAGATTATTGAAAACACTGGCATTGCGGAGCTTGTTTTTCTGAATGACCGAATTGTTTTTAAGCTGCATGATATTCTTATTTCTTTTTTCTGTTTCGTAAAGAATATTTAGCTGGTTAATCTGCTTAGTTTTATTTTCGTCATAAAGATTTTTGGAGTATTCAACATATTTTCGGTAGTTATCCATTGCAGAAGCCGTGTTTCCCTGTGCGGAATCGATACTGTATTTCAAAAATTTGGAATTTGCCAGATATTGTTTGTTGTTCAGTTTTTTGGCCATGCTGTCATAACGGAGCGAATAAATATCTGCGTCGAAATAATTTTTCTGAATTAATGACAGCTTTACAATTGTACTATAAGCCACCATTATGTCATTATAATCCTTTAGGCCTTTTACTTTTTCCTTGATCGGTTTTGCATAATATTTAGCCTTATCATATTGTTTCATACGGATGTAAATCTCCACGTACAGGCACTCCAAAGACGGATATGGTGTCAGATAAAGCTTCGGGTGCCTCTTTCTCATTGAATTTAAGAAAGACAAGGCATGTGCTGTCTGATTTTGTTTTAATAGTATATCGGCATAGTTATAGGTTAATTCTCTGATTGCCTGATCGTTGTTGTGCCACTCTGCAAGGGTAAGGGATTTAAAATAATATTTTTGTGCATTTTTATAATCCTGAAACTCAGAGTAAGCCAGCCCGATCCTGTTATAAACGGTGCACAGGTAAAGGCTTATTTTGTCTAGTTTTTCTCCCAGGTATGCTGCTTTTAATCCGTATTGGATAGCCGTTTTATGATCTCCCATATAGAGATAGCAGGAACCCAAAAGATCATACACTCCATAAATTTTGTCTGATAATCTTCTGCCTTTCAGTGCACTATTATATAAAACCAGTGCTTTTTTTAATGATCCAATCGCTTCGGGAGCATTTCCCAGTAAGAGGTAAACATCGCCATTTTCTTTATAACAGTCGCCCTCTCTTTCCTTATTGCCCGATTTTCGGAAGGCAGAGGCGGCATTTTCCAGTAAAGGAATTCTGTCCTCGTAGGAGGTACCCGTGAGAAAACTCGTTGACCAGTACATTACCCAGGATTCTCCCAGCTGATTCTGCATATTTAATGCTGTATATCGCTTTACGGCCTCTTTGGCGCAGATTTTTGCTTTTTGGTAGTCTTTGGCTTTTTGTAAAATAACCGAGAGTTTAAAATAACTTTCGGCGATACCTTCATCATATTTTATTTTTTTGCTAAGGGCAAGGGCTTTATAAGCAAAATAAAGTGATTTTCTCTCAATCGTTTCGGGTTTGTTGTTGTAATGATACCACGAACTTAAGTTTAATAATGTCTGTGCTTTTTCCTGATTTTCCTCCTGAGACAGAAGGTTCTTTTCTGCTACCGCAACTTGTCTTAGGTTTACAAAAGGTGTGGATGCATTTGAGCTGACTGCTTCAAGCAATAAAAAGAAAATAAAGTATATTTTGAATCGATTTCTAAACATCTCTAACAATTTAATTGCAATACGAAGGTATTGATTATATAGTGACTTTGATTAAAAATGTATCACTTTGACAAACGACGATATATCGTTGATGTAGATTTTTGAAGGAGCGAATATCTCTTTTTTTGTGTGCTGTTGTTTGTGAGAGCACCGGAGACGCATGCAAATTTTTTTACAGGAATTTATAACTAAAGTTGAAAAAACGGCAACTATCTCCACGAATAAAACGTATCTTTAAGTTAGAATAAGATACTGCTGCACATAGATTTAAGGAATTAATGGGCACAGTTTGAAATTATTACATTTAAAAGAATTAAAATTTTCAGAATGAAATCACAATTAAATACCGACACTATATATACAAAAGAAGAAGTTGAGAATGTCAATTATCAATTCTTAAAAGATGTTTTAGAGGGGCTTCAGCAAGATCCGAAACACCTGCAGTCCAAATATTTCTATGATAAAAAAGGGGATGCTCTTTTTCAGGAAATAATGGCAATGCCGGAATATTACCTGACCAGGTGCGAAATGGATATTTTCCAAAACAAAACGCAGCAGCTTGCCAGTATAATTATCGGTGACAACAGCCCGTTTGATCTTATAGAACTGGGTGCGGGAGATGCCTCAAAGTCATTGCACCTGCTTGAGTATCTAAAAAAAGCCGATGCCGATTTTACTTATATGCCCATAGATATTTCGGGTAATATATTGTCCGTTTTGGACCAAAAGCTTCAAAAAAACATCCCGAATCTTACCGTAAAACTTCTTGAAGGCGATTATTTTGAGATGCTCCAAAAAACAGCTAAAATCTCTTCCCGGAGGAAAGCGGTTTTGTTTTTAGGCAGTAATATCGGAAACATGGAACTTCAGGAAGCTTCTGATTTCTGTATTCAATTAAGAAAAAACCTCAATAAAGGAGATATTGTTTTGGTGGGATTTGATTTAAAAAAAGACCCTAAAATTATCTTAAATGCCTATAACGACCCAAGTGGTGTTACTTCCTCATTCAATCTTAACTTGCTGGAACGTATTAATATCGAACTTAAGGCTGATTTTGTTCTAAAGCAATTTGAGCATTTTCAAAGTTATGATCCTTTAAGCGGTGCCTGCAGAAGTTATCTGGTAAGTCTTGAAAACCAGACCGTAAATATTGACGGTCAGGCTGTCGATTTTAAAAAAGATGAAGTTATTTATATGGAAGTTTCTCAAAAATTTTCAATAACAGATATGGAAGAATTTGCCGCTTCGTCGGGATTCAAGACCCTAAACACTATTACCGACAGCAAAGAATGGTTTGCCGATACTTTTTGGATTGCTGATTAAACCATGGAATTTTATGAAAGAGACTGAAATACTTAAAAACAATACTGCACTTCTGTTAGAGCAGTATAAAAGAATACGTGCACATTCTGAAGAAATTTGCCGCCCGCTTGAGATTGAAGATTATGTAGTACAGCCCATTGTAGATGTCAGCCCGCCAAAGTGGCATTTGGGACATACTACCTGGTTTTTTGAAACTTTTATCCTAATCCCAAGCTTTAAGGAATATACGGTATATAATCCTGAATACAATTTTGTGTTCAACAGTTATTACGAAACTGTAGGAGCAAGGGTGGTGCGTACAGACAGAGGTAATCTGAGCCGTCCTTCGGTAGCTGATATTTACCGTTATCGTGCCTATGTAGACCAACAGATGGAAGCTTTTTTGCAGCCGGAGACTTTAGACGATGATGTGGCAAAATTATTAGAACTGGGACTGCATCATGAACAGCAGCACCAGGAGCTTTTATTTTCGGATATAAAATATATTTTGGGACACAATCCGCTTTTTCCACCATATAACGAAAGCATTGTTTTTGAAAAAAAAGCAATACAAAGTACAGACTTTATATTTGTTTCCTCTGGTATCTATGAAATTGGTTTTGAAGGAGATGGCTTTAGTTTTGACAATGAACTGGGAAGACATAAAACCTATCTGGATGCTTATGAAATTGCAGATCATTTGGTCAATAACGCCGATTACTTGCATTTTATAGAAGATGACGGCTATTCTGATTTCAGATACTGGCATTCTGAAGGATGGGAATGGGTAAAACAGCAAAACGCAAAAGCACCGCTGTACTGGCATTTTATAGACGGAAAATGGATGCAGTACACTCTAAACGGCTTAAGGGAAATCGATCCATTAGCATCAGTCTGCCATGTTAATTTTTACGAAGCCTCTGCTTTTGCTGCGTGGAAAGGAATGCGTTTACCGACAGAAGCTGAATGGGAAGCCGCAGCCGGTCTTTTTGACTGGGGCGAACGCTGGGAATGGACGGGAAGCGCTTATCTTCCGTATCCGAATTATAAAAAGGAACCCGGAGCCATAGGGGAATATAATGGTAAGTTTATGGTTAATCAGATGGTTTTGAGAGGTGCTTCTGTAGCAACTCCGCCAGATCACAGCCGCAGGACCTATCGTAATTTTTTTCATCCAAAACATCAGTGGCAATTTAGCGGCATACGCCTTGTCAAATAACAGCGATTTATACTGAACACAGAAAGTATTTAAAATTTTAATAGAAAACGGGTATAAGTGAAATTTCATTTATACCCTTTTTTTATTGGTCTTCTTTAAGCAAACTTCACTTTAAATTTTCCTCATTATAAACGAAATACCATGATTTTTTTTCGTTTTACGACGAAATAAAGTTGGCTATTTTTTATTTTTAAAAATATAAAAATTTGATTATCAATTGTTTAAATTTATTGTTCGGTTTTTGCACAAAGAAATACTTGTTTTAAAACCTTAAAATAATTTAAAAGAAATCAAGATGAAACAAATTTTTAAACAAGTAAAAAGCAATATAAAAGTAACCGTACTAATGCTGTTAATTGGTTTTTCAGTTCAGGCGCAGGTGTATACCGATCAGGAAATTAAAACAAAGCAAACTGCAGAAAAGTTCTTTGAATACATCACAGCCAAAAATCCTGAAAAAATAGCCTCAATGGTTTCAGAAAATGTGGACTGGTACATTTTTGAATCAAAATACATGCCCTGGACAGGACACCGCAGCAAGAGGGCAGAAATCTCAGAATTATTCACCACCCTGTTCAGCTATTTCATTGACGGAAGCGAAAAACTGGAAGCGAATTCTTTTTTGTTGAGAGGCAACGAAGTAGCGGTTTTTGGTACTATAGAAAGAACCGTTAAGAAAACAGGAAAACATTTTAAGATGCCTCTGGCCATTCATATTACAATTGAAAATGATTTAATCAGCAAATTTTCATTGTATGAGGAAACATTAATTATTGAAAAAGCCCTTAAATAAATTCAATCAGATTTAATTCAGACGAATATGAAAGACAGAAGAACATTTCTTAAAGAGGCCGGTATTATTGGACTTGCAGGAATACTGCCAACAAATACACTGCTTGCCGGAGATTTAAAAGAAGATACACTTACCAAAGATACTGTTACCAGCTGGGCAGACGGCTCACGTTTGTTAGTATCGGTTTCAATGCAGTTTGAAGCCGGTGGTCAGCCGGTAAACTCCGAAAGTCCGTTTCCGCAAAATATGCAGAAAGGATTTGTTGATCTTCCGGGAGAAAGCTGGTATCAGTATGGATATAAAGAAGGAATTCCGAGGATGCTCGACAATTGGGACAAACTTGGAATAAAAGTTACTTCGCACATGGTCGGCTCAGCGGTTTTAAAAAATCCGGAGCTGGCCAGGGAAATTGTACAACGCGGACATGAGGCTGCTGCGCACGGTATGGACTGGGCAACGCAATATTCGATGCCGTATGAAACCGAAAAAAAGTTTATCAAAGATGGTGCGGAAGCGATTAAAAAAGTTACGGGTTTTGAACCTGTCGGGTATAATGCCAACTGGCTCAGACGTGGTACCAATACGCTTGAAATTCTTCAGGAACTTGGTTTTAAGTACCATATTGATGACTTAAGCCGGGATGAACCGTTTTTAGTAAAAGTAAAAGGAAATGATTTTGCGGTAGTTCCATACACCATTCGCTGTAATGATATTGTATTGATAGAAGGAAAAAACTTTAGCGCGGATCAGTTTGTGCGTCAGGTGATAATGGAATTTAACCAGCTTTACAAGGAATCTGAAAAAAAGCGCAGGCAAATGTCAATAAGTTTTCACGACCGTATTGGAGGGACGCCGCAAATGGTTGCGGCAACTACAGAAATCATCACCTACATGCAAAAACACAAAGGAGTCAGCTTTAGGCGAAAAGACGAAATTGCCCAAATGGCTTATGAAGATAAGAACATTATACGTGAATTATGAAAAACAGTACTTACTAATAAGAATAGAAAATGAAATACCAGAACTTATTTCAGCAGTATAATTTAAGCGGAAATCAATTAAAAAGCCGTTTTTTAATGGCTCCGATGACCCGTTCGAGAGCCTCACAGCCGGGAGATATTCCAAATGCTTTAATGGCAGAATATTATGCCCAGCGCAGCTCTGCCGCTATTATAATTACAGAAGCAACCCAGATTTCTTTGCAGGGAATGGGGTATGCCAATACACCGGGAATTTACAGTCCGCAGCAGATAGAAGGCTGGAAATTAATTACTGACGCGGTACATAAAAACGGAAGTAAAATATTTCTTCAGTTATGGCATGTGGGCAGGGTAAGCAGTTCAAAAGTAAACGGATTACAACCAATTGCTCCTTCTGCCATAATTGCCCAGAATACCAGTGTTTATATTTTTGACGGGGCTGCAAATGGTGATGCCACTTTTGTACCTACAGAAGAACCCAAAGAAATGAGCAAAGCCGATATTGACAAGGTAATTGGAGAATTTGTACAGGGAGCAAAAAATGCTATTGAGGCCGGTTTTGACGGTGTCGAAATTCACGGTGCAAATGGTTATCTCATTGATCAGTTTTTAAGAAGCAACAGTAACAAAAGAACTGACGAATATGGCGGTACGAAAGAAAACAGAACCCGCTTTTTGATCGAAATTACTGCAGCTGTTGCAAAGGCAGTTGGAAAAGAAAAAACAGGAGTAAGGCTTTCTCCATTTATTAGCTTTAAAGATATGAATGATCCGGAAATACTAGAGACTATAATTTTGGCCGCCAGAAGATTAAATGAGCTTGAAATCGCTTATATACATCTTTGCGAAGCAGACTGGGATGATGCCCCGCAAATTCCAAATGATTTCAGGACAGCACTTCGGTCTAATTTTAAAAATACCATTATTGCCACAGGAAACAAAACTCCCGAAGAAGGCGA
This sequence comes from Flavobacterium sp. HTF, assembly GCF_003105115.1. Lineage (GTDB taxonomy): Bacteria > Bacteroidota > Bacteroidia > Flavobacteriales > Flavobacteriaceae > Flavobacterium. The sequence continues at coordinate 77,390 of NZ_QETH01000007.1, read as the reverse complement.
AAAACTGATTGATGATGATCTGGTAGACTTAATTGGTTACGGCAGGAAGTTTTTAACCAATCCGGATTATCCGGAACGGGTAAAACTTGATGCGGTATTAAATGAAATTTCAGACAATCATACTTTGTTTGGTGGAGGTACCGCCAGAGGGTATACTGATTATCCTTTTCTGAATGTGCTAAACGGAAACATGAACCTAAACGGATAAGAAATAAAAAAAGTCCTAATTTTCATTAGGACTTTTTCAGGTATTATTTTATTTCCTGATTTCCATTATTAATAAAATCCGAAGGCGACATGGAAAAGCTTTTCTGGAAATTTCGGCTGAAACTGGATTGCGAATTGTAGCCGACTATTTCTGCAATTTCATAAACCTTGTATTTCCCCGAAAGCAATAATTCTGCGGCTTTTTTCAAACGGGCATTATTAATAAGCTCGTTTGGGCTCAGATTGGAAATATCCTTTATTTTGCGGTACAAAGTAGAGCGGCTCATGTGCAGGATATCGGCTAATGATTCAACACTTAAGTTGGTATCAGCCATATTCTGATCGATAATATCGTCCAGTTTTTTAATAAATTCTTCGTCAATTTTATTATGGGCAATGGATTTTAAATGTGACAAAGGAGAACTCGCATAATATTCCATAACATGGCGCCTGTTCGATAATAAGTTATCGATTTGTGCCAGTATAAAGTCCATCGAAAAAGGTTTTGAAATATAGGCATCCGCTCCCGATTCCAAACCTTTGATTTTGGATTGTACTGCGCTTAAGGCTGTAAGCAAAATTACCGGAATATGGCTTGTTTCAATATTAGATTTAATACGGTCGCATAATTCGATTCCGTCCATTACCGGCATGGTAATATCGCTGATTACAATATGAATCGTTTGGTTATGAATCACTTTTAAAGCTTCTTCGCCATTTGCGGCTTTAAAGACTTTATATTCTTTCCCCAGTTCCTTGCTCATAAAATTAAGCAGTTCCAGATTATCTTCAACGATAAGGATTTGTGTTTTAATATTTTTCGCTATGATTTCATTTTCAAAATCTTCATTGCTTTCTTTTGCAGCTGCATCAGAAGCATCTTTGTATAAATGAAACTCACTTTGCTGACGCAGCGGTAATTGCAGCACAAAAGTATTCATGGAATCGTCTAAAAACTGCAGTTTCAGGGTTCCGTTATGCAATTCAGTCAGTGAATGAGCCAGCGAGAGTCCAATTCCCGTACCGGTTTGTGTTTCAGAACCTAATATTCTGAAGAAAGGTTCAAAAATTTTACTTTTAAGTCCTTTTGGAATTAAATTTCCATCATTTTTAACGATAAACTCCAAAGAGTTTTCATCCCGGAACAAAGTAATGACAACTTCACTTTTGGCATATTTTATGGCATTACTGATTAAGTTGCTCAGGATTTTCCGAATAGCTTCTTCATCTACAAAAGCATACACGTTTTTTTCTCCCAGTTCCAATTCAACATGAATGTTTCTTTCTTCAATCAGAGGGGTAAATTGGGATAGTAATTGCCGAACCAGAACAGATATATTGGTTTCCACAAAAGTCAGACCCAGTCCTTCTATTTCTGTCTTTCTGAAATCAAGCAATTCATTCACCAGATTTAACAGACGGGAAGTGTTTTTCTCCATTATCGATAAATTCGGAATAATATCAGGAGACTCATAGGTTTTCTTTAACAGGCTTTCCAGAGGACTTTTGATCAAAGTCAGAGGAGTTCTGATTTCATGCGCCACATTGGTAAAAAACTCAATTTTGGCATGATAAATTTCCTTCTCTTTTTCGTTATTGAGATGTGCAATTTTTTGGTTACTTTCCCTGATATTCATGTTATGATACCTGCGTAAAAGCCAGTAAAGACAACCCGCTATTAACAAAAAGTAAAGAAAAAAAGCATAACCGCTTGCCCAGAACGGAGGCAAAATTGTAATTCCGACAACAGCTTCTTTGCTCCATATGCCGCTGGCACTTAATGATTTTACCCTGAATTTATAATCACCTGACGGAAGTTCCGTAAAAAAGACCTTATTGTTTTTATTCAGATACACCCAGTCATCGCTGATACCGTCTAATTTATACCAGTATTGCGTAAGCTCCGGAGCTGTATAACTCAGGGAGGCAAAATCAATATTAAAATTGGACTGATGATTTTTTAACGTAATTTTCTTTATATAAGAAACAGATTCATCCAGTGGAGAATCCTCATCATTAACGATTACATCCTGATTATTGATCTGAAGCCCGGTAATAAATATCGGAGGATTGTATTTATAAGTACTGAAATTTTTAGCGTTAAAACTAATCATCCCGTTCAGGTTTCCAAAATACATATCTCCATTGGAATCCTTAAAAGCCGAACTGTAATTAAACTGATCACTCAGCAATCCGTTTGCCGTGGTAAAAATTTTAACTGACTTTGTTTTATAATTAAATTTAACCAGCCCTTTTGAAGTGGTTATGCATAAATTCTGATTTTCATCCTGCAAAACAGAGTAGATCACATTACTGGAAAACCCGTCTTTAGTGGTGAATTTTTTAAACTCTTTTTTCTTTACATCAAATAGATTCAGGCCGTTTTCGGTGGCAATCCACAGGTTATTCTGCTGATCCTGAAAGATAGAAGTGATAAAGTCATTACTAATGCTTTTATCATTATTAAAATCATGCCTGTAAACTGCTTTTTCTTTTGTTTTTGGATTGTAGTAAAATAATCCGTCACGATAAGATCCTGCCCATAAATTTCCGTCCTTATCTTTAAACATGCAGGTATAATGCGTGCTTTCTGAAAAATTATCTGAAATTGTAAAACTGTCATTTTTATCATCATACAGATAAATCCCAACAGAAGTTATGACGTATAATTTCTTTTCAGGAGTTTCATAAAACGAGACAATAAAATCGCTTTTAAAATTACTCGTCGTATGGTCATAATGTTTGATTACTTTTCCCGAATTGACGTCCATAATATCCAGGCCATGCTCAAATGTGCCTAACCAGATTTTGTTCCCTCTTGGCAAAACACCATGAATGTTATAGAAAGAAAGCCCTGATTTTGTTCCGTCCGGCTGAAAATTAACGAATTTCTTTGTCTGTAAGTTAAACTTATTAAGTCCGGCATCTTCAGTACCAATCCACAGATTTCCCTGATCATCTTTGTGAATTTCACGTACCGCACTTCCCACAATTGCATTTTCACTTTTTCGGGGAAAATATTTCTTAAACTGATCGTACTGTTTCTGATGGTAATTGACACCGCCGAAATACGTTCCGATCCAGACACCATTTTCCTTATCAATCGTAATGCAATAGGCCGCATTATCTGAAATCGCATAAGGATCACTCGCACTCTTGCGTAAATTTCTAACGGTTTTATTTTGTAAATTATAAATGTAAACCCCGGATTCGCTGGCAATCCATAATTCATTTTTGTTTTTGTTAAACTGTCGGACAAAAACCGGTTTTTCCGCGCCATTCATAAACGGAGTTGTTTTTCCGGTTGAAACATCATATTTATAAATACCATGATCACGGGTTCCGATTAAAATAGAATTGGCATCTAATGCATAAATCACAGAGATAGAAAAGGTACTATTGGGCAATTGTACCGTGATTTTATCAAAACTCTGGGTAGCTTCAGAATAGCGGTACAAATCATCATAAGAGGAAACCCAGACTACGCCATTTTTATCACAGGTGATAGAAGTAGCATAAAAGGAATTTCTGCCGTCAAACATGGTAGTCTGTTTGGTGTCGACATTGTATTTTATCAATGTTCCGATAGAGATAAACCATAAATTGTTTTTAAGGTCATTATCAATATCGTTGATGCGATTATTAATGGCCTCATTTATAAAACTGAATTTCTCTAACTTTTTATCATACGAATAGAGTCCTTTGTCTGTACCGACCCAAATGTAATTTTTGAATTCATGCAGTGACTGGATGTAGTTTATTCCCAGTGAAGTTTTAGGATCTTTCCCGCTGCGGAATGTTTTAAAATGATATCCGTCAAAACGATTCAGACCATCTTTAGTCCCAAACCACAAAAAACCATCTTTGTCCTGAATGGAGGCCAAAACAGTATTGTTCGACATGCCATTTTCTACTTTGTAATGTTTGAAATAATATTCCTGGCTAAAAACGGTAGTGGACAAAAACAAAAGACAAACGAGTGTCCTTATTTTAAAAAAACTTTGCATGTAAATGTTATATTAATTTTTTATATAAAAATAACTCCTTTGGTTGTGTCATATGCATACCATTTGGTTTAAAATGAATATTGACAATATTCTGAGGTATGATTTGAATCATTTAAACACAATTGTGAAACAAAATGGGATTACAGTTATATGATCAATATCCTATTTTGGTCAAAAATTAAAATGATATTTTTTTAATATATAATTTATGGTATTAATAAAAAATAATCAAAATATTTTAAAAGAACTCAAAATTAACACCATTAGAGCGCTTGCAATATTAGTTATATTTTTAAAAATACAAAACGAAATTTTTAAAAGTTGTCTTTTAATCTTAGTGTATTCATCCTATCTGTTTTCAATAATTAACTGACCTGTAAATATTATACTTATGAAAAAAATAATGCTGTTTGTTGCCGTTATTCTGTTTGGAAGCAATGCGATTGCCCAAACAAAAACCTATTTATTATTTGAGTTTATGAAAATAGCTCCGGGACAGGAATCAGCCTATCTGGAAACGGAAAGCTTTTGGGAAAAGATACATAATCAACGTGTTGAAAACGGCGAAATTACAGGATGGCAACTTTGGCGTATGGAATCAGATAATGTGAATTCCGATTATCAATATGTGACCGTTCATGTTTTTAAAGATTCAATTAAAATGTTCCAGAACGGTGGTGGTAGTTTTTTAAAAAATGCAAAAAAAGCATTTCCTTCCATGTCCGATGCAGACTTAGAATCAAAAAGAACGGAATCTCTTAAAAGCAGAGATGTAGTGGAAACATTTTTTCTTAAGCAAATTGACCAGACTCAGGGAAAATTTCAAATGTCCTTAGGAGCTGTAATGTTCATTAATTTTATGAAAGTTAGTCCTGACAATAATGTGAAGTACAGAGAGGCAGAATCAAAAATATTTAAACGTGAATGGCAAAGCAGAGTAGATGCTGGTACTACCGGCAATTGGAGTTTGCTAAAAGTGATAACTTCTAACGAAAATGCTTTAAATCGCGAAGCTTCATACGTTTCCCTCGATAAGTTTAAAGACCTAAATCACCTATTGGGAAATACTAATTATAACACTATTAAGACAGCAGAAGATGAAAAAGCATGGATGGAGGCTTTTAAAACTCGTGAAATAAATTCGTACAGAGTAGTGTTGATTAAAAAGACAGGTAAAGAAAAATAGATGCTTTTTTTATAATAACTGTGGTTGGTTATTTTATGGATTCAAATTATCGGAATGATTTGTTCCGGTAATTTGATTTTTTATTTAACCTTTTTAGACAAAAGTATTAAAGACCATTGTTTGATCGTTTTTCACAACAAATTATACCGAAACTAAATATAAAAAACAATCAATATTTACTTATGAAAAAAAAATATTACCTATTACAACTAACATTATCACTTATTTTGTCCGGTATCGGAAGCTATACTGTCTCAGCACAACAAACCTTCACCAATCCGCTTTTAGAATATGGGGCAGATCCCTATAGCACATATTACAATGGGTATTACTATTATACGCATACTATGCAGGATCGCCTGGTTCTTTTGAAAACCAAAAGTCTGGCAGATTTAAAAAATGCAGAAAAGAAAACGATTTGGGTTGCACCGAAAAATACCGATTACTCTGCCGAAATATGGGCACCTGAGTTTCATTTTTTTAATGGAAAATGGTATGTGTATTTTGCTGCAGATAATGGCTCTAACAATACACACAGAATGTATGTTTTGGAAAACAGTTCAAAAAACCCGATGGAAGGCGAATGGGTATTTAAAGGAAAGATTGCTGCAAAAACCGATAAATGGGCCATTGACGGCAACGTATTTAGCTATAAGAAACAATTGTATATGATTTGGTCCGGCTGGGAGGGAGATACAAACGGGCAGCAAAATATTTATATCGCCAAAATGAAATCTCCTACTCAAATTGACGGAGACAGAGTTCTGATTTCCAGTCCGACAAAACCTTGGGAATTGCACGGCGCGCTGCATGATGACGTAAACCCTGCACAGGTGAATGTAAATGAAGGGCCTCAGTTTTTGACACATAAAGATAAAGTGTTTATTGTCTTTTCAGCAAGTGGCTGCTGGACGGATAACTATAGTCTGGGCTTACTCAGTTTTAGAGGAAAAGAGAATTTGCTGGATCCGTTGGCCTGGGTAAAATCAGAAAAACCAATTTTGGAACAATCAGACAAAACGAAAGTATATGCTCCGGGACACAATTCGTTTTTCAAATCACCAAATGGAAAAGAAGACTGGATTCTATACCATGCAAATTCAAACCCGGGAGAGGGATGCGGGCAGAAGATCGCCAAGGATGCAGCAAATCAAATGGGACGAAAACGGAAATCCCATTATTGGAGACCCGGCACCTGAGGGAACTCCATTGGTTATTCCAACGATGTAAAAAGAATGTTTTTAATCTGATATAAAGAAATAATAGATAGAAAATTAACATATTTATTATCATAAGCATTTTAATAGCTTATCATAAATTCACTTACCATAAAAAATATTGAAATTTTTCAATATTTTTTATAATTATACTAAAACGTTTTAGTAGATTTGTAATCGCACTTTACTAACCATAAACCATAACCATGAACTTGAAAACCTTATTGTCGTTCATTTTTATTTCAATTGGAATAATAACATCCAGCGCTCAGGAAGTCCCATTACTTAAAACCTCATTGGTAGGCGACAGAATTGTGGAGTTTATTCCAAAAGGCTTTGATAAAAACAAAACACCATCCTTAATACTTTCCTCAGAACCAAAATCGAAAGCAAAGGCACCGTCAGACTGGTCGTTAATTCCGGAATTTGCCTTCAAAAACAATAAGGCAAGCGCTGTTCTGAACCTAAAAGGAGATATCAGTTTGTACGGAGGAGGAGAAGTTACAGGACCGCTTCTGCGTAACGGACAATCTATCAAATTATGGAACACGGATACAGGGGCTTACAGTGTTGAAGGTGGAAAAAGATTGTACCAGACCCACCCGTGGGTGATGGGGGTTCGCCCTGATGGTTCTGCTTTTGGGATTATCTTTGACAGTACCTGGAAAGCCGAACTGATCACCAACTCAGATCAGATTATTTATAACTCTGAAGGCGCTTTGTTCAGAGTGTATATTATCGATAGAAAATCACCTCAGGAAGTCATAAAAGGACTTTCGGAACTAACAGGTACCATAAAATTACCGCCACGCTGGGCATTAGGATACCACCAGTGCCGATTCTCTTATGCCAGCGAAAAACGTGTAATGGAAATTGCAGATACCTTTAGGGAAAAGAAAATCCCGTGCGACGTGATCTGGATGGATATTGACTATATGCAGGGGTACAGAGTGTTTACTTTTGACAGTATCCGATTTCCAAACCCGAAAGTATTAAACGACAATTTGCATAAAAAAGGCTTTCGTGCCGTTTATATGATTGATCCGGGTGTAAAAGTAGACAAGGATTATGGCGTTTATCAATCCGGTTCAAAAAGTGATGTATGGGTAAAACAAAACAATGGAGAAGAATACCACGGTAAAGTCTGGCCGGGAGATTGTGTTTTTCCTGATTTTACAGATTCTAAAACCAGAAACTGGTGGGCAGGACTTTATAAAGATTTTTTAAACACAGGAATTGATGGTGTCTGGAACGACATGAACGAACCTGCTGTAAACGATAATGATTTTCCGGAGGACAAACGTCTTGGGACTATGCCGTATGATACCCCTCACAAAGGAGGCGGAAATTTACCACAAGGTTCACACTTACTTTACCACAATGCGTACGGTCGGTTAATGGTTGAGGCCTCTTATGAGGGGATTTTAAAAACAAACCCAGCCAAGCGTCCTTTTCTTCTTACGAGATCAAATTTATTAGGAGGTCAGCGTTATGCAGCAACCTGGACAGGTGATAATTATGCAGGCTGGGATCATTTAAAACTTTCAGTACCCATGTCACTGACATTAGGATTATCAGGTCAGCCTTTTAGCGGACCGGATATAGGAGGTTTCCTTGGAGATACAAGCGGCGATTTATGGGCAAACTGGTTAGGCTTTGGAGCTTTTATGCCTTTTGCACGCGGACATGCCTGTGCAGGAACAAATGATAAAGAGCCTTGGGCTTATGGCGCAGAAATCGAAAAAACATCAAGAATAGCTTTAGAGAGACGTTACCGTTTACTACCGTATTTATACACTCTTTTTTATGAGTCTTCTAAAACCGGACTTCCGGTAATGGCTCCGGTATTTTTTGCAGATCCTAAAGATTCACGCCTTAGAAATGAAGAACAGGCATTTTTGCTTGGAGAAAACCTTTTGGTCGTTCCGGCATTTGCCAAAGATCCGATACTTCCTTCCGGAATATGGGAAGAATTAAATTTGACAGAAGGTGAAAAACAGGATAAGTATCAGGCAAAACTGAGTATAAAAGGCGGAAGCATTATCCCTGCGGGTAAAATTATACAGAATGCAGGAGAAAATTCTTTTGATCCTTTAAGTCTTTTTGTTTGTCTTGATAAAGAGGGTAAGTCAAAAGGAGAATTATACCTTGATGCCGGGGATGGTTTTGGATTTCAGAAAGGGGATTATGCCCTGATCACTTTTACTGCAGAAAAAAAGGATAATTCCGTTATCGTAAAAGTTTCTGATGTAAAAGGTAAAAGAAATATCAGCACGGAAGTAAAAGAAATAAATGTAAATTTAATTCTTGACGGTAAAACATATACAGGTTCCGGAACGCTTAAAGATGGAATTACGATTGTTTTAAAGTAATTAAAAATGAAAGTAAATGCCGAGCCCGTAAATACATGGTCAAACTAAATGATTTTCCTATGAAACAAGTTTTAATTTTTCTGCTTATTAGTTTCTGTTCAAAGGCCGTTGCACAAACGGATTCTGGTCAGACAAAAAATAATAACCCCATATTCAAAGGCTGGTACGCCGACCCCGAAGGAATTATTTTTGATAAGACTTTTTGGGTGTATCCCACATTTTCCGCACCGTATGAGAAACAGGTTTTTCTGGATGCTTTTTCCTCAAAAGATTTGACACACTGGACAAAACACGAAAGAATTCTGGATACTTCGGCCATAAAATGGGCAAAAAAAGCGATCTGGGCACCTTCAATCATTAAAAATAAAAACAAATATTTCTTGTTTTTTGGTGCAAATGATATTCAAAGCGATAATGAATTGGGAGGAATTGGTGTTGCAGTCGCCTCCAAACCCGAAGGACCTTACAAAGATCATTTAGGAAAACCACTGGTTGATAAATTTTATAATGGTGCACAGCCTATTGATCAGTTTGTTTTTAAGGATAAAGATGGACAGCATTATTTGATTTACGGAGGATGGAGACATTGCAATATAGCGAAGTTAAAACCTGACTTCAAAGGCTTTATTCCTTTTGAAGATAAAACCGTTTTCAAAGAAATTACTCCCGAGAATTATGTTGAGGGGCCTTTTATGTTTATTAAAAATAACAAATATTACTTTATGTGGTCCGAAGGAGGCTGGACAGGCCCTGATTATTGCGTTGCTTATGCGATTGCAGATTCTCCGATGGGACCTTTTAAAAGAATTGGTAAAATCTTAGAGCAGGATCATAAAATTGCAAACGGGGCAGGTCATCATTCGGTTATAAAAATGCCTGATTCCGATACCTACTTTATTGTTTACCACAGAAGGCCACTTAGCGAAACAGATGGAAACTCAAGGGAAACCTGTATAGAAGAAATGCATTTTGATGAAAACGGTTTTATAAAACCTGTTGTTATCACCAAAGAAGGAGTAAAATCGCATTTGATAAAATAAAAAAAGATAGCCACAGAACGTTAATTAGTGTTTGTTTTTATATTGTTTAGTAATAATAAGGTCTCGCTTACAAATGGCAGTTTTTGTGCCTTTTCAAAGTGAGACCTTTTTTTTACAGTCAAAATATAATCCCTGATTCAGTAAAGCGGGCTTTAATCTCTTCTAACAGATTTGTTCTATACGATCATACCGGAATGACACAATACGATTTTTTCTAAAACGGCTCTATTATTTCCTTATTAAAATGACTTCTTTTTTAAGGTCAGCGCAATAAATGCCTTTTTAAATAAATGATTTATAATTTATAAGAATGAATCACGGTTTCATTATCGAAAAAGCCATAGAAAATCAATAAAAATAACCGGTATTAATGTTTACAATAATTATGATTCAGGCTCGTGATTAAATAAGTTTTGATTTGGTTTCTATAAAGCAAGTGTTTTCTGTTATATTGCTTACTTACAGTGTTTTCCGTGGCTCTATGAACGATTTCAACATAATTTTGAAACAAAATGAGATTAAGAATATGTTATCATTACCCTAATTTGGTCAGAAATTAAAAGGGAATTTTTGAGATGTAAATTATTATATCAATAAAAAACAACATGATTTTTTATCATGTATTAAAAAATAAGAGTTTTAAATCATGTAATCGCATTTATGATAAATTCTTAATTATTGAGACAGATAACGAAATTTCAGAATTCATTTTTAATTAGAAAAACTAACTAACCAAAAAAACTAACCAAATGGAAATTAAAATGACTTGGAAAACATCCAATCATTTGAGCTTATTTACCTGGAGTAAATTAAAGTTCAGGACTGGATTTATTTGTTTACTGTTCCTAATGCTCTGTGCAGGCCAAAATTATGCACAAAACGCTAACTCACAAAACGCCGTAAAAATAACGGGAAATGTAGTTGATTCAAAAGGTTTGTCACTACCCAGTGCCACTGTAATTGAGAAAGGCACAAAAAACGCAGTGAACACAGACTTTGACGGAAGTTTTACAATTACGGTATCTTCACCCCAGGCGATACTTGTATTTCGGTTTATCGGAATGAAAGAGGTCGAAAAACCTATAAACAACAATAAAAAAATTACGGTAACGATGGTTGAAGAAACCAGCGATCTTCAGACCGTTGTAGTGGTTGGTTTTGGTACTCAGAAAAAAGCATCGGTTGTTGGTGCTATCAGTACCATAAAGCCTTCGTTGTTACAGGTTGGTACAGCCCGTACATTAGGAAACAACCTGGCAGGTCAGATTACAGGTATAATGGCCGTGCAGCGTTCGGGTGAACCGGGTTATGACCAGTCGGATATCAAGATTCGTGGAATTTCTACCTTTAAAGGAGGAACAAATCCGCTTGTACTGGTAGATGGAATTGAAAGAAACCTAAACGACCTTGATCCTTCAGAAATTGAATCTTTCTCTGTTTTAAAAGATGCGGCGGCCAGTGCTGTATATGGAGTAAGAGGTGCAAACGGGGTTATTCTGATCAATACCAAAAGAGGTTTTGTTGGTGCACCAAGAATACAGGTGAGAACGGAATATTCCATTCAGGAGCCTACTAAGTTACCGGAATTTATTGGTGCTGCACCTTACATGAAACTTCTGAATCAGCTGGCTGCCGAAAAAGGTATACCGGAACTATATTCACAAGATCGTATTTCAAAAACAGCCAGTAATTATGATCCGGATCTGTATCCTGACGTAAACTGGGTAGATGCCATAACCAAAGATTATGCTTTTACGTCAAGATCTAACCTGAATGTTGCCGGTGGATCGGAAATTTTGAGATATGCCCTTACTGCTTCCTACTATAGTGAAAAAGGTATTATGGCTACAGATCCAAAACAAACATACGATTCAGAAACAAGGTTAAACAGAGCTAACGTTCGTACAAACGTAGATGTAAACGTATCAAAAACTACTTTATTGAGAGTAAATATTGGAGGTTTTTTGCAAAATCTTAATAAAGGAAACAGCAGTACTGATGACTTATTTAATAAAGCTTTTGAAACAACTCCTTTTGTACATCCCGCCATATACTCAGACGGAACTATTCCAAGAGTTTTTGCACGTGAAAATCCATGGGCGATGAGCACGCAGCAGGGATATTACAAACAAGGAGGCAGCAAAATCGAAAGTCTGGTATCATTAGAACAGGATCTAAAAGATATTACACCCGGTTTAAAAGCCAAATTCACGTACTCGTTTGATTCCTATTCTGAAAACAAAGTGATACGCGGAAAATCACCTGATTATTATAACGTAGCGACACAAAGGGATCTGGACGGAAGCTTAATACACGGAACTGTTCAGGCATACGGACAGGAATATCTGGGATATAAAACTGAAGCCGGATTTGGAAACAGACGTATTTACCTTGAAGCGAATACTACTTATAATCGTGCTTTCGGAAAACATGATTTTAGCGGTTTGTTTTTATATAATCAGGACAGCTACCAGGATGACAGGCCTCCGCAGGCATTTAAACATCAGGGAATTGCCGGAAGAACCTCTTATACATTTGACAGAAAATATATTGGGGAATTTAACTTTGGATACAACGGATCTGAAAATTTCGCAAAAGGAAACCGATACGGATTTTTCCCTTCTGTAGCTATGGGCTGGATCGCCTCCGAAGAAAAATTTATGGAGCCTCTTAAAGATGTTTTCAATAAAATCAAATTTCGCGGTTCTTATGGTTTAGTCGGAAATGATAACATTGGAGCAAACAGAAGATTTGCCTACCTGACAACCATTAGTGATAATAATGATTCAGATTATACTTTCGGTACAGGGAATGGGGTAAAATTTGAAGGAATTGAAGAAGGTGAAATTGGGGTAACCAATCTGACCTGGGAAAAAGTAGCCAAATTAGATTTTGGTCTGGAATTAGGATTATGGAATATGATTGACCTGACAGTAGATGTATTTCAGGAAAAAAGGAAAGATATCTTTATTTCAAGAAATACTGTTCCGACTCAGGCAGGATTTATCAACGCGCCTTATGCCAATTATGGAAAAATGGAAAATAAAGGTATTGAGGTGGCATTTAATTTAAACAAACAGGTAACTCCTGATTTCTTTATGAGCTGGCGTGCCAATTTCACTTTTGTTGAAAATAAAGTGACAGAAAGAGATGAACCGGACAGTGTAAAAGGAACATACCGTTCCGGAACAGGTATTCAAAATAATACATTATGGGGTTATACCGCAAAAGGGCTATATACCAATGAAGACTTTTCTGCACCGGGTGTATTGGCTCCGGGACTGCCTGTACCAACATTTGGAACAGCATTACGTCCGGGAGATATTAAATATGAAGACAGAAATAATGACGGAATCATAAGCGGATTAGACGAAGGGTTTATAGGCGGTACAACGGATCCTCAGATTGTATACGGTTTTGGAACTAATTTGAAATACAAACAATTTGATTTGAGCTTTTTCTTTCAGGGAGTAGCAAAATCAGAACGAATGATTGGAGGGGCTAATTTTATCCCTGGAAGCGGTACAGGTACTTTAGGAAATATTTACACTAATTACGAAGACCGCTGGACAGAACAAAATCCAAGTCAGGATGTTTTCTACCCAAGACTGAGCTATGGTCCTAATCTTAATAATTCTGTTGCATCAACGTGGTGGAAAAAAGACATGAGTTTTGGCCGTTTAAAGACAATGGAAGTAGGATACTCATTTGATAAAAAGGTACTGGAAAGATTTTATATGCAAGGGTTAAGAATTTATGTCAGTGGAAATAACTTGTGGTATGCTTCTAAATTTAAACTATGGGATCCGGAATTGGATACCGGAAATGGTTTAAGATACCCATCAACAAGATCAATTCTTTTCGGATTATCAATAGGACTATAATTTTAAAAATCTATTAAAATGAAAAATATATACATTAGAGCGATATTCCTTTTTTTAGGATTATTATTATCGTCATCCTGTTCTGATTATTTAGATAAAGAGAGCGATACCGAACTTACTTTGGATGGTGTTTTTGAGAGTAAAACAAAAACTGAAAACTGGCTGGCAAGCTGCTACTCAAGAATTCCGGACCCTACCTGGGGATACACCCGCAGTCTGGGACAGGAAATTTTAGCAGACGATATGACTCCGTCAGAAAGATGGCGCCAGTATGACTGGCAGGTTATACCATTTGCCCTTGGCGACTGGTCGGTAGGTTCTCCATGGAGCCCAAGTTACTGGAATGGACTTCCGCAAAGAATAAGAGAATGCAACATACTTATACAGAACATTAAGCCAATACCGGAACAAAATTTAACAGAAAATGAAGTTAGGTTAATGATTGCGGAGTGTCGTTTTCTAAAAGCCTACTATTACACATTACTGATAAATACATACGGTCCGGTTCCTTTTAACCCGGATGAAATTACACCCGTAGACTATAACCTTCCGGACTTACAGGTTGGCCAGACGCCTTATGATGATATTGTAAAGTGGATTGATAAAGAATTGAAAGAAGCAGAACTGGTTTTACCTGCATCGTATTCTGATGGAAGAAAATTTGGACGTGCCACCTCTATAATGTGTAAAGCTGTCAGAGCAAGAATGCTTCTTTTTGCAGCAAGCCCGCTTGTTAATGGAAATTCAGAATATGCAAGTCATATTACTAAAGACGGAAAAGTGTTATTTAATTCTACATATGATGCCAATAAATGGAAAATTGCTGCAGATGCCAGTAAAGATTTAATTCTAAGTGCAGAAGCGGCAGGTCATAAACTATATACTGAAATGAATGCTGCCGGAAAAATTGATCCTTTTTTATCCTGCCAAAACCTGCATCTTATAGAAGCCAGCAAAGGAAACGGAGAAGTACTTTTTGCCCGTGTGGCGGTTGAATCAAAAGAATATGACAGACATACAGCACCAACTGGTGCCGGAGGTGCCGGAGGATATGGTGTAACGCAATCATTGGTAGATGCTTTCTTTACAGCGAATGGTTTACCAATAACCGATTCCAATTCCGGATATGTAGAAACAGGTTTCTCTAATCAGGATGGATACTGGCCTAATGGGGTAACAAAATTTAATGAAGTAAAAAGCCCGGGACTGGTTACGCTGGCAGGTACGTATAATATGTATTGCAATCGTGAACCAAGATTCTACCTGGCAGTTAATTTTGACGGTGCATGGTATACGGATGGAGACAATGCCGGAAAAGATAAAGGAAGAAAACTGGAATTCTTTAACGGTAAAAAAGATAATAATGGTACACACGATGCACCACAGAATGGCTATTTAGCCAGAAAAAGAACAGATCCAACCAGAAATCCTATTATCGATTATTTTGCACCGCGTCACGGTATTTTATACAGATTGGGAGAAGCTTACCTGAACTATGCAGAAGCACTGAACGAATCAGATCCCAACAATCCTGATATCTTGCTTTATCTTAATAAAATCAGAACAAGAGCAGGTGTAAGAACCTATACAACAGGAGGAACAGACGATCAGAATATACATGTAGACAGTGATCAGGCGAGTATCAGAAAGATAATCAGAATGGAAAGACGAGTGGAACTTTGTACGGAAGGTATCCGTTATGATGATTTAAGAAGATGGAAACTGGCCGAAACTGTTTTGAATGGTCCTGTTTACGGAATGAATTTTAACGGTAAAGACGCCTCCGAATTCTACAAAAGAACAGCTTATCAGACAAGAGTATACAGAAAGTCTTTTTATTGGTTCCCGATATTTCTGGCAGAGATTGAAAAGAATCCTAATTTAATCCAGGCACCTTTCTGGGACAAATAATTAAAATCAGAAAAAAAATGAAAAATATAAAAAATATTATCTCATTTATAATAATGAGTTTGGTTCTTGTCTCTTGTGAAGACAAAGGACTTGAAAATGTGGACTGGCTTAAGGATCCCAATTTCCCGAATCCGTTAACTATAAATCTTTCAAAAAAGGAAGTTGTACTGGTAAAAGATAATGACGACGTAAATGCGATAACCTTTACCTGGACACAAGCCAATGACAGAGGAGAAGGAACGAGCCTGACTTATTTTTTTCGTATGGATATCCAGGGAAAAAATTTCAGCGAAGGCCTTCCTCCTGAAGAAATTACAGCAGTTACAGAAGAAGTTCCGGCAGGGGTATTTACAAAATCCTATACTGTAGGAGAGTTGAATTCTTTATTGCTGAAAAAATTCAAACGTCCCGGAGGTGTTGTTACGGATCTTGAGGTACAAATAATTGCAAGAGTAAACAATAGTGTACAGTTTCAGAAACCGGAAGTATCTACCTCAAGTTTTGCTGTTACAAGTTTCAGCCCCGGACCATTGCCGCTTTTTATGGTTGGAGATGCGATAAGTGGTAGTTGGGATTATACTACAGGAAAAAGTTTACCAGAAAAAACAGAAAGAACAATTTATAATTTTATTGGAAATTTTTCAGTTGGTGAATTCAAGGTGATCAGAAACCCGGGCAGCGAACTGCCTTCTTACGATCCTGCTCCTGAAAATAAAATTGTTTATAACCAAACTGAGCCAAGAACAGCTGATAATGTTTTCAAAGTAACCAAAGCAGGACGCCATTACTTCTATATGGATATAGAACAAAAAACCTATGCTTTAGGATATTTTCCTTACGACAAACTTGCTTTGGTTGGAAAATCAGTAGATGGCAGGGAATGGGATAAAGACAATCCTAAACAAATGACCTGGGATAGAACAAATGTTGAAGTGTTTACCTGTAAAGTAAAACTTGGACCTGGCGAAATAAAAATCTTTGTTAACAATCCCGACTGGAATGGCGAATTTTTAATGCCAGTAGTAGCAGGTACGCCAATTAATGGAAGTGCCAGTGACGACACAAGAGTGAAGTATGTTGCAAATGGTCATCCGGATGATAAATGGCTTATTACCGCTGAGGGTGATTATGAAGTTACCGTTAATACAGCAAAAATGACTATTGTGTTCAAAAAACTGTAATGATTAAAAAAAAGAAAACAAAACTTTTCAGTCCATACAAGACTGAAGGGTTTTGGATTCTTTTTTAATTTTTTCAGTCAGACATACTATTACCTACACATTTTTTACATTCTTATCTAAATACAAAATTTTATATACACTTTTTTTATTGATTATCTACAGGCCAAATTAGGATTAAAACAATGGGTAAAGAGATATTGCTAATACACTACTTCGCTTTAGTGTATTTACTTTTTTAAATAAAATAATATTTAAAGTGAAACAAAAAATACTAGTATATGAAAAGTAGGAACATATTTGGAGTGATGCTCTTTTTGATCATGGGAGCCAGTACATTTGCACAAACCGCTGATCAACGGGCAGAAAATCTACAGAACGGTACCAATACCATTTATATGTCTGCGGATAAAAGTTATTACAAGCACAACAGTGCCTCAGATAACGATCCTTACGGGTATGGTTACTGGATACAGGCACATACGCTGGAAACACTGGCAGATGCTTATCAAAGAACCCGCAATTCGGTTTATAAAGACAGAATGAAAAGCATCATTGCAGGAATCAGAAAATACAATTCCTATGGTGCAGGAACATACCATAATGATTTTTATGATGATCTGGAATGGCTTTGCCTGGCAAGTTTCAACTGTTACAATGCTACCAAAGATCCTGAGTTTTTAGATGCGGTACACCAAATGTGGACAGAAATCAAAACGGGTTATTCTAATGGCTCAATGTCATGGAAAAAAGGCTGCACAACTCCTTGTAAAAACTCGATAGCAAACAGTCCCGCAATTGTGATTGCAGTTAAGTTATATCAGTTGGAAGGAGATAACACCAACCTTCAGATGGCAAAAGATATTCATACCTGGATGAAAGCAAATGTCCTGAATGCTCAGGGCGGTATCTGGGATTCTCCGACAAATTTTGATCCCGACTGGCAATTTTCGTATAACTCCGGCATGTTCATCGCTGCTTGTTTAGAACTTTATCTGGTAACGGGAACGCAATCGTATATGGATGATGGAGTAAAGGCTGCAGAGTTTATGATGAATTACAGGAATTATAACGGTGGTGTATTTTTTCTCAATGAAAACGGGCAGGGAGATGGCGGATTGTTTAAAGGAATTTTTGCAAAATGGCTGATAGAGTTTGTCCGTCTGGGAAATTTAACACAAACACAAAAAGACCGGTATTTAAGCGTAATAAATTATACAGGAAATTATGTATGGGCCAAAGCGGTTAATAAATCTAACTTTTTAATTAATGCAGATTGGAATTCACTTCCCAATGGTACAATTGATTTATCAACTCAAACGACAGGCCTTCATTTATTTGAATCAGCAGCCAGTTTAAACAAAGTACATGTCTATCAGAATATTAATTATTCGGGATTTTATTCGCAGCTTTCAATAGGAAACTATACATTGGCACAGCTTCAGGCAAGAGGCGTTTCGGATAATGATATTACTTCGCTGTCCGTTCCTTCCGGTTATGTGGTAACCGTTTATGAAAATGATAATTTTACAGGAACTTCAAAAACATTTACGGCAAACTCCGCCTGGCTTGCAGACTGGAATGATAAAATTTCTTCCATAAAAATAACAGATACCAACACTTCTTTGGTCAATGTATATCAGGATGTCACGTTTGGAGGATATACAGCAGGTCTGAATATGGGAGATTACACCCTGGCACAACTTCAGGCAAAAGGAATTTTGGACAATGATATTACCTCATTAAAAATCACTGAAGGCTATAAAGTAATAGTCTATGATGGGGATAATTTTAGCGGTGCTTCAAAAGAATTTACAGCCACTGCTGACTGGACCGGAGACTGGAATGACAGAACCACGTCATTACGCATTCGGCCGAACGGAACTCCCAATTTAGGGAATATAACCTATTACCTGCAAAACCGCCACAGCGGCTTATATATGGACGTTTGGGCATCCAGCACTGTTGATGGCGGTAATATCGCACAAGGGAATTATACCGGAGCCAGTAATCAAAAATTCAAATTTATTGATGTGGGTGACGGAGCTTATCAAATTCAGGCAGTCAACAGCGGAAAATCAGTAGATATTGCAGGAGTCAGCACAGACAACGGAGCCAATGTACATCAGTGGGCGTATGTAGGCGGAGCTAACCAGCAGTTTATGGCCGTATCGACAGGTGACGGTTATTACAAACTGATCGCCAAACACAGCGGAAAACTGGTTGAGGTAGCCGGTTTTAGTACCGTAAGCGGTGGAAACGTCCAACAGTGGCAAAACGAAAACCAGGCCAGCGGACAATGGAAACTGATTTCGACAGGAACAGCCAAATTAGCAAAATCAGATGTAAAAACCCAGGATGATATTGATGCATCAGCGATAGACATCTATCCGAATCCGGTCGAAAGCACATTATTTTTCACTTCTCCAATGACAGGAACGCATGTGAGCATTTTTTCTTCTACAGGAAGTTCCGTTTCACAACAAAATGTAACTGATAATTTAAATGTTTCAGGTTTAGCATCCGGAATCTATTTTATAGTCTTTGAAAAGGATGGAGAAAAAATTACAAAACGATTTATTAAAAAATAAGATCAAAAAACTACCAATTATGATACAAATAAAACTACATAATTATAATCTGATTGATAAATTAAAACTGCGTTTTGTCTTAGTTTTAATGTTTGTAAGTTTTGCCGGTTCTTTACAGGCACAGACGAGTGGTAATCCTTTGTTTACAGGAGCTGACCCGGAAATTCATTACTTCAACAATAAATATTATATCTATACCACTGCCATTTACGGTACACAGTTTCATGCCTATTCCTCAACTGATTTGACCAACTGGCATGATGAAGGTCTTATTTTTGACCTTTTCCCGGATAGCCCGTGGGCACAATACAATGGCTGGGCTCCGGCTGTGGTGTTTCGAAACAATAAATATTATTTCTATTATACTGCCGAAACCAAAATAGGCTTGGCAGTGGGTAATACACCTATTGGCCCTTTTACAGATATTGGGGCACCGCTTATTGCAACAGATCCTTACACCGATGATATTATTGACGCCAATGTCTTTATTGACGATGACGGACAAGCATATATTTATTATGGAGGATCAGGAAAAAGCAGAATGGTAGTTCGTAAATTAAACGCAGATATGGTTTCTTTAGCCACTGGCCCTACGGATATTACACCCCAAAATTATACCGAAGGGCCTTATATGGTAAAACGAAAAGGAGTGTACTACATGACCTATTCTAACGGAGCATGGTATAATGATACTTATAATGTGCAGTACTCAACATCCAATTCCCCTATGGGACCCTGGACTTACAGAGGCAAAATATTGAGTTCTAATATAGAAGACAAAGGCCCCGGACATCATGGTGTATTAAAAATGGGAAATTGTGATGAATACTACATCGTTTACCATCGTTACGAAAATGGTACATCAGGAGACAGGAAAATTGCCATTGACAGAATGTATTTTAATTCGAATGATTTGATTGAACCTGTTAATATGACCAATTATGGTGTGGCACCCAGAATACCGGATCAATCCTGTCCGACGCAAAGCATTGTTTCGGGAGGTATTTATAAGTTAACGCACAAAGGAACCAATCAATGCCTGGATGTTTTTAATAACAGTAATCAGCCGGGAGCAAACGTACAGCAAAGTACAGATAACGGCAGTGATGCACAACGCTGGGTGGTTACACTCGAAGCAGATGGTTTTTATAAACTGACGCACAAAGGAACAAATCAGTGTCTGGATGTTTTTCAGAACAGCAGTGTTCAGGGAGCAAATGTACAGCAATCAACAGACAGCGGTAACAATGCACAACGCTGGAAAATCGAAATCATGTCAGACGGCTATGCTAAGCTGACTCACAAGGGAACTAATCAATGCCTGGATGTGGATAACAACAGCAGTCAGTCTGGTGCGAATGTACAGCAATGGACAGATAATCCCAACGCTAATAATGATGCCCAAAGATGGAAACTGGATCTGATTGAAGTTCCAATTGTTTCCGGTGGAATTTACAGGCTGACACATAAAGGAACAAACCAAAGCCTTGACGTGAGCGATGGAAGTATCCAACAGGGAGCAAATGTACAGCAATATACCAGCAATGAAACTGACGCTCAGCGCTGGGTTATTACAAAAGAATCGGATGGCTTTTATAAATTGACACACAGGGGAACCAATCAGTGTCTGGATGTAGATAACAACAGCAGTCAGCCGGGAGCTAATGTACAGCAATGGACCGATTTGGGTACAGATGCGCAACGCTGGAAAATTGAACTGATGAGTGACGGTTATTTTAAGCTGACCCATAAAAACACGAATCTGTGTCTTGACGTTGTAAATAACCTTGCAGAACCGGGAACCAATGTACATCAGTGGACTGATAATAACAACGATGCGCAACGCTGGAAACTGGACTTGCTAAAACCAGTAACAACTTTAGGAACAGCCCAGTTTTCGAAGCCTTCAGTACAAAATCAGAACCTGACTGCAGCAGAGGCAGTAAATGTGTATCCTAATCCGGTAAAAAACACGCTTTTTTTTAGTTCTGAAATGAAAGGAATCAGCGTTCATGTTTTTTCTGAAACTGGAAGTCTGGTTTCCCAACAAATCATAAAAGAAAACAGTATAGATGTTTCAGCTTTGGCAACCGGAATTTATTTTGCTGTTTTTGAAAAGGACGGAACAAAAACGACAAAACGATTTATTAAAAAATAAAACCCGGAATAAGTACTAAATATTTCAAATCATCTCATTAAAATGATAGCTTTATGAAATGATTTGAAATATTTATTTAAGATTAATTTTTAAAATAAAATATGAAAACAAAACAATTTTTAGTTACAATTTTTTGTCTCGCATCCGCAGCTTTATCGGCTCAGGAATATAAACCTGAAGCCAATCCGCAGGCAGTTGTAGTTTCAGGAAATGCAAGATTTACAGTACTTTCTCCACGTGTAATCCGTATGGAATGGAGCTCAGATGGTAAGTTTACGGACAATGCTTCGCTGACATTTGTAAACCGAAACCTTCCGGTGCCGTCTTTTACCAAAAAAGAAAGTAACGGTGTACTGCAAATTGTAACCAATGTCGTAAAACTGAAGTACAAAACAGGTTCAGGCAACTTTAACGACAAAAATTTAAGTGTAGATTTTATGGTAAATGGTAAACCTGTTTCATGGAAACCAGGTTTGGCCAATACTAAAAACTTATTGGGAACAACCCGTACTTTAGACGGTGTTGACGGTCCCGCAAAGGAACTGGAAAAAGGAATCATTTCACGTGATGGCTGGTATCTGATAGACGACAGCGAACGCCCGCTTTTTGATAATTCAGAGTGGCCGTGGGTTATGGCGCGTCCGGGAGAGAAACCGCAGGATTTATATCTTTTTGCCTATGATTCGGATTATAAAACAGCTTTGAAAGACTACACCGATATTGCAGGTAAAATAGCCATGCCGCCACGATTTGCCTTTGGTGCATGGTGGTCGCGATACAGAGAATACTCTGATACTGAATTTCGTGACCTGGTGAGCGAATTCAAAATGCATGATGTGCCTCTGGATGTATTTGTAATCGATATGGACTGGCACGTAAAATCATTGCCTGAATTTTTCAAAAACGGACAAAGACAAAGAGACCAGGCCGGAGAAGATTCGGGATGGACCGGTTTTACATGGAATAAAAATTTATTTCCTTCTCCTGAAAAATTCTTAAAATGGACGAATGAACAACACCTTAAAACCTGTTTAAACCTTCATCCGGCGTCAGGAATTCAGCCTTTTGAAGAAGTGTATCCCGAAATGGCAAAAGCTATGGGAATTGATCCGGCTTCAAAGAAATATGTTCCTTTTGATATTACCGATAAAAAATTTGCAACCAATTATATGAATCTGGTATTGCGTCCTATTGAAAATGCGGGCGTAGATTTTTGGTGGCTGGACTGGCAGCAATGGGGAAGTACCAATATTCCCGGAGTTAATCCAACGATTTACTTAAATTATGTGCATTACAGCGATATGGAACGTCAAAACAAGGTACGTCCACTAATCTTTCACCGTTGGGGCGGACTTGGAAATCACAGATATCAGATTGGATTTTCGGGAGACACACATGTTTCCTGGGAATCATTAAATTATCAGCCTTATTTTACGGCTACGGCAGCCAATGTAGGATTTGGATATTGGAGTCACGATATCGGCGGACACCAGGGCGATGCGGGTACGGCAGAATTGTATACCAGATGGATTCAGTGGGGCGTTTTTAGTCCAATATTCAGAACACACGCTACTGCAGCACCACAACACGAAAGACGTATTTGGGCTTATCCACTGGATAATTTCCTGATCATGAGAGAAGCTTATCAGATGAGGTATTCTCTGGTGCCGTATTTATATAATGAAGCAAGAAATACCTATGAAACAGGAGTTTCTACCGTTCACCCCATGTATTACGATTATCCAAAAGAAGAGAACTCGTATGCTATTCCAAACCAATACATGTTTGGCCGTGATATGATCGTGAATCCGATTACAAAACCAATCGGTAAAGGAAATGTTTTCGTATCACAGGAAACCTGGCTGCCTGAAGGTAAATGGTACGAAACCAGTACCGGAAGCATCATAAAAGGCGGTAAAAAAATTACGATGCCTTTTACTTTGGGTGATATTCCGGTTTTTGTAAAAGAAGGTGCAATTATTCCGATGCAGTCAAAAGTGGAAAGAACAGATGAAAAACCATTAAATCCGCTAATTCTTGCTTTTTATCCGGGCAAAAAAGGAATCCTGAAACTGTATGAAGATGAAGGGAACAATAATAATTTCAAGAAAAATGCTTTTACCAACACAACGGTAACTTCAGAACAAACAGGCAATAAAACCAGTATTGTGATAGGAGCTGTAGAAGGATCATTTCCCGGAATGTTAACTTCAAGAGGTTATGAACTACGTTTTCCATGTTCATTTCCTCCAACAACCGTGTCGGTAAACGGACAAAATATTCCATACAGTGAAGAGCCTAAAGCAGGAAGCTGGTCCTATGCCGGAAACGATTTTGAAACACGTGTGTATTTACCTGAATTTTCTACGAATACAAAAGTTTCTGTTGAGGTACAATTCCCGGATTACGATCAACAATTGCTTTCAGGTAAAAAAGGGCAAATTAAATACATGAAAAATTTCGAAGCATTTCGTTTGTTAAACGATTGGAATGACGGATTATACAGTCCTTTCGAAATAATGTCACTTTCTCAGTTTGGCCAAAACCTGGAGTATAACATTACAGATATTAAGAAAGAAATTGATGGTTTTTCTAATCGTTGGAACAGTGCGCTCTTAACCATTCAATCCATCAGCGAAGCCAACAAGGCATACAAACCATATTATGAATTACTTAAAATGTATGGAAAAATTGCCGAAAGACCTGAATTTGCAAACACACCGGAATTAGAATCTGATACAAAAGCAAAAGTTGAATTTATTCAAAAAGGAACCGATAAAATATATTATACCACAGACGGTTCTGTTCCGACACGCAATTCACAACTGTACACAAAAGCATTTGAAGTTGCAGTCCCGGTGCGTGTAAATGCGATTGCGGTTCCGGCAGGCGAGGGGTCTAACAGTTCTGTTATTTCAAAAATATTTTATAATAAAAAAACAGGCCTGAATTACAGTTTGTACAAAGGGAAATGGAGTAAAATGCCGGATTTCAGTACACTTACTGCAGTTGATAAAGGATATGCTCCTGATTTTGACCTGAACAAAATTAAACATGATTCCAATAATTATGGTTTGGTCTATAATGGATTCATAAACATCCCAGAAGACGGAAAATATACTTTTTATATTTCTTCTGATGACGGAAGTAAACTTTATATAAACGACCAATTGCTTATTGACAATGACGGATTACACGGCTTCAATGAAAAAAGTTCTGAAATAACTTTAAAGAAAGGACTGCTGCCAATTCGTTTAGAATATTTTCAGGAAAGTTACGGCGAAGGTTTGTCAGTTGAATTTTCATCAGATAAAATTGCCAAAACAAGTCTTTTTCCTTCCATTTAAATAAAAATTAATTAAAAGCTGTTGATTAGCAGCTATATAAAAAAAGGATGAACAATACTGTTCATCCTTTTTTCGTTGAATTAATTATAACATTGCCAATGCTTTCAGCCATTGGAGAGAAAAGCAAGAAAAAAATCCAGTTCAGAAAAAGGTATCTAATTTTATTATTTGGTTATTTTTGCGCCTCAATTAAGCATAAGTTTCATGAGAATATTTTTCTTTTTTTTAATTTTTGGTTTCATTTTAAACAGTAATGCGCAGTCGGTAAGTGGTGTCGTGAATAATGCCGACGGAAAAGCCTTGTCCGAAGTTTTAATCCGTGATCTTAATTCCAAAACACATGCACATACTGATGCAAACGGAAAATTTACCTTAGAAGGAGCTCAGATAAATGACAGCTTAGTGATTACAAAACAAGGATTTGCTACTCAGAAAATTAAAATTATTTCTTTTGATTTTATGACAATTGCAATTGATGAAAAACCATTTTTACTGGAAGAAGTAACCATAAGCAATAACTTAAAATATTTAAATACAATTTCTAAAATTGATCTTGAAATTCAGCCTGTTTCAAACTCTCAGGATTTATTGCGCAAAGTTCCGGGACTTTTTATCGGACAGCATGCGGGCGGGGGAAAAGCAGAACAAATCTTTTTAAGAGGTTTTGACTGCGATCACGGAACCGACATTAATGTCACGGTTGACGGAATGCCGGTCAATATGGTTTCGCACGCACACGGACAAGGTTATGCAGATCTTCACTTCGTAATCCCCGAAACCGTTGCCAATATCGATTTTGACAAAGGATCTTATTTTGCCGAAAAAGGAGATTTTACCACCGCCGGATATGTTGGTTTTAATACCAAAAATGCATTACAAAACAGTTCTGTTTCTTTTGAGGGAGGACAGTTTGATACTTTCCGTACCGTTGCGATGTTCAATTTACTGAACGAAGAAAAACAGTCGGCCTATATTGCGGGAGAATACATGATGACCGATGGTTATTTTGATGCGCCACAGAACTTTAACCGAATTAATTTGTTTGGGAAATACAGTGCTAAAATGGCTAATGGCAATCTTATTGCCTTATCGGTTTCCCATTTCAAAAGCCAGTGGGATGCAAGCGGACAGATTCCGGATCGTGCCGTAAATGACGGCACCATTTCACATTACGGAGCCATTGATTCCAATGAAGGCGGTACTACCGGAAGAACCAATTTAAATCTGCAGTACGATGCCAAAATTGATGAAAATACACAGATAAAAAATACCGCTTATTTGAGTAAATACGATTTTGAGTTGTATTCGAATTTTACTTTTTTCTTAAATGATCCTGTAAACGGAGACCAGATCAAACAGAAAGAAAACAGAACAATTGTGGGCTTTCAGTCAGAATACAATCAGAAATTAAGCGAAAAATGGCGTTTTAAACTGGGTGCGGGATTGCGAAATGACAATAATAAAAATGTAGAATTGTCGCATACATTAAACAGAAAAACAGTTTTAGATTATCTGAGTTTAGGAAATGTAAACCAGACTAATTTGTTTTCTTATACAAGTTTTGATTTTACATCAGGAAAATGGCTGATCAATGCAGGTTTACGTTTAGATTATTTCAAATTCGGCTATGAAGACCAGCTAGCTCCGACTTATACCAATCAGACACAGACTAAAGCAATAGTGAGCCCGAAACTGAATTTTTTATATACAGAAAATGACAAGCTACAATATTTCTTCAAATTAGGAAAAGGATTTCACAGTAACGATACCCGTGTAGTTGTGGCTCAAAAAGGAGAAAAAATCCTTCCGGAAACATACGGAGCCGATTTAGGAATTAACTGGAAACCATTCCCGAGAATGATTGTCAATTCTGCAGTTTGGTATTTGTATCTGGCACAGGAATTTGTCTATGTGGGAGACGAAGCCGTTGTAGAACCTAGCGGAAAAACACAAAGAAAAGGTTTCGATTTTGGATTCAGATACCAGCTTACCAACTGGTTATTCTGGAATACCGATTATACGTATACACATGCAAGGACAATGGATGAACCTAAAGGGAATGATTATCTGCCTCTTGCTCCCGTAAATACCCTGACAAGCGGACTTTCTGTAAAAGATTTAAAAGGGTTTTCAGGAAGTATAAGAACCCGTTTTTTAGGCGACCGTCCGGCAAATGAAGACAACTCGGTAGTGGCAAAAGGATATTGTATCACTGATTTTTCTGTGAATTACCAGATCAAAAAAGTCTCAATCGGACTAAATATTGACAATATTTTTGACACCAAATGGAAAGAAACACAATTCCTGACCGAATCAAGACTGGCCAGCGAAACCGAACCTGTAGAAGAAATTCATTTTACTGCGGGAACTCCGTTTAATGCACGGTTAATTTTAAAATACAGCTGGTAATTTTTTTAAAATTCCAATATCATCCCGAAGCTTCGGGACCAAATTCCATCTCTAAGCTTCGGGCTAAATTTTAAATTTCAATCTTAGCTTAAATCTCCAAAAGGCCTTTAGTTTGTGACTCGATAAAGAATTTTTGGTCTTAAATTACAACAATAAAACACCCTGAAATTTAAGATCCGGATTACATAAATTTATTAAAAACGCAATTCCGGCTTGCAGAACCATATAACAATTATATCTTTGCGACTGATTTTGGTCTGTTTTTTCATCAGAAAAAATAGTTAAAAGGGAATCAGGTGCAAATCCTGAACAGACCCGCTACTGTAAGTTCTACACAAAGTCTTTAAACATTACTAATGCCATTGTCCCGCCTTGCGGGGTGAGAAGGCCGTTTAAAGATGGAACAAGTCAGGAGACCTGCCACGATCATATAGTTTAAAACTTTCGTGGTATGAAGTTGATGACAAAGATGGTAACCTGCTAATATAGCGGGCTTAACTCTACGTTTTATAATTACTACATCACAGAAAGTTTATTTAATTAATCGTGATGTATAGTTTAAAAAAAATATTTTTTTCTGTTTTTATTTTAGTTGTTCCTTTTCTGCTTCATTCTCAGGCAGTGACTGATAGCTCGCGTGTTTTAAAAGAAGTTATTTTAAAAGGAAAACCGTATCAGGAAGTTATTCCTGTTCAAAGTCTTTCGGGCGTTCTGCTCGAAAATCTGGCAAGCCATAATGTGGCCGATGCGCTGCGCTATTTTGCGGGAACACAAATCAAGGATTATGGCGGTGTCGGCGGACTTAAAACCGTTGATGTCCGAAATATGGGAACGCATCACGTCGGCGTTTTTTATGACGGAATACAGCTTGGCAATGCCCAAAACGGCGTTACGGATCTTGGAAAATATTCGCTTGACGATATGGAATCGCTTACGATGTATAATGGTCAAAAGAGCGAAATTTTTCAATCGGCTAAAGATTTTGCTTCGGCTTCTGCCATTTACATGAAAACAAAACGCCCTGTTTTTACGGGTTCTAAAAAATCGAATTTACTCGTTCGGTATAAAACCATGTCAATCAATTATCATGATCCTTCTTTTAGATGGGAACAAAAGCTGAGCGACAAAGTAAGCATGAGTGTCAGTTCTGAATATATAAAATCGAATGGTCAGTATAAATTCAGGTACAAAAGACATAATCAGGACGGGACTATCGCTTATGATACCACGGCAACCCGCTGGAACAGTGATATTGAAGCTTTGCGATTTGAATCGGGTGTTTACGGGCAACTAAATAACGGTACCTGGGATGCCAAAGTCTATTATTATGATTCAGAAAGAGGCGCACCGGGAGCTATTGTAGAAAATAAGTTTTCGGATGGATTCAGGCAGTCTGACAAGAATTTTTTCGCACAGGCTTATCTGGTCAAAGACGTTTCTGAAAAATATAAATTTCAGGTAAAAGGAAAGTTTGCTTACGATTACACACATTACATCGCAAGGGATACAACGACCGTTTTGGACGAAACCGTAACCGAAGGCGCACAATCGGATGATAGTTATTTTCAGCAGGAAGCTTATTTCTCAGCCGTTAATATGTACAGCATTTTACCCACCTGGGATGTTTCGCTCTCAACTGATTTTCAATACAATAAATTAAATGCAACCAGAAGAGGAATCCAGACGCAGTTTTCTTTTCCACAGCGTTATACGGCACTTGTTTCTCTGGCCAGTTCATATCGGTATGAAGGTTTTAAGGTTTTAGGAAATGTACTCGGAAGCCGTGTGATCGAAGAGGTCAGGTACAATGCAAAAGCGCCTAACAAAACCGAATTTACACCTGCTTTATTCCTCGGTTACACTCCCTTTAAAAAATATGATTTCAATCTAAGAGCCTTTGCAAAGCGAATTTTCAGGATGCCGACTTTTAATGATTTGTATTACACAATGGTTGGTTCCAGTACTTTAAGACCGGAATATATGAACCAGTATGATGTTGGTTTTACTTATGCTATTCCGTCAGGAAAATATTTTTTTGATAAACTTTCGCTTCAGGCCGATGCCTATTACACCAATACCAAAGATAAAATTGTCGCAGCACCGACCGGAAATTTATTCCGCTGGATGATGACCAATATCGGGCAGGTAAAAGGAAAAGGAATCGAAACGGTGCTGAATCTCGGAAAAAACATCGACAAGGTAAATCTTTCTGCAAATCTTACTTATACCTATTCACAAAGTCAGGATTTTACAAAGTTTGCCGGATTAGAATTGTCTTCTTATGGCGACCAGATTCCGTACACACCCTGGCATAGCGGATCGGGAATTCTAAATGCGGGCTACGAATCATGGAATTTCAATTACAGTTTTATCTACGTTGGAAAACGCTATAACGGTAACGTCAATAATATCAAAGTGAATGAAGTACAGCCGTGGTACACACATGATCTGGCGGTGCAAAAGTCTTTCACTTTCAGTAAATGCAAATTAAAGGGTACGGTTGAAGTCAACAATGCTTTCAATCAGCATTATGAAGTCATCTACAATTATCCCATGCCGGGAAGAACATTCAAATTTATAATCAGTGTTGAATTATGAAAAGGAACATTATAAAAATAGTATTTGGTTTACTGATAACCGTTTCGCTGGTTTCATGCCGGGAAGAAGAAACCGTTTTTCTTTCCTCTGACGTAAGTGTTGCCGCACCTCGAAGTGATGGCAATATCGAAGGATTTTATTTGCTGAACGAAGGTAATATGGGAATGAACAGGGCAAGTATAGACGTGTTCAATTACAGAACGGGAAACTATACCACAGATGTTTATTCCGAACGAAACCCAAATGTTGTAAAAGAACTGGGAGATGTTGGAAACGACATTCAAATCTATGGCAACAAGGTTTATGCGGTAATTAATGTTTCCAATAAAGTTGAAGTGATTGATAAATGGACGGCAAAACGCATTAAAAAAATCGATATTCCAAATTGTCGTTATGTGACTTTCTACAAAGACAAAGCGTATGTAAGCTCGTATTCCGGTCCTGTGGCAATTGACCCAAATGCAGAAGTTGGTTTTGTTGCCGAAATCGATACGACTTCTTTAGAAATCAGGAGAAAAGTAAATGTGGGTTATCAGCCGGAACAAATGGTCATTCGTAACGGGAAATTATATGTTGCAAATTCCGGAGGGTACAGGGTTCCGAATTATGACCGAACGGTTTCTGTAATTGATCTGGAAACTTTTACAGAAATAAAAAAAATAGATGTCGGCATTAATTTGTACGGTATGAAGATTGACAGCCGCGGAGATATTTATGTGAGTTCCAGAGGAGATTATTACAACACGCCTTCGAATCTTTTTGTAATTGATACCCAAACCGACGAGAAAAAAATGCAGCTCGATATTCCGGTTTTAGGAATGTGCCTCGTCGATGACCTTCTTTATTATTACAGTGTTTCGTGGAGTTATGTCACCAACAGCAATAAAATTTCTTATGGCATACTCGATACCAAAACAAAAAAAGTAATAGCAGATCAGATTATTACAGACGGAACCGACAAAAAAATAATGATTCCGTACGGACTTCAGGTCAATCCCGAAACAAAGGAAATCTACATCACCGATGCACAGAATTATGTAGTGACGGGCTACATCTACTGTTTTACACCGGATGGAAAATTAAAATGGAAAACTACAGCAGGGAATATTCCCGCGCATATTGCCTTTATAACCAAAAAATAAAAAATATGGATCAAAGATTTAGTACATACTTCCGATTAATACTGGCTGTTTTTTTTGCCATACTACTGACCAATTGTTCTGGCGGTGATAATGATAGTTCAGGATCGGGTGGAGGAGAAACGAATCAAAATGAATTTAAAACCTCTCGTTTTGCGATTGTAACGTTAAGTGCAAAAACAAATGCGGGTGCAGACGCAACTTACAACTGGACGGTGGAAAATGTTTCTTCAGAAAAATATTCCCTGACCAATACAACTTCAAAAGAAGCTTTGTTTGCAGCTGCAGCAGAAGGAACATATCAGTTTAATGTAGTGATCACGGACAAAGGTGTAACTCAGACAGAAAAAGTAACCATTACGGTAACTGCTGAAACCAAAGAACTAAAAAGCTACATCTCAAAAGTATTCGAATTTAAGCCTGCACCGGGACAATTTATCAATGACCTTCCGGCGGCAAATGATGGCGATACGGAAGAGCGAATATTGACAAGGGCAAATTCCTATCTGGCTAAAAAAAGCGGAGATCTGATTTCGCTTGGTGCATTTGGAGGTTATGTGGTTTTTGGTTTTGATCATAGTATTGTCAATATAAAAGGGATACGCGACTTCAGGGTTTTAGGAAATGCGTTTTGGGCGCAGGCCAATCCAAATCCGGATGCCGGAATGCGTGGCGGAAGCAGCGAAGCCGGCGTAATCATGGTTGCCTACGACAAAAATAAAAACGGACTTCCCGATGATGAATGGTACGAAATTGAAGGTGCCGGCCATAAAATGGAAAAGACCATTCACAATTATGAAATTACCTACCATCGTCCGGATCCTAACAAAATCCCGGTTCCGGGTGGTGGAACCGGTACTGTACTTTTTCCGGATATGGAATACATCTACTGGAAAGACAATCAGGGAAAAGACGGTTATCTGGCGCAAAACAATGCCTATAATCATTCATTGGATTATTGGCCAAAATGGCTGAAAAATCAGGCTACAATTACTTTTAAAGGAACAAGATTACCGGATAACGCCGTGGATGAAAGCGGCAACGGAAGTTATTTTGTGCAATATGCTTTTTTATACGGTTATGCCGATAATGCTCCAAACAACGACGACGATTCGGCCATAGATATTGACTGGGCGACAGACAGCAGCGGAAAAAAAATACAGCTTCCGGCGATTGATTTTGTAAAGGTTTACAACGGACTGAATCAGCAGGCGGGATGGCTCGGCGAAACTTCAACCGAAATTATGGGTGCTACAGACCTGCATCTTTCGGGAGAAATTATTCCAACCCGATAAAATTTAACTAGTATCAAATCAAATTATTATATCCAAATTATGAAAAAAAATGTTACCCGATTTTTATTGCTGGCAGTTGCATTTGCCTTTGTGGGATGCAGCAGCGATAATGACAAAGCTGATGAAAATGCGAATGTAATTGACATTGCGCTTCAGGCAAAATATGAAACACCAACATTTACGGTTTTAGATATTACAGCTTCTGCTGCCGGTGCGGCTGCAAAATATGAGTGGATTATGACTAAAAATCCAGTGAACAAAGTGACAGATTCTATTGTCGGGGATACCAAAGACCTTCGTTTTACGGCTATTTATGCGGGTTCTTATGAGTTTACACTGAATGTAACGGCAGACAATAAAAAAGGAAGCAAAAGTACCATTGTCAATGTAACGAATGAAGCAACCAGTTATAATCCGTACATCACAAGTATTTTTGACTTTGATCCTGCACCGGGAATGTTTGTTAATGACGTGTACAAAGAAGGTTTTTCTAAAGAAGATGTAATGAAAACGGCATTAGGAAGAATCAATGAAACCAATGTTGGGTATTTATTAGACTTAGGAGGTTTTGGAGGTTCGATTACGGTTGGATTTGACCATACAGTTGTCAATGTTCCGGGATCAGTTGACTTTGTAGTTTATGGAGGAGATGTATCAAATCCGAAAGGCTCAAAAGCAAATCCGCCAGCACCGGGATTGATTTATGTGGCTTATGATAAAAATAAAAACGGAAAACCGGATGCAGACGAATGGTACGAAATTATAGGAAGTCAGCATGCTAAAGCAAATACAGTTAAGAATTTCAAAGTGACTTACCATAAAAAAGGAGCAGAAGAGCCTTTGGTTTCAGGAAGTGCTCTTTTTTCAGATTACGAACATATTTTCTGCGAAAATAGTGACGGGGAAAGTTTTTACCTGGCAAGACCCAAATCCAGAAAGGAATTTTATCCTTTATGGGCAACTCAGACCGTGGTTAGTTATGAAGGTTTAAAGCTTGATGTAGATTTTGCACCAGCACGCGCCAACCAGACGACTTTATGGAATTCTAACCCTCCTGAATGGGGATATGTAAATGCGATAAATCCGAATATCGATATTGACTGGGCCGTTGATAAAAACGGAAACAAAGCAAATCTACCAGGAATAGATTTTATAAAAGTAATCAACTGTGTGAGCGAGCCAATGGGGCTTTGCCAGCAACAATCTTCAATGGCTACTGTATTTTCAGGAGCAGGGGATCTTCATATCATAAAAAAATATAATCTAAAAAAAGCAAAAAAGTAAGACCATGAAAAAGTATTTAAAGTATAGTTTATTTCTAATCGCTTTTGTTTCTTTTTATTCCTGCAGCAGTGACGATTCAAAACCGGAAGAGGTTATTGAAGAACCGGTTAAAGACCCGACAATTGCTATAAAACTGGCTTCAGAGTTTGCCGTGCAAAAATATGATGTTACAGAAATAGCTCCTGAAGTAATCATCGAAAATGTGAACGGAAAAACTCCGGTATACCAATGGTCAGTTAAAGTTACCGATAAAGACGGTGCTGCTAAAGATTCCATCATTGGTGACAGCAAAACGTTACTGTTTATTACATCAAAAGCAAATGATTATGTGGTAGATTTTACCGTAACAGTAGATAAAATCGTAAAGCAGGTTTCTACAAAAGTTACCGTTTCTGAAAGCGGAAAAACCTATAGCGGAAAGGCATTAACGCTAATCGACTTTTTACCTGCGCCCGGCCATAATATTGAAAGTTACAGTACCAGAGAAGAAGCTTTACAGCTTACTCAGGAAAGTATGAACGATGGCGGATCGGTTTCCCTTGGAACATTTGGAGGATATATTGTAACGGCTTTTGACCATACGGTTATTAATGTGTATGGAAAACGCGATTTTACTGTTCAGATGGCAACAGGATCTTCAGCAGTTAAATACTCTCCCGTGAGCATTGCCGTGGCTTATGATGCGAATAAAAACGGAGTTGCAGATGCAAATGAATGGTATGAAATCGCAGGAAGTGAATATAATAAATCTACGACAGTCAAAAATTATGAAATCACTTATCATAAACCAAATCCTGATGCAAGTCCTGTAGCCGGAGCAGCAGCCTGGCAGTATGATACAGCCTATCTTTCCTGGACAGATAACAAAAACGGATCGGGCAAAATCACCAAGACCTTTAACCGAAGAAGAAATAATTATTATCCGGAATGGTTAGGAGATACTTATACTCTAAAAGGAACTAAAGTAGCTATCCCTACAAAAGATGTAAGTGACGGTGCGGGTACTGCTTATAATGTCGGGACTTTTGAATGGGGTTACGGCGGTATAAAAGATCCTTCTATAGATATCAGCTGGGCAGTGGACAAAGACGGAAAGAGAGTTCATTTACCGGGAATTGATTTTATAAAAGTATATGTGCCAACATTTGCTGCACTGGGCGCCAACGACCTGTTGACAAGCATTTTTGAAGAAGCATCAGATTTGAATTTTACTGAAGCAGAATAATTTATAATGCCCTTGTATTTCGAGAATAAGTAACTAATTAATATTAATCCCTAAAATTTATAATTATGAAAAAAGTAGTTTATTTTTTGACATTAGGTTTGCTGATAGGATTTTCGTCGTGTAGTAGTGATGACGAAGTTGTAAGCAACGAAACTTCGGCTTCGGTACTGAGTAACTCAGGCAAAACAGCAAAACTTGCCGTAACGGATCCTGCAATAGGAACCACTACAACGCTTAATGTAACCAGTTCTCTTTTGACAAGTGGTACCACAACAACAGGAGGAAAGTACTGGCAAAATACTTATGTAGCCAATACAAACTTGACGGTTGATATATTTAAATTTTCGCATACGGCAACCTCTGTAGGATACAACTACTGGGACGGGTTTATTGTTTCGAATGTAAATGACATTACCAATTACGGATCTGCCGGTTCAGGCGGATCAAACAACTGGGTAGCGCATCAATGGGGAACAATGGCAGGAAGTGGTTCCGGAACTTCATCTACGATTACTCCGGGCACACCGGGAACGACCGGAGATCCTTATATTGTGGCGTATTGGTCCAGTTATTTAGACCCTCAAAATCCACAGGGAAGTACTTTTAGTGAAGCTAATTTTTCTAACTGGATTAAAATCGGAAACACAGGACTTTATCAGGTAAAAGGTTTAAAAATCAATATTCATCCATGGCCTTATTATGGCTGTAAATATGGAGATGGATTTGCAAGAGCATTTACATCAGGAGATCACTTTGAATTGTTGATTTACGGGGTTACTCAGTCGGGTGTGATTACAAGCCCGATTGTACATTCATTAGCAAATTATACAGGGTCTTCTTTGGTTATGCCAACAGGCTGGGTAAATGTGAGCACATCAAATCTGGCTACTTTGGGAGATGTAAAATATTTGATTTTCCAAATGGCTTCTACAGATTCAGATCCAACTTATGGAATAAATACAGCGGCTTACTTTTGTTTAGATAAACTATCGGTAAAACGTATAAACTAAACCGCAAAAAACAAAAAGAGCCAATTATGGCTCTTTTTTTTTGAAAATAATCTTGTAATAAAACCTGTCTGCCAATTTAACTGCGTCAGATAAGTGTTTCTGCTTAATGGTTAAAATGCCGGCGAATTTGTGCTGGCGTCGTTATTATCTGTCCCAGAGTGTGATCAAACCATTTTACTTCCTTACTGACTTCTGCACAGCATTCGTTTTTGGCGTTGAAGAAAGAGCTTTTAATATTGATTTTGTCATCTATTTGGCAATGTTTCATTTCAACAAAAAAAGACTCGGTAAACATGAGGTTCCTATAGCATATAAATTCATTATCGGCTTCCTGAAGACCCAAATGCAGGGCATTGAGTTTCTCCCTTGAAAATCCGTTATCAAATAAAAAATGATACAATAATCTAATGGTGTACGCAATATAAGCTGTACTTTCCATTTCCATAATATCATTTACATCTTCTCCCGAAACAGTATAATTTTTACAGATCATTTAAATTCAGTTAAGGTTAGTAAAAAAAGAGGCCAGCGAAGTATGGGACCGGCCTCATCATAAATGTCTGATGCTTAAACAGCAAACATTTATTTACTCAACAAAAAATTGTAATCAATTTTTACTTTATCAGCAATTTTCTTTCTGACCAAACCCGGTATTTCGATATCATAATCTTCCGGTTTTGCTTCAAAAGAGCCTGTAATATTCACACCGTTGGCCGCTTTGGAAACTTTCAGTATTATGGTTACAGGTTTTGTTTTGCCGTGAATCGTAAGGTCTCCTTTCAGGGTAAAATTTTTGGGCGTATTTGAAATTTTGGAAATATCAAAATCGGCTATTTTTCCTTTTAAGGTCGCTTTTGAAAACTTTTCAGATTCCATATAATTTTCGTTGAAATGTTCCTCCATCAGGGCAACCTTAAACCGAAAACCTTTTATCAGGACCAAAGCAGCAAAATCTCCAGTTGACTGTTCCAGTATTGCAGATACACTTTTGTTTTCGGCAGCAACTTCTTCGTACGAGGGCATAGAAGCCTGAAATTTTATTGTCCCGATTTTGGTTATCAGTTTTTGTGCTGATATATTCGTGGTTACAGCGACAATCAGCGATAAAAACAGGATATTAATAAATGATTTTTTCATACTGATTAATTTTCTTTTAGCCCGTCTGTATTCCATTTTACGATTACATCAATATTTGTCTGAGACATTCTTCCGCCTTGCGGCATAATTCCCTGTTGGCCATTTTGAAGCTGGATACGGGTTAAGAGACCTGCATTTTCTACTGCCGCTTTAACTTCTGCATAAGTGGTCAAAGGTCTGAATGCGGCAGATCTTCCGGTCTGGTGGCATCCTACGCAGTTGCCATCTATAATTGCTTTTACATTTTTGGAATAACTCACTATTGTTGGTTCCGTAGGCGTTTCCGGAGTTCCCGTTGTTGGTGGTGTTTCGACATCCTGATACGTATCAGAATCGCTGCAGCTTGCTAAAGTGGCCAGTAAAATCGTTAATGCTATTGCTTTTTTCATAGTTTTTTATTTATAGTTATTAAAATACTCGGTATAAGTTAAATCCAAAAAAGAAGTCTCCTTTGCCCCAGTCTCCTGACGCATTTGTAAGGTATCCGCTTTCGCTCATGGATTGTGAATTGGTAAATATGAGCTGGAAAACGTGTCCGCCGGTTTCTACATCAAGGCCTACTGACAATGGGTTTTTGTAAAAATCAGGTTTGTCAAAATTGTGCATGTACTCTAAATTGACAGACAACCTTTTAGTGATTTTATAACGTCCGCCGCCGCCAAAAGAAAACTGATTATCATTTTCCAGATCAGGATTGTAAAGATTCTTGTGTATAAATGAAGGCACTACTTCAAAGGATAGTTTTTGGCTGATTTTTCTTGAAATCAACAACTGCTGAACATAAGTCATACGATGTTTAAACTCTAAGCCCGGATATTGGTCTTTTTCTAAAAAAGTATTTATATCGGCAACACTGTAACCGACAATATCTACAGGAAAATGATCGCCCTGTCTGGCCATTCGGTATTTTATTCCCGTTTCATACATTTTGTTTAATGTATGTCTGGAAAGGCTGACAGATAACCAATCGGTAACGCCATAAATACCACCAAGTTTTGTAGTGGCATTATCAAGTCCAAAAAAACTGTCAAGACCATCTTTTACAGTACCAAAGCGATGCGAGACTACAAAATAGAACTCTTTCTTTGCTGCCATTTTTGTTGTTTGCAAGGTGACCAGCTGCAGTGCTTTAAAAGTTGCTGTAGAATAGTTGTCTTCTACCTGAGTAGAATCAATACTGCTTAGTAAATCATCTTGTGAATATGCCATGGTAGCCAAAAAAAGGCAGATCGGAACTAAAAATTTTTTCATAAATGGATTAATTATGTGGTTTAATAATGGTGCACTGGTCTAGTTTTATTTCCTGAAATAATTCATCATAACCAATACATTTGCCTTTGACAACTGCGTTATGATCAGAAACTTTGTTTTTTATTTTTTGGGTAAAAAGACAGAAAACAGCTTTTTCGAGTATAAGGACAGAATCAGTTTCTTTGGTTATCTGACCTGTCAGTTCAATAGTTTTGTTGAGATACAACGAATTTGCTTTTTCCGGATTGGAGTTATAGTCTTCAATTAGTTTTGCTGCGGTAATGCTGAAGTCCGGCATTTCTGTTTCGATGTTACGGGCTTCCTTAAAGAGAAAGCCGTAATAAAAATAAATGCCTCCTGCAGCAGCTATGAGCAAAGCTGCAATTGCAATCATTATTTTTTTTCGTTTCATTTTATTCTTTTTGATAGGGTTCAATAGTAAAACAGCCTTCGTGCAGATTACCCTACCAAAAAAATGTGATTTTTTGAAAAAAAATAAAAAAGAAAAACAAGAGTTGGCTATGTCTCTCGTATAAAAGGAGTTATAAAGAAATCCTGAAACTCAGGTTTGGCGTTCTCTGAAGCGAAAAGGTTTCTACTTCTTCGATAGAATTGGTTAACGAACTTATTCGGTAGTATTCGCTAATCTCATTTTTTCGGTTTAAGATGTTCAGAATGGATATTCCTATTTTGTATTGAATTCCATTGGCGGTTTCCCATTTGTAAGTCGAGGAAAGGTTAACCTGCGAAAAAACATGCAGATTGGTATCGTTTGGTTTGTTGTAAACGACTACGGGATCTGAGAGATCAATTTTTGAAATATCCGGAGAAGTTTTTGGCCTGCCGGAAGACCATTTTGTTCCCAAAGCGATTTTGAAATTATTCTTTTCAT
Organism: Flavobacterium sp. HTF; assembly: GCF_003105115.1. Classification (GTDB taxonomy): domain Bacteria; phylum Bacteroidota; class Bacteroidia; order Flavobacteriales; family Flavobacteriaceae; genus Flavobacterium. The sequence goes on along the minus strand of NZ_QETH01000007.1, from coordinate 38,052 downwards.
ACATAACAGCCCACGAAAGGGTATGGGTTAACTCAAAATTATTGGGAAAAGTGCTGTATTCATAATCAGAAAAATGATAATTGTTGTTATTGTAAGTATAGCTCAGCCAGGTCAGAAAGTGGTCCATTTTTTTCTGAATAAGGATTTCTGTTCCCAAAACTTCATAATCTCCGGTAATTCGGATAAACTCTAACTGGTTCTGAAAACCCTGACTGGACGTGGTGATTCCGTGAACTTTTTTATAAAAATTTTCTATATCCAGCAGCCAGTCATTCTTTTTATAGAATAAATTCAGGGATATCTGCCTGCTTCTCTGAATGGGAATTGTGGTATTATTGGAGATAATCCAGCGTCTTTTCTCAATTCCGAAATAATCTTTTTGCAGATCAATGATTTGTTGGGAGTTTTGGCTTTTGAGCTCTCCTAAAAGTTCTACATTCAGGTTTTTGTTGATACCGTAGCCAAATTGTATTCGGGGCTCAACAATATATTTTTTGAACTTTTCAATGTAATTCATTCTTGCTCCGGCCTTTACATATAGTCTGGTAATTGTATCATTATACTTTCCTTCTACAATCAAGGCATGGGTTCTCAGCACTTCCTTAACGTTACGATAGAAATCCGGATTCGTTACCTGCTCTAAATTTGTGACCCCGATTTCATTAAACTGATAACCATTGTTTAAACTAAATTTTGAGGTAATTCTATGTTGGTTTTCTAAATTAAAACCATTATTGTTAACGCTGTTTTTCTGAACAACAATTTGATTTTCAGTACTTGTTTTTTGATTGCCAAAAAGTTCATAGGCTGAATTATAAATATTGATTTTTGTGGTATTATAGCTGTTCCAGTTTCTTTTCCATGACAAATTACCGCCATAATTCTGCTGGCGCAATGTATTGTTTTCAAACTTGTATATGTCATAGACTGTGGCACTCTGAAAAACTTCGAGATTGTCCTGAATGGTTATTAAATCTAATATGATTTGGTCTTTGCTGCCTATTTTCTGGGCATATTTCAGGGTAGCATCATAGAAGCCAAATTTTTTATCACTTTTATAATCGATATCCTGGTTTTGTGAAAAGTCAGTAATAGTGGTGTTCTGAAAAACTTTGTTGAAGTATTCCTTATAAGTTGGTGTTTCCACAAAATCAGTAATAGACTTGCGCGCAGAAATTTCGATAAAACTCTTTTTCGAAAGATTGTACTTTGCGTAAACATCTGCATTGATCATATTTATCCCTGCGCTAAAACTGTTTTTTTCGGTAGTTTCAGGAGTAGAAGAAATATCGACGACACTTGATACACTTTCTCCAAAAAAGGCAGAACTTCCGTTTTTATAAATAGAAATAGTATGCGCCAGATTAGGGTTAAATACGGATATCAATCCAAAAAAGTGCCCTGTCTGATACATTCGGATCCCATTCCATAAAAATAAATTCTGGTCGTGCGTGCCCCCGCGTACATTAATGCTCGAAACACTTTCGTCGATACTGTTGACGCCCGGAATTTGCTGCATGGCCTGCAAAGCATCGGGTTCGATAAGTCCGGGTAAAATACCAAATTTCTTGGGTTTAATTTCAAATGCCCCGTCGGTGTTTTTAGAAATACCCGAGGCAAGAATGGCATTGGCTTTAATTTCTTTTAGTTCTGTAACTTCAGGTTCTAATAGTATTTGCAGGCAATTTTCAGCATCCTGATTAGCGGCTGAAATCCTTTTGGATGCGAATCCGATATGCGTAATCAAAAGGATACTTTTACCTTCTTTTTTAAATTCAAAATAGCCGTTAGAATCTGCCCTGATCTGTGTTTTGTTGTTTAAAATGATATTGGCGCCTTCAATAGGTTTTTTGTCCGCAGCAGAAAAAAGATAACCGCATAATACCCGCGATTCGTCCTTTTTTTTGTAAACATTAATGAATTTGCTGTCAATATTTTCAAAAGATAAATCGGTGATATTTGACAGGTATTGCAGTTTTTGATTTAATGAAAGAGATCTTTTCGGAGGAGTAAGCTGAAGCCCCGCAATATCATCTTCCAGATAATTAAAACTTACCTGATGCAGCTGTTCAATATCAAGTATAATTTTCCTGATAGGCACAGCTTTTCCCTTGTCCTGAGCACAAAGACAGAGGGCAAAGAAAAACAGGAAAAACAAAAAATGAAATTGTTTGGGGAGCAACATTTATTTTTCGTCAATAATTATTTTATTTTTTGAGACTTTCTGAATCTTCAAATGATAAGTTGTAGCAATAATCTGCAAAGCCGTATCTAAATTTTTAGCCGGTAATTTCCCTGTAAACAGCGAAGTGGTGTCTTTTGTATTTAATTCGATATCAATATTATACTGTCTTTCCACCTCGTCTAATATGGTTGTGATGTTATCCTTGTAAAAACTGATCTGATCCTGCATCCATTCCGGTTTTGATGAAGAAATCTTCATGGTAATCTGCTTTCCGTTTTCAAAACTAACGCCTTGCCCGTGAGTCAGCAGGATTTGGGTATTGGCATAATTTACTTTGACGCGCCCTTCATAACATACTACATCAAACCTGTTTTTTCTGGTCTTGACATTAAACTGGGTTCCTAAAACAGAAACTTTACCTAATCGGGTCTGTACTTCAAAACGTCTGCCTTTTGAAACTCTAAAATAGGCTTCTCCCTTAAGTTCCAGATGCCTCTGATTGTCCCAGTTCCATTTTTTATAGTGTATTTCTGAACCGGAATTCAATACCACTTCTGAGTTATCAGGTAATGAGAAAGTTGTTTTTTCTCCAAAACTGGCGGTTTCTGTCTGCTGTACCAAAACCTTAAAAGCAAAAGTAATTCCGAGAGCCAGAACAAAGACAGCGGCTGAGCGAAATATCCATGTTTTGTACAAAGGAACTACTTTTGGAATCTCTTTTTTCTGTTTAAGAATATTAGACAACATGCTATTTTCATCGAAGTCATCTACTGCCAGATGCTCCGTGTAATTTTTAATTTTTTGATATTTTTCGAAATCAGGACTGGCTTCAAATGCAGCTAATTCTTCTTCTGACAAATCATTGTTTAGCCATTTGGCCAATAATTGATTTTTTTTCATTGTACTGGTATTATGTTATTAAAACAGTTAGAACTAAATTTACCCTACTTTTTACAGATCAATTTCTTTACGTAAGCTTAACAAGGCCAAATGAATGCGTTTTTCTACCGCTTTTACGCTGATATTTAAATCCTGGGCGATTTCGCTGTATTTTTTTCCGTCAATCCGGTTCATCAAAAAGGCAATTCGCTGCTTTTCGTTTAAGTTTTCAATAGCTTTTAATAGTTTTGCCTGAAATTGTTTTTCTTCCATCAGGTATTCAGGAGTCTGGTTGGTTTTATCCAAACCGCTAAAATTTTTTTCGTATTTCAAAACAACTTTCTGATGGGCAATTTCATTGAGACTGCTGTTGTTTGCAATCGTGTAAACATAGGATTTCGCTTTTTCCAGCGGTACAGAAGAACAGTTTTGCCAAAGCTTTAAAAAGGCTTCCTGTGCCACATCTTCTGCTTTTTCCATATTACCAAATTTGTAAAAAAGAAAATTGCGAAGTGCTTTTATCTGACTTTTGAAAAAAGACGAAAAAATTATTTCGTCACAAGTATTTGACTGGGGGTTATTTGGCATTTAGATCAGCAATTTGTAAGATGCAAAAGTATTTGTTTTTAATTTAAGTAGGGTAAAAGTATTGCTGATTGTTTTATAGTAACAAAAATTGATTTTCGGTACGATTGCAAAACGGAAGTGGTAATATCGAAACCTTTGATGCCGAATTTATTAAAAAGCAATTCTTTAAAATTTATTACCTTTGTAAAAATGTTAATATGCTGTCTTTAAAAAAATATTTGTCAATAATTTTCATCCTGTTTTTATTGTCCTGTCAAAACGAAACAGATGAGCAGGATTCTAATACACAGGAGACAGTAACAAATGCTTCTCCTTTAACTTCGTATTTGCAAAGAGTCGCTATGGTTCCCACTGTGCAGGACAATGTAATTGATAAATCGAGTTACTGTACCATAAAATTTCCTTATAAGGTGATCGTAAATAATGAACAGATTGCCGTTAATTCTTCTGCCGATTTTCAAAAAGTCTTTGATAATATTAATGCCAGCAATACGGATGATGATATTGTAAAAATAGATTTTCCGGTAACGATGGTTTACTACAATTATATAGAAAAATCAATTCCGAATCAGGCTGATTTTGATGACTTAATTGATTACTGGAATCTTTATCCGGATCTTTTGTCCAAAATCAACGGGCTAAACATTCATTATCCGATAACGATCAATAAATATAACAGCTCGAATCAGGTAGCAGGTTCTGTTTCTATAGCAAGTGACCAGGCATTTTTTAGTTTTATAAAAAACCTGAACGGCAGCGAGTATATTTCCTTAAAATACCCTATTTCCATAACAGATTACAATTATCAGACAAAGTCAATTACCAGTAATGCAGATTTCGAAAATGCCATCAAATATGCTATAGACAACTGTCCGGAAAACAATAATACATCTCTTGACTTTGAAGAAACCTTAACAAATGGTTCCTGGACAATACCTTATTTTTTTGATGAATCGGATAAAACGTCCTCTTACAACGGATATTCATTTGTATTTAAAAGCGATAAATCGGTTGTAGCTACAAAAAGTGGCAGTTCAGAAACAGGGCAGTGGGAGTGTACTTATAACTACGGTGTTCGAAACTTAAGATTAAACTTCAGTTCAGCATTGCTTGGAAAGCTGAATACAAATAACTGGGAGTTGTTTGAGTACAATAATTCACAAATACGATTACGAAACACGGGTTACGGTACTGATTATCTTTACTTCGAAAAATAGAAAAATACAGAAAAGCATCAGTCTTTTTCTAAAACAGAGCCCGTTATGGCTCTTAATTTAATCAGATAAAACATGTAAAAACAGATTGGTAAGTCAGAATATACTGTTTTTATTTTTAAAAATATATTTTAGATATAGCTGACAAACTAAAGAATTTATCACAAAAAAGAATAAATTTTTTAATGATAGCCGTGTTTAGTTCCAATTAAATCCTTTTTAAGTTTTTGATATATAATAATTTACAGGTTTTTGTTTCTCCTGTAGTGATAAATGCAATTTTTTGAATCTTCCATCTGACCCTTGATGCGGTCAAAAAAAAATAAATAAAATCGAGCGGAAGTTTAATTTAATTTACATATTTTTGTTAATACACTGACAATAGGTGTATGCCCTAAATACAAATTTAATACCCCCCTTATCATGAAAAAAATTACTCAAATCATCTGCTTTCTTTTGATCGCTGCAAATGTGAGTGCACAACAGGAGAAAGGAATTATTGGCTACAGCAACTGGTTAAACAACTGGACAGAATTTAAGCCCCATAAAGTACAATATGGAGACCCAAATCAAATTCTTGCTGGAAACATATCAGTAAATACTAAATTACTGAAGAAGAATGTGTATGTGTTGCAGGGAAATGTATATGTGACCAACAATGCTGTCTTAACAATTGAACCGGGAACTTTAATCATAGGTGACTTCGAATCTAAGGGAACTCTTGTAGTAACAAAAGGTGCGCAGTTAATCGCAGACGGTCTTGAAACTGACCCGATTGTATTTACTTCAAACCGTAGTGTAAAAAAAGCCGGAGACTGGGGTGGAGTAGTTATTTTGGGAGATGCTCCGATCAATAAATTAGGAAATGTAGGTTCTTATAACCTGGACCTTGATCCAACACTTACAAATTATGGTGGTAACAACGCTGCTTCAAATTCAGGAATCCTGAGATTTGTGAGAATTGAATTTGCAGGAAAAAAAGTAAAAGGTGTAGACACTTTTAACGGTTTAACTATTGCAGGAGTTGGTAACAAAACTATTTTAGATAATGTAATGGTAAGCTACTCTGGTGGTGATTCATTTGCCTTTTTCGGAGGAGATGTAAACGCTAATCAGTTTGTTTCTTACAAATCAATAAATGATGATTTTAAATTTACACAAGGAGCACAATGTCGTTTGTTCAATTCTTTGGCAGTAAGATCATCTTACCTGTCAAGTAACAAAGATGGTTCACGTTGTATGGAAGTAAAATCATATGAAAAGAAAAACGAAACTGACTTTACGAAAAAAGGAACTCAGGTAGTAGCTTCTAATATTACAATGTTAAATGACAGTGAAAATATTAAGGCTGATATTCAGGCAGGTTTAGTAAAAGAGGCAGTTTATGTTGCCGAAAATGCTTCTGTAGAGATGAAACGTAGCGTAATTTCAGGATTTAATCCAGCTGTATTGATAGACAGCAAAACGGAAATCAATGACGTTAACCTTAAGAAAATCAAATTTGAAGAGATGTTCTTCAACCTTTGTAACGGAAACATCTTTACTGAATACAACTCTAATAATGAAGATTTAGAGAACTGGTACGGAAACAGTCTGTTCTTTAACGTTTATTCTCAAAGTGATAACAAGGAAACGTTTGTGGATATCTTCAATCCAAAGAAACCGGATTTCAGGTTACAATTAGGGAAAATTACTGCTTCAAGCGGAAGATAATTTCAGAGATATTTAAAATCTATAGCATAAAAAAAGCCCGGAAAGTTAATTTCCGGGCTTTTTTATTTTAGGGTAATACGATTTTTTAAAACTCGCGGCAGTACGATGATTTAGTCATCTTCAGTAGGGCTTACAGGCGTAAATTTTTTAATAATCAGCATTCTAAGCCGTTCCTGATGCTCGTCGCCCCAGCGCCCAAGACTTCCTATTACGGGAATAAGGCTCATTCCAAATTCCGTAAGGCTGTATTCCACTTTGGGTGGTACTACCGGATATATTTTCTTGACAACCAGGTCGTGTTCTTCCAGTTCATTCAGCTGTATATTTAAAACCCTGCGCGAAGCATCAGGTATCTTTCGCTGTAGTTCACTTGGTCTTTTATGTCCTTCATTAATAAACCAAAGCAAACGAATCTTCCATTTACCGTAAAGAACTTCACCAATCAGGTCAAGTCCACAGTTTAAGTTCGGTATTATTTTTCTCTCATACATATTGTAAAGGTAAACCTATGTTCCGATTTGTACAATAGGGGAATAATTTATCCCTATGTGATTCGTATTTCCGTACTTGTCTGGTAATGTTATACTTCCCAAATTTGTACAAAAGAAATTATAATGGAACAAAAAATGGAATATCAAAACGAATTGTCAGGCAAAATTGCTTTGGTGACAGGTGGAACAAAAGGGGCCGGAAGAGCCATTGCGGAACGATTAAAAAATGCGGGTGCTACCGTAATTATAACTGCAAGAAATCATCCCGAATCACCCGATGCAGATTTACACTTTATTTCGGCTGACCTGAGTAAACCGGAGAGCGCAGACACAATAGCATCTGCTATATTAGAAAAATTTGGAAGGGTAGATATCCTGGTAAATAATCTTGGGGCATCTGAAACCCCCGCAGGCGGATTTTCAGTATTGACAAACAAAGACTGGGAAGAAACCATACAAACCAATTTACTTGCTCCGGTTCGACTGGACAAGGCTTTTCTGCCGCAAATGGTCACAAATGGCGCAGGTGTAATCATACATATTGGATCTATTCAGGGAAAATTGCCGCTGTATGATTCTACACTTCCTTATGCAGCTGCAAAAGCAGGGCTGATTAATTACAGTAAAGGACTATCAAAGGAAGTTTCTTCCAAAGGGGTAAGGGTACTGACAGTTTCTCCAGGCTGGATTATGACCGATGCTTCTATAAGAATGATGGAGCGTATTTCAGAAAGCAGCAACATATCTCTTAAGCAGGCTGAAGAAAGTGTTATGGCAGCTCTGGGCGGAATACCTTACGGAAGGCCTGCGATGCCTGAAGAAGTAGCGGAACTGGTAGGATTTCTTGCCTCACCGAGAGCCGGTTACCTGACAGGAGCAGAGTATATTATTGATGGAGGCACAGTACCCACAATTTAATATTTAACAAATCAATTATCAAACATTAAAACAGATAAAATATGAAACTACCAGAAGTAATACAAGACTTAATTGACGCACAGAACAATGCTGACAGCACAGCTTATGCCAATTGTTTTTCGGAAATGGCAAAAGTATTGGATGAAGGAAAGACCTACATCGGAAAAGCGGCTATAGAATCATGGATAAATGAAAGTAATGAAAAATACAGTGCGGTAATGAAACCTGTCAGTTTTGAAGGTAATACAGCAAAAGGAGTTTTAAAATCGGAAGTTTCAGGGAATTTTCCCGGTAGTCCGATACTTCTTCATTACAATTTTGAGTTTGAAGAAGAACGTATATCATACCTGACAATCAACTAAATTTTTCGAAGGATTTTACAAAAATGATTTCAATAATTTATCTAATCTTCATTCAGTATATAATGTAAAAATGTAGCAGGATAAATACTAACCCGGGCAATTGTCCCGGGTTTAGTATTTCTGGAATGCTGCACGAAATCAATACAAAACAACGATATATCGTCTTCTCAAAAAAAAGGGATTCCCGACCGTTATAATCCAATTTATTGATAATTTTGATACTTTCAATTTAACTCCTGACACAAATAAATGATACCGTCTTCTTCCAAAGGATACATGATGTTTGTCCTGTTGTTCATAGGATATTCCCTTAATATGGATGCACGGGAAGGAGCTTATACACCGGGACAGGTTAAAAGCGATGAACGTGCCCTGGCCTGTTTACAGGGAATTGACAAAGTCAACACTTTATTGCTCTTAAGTGACTGGTATGAAGCCCAAAATTATAAACCCCGACAACTCCAGAAAGCATTCGATTATGCCCATCAGGCCCTTCGTCTCAGCCGGTCTCTGCATTCTGTTCTTTATCAGGGCAAATGTTACCTGCAGCTTTCCATGCTGTATCAGCTCCGTAACAACAATGAGATGATTGAACGATCTGCCAAAGAAGCGATTGCATTACTGACCAGTACAAATCATACAGACGAGCTCGCAGAAGCCTGGGTGATGTTATGGTCGGCTAAAATGCGCAATGAAGCACCAATGAACGAGAAATTCATACCGATTCGCAAGGCTGCCGCTTTGTTTGCGCTTTCGGGAAATATAAAAAGAAGGAGTGACTGTTACAGGGAGATTGGCGAATTGTATTACCGGTACAAAAATTTTCCCAAAGCAATGGCATCGCTGGAAAAAGCAATGGTTTTATATAAAGCGGCCAATCTGGAGGAGAAGGATTTTTATCCCATTTACACCAGGCTTAATATTCTTTATGAAACAGAAAAGAAAAATAAAGATATTATCATCCTGCGCAATAAAACCCTTCTGCAGCAGAATGAACTTAGGAATGCTGCGTTTATACGGAATTCCATGATTACCTTTCTGGGACTTTTACTTATAATTCTGGGACTGCTTTACAAGAGTTTTAAGTTCAAGAAAAAAACAAACAGGACACTTGAAGGGCAGCAGGAGGAGATTAACCAAAAAAATGCCACCCTCCAAAATATGCTCATTGAAAAGGAATGGCTGTTGCGTGAAATTCATCACCGGGTAAAAAATAACCTGCATATGGTAGTGGGACTTCTGGCAAGTCAGGCAGAATTTCTAAAGAATGAAGAAGCGCTGCAGGCAATCAGCAGCAGCCAGAACCGAATTCATTCTATGTCACTGATTCATCAGAAGTTGTATCAGTCGGAGAATTTATCGATTATTAACATGCCGTCCTATATTTTCGAATTGTCAGAGTATTTAAAGGACTCTTTTCATATGGAAAAGTCGGTGCGGTTTGTTCTGGATATCGATAATTTTGATTTACCGCTGTCTCACTCCATACCTATTGGTTTGATTTTCAACGAAGCGGTGACTAATTCCATAAAATATGCGTTCCCAAATAATGTTCAGGGCATCATTGATATTTCTCTTAAAACCGGCGATAACAATACCTTTACCTTACAGATCAGTGATAATGGTATTGGGCTTCCCGCAGATTTCGATCCTTTCCATAATACTTCTTTGGGACTCAAATTAATGCAGGGGCTTGCCAGGGATATCGATGCTGAATTCGAAATTCGCAGTAAAAACGGAACTTGTGTACTCTTAAAATTTACTTTGACGGAAACGGCTAACTATTAGTGGATACCCAGGCAAGGTAGCTGAAGTACATTGGCATTCAGCGGCTGTTCTTTTTTTCTTTGGAGTTTTTCAGTATAGGGCGTGATATAGATTTCCATAGAACCGGTTCCCACAGTAAGGCCCAGTATATGTCCGCCGTTAGCATCAAATTTTTCATCGGTCGCTACTCCGTGCATATGCAGGGAAGGTTCTTTATCATTCCAGGCAATGGATCCCGTCAGGCTTCCCATTTCTACTTTACGAAAAGTTTTGGGATTAAATTTCTTTTTTTCAAAGTCATAAAAGCCAAAGGTGGCCTCTTTTGCAAAACCTATTCCGGTGAAGTGCGCCGAGGGAATCTGTTGTTCTCTGGCAAGGTTTTCAAGCAAAGCTAGGACATTGTCACCTTCGCGCAGCACCATCAGGTAACCGTCCGCAGTTTTGGTATACCGGCATTTGTCGGCGTCTTTTTCCTGAGCCTGTACCAAATGAAAAGCCAGGCAAAAGAATAGGGCAGCAGTGATTTTCTTTATTGTTATGTTCATGAAAATTTAAATATATGAGTTAAAAACCACGATTACGAATGTTTATAAATACTGGTTATCCATTTGACGTGGATATTCATAAAGATAAGTCATAAAAATTAAAAAAGCCATCTAAAAATTAGACAGCTTTTTAAAGAATACTACTTATATTTTTTGAGCAATATATTGGGCAGCTTCAGCAAGTCGGTTGGCAAAGCCCCATTCATTATCATACCATGCAGCTACAGAAAGTAAATTTCCCTGCTTAGTGGTAAGCGGCAGATCGATAATAGAAGAATGCGGATCTGCTACAATTCTGGCAGAACTCCATTGTTCTTCCAAAACATCCAAAACCCCTTTTAACGGGCCTTCTTTTGCTGCTTTTCTGAAAGCGTCATTTACTTCTTCTACCGTACAGTCTTTGGTTGTTACCAAATTCAATTCGGCAATACTTCCTGTTTTGGTTGGCACTCTGTAGGCTTTCCCTGTAATCTTCAAATCACTCCAGATAAACTGCAACGCTTTTGCAGCTCCGGATGATGACGGAATGATATTTTCTGCTGCGGCCCACGAATCGCGTCTGTCTTTCATTGGCTGGTCTGTCAGCGATTGTGTATTGGTGTAGGAGTGAACCGTTGAAAAAAGTCCGTATTCAATTCCGAAATTTTCTTTAATCACTTTTACAACTGCAGCCAGTGCATTTGTAGTACAGCTGCCCATACTAATGATTTTATGGTTTGAAGTATCAAACTGATCCAGATTGATACCTTTTAAAAGTACTGCATCACAATCTTCCAGAGATTTACTTGGTGCACTTACCAAAACGTATTTTGCACCATTATCGATGTGTTTTTGTGCATTATCTCTTGTAGTGGCCCGCCCGGTACAATCTACAACCAGATCAACTCCTAAGGCTTTCCAATCCGGAATTTCCAGCTTAGAATTCTTGTACGGGATTTTTCTGTCTCCAATAATAAAATTTTCATCTGCTGTTTTTACTTCTTCGTGCCATCTTCCGTAATTGGAATCGACACTAAAAAGCGCACCGAGCAAATCAATATCCTGAATGTCAGCAATGACTTCAGGAACAAAAAGATTGTTTTTTAAGGCGATACGAAGAAATTGTCTTCCGATTCGGCCAAATCCGTATAATGCTATTTTTGCCATGATATATTGTTTTATGGATTACTTATTGGTGTGGAATTAAATGCAGCAGATAGAAACATAGAATTAAAACAGTATTTTAAAATACTGACTGTCAATTTATTGTAATAAAAATAGTCAATTTTATGCTTCTATTTGCCGACATCCGTGTTTTTGATTAATTAATTTTAACCAAATGCGCTTCAATAGCCGCTCTTTGAGCTTCGTACTGAGCAGGAAGTTTTAAGTTTAGACCTAATTCTTCTAAGCTTTCATCTACAGTAAATCCAGGATTATCAGTAGCAATTTCAAACAAAACGCCTCCCGGTTCTCTGAAATACAAAGAGTGGAAATATTGTCTGTCTATCTGTGGTGTAATTGACAATCGGTAAGCCTCGATTTTTTCACGGAAGTGCATTAAAATTTCATCATTTTTTACACGGAAGGCAACGTGATGAACAGTTCCATTTGCATTCAGACCGCGTTTTTCATCAGCCAACTCTACCAAATCCACAATTGCGGCGTTTTCGACAGCAGTTGTAGCATAACGGTAACGGTTTACATCCTGGTCAATCAGTTTATAACCAAATATTTCTGTTAAGACTGCGGCAGTTGGTTTGATATCATTTAAAGTCAGCGTAATGTTATGAAAACCTTTAGTAGCCACATCTGCTTTTACCTCATCAGTTTCCCAGCCTTTTCTGTTATCGTCTGTTTTAGATTCGATTAACTCTAATTTTAAACCATCCGGGTCTAAGAAAGTAAGGTATTTTTCGCCGAATTTTTCAGACGGTTTATTGTAAATCACATTGTATTGTTCAAAACGTTTTTGCCAGAACTCAAGACTTCCTTTTGGAACAGAATAGCCAATTTCTGTTGCCATTCCGGAACCTTTTCTTCCTTGCTGGATTCCTTCTCCCCAAGGGAAAAAAGTCAAAATAGTTCCTGCGCTTCCAACCTCATCACCAAAGTAAAAGTGATATGTTCCCGGATCGTCAAAATTTACCGTTTTTTTGATGAAACGCAATCCTAATATGTTTGAATAAAAGTTGAAGTTTCGTTTAGCGTCACCTGCAATTGCAGTAATATGGTGTAAGCCTAAAATTTTATTTTCCATGGTATTGTACTATTAAATTGTTATTGATTTCTTATACAAATTTACTTTAGTTATCGCTCCGGATCGATTAACCTAGATTAAGAAATAAAAGCCTCTTTTGTTATTCGTAAACTAATAACCAAATAATATTCCAACTCTGTTAAGGTGTTGTTTGTGAGTATTTTAATTGGTTTTTCGGTTTTTGCTTTTACGATATATCGCCATTTTATAAATGAAGTCGTTTTATTTAGAATACAGTCCAGACTATTTCCAGATTTTCTAAAGAGCAAATGAATTATTGAGAAATAAAAAAGCCGACAGAATGCCGGCAGTTTATAGTTTTATAAATATTGATTTTCGAAGTTTAGGTTCAATATTTTTTGTTTTGTGTCCTTTTCCCGTGGTATCTTCAACCAACAGAATGGATCCGGTCTCAAATTTTCTTTTTTCTCCTAAAGAAGTTTCGATTTCTACGCCGCCTTCCAGTAAAATAATGTACTGGCGGTCTGGTGCATTGTGAAAATCATAGTCATAAGAAGGTTTAACTTCTCTGAATACTATAGATTTTACAGGTTCATCATCAGATAAAAATCCGATATCACCATTATTTTTCAACGGAACTTCGAAGTCTTCAAAATGACTTTCTCCGCTGGTATCGCTGTAAACCCGGGTTATCTGGATCATTATTTTTTTGTAAAAACAAGCTCGTTAGCTAAATTTATTTCATCCTGACTTATGTTATGTCCCATGTCCGGGTAGATTTTTTTAGTTACGGATGCGCCTAATTTTTTAAGAAGAGCCTCAGATTCATTTACTCTTTCAACAGGAACATGAAAATCAGGATCACTTGTTCCGATGAAAATAGGGGTGTTTTCGAAATTTCCGCTATAATGATTTTCATATACTTTATCGCCGATAAGCCCGCCTGTAAAAGCAACTACGCCTCCGTATTTTGCAGCATTTCGGGCTGTAAATTCTAATGCCAGACAAGCACCCTGTGAAAAACCGAGAAAGTAAATATTCTCTTTTTTGATTCCGTTTTGCTGAATGGCGACAACAACCTGATGAATAGCTTCCAGTGATTTTGAGAAAGAAGGCTCATTTTCGTTAAGTGGAGCTAAAAATGAGTATGGATACCAGGTCCTGTTTTCTGCCTGAGGGGCTATCAGTGCAAATTTATCTACTTTAAGATGTTTGGCAATGGAAAGGATATCGTGAGCGCCCGCACCACGGCCATGAATCATGATTAAAGCTTTTTTAGCCTCGTTTAAAGGCACGCCGTCGGTTAAAATATCGGTATTCATATTGTTATATTTTTAAAATTAGGAAAGGTGAATTTTTTCACGCAGATTTAGCAGATTTAATTTATCGCTTTACAATTTTCAGGTTGTAACCTTTTAATCTATACAATTCTTATAATGCTTATATCTATGGACTGTAAAGATTTTGTAATTATTTTTTCCAGATATCCTGATATTCTTCCGGATGTTTTTTGAATTGTGCGTGAACGTACGGACAAAGCGGTAAAACCATCAAATTATTAGCACGAACATAAGATACCATTTCGTCCAGCATTTTTTTTGCATATCCTTTTCCTTCTGCTTCCGGTTCGACTCCTGTATGATAAACAGTCAGTAAATCTGGTTTAATGCTTACTGTCATTTCACCTTGTTTTTTATCATCAGCATAAAGATTAAAAGCGCCGTGTTTCTTTTCGTCTAATTCTAGTTTTATGGTTTCCATATTTTTAATTTTTTTATTTGGTTAAATATTTAATTTCTTCATACTCGATTATATCTAATTTTAATTTAGCAGACATTATCAAATCACTTGTACAAAATTAGAGAAGTAACCAGGATCAGTTGATTAATCTAGATTAAGAAAAAAACAATCCATTATCCTCTGTCATCAATTTAAAAGCATTTCAGTTGCTAATTGCAAAAGAATAAAGATACGACAGTGAGATGTTTTTGTCGCTTTCAGAAAAATAATTAGTCATAAAATGCATGTTTTCAAATATTTATACTATATTTAACACATGAACATGGGAATTGTGTAAAATTTGTTTATAATTTTGCAACATCAAAAAGAGAAATACAAGACAATATCTGTTTTTGATAAGCAATCCCAAATCTGCTGTTAAACTAAATTTTATTGTTGCATATGAGAATATTTTTTATGGCACTGCTTTTTTCTTTAAGTTCTTTTGGTACTTTCAAAACGGACAAAAAAGAAATTTTAACTGAAATTGAATTCGCAAGACTTACAGATCATGTAAGTGAAATCAAATCGTTTACTTCTTCAAACCGCGGGTATAGCAAAAAAATAGCTTTTCTTGTGGATATGAAAATCAAATCAGGTAAAAACCGTTTTTTTGTTTATGACCTTGAGAATGAAAAAATAATAGATCAGGGGCTTGTTGCACACGGCTCAGGATCGGAAACAGGAATAAAAGGCGATATTCTGCAGTTCAGCAATGAACCAAATTCCAACTGTTCTTCACTAGGACGCTATTGTATAGAAAAATCATATAATGGTGTTTTTGGAAAAGCTTTCAGGCTTAATGGCCTGGACCAGACTAATAACAATGCCATGAAAAGAGCTATTGTTCTGCATCGTTATAAGGAAGTTCCTGATGAAGAGAAAGAGTATTATATCATCAATAGCCACGGCTGCCCAATGGTAAGTGACGTATTTTTCAAGAGACTTGAAAAAGTGATCGATAGTTCAGATGCCAAGATAATGCTTTACATGTATTACTAGTTACGACAAAACAATAGATAAAAATAAAAAAAAGAGCGATATCGCTCTTTTTTTTTTAGTCTCGTTTCAGTTTTTATTGTTTTACTTATTTGAACCTCATTTGCTTACGGCAGTTGGCGGATAACCAAACTGCTTTTTAAACGCATAAGAAAAATGCGATAGATTTTCAAACCCGATCTCATAATAAATATCTGCCGGTTTTTTATCCTTTTCAGATAGCTGGTAATGTGCTGATTCCAGTCTTTTCAGCGTAAGCCAGCGCTGTGGTGTGGTTTGGAAAGCCTTGTAAAAATCCCTTTTGAAAGTGGTCAGGCTCCGTCCGGTTAAATACCCAAACTTTTCCAGTGGCATATTGAACATAAAGTTTTTCTGCATGAAAGCCACCAGATCGATTTTGCCGGGATCCTCAAAGTTGGCCAATACGGAGTCTATATCCGGATCGATAGTACTAAGTATGGAGATGGCTTCCGTAATTTTTAGCGAAGCGATATTTTCCGGAAAATTATCCTGTATTTCAAAATAGGGAATCAGTGATGCCAGACAGCTTTCTAATAACGGATGCTTATGAAAACTGAAAATTTTTGAGGGAACAACCGTACCAGTTTTTGCATTTTGGTGATGATAGAATTCCCGGAGCCTTTTTGCCGACAGGTGCATGGCTACTGCTTTGTGCGGCAATCCGTCCTTTTTTGTATTAATGATGGTGGCCAACTGGTTTCGGGGGATAAGGAAAGTACTTCCAGCCCCAAAAACAAAACGCTCGTCGGCCTGAATAATTTTCGTTTCCCCCGAAATCAGCCACACCAGCAAATGGTCGCTAAAAGCTGCTTCGGTCTTAAACAACTTTCCGGTGTAACAGGAAAGTTTAAGTTCCGGGCTGATATAATTTACCTGATAATCCATAAAAGTTGTGTTGTTATTGTAAAGCTACAAATATTAACTGATATCGAAGTTTATAGCTGTCATCTGCTCGCTCAGTTGCCACAATTTCTTTGCACTGGCCTGATCTAAGGAATAAGGTTTAATGCCTCCAATAAGCGATACATCTGCGACTAAAGAAGCAACATCTGCATTTTCACAATAAACACCGCCAATAGTGTTAAGCAATTCGCTTGTGGCTGCCCAGACTGTTGTGGCTGCTCCCTGTGGAATGGTTTTTAATGAGGCCGCTACTTCTGGCAATATATTACCCTCAGCATCACTGTAACCCAGTTTGTGAAACAGGTCAACTGGGGCCTCGCGTGATAATTCCGTTTCGCCAACTGCACCCGGGCATAACGAATAGCTGCGCACATTAAAGGCTTTGGCACGGGTGTCCAGTTCTACTGAAAAAAGATTCACCGCTGTTTTAGATTGCCCATATCCCTTTAGGGTTTCATACTCCCGATGCAGGAAATTCGGGTCTTCAAAATCAAAATCTGAAAATTGATGACCGCCCGAAGATACATTGACAACTCTGGCTCCATCTGCTTTTTTTAATGCTGTCCATAATCGGGCTGTGAGCTGAAACATCGCCAGGTAATTGGTGGCCAATTGCGATTCATACCCTCTATGATCCCTTCTTAACGGCACCCACATAATTCCTGCATTGTTAATGAGCAGATGCAGCGGCCTGCCCGAATCCAGAAACTTTTGAGCAAAAGCATCAACGGAATCTGGCTGCATCAGATCCATTTTTTCTATTTCTACATTAGCAATGCCTTTCAGATTTCTTTTCGCCTTATAAACATCCCTTGCCGGTACGATCACTACTGCGCCTGCCAGTGATAATGTTTTAACGGTTTCCAGCCCGATGCCGGTGTTTCCGCCCGTTACAATGGCAATTTTTCCTGTAAGGTCTATTCCTTTTATGACTTCGCTTGCTGCAGACTTCGCGTTAAATCCGGAACCTGTAGTTCTCTGTAACGCTCCCTGATAATTGTTCTGTTCCATTTTTTTAAATTTAAGTTGTTTTTACTGAGACAAAAATAGGGCGTCTGAATCACAGCTACTTTGTTTAAAAGTCCGAATATACTTTGTTCAGACGGCTGTATTTCATCAGTTGCCAGTAATCTGCAAGACTGTAAAACGGTATAAAAAATCAAACACTGCTTTTTTTCGTATTTTTGGTACTAAACAAACTTTGATCATGAGATTTTATATTAATAAAGAACATTTAGTTAAGGAAATTGATTATCCTAACCGATATCGGTCTCAAAATCTCATCAAAAGTTCAGTGGTTGTATTTCTTGTCGCTCTGATGTTTCTTTTATTGTTCAGGCCATTTGGAGTTTATGATCCGGAACTTAAAATGCACTATTTGTTCATTTGTTTTTTTCACGCTTTTGCTCCGGCATTAATCCTGTTGGCTTATTTTGGCGGCTTGAATCATTTCAGAAAAACAATCCGTAAAGTCAAATGGAATCTGATTGAAGAATATATTCAGATCGGAATAGTATTAGTCTTAATTGGTATATCAAGTTTTCTGATGCGTGATTTACTTTATAATAATCCGAACAACTGGTCATGGAATTATTTTTTTGAAGAAATAAGAAATTGTTTTGTGGCAGGTATCTTTTTTTATTTTTTTATAAGGATAGCCGGCTTTTATTTTGAATCAAAGAAAGGATCTCCATTTGTGCTTCAATTTATTCCTTTATCAGTTGAACCTGAAAAGGTAACCTTAAAATCAAATCTCTTTATCAGTACACAGGTCAGACAAGATGATTTTAGTCTGGAAATAGATCAGTTGCTTTTTGTAAAAGCGGATGGCAATTATATCGAATTAACAAAATTGAATAATAGTCAAATTACCACAGAAGTAAAGAGAATTTCCTTAACTCAATTTGAAACTCAGATAAAAGATTATCCACACCTTTTTAGATGCCACAGAACCTATTTGGTAAATATGTTTAAAATTGAAAAGGTATCTGGAAACTCACAAGGTTATTTATTGTCATTTAATGAAACGGATTTAAAGATCCCGGTTTCAAGAAAGCAAATCGATAATTTTAATCACTATTACCAGGAGCTTCGCAGTAAATACATTGCCTAAATTTGTTGTTCGTCACAAAAGCTAGTTATCAGTAACAACCCTCACTTTGACGGTGTTTTGTTGTTGTATGTTTGCCATCAATAACACAAAAACAATTTATTATGTCAACTGCAACTGCTGCCACGAATGGGGATTTACGTCCTGACAAATTATTATATATTGACAACATCAAAGTTCTTTTGACCATATTGGTCGTGCTTCACCACACTTTAATTGCATACAGTTCTTCCGAAGGCTGGTATTATAATGAAGAAACCCGTTTTTTAGGGGCGCGTATTCTTATGACGGTATTGATCAGTATAAATCAGTCTTTCTTTATGGGGTATTTCTTTCTCTTGGCTGCCTATTTTACCAATTCTTCTTATTCCGCAAAAGGTGCTTTAAACTTTATTAAAGGCCGGTTAATTCGATTAGGAATTCCTTTAATATTCTACTCCTTTATTCTTACGCCATTCATTTGTTATTTGGTTTACTATTTTGCAAAAGAGCATCACATTTCTTATTTTGACTATTTAAGCGGATATGACAGCTGGATTGACTTAGGAGTTACTTGGTTTGTAGCTGCGCTTTTACTTTTTACATTTTTTTATGTAGCGATTAGAAAAACATTCAGGATCAGTTTCAACAAACCTCTGGCAGTACCAACTCCGGGTAAAATATTATTATTTGCAGCCGGACTGGGAATTATTAGTTTCCTGATTAGAATTATTTTTCCTGTTGGATGGATTCTTGAACCAGTCGGATTTCAACTTGGGCATTTTCCACAATATATTGCCCTGTTTGTTATTGGATTACTGGCAGCAAAAAACAACTGGTTTGACCAGCTTTCTGAAAGAACAGGCAAAATGCTCAAAAGATCAGCATGGTTATGTTTATTACTTTTTCCGGTATTTTTTATCATAAGATTTAAATTAAATACGCCTTCTTCATGGTTTTGCGGCGGTTTTCACTGGCAGGCATTACTATATGCAGTGTGGGAGCAATGGATTGGAATTTCTATAATTACAACATTGCTGATTAAAGGAAGAATAAAATGGAATAGTACTTCAAAACTTCTAACGAAAGTATCCCGCAGTAGTTTTGCGGTTTACATTTTTCATCCTCTGGTGATTGTTGTGATTACTTTGTTTGCAGGAAACTGGGCTATTGATCCTGCAATAAAATTTTTGGTGGTTGCGACATTGGTCGTATTGGGCAGCTTTGTATTCGGATCAATTATTTTACTGATTCCGGGAATTAAGAAAGTTTTATAACTGCAAATACCCCCAATTCTGTATCATAAGAGTGACTAAAAAGGGAAGTACATAATTTTCAGGTACTTTTTAAAAGGACAAAAGTATTGCCGTAGTTTTTAGTTTAAATGAAGGTGTTCTTAATTTATTGTAATAACTTTAACGGATGTATTTTTTGTACATTTTTAGAATTGTAAATAATAATAATGCTATCTATGAAAAAAATAGGATTTTTATCGTTTGGGCATTGGGCCAATCATCCTTCTTATAAAGCCCGTACGGCAAGCGATACGCTTCTTCAGTCCATTGATTTGGCTGTTGCTGCAGAAGAAATCGGCTTAGATGGTGCTTATTTCCGGGTACATCATTTTGCACGACAGCTGGCTTCACCTTTTCCGTTACTTTCGGCAATTGGTGCCAAAACGAGCAAAATAGAAATCGGAACCGGGGTTATCGATATGCGGTATGAAAACCCATTATATATGGTAGAAGATGCCAGCGCTGCAGACTTAATTTCAGAAGGCCGTTTACAGTTAGGTATCAGCAGGGGATCACCGGAACAGGTCATTGACGGCTGGCGCGCTTTTGGTTATGAACCTGCAGAAGGGGAAACAGATGCCGATATGGGGCGTAAAAAAGCTTTGGAATTTTTGGAAAGATTAAATGGTGAAGGATTTGCTGAGCCAAACCCAAATCCAATGTTTCCAAATCCGCCAGGTTTATTGCGTCTGGAACCGCATTCTGAAGGATTAAGAGAACGGATCTGGTGGGGAGCTGCCTCTAATGCTACTGCTGTTTGGGCGGCCGAAAATGGAATGCATTTGCAAAGTTCTACCCTGAAGTATGATGAAAACGGTAAACCTTTCCATGTCCAGCAGGCAGAACAAATCAGGTTATATAAAGAGGCCTGGAAAAAAGCCGGACATCAGCATGAACCAAGGGTTTCTGTAAGCCGTTCGATTTTTGCACTGGTTACAGAACAGGATCGGTACTATTTTGGAGAACAGGGAAAAGGTGCCGACAGTTTTGGTTATATCGAAAGTGATAAGCGGGCAATCTTTGGAAAAAGTTATGCAGCCGAGCCGGAAAAACTCATTGCAGACTTAGCACAGGATGAAGCTATTCAGGAAGCCGATACGTTACTATTGACAATCCCGAATACTCTGGGTGTCGATTATAATGTACATATACTTTCGTCTATATTAAAATACATTGCCCCGGAATTAGGCTGGCGTTGATTTTTTGAACAAATAGAAATAAAGCTCTCTTTTTAAGGGAGCTTTTATTTTTAGATGACAGAAAAAACCGAAATCACTGTTCAAAAAGATTTATTTTAAGAGAAACACCAATTCTGTTCCATCCGTTTATGTTGGCTATTGCCATAATTAGTCTTAAGGTTTTCTCTTTGCCAAAAGTATCCAGCGTGGCATTATAGATTTCGCTGCTTAGCCCGTGGCCGGATATGGTGGTGATTTCTTCTAATAAAGTCAAAATAAGCTGTTCCTCTCTGCTGAACCATTTTTTGGCTTGTCTCCAGGTATTCAGCATCGAAATTCGTTTAGGGTCTTCGCCATTGTTTATTGCATCATCTGTATGTATCTGTATACAAAAATCACAATTATTAATCTGCGAAGCTCTGATTTTTATAAGTCCCTGTTGTACTTTGTCGACGCCTGAATTTGAAACAAAGAGATCGAGCTGACTTAATATTTTATAGGAATCCGGAATAAAACTTTTAAAATCTAGTGTACTTAACATCGTATCTTAATTAAAATGTTTATATTAAAATTTGGAATATTTATTCAATCTTCTTGCCGAGGTTACTATGTGCTCCAAATTATCCCAGTGCTCTGCAATTTTTCCGTTCTCAAGCCGGAACAGGTTATAAAATGAGGTGTGTTTATAATGATGATAACCTTCGCTCATTGCCAATACAAAGTTGCCTTCACCTAGAATTTGATGAATTGCCTGGTATTTTGTTTTCTTTCCATGTTCAGCCCATCTGCGTAAAACATCAAGAACAGATCTGACATCATCCGAGAGCTTTGGATTATGCTGGATATATTTATTTTTGTTAAAATAGGAAAGTATGTTATAGGTATTTTCATTAAAGAATACATCTGTAATATAGCTTCTTACAATAAGCTTGTTTGCCCTGGAGTTTTGTGTTTCTTCAATTTCGGTTGTACCGTCAATCATGCTTCTGCCACTGGGATTTACAGGTTCTTTTTCCTGATAATTGTCCCAATGCTCTATAATCTGATCTTCCTGAAACCGAAAAACATCAAATCCGATATATTCATCATCGTCAGTAAATTCGCTGTGTGCAAAAACATAATCCCCATCCTGAAAAATACGTTTTACATTTCGTTTGGTATAGACGGATCGGGACGTTAGGTTTTCGATAAAATGTCCTTTGTTTCCAAGAGTATATTGGTTATGGTCTTTAAAGTCAGGGTGCAGGTGATCAGCAAAATTTTTATCGGTAGTTTCATTAAACAACAGCAGGTCTTTTACCAGCTGCTTTCTTATGTAGTTCATATAACTTGTATTTTATTTGTATGTAAGCACAGAAACCTGATTTTAAATAGTACAGCATCTTCTTTGCTTTTGGTATTGCAAAATTATTATGCATGAAAACCTGAATTGTAGACCAGGAAATATTTAATAAGTAGTCCAGTTTTATTATATTTGAAGTTTATCATCAAATACTCAACTGACTTCAAAATATTCCTATGCTTCCGTATAAAAATCTTATCATAATTGATAAAAAAGACGTTCTTCCGGTTTACAGGCAGATTTCACAACAGTTTATCACCTTAATTCAGGAAGGAAAACTTCCTCCCGGGTCTGTGCTTCCAAGTACCCGCAATCTTGCTTTTGATCTTCAGCTTCACAGAAAAACAATAGTCGCAGCGTATGAAACCCTTGTTTCTGAAAACTGGGTAGATAACCTTCCCCGCAAAAGCTACACCGTATCGCCAAATCTGCCAACAGTAAGACCAAGATCGTATAATAGTAAAAGGGTGAGCCCGTTTGCAGAAGCAGGAAATTTTGATTTTGACCATTATGAACTTGTAATGCCTTTATCCCGTTCGTCAAATAACTATCGGATAGAGATCAATGATGGATTTCCCGATATTTCACTGCTTCCTGATCAGGCTATATCAAAGCAGTTTAAGAAAGCTTTGGAATTTTCTGCTTCAGGCAGACATCCCGGGGTAAATTTAGACGGAGGTTCCTCCAACTTCAAGACTTCGCTGCGTTCATTTCTTAACCGGACACGAGGGATTGATATGGAAGAAGAGAACTTATTTACAACCCGCGGCGCTCAGATGGCGATTTACATTGCAGCATCGCTTATTATAAAACCCGGTGACAAAGTTGTGGTTAGTGAACCGAGTTATTTTATAGCAGAATCACTTTTTGAGAAGCTGGGTGCCGAACTTATCCGGGTGCCAATGGACGGCGACGGAATGTGTACGGACAGACTGGAAGCTATTCTTAAAAAAAATGTCATAAAAATGCTTTACATCATTCCGCATCATCATCATCCTACAACAGTTACAATGAGCATGAAAAGGAGAAATCATCTGATGGAACTTATTACGGCTTATAACTTTGCGGTTATCGAAGATGATTATGATTATGATTTCCAGTTCAAGTATGATCCCTATTTGCCTTTGGCCAGCGGTGATCACGGAGGGCGTATTATTTATATAGGCTCGCTGACAAAAGTTTTGGGTTTTCCTTTTCGTCTGGGCTACATGATTGCTACTGCTGATTTTCTGCAGGCTGCTGCACGAATGCGGACTCTTATTGATTTGAGAGGTGATTTTATAATGGAAGAAACAATTTCGGGCATGATAGCTAATGGGGATCTGACCCGTCATATTCAAAAAACCAATAAGCTCTATTCACAAAGGTGCGATTTCCTGTCTGATTTGGTAAGTACGGAACTGGGCGACATGATCGACTTTACGAAACCGACAGGCGGAATGGCTTTATGGCTTAAATGGAAACCTC
Source organism: Flavobacterium sp. HTF (assembly GCF_003105115.1). Taxonomy (GTDB): domain Bacteria; phylum Bacteroidota; class Bacteroidia; order Flavobacteriales; family Flavobacteriaceae; genus Flavobacterium. The sequence goes on along the minus strand of NZ_QETH01000007.1, from coordinate 14,117 downwards.
AGTATGATTTATCTAAAATCATTAAAAAGACTGAACTCAAAGGAGTTGCCATAAGAGGCAGTGCCTATTGCAACGGAAAGGATGCTCATTTTAATGCCTTCAGGTTTGGTTTTGCTTCCTTAAATGAAGAAAAACTTGCAGAAGCTGTTCATATCATAAAAACTTCGGCTCAGGGTCTCTGATATTAAATTTTCATATTCTATTTTATTTTTTCGTGGACTAGCTTATTATTATAATCTGGTCTCTGAAGGGCATTTTTATGGGTTTTAATTTTGCCTCATTAACAAATAAAATAAAATTATGGAGATAATAAATGTTCAGACAATTGCAGAAATAGAATTGGCAAAAGAGGCAATTTTACAGTTCAGAACCAATTTAGAACCGGATCGTGTGGTGCAACAGGTTCTTGAAATGATTACAAACGGAGGCTTTCAACTGGCGTGCATACTATCTGATGACGGAAGTAAGGGCGCAGCGTTTGCAGGATTCAGAAATATTGATATGCTGAGAACCGGAAAAATGATCTATATCGATGATCTTTTTACATTGCCTGAATACCGTGGGCGTGGTTATGCCGGAAAACTGTTGGATTATGTAGATCAGCTGGCGGTGCAGAAAAATATAAAATCGGTGCATCTGGACAGCGGTTTCCCCCTGCATCCCGCTCATAGGCTTTATTTAAGCAAAGGATACTTTCTGGCCTGTCACCATTTTACAAAAATGATGGAAGTATAGTCAGGTAAAATACTTTAGCTGTTTCTTCAACTACATTAACTTTTGCAATAAACCGTCAGGCTAGATTTGCATTAAAATTATCAATATGAAAAAAATACTAGTAATAAACGCAAGTGCACGCGGGGAAAGATCTCACAGTAGAAGGCTTACGGATGTTTTTGTGGAATATTACAAAGAATGTAAGCCGGAATCGCCCATAAAATTCAGGGATTTAGGCACAAGCAATATTCCCCATATAAATGAAAAATGGATAGCCGGTGCGTTTAAACCGGAAGGAGAAAGAACAATCGAGGAAACAGAGGCACTAAAATTTAGTGCAGAACTTATAAAAGAGCTGAAAAATGCTGATGTAATTGTTCTTGGATCTCCAATGTACAACTGGTCTGTTCCAAGTGTACTAAAAGCTTATATCGATCAGGTTTTAAGGGTAAACGAAACCTGGGAAGTCAATCGAGAGGATCAGAAGAATCCGTACATTGGACTTTTGAAAAATAAGTCGTTGTATCTTCTTCTTTCAAGAGGTGCGCAGGGTTATGAAAAAGGAGGTTATAATGAGCATATGAATTTTCAGTCTGATTATTTGAAGACCGTGTTCAATATTATTGGCATCACCGATATTGAGGAAGTAAGCGTCAATGGCGAGGCTTTTGGTAGTGAAGAATTTGAACTTGCAAGGAAAAATTCAAAAGCCCGAATAAAAGAGCTTATCAAAACACAGTTATTATAATTCTTTTTTTGCCCGCAGCATACTCATAAACTGCGGTGTAAAACCCAAAAATGAGGCCAGCATATATTGCGGAACAATCTGAACGAAATCAGGAAACGAATTTATAAACTGTAAATATCGTTCTTCAGCAGATTCGCAGAGAATCAGCTCCATTTTCTTCAGGGACGCAGTATATGCTTTCTGCATCATCAATCTGAAATAGGTGTTGAGTTCAGGAACTTCAGTAAACAGCTGTTGATAATCGGAACGGTTTAGAACAAGCATTTCTGTATTTTGTACTGCCTGTATGAAATATTCAGACGGCTTTTCGGTCTCAAAACTCTGAAAATCACTTATCCACCATCCCGAAATAGCAAATTGTAATATCTGCTCAAATCCATTCTCTGTATTTCGATAAAACCGCAGGCATCCTTTGGTTACAAAATAGTAGGAGGAACAGACTTCGTATTCTTTGAGCAAAAAATCTTTGCGTCCTGCTTTTCGGTATTTTATTTTCGAGAGCAGCAGCTTTTCCTGATCCGGACTCAGGGTTGCAAATCTTTTGATATGACTGAACAGTATTTCGTGCGGATTCATAATGCTGGATGTTATTTGATGGACTTCCTTCGGATATTTCCTGAAACCAAAGATAATTTTTGTCTAAAACTTATTTCTTCAAGTACTTTAATTTTTTAGAACTGCAGTATACTCAATTTTGCATCATTAATAACTTAAATACAGAATAAAATGAGTCAAAGAGTAATTATCAGTGAAGTTGAGCCTCAGGCTTATGAAGTAATGTTCGGGTTTGAAAAATACCTTGCAAAATCCAATCTGGACGCTTCACTAAAAGAATTGATTAAAATTAGAGTATCTCAAATCAACGGCTGTGCATTTTGTATCAATCTGCATACAAAAGATGCCAGAAAAGGAGGAGAGACAGAACAAAGAATTTATGCCTTAAATGCATGGAGAGAAACTTCTTTTTTTAGCGAGATGGAAAAGGCAGTACTGGCGCTTGCCGAAGAAATGACTTTTATAAACAAAGGTGTTTCTGAGAAGACCTACAATGATATCGCCAAACTCATGGACGAGGTTACACTTTCTCAGACCATTATGGCTATAATCACCATAAACGCCTGGAACAGAATTGCCATTACCACGCATCAGCAGCCGGTTCTGGACCAATAGAAGTTTAGTTTTCAGTCACCGTTTTGAGTAAAAATAAACTGAAAACGGTGACTGAATTAATATTTACCGCCAGAATCTTGTTTACAGGTTGATTCCTTCTGATTTATTCATATAACTGTCAATACTCCATTTAAAATTATTCAATGTAGCAAGCAGTAATGCGCCTCCTGTAAAAACAAAAACCGGATATTGAAAAGGTGCACCAATTCCTGATGCAAAAATCATAAATACGGCAAAAGTCGCTGTTATAAGTGCTGCCCCGATAGCGGCCAGTTTTGTTTTAAAACCTGCTATTAAACAAATTCCGATAATAACTTCTGCAATGGTAGCCGTAAGTCCAAATATATTTGCAACAGATCTTCCGGCAAACGGAATAAGGGTATTCGTATAGTCTATAAAATGCTCCCAGTCTCCCCAGGCAACTTTACCTGATCCTGGAAGTCCCATTAATCCGATTCGGTCCATAACCGGTAAAATAAAGCCTAATCCCAATGCGATACGAAGAAACAATTGTGGTATTTCGTTTGAATTTTTCATTTAATGATTTTTAAAATAGTTAGGAAATTCGTATTTTTTATTTTGGCAGCTCAAAATTAAGAAGGGGCAAGGCGAGGATTTTAGACCAGTTTTGGTTTGTTAAGTAGTCCAGAATATATTAAAAAAGGATAAACATTTTCTGCCATGCTTTTGAGGTTCGATTTAGTTTTAAAACCGCCAGAACAAAGCCTGCAAAAGGATAAGGAGAGTGTGACAGCAGCCTTTGAAAAAATGATAAAGAAGATAAGGGTGAATTGATATCGAAAAGGATTTAATATTATATTTGAAAACGGCAACTCAGCAATACAGAATAAATTTTCGGGTTATTTTAAAATTAAGCTGTACGAGTTGTTGCAATGTTAAATCATCAAACAAATCAATTATGACTTTAATCGCTATTTTCTTTCCGTGTATTTCTTTCCTGTTAAGGGGAAAGATCCTGACCGCAATTATTTGCCTGATTCTTCAGGTAACTTTAATAGGCTGGATACCTGCTGCCATATGGGCCGTAATATCATTACAAAATTCAAGAGCCGACAGACGCAATAACAAGTTAATAAGAGCAATGAAAAAATAATACCCTCATTTGGTACAAAGAAGCTCAGGTAAAGTGATATATTTATTACTTCTCCTGAGCTTTTTCTTTTACTAAAATGGTGATTTCCTGCATGTTTATAAAACAATAAACAGGTTTAGCCCAAAAAAAATAACCTGCCCGGGATAGGGCAGGTTATAGTTATGCTATAATTTATTTTCTATAGAACATAAGTGGCAGTTCCGTAATTTGGCCACAAACTAGTTGCAGTTGCAAGAAAAATTGAATTAACATGTATTTTTAACCCAAATTTATTTCCACTGAAGTTTTGGCTATTAATAGTATTAGCAGTAGCACTTCTCATGTATAAGTCAGTTAAGAATGTATTGCTATAACATTGTAACATGGTTAACTTCGTATTAGAATCAAAGTTCAATGTTACCCATTTGTTAGAAGAAACATTTGTTAGTGTAAGATTAACATAAGGAGCAAAATTAAATGATGTTAACTGATTTCCCTGAATAAAAAGACTTGTAATTCCTGTATTACCATTTAAATTCAATGTAGTTAACGAGTTACTGTAACACCATACACCCCATAGGTTTGTAGAGGAAGGAAGGATAAGACTTGTTAAAGCATTGCTATGACACCAAATCTCAGACAATTTAGTATTTGCAGTTAAATTCAAGGAGGTAATTTGATTGTAATGACACTCTAATATTCTTAGGTTTGTTAACCCTGAAATATCCAATGTTGTTAAGTTATTTCCCGTAACAGTTAATTGAACTAACGATGTAAAGCTGTTAATCCCGGTTAAATTTGAAATTCCTTTGCTTGCTAAATACAACCCGCCGCGTGTATTATCTATTTCAATATAATTATCTCCAGGGGATAATACATCCGTAGCCGCACCTAAATCTAACAAGGCTTGTCGAAATGCTGCATCTGGTACATAGGTAGTTACAAAAGCAGCTTTTTTGGCAGTTAATGATTTTTGCTCTTTTTCCAGATCTTTTCTGGACTCCAAAAACTGTGGATGCTTAGCTTTTAGATAATCGTCAGGCTCCGGCGCTGGATTAAACGAATTTTTACTTAAGGAAGTAGTAGATGGGGTAGATTCATTTGTACTTTCATTTGTACTTTCATTTGTACTTTCATTTGTACTTTCATTTGTACAGGCAATAAAATTGAAAACCAAAACAATTAGTAGTAATTTTTTCATAATTTTAATAAATTTAATAAGTTATTTCGTAAAAGTAACTATTATAAATGTATTAATTACGTTTTTATGTTAATTTTTTGTAAATATTTTTAGACAATATTAACATTTCCTTTGTTTATAAGCATTCGCGCGATTTTTTATTTTTTTTTGTTAAAATTTAAAATATATAAAAAAGCGTTTGTGTTTTTTAGCACTGGTTTCGGCTTTCATATTCACTTCATAACCGTAGCCAAAGGCAATTAATTTACTGTTCGTTAATCCGCTATTCCGCAATACATTATTTATCCTGTAAGACCTATGATAAATGGAATAGGAGTACGGTAAGAAATTTGAGATTCAGACTAACTAAGCTCTTAAGTTTGTTTTACAAAAACAATAAGCCGGTAAATACTAGTGGTCGCATAATTTTACTATAGGTTAAAAGGTTAGATTGTTTGGGCAGCTTCAAAAATAGGATATATTTTCTTATAAAAAAAAGCGATTGAAAGTATAGTATTTGAAAAGAAGTTCTTACATTATGCAAATTCTTATCGCTAAATAATTCTGCTTTTTAACTGCAAACACCTATTGTTGCTGGGTTGCAGAGACAAAAAATGTACTATGATAAAAGAAGTCAGGAAATGATAATCTATTATAAGTTGATTTTTTTGTTACGTCTCCCAACCTTTTTCCATTTTGATGCATCTATGTTTATAAGAAGGACATTTAGTTTAAAGATTTTTGTTTATTAATCCTGTAATGGAATAAATTTCGTTTTTTTACTTCTGTAAAAAGTTGAAAACATAAAAGATGTTTGTACAGCATATCTTATTAGATTCAGTAATAAAAACAGATCGCATTCATGGATGAAATTGAACAACAAAAAACTAAATAAGGATTTCAAAAAACCGATACCATTTTATCAGCATTCCATGAAAAAAACATTACTATTCATACTTGTCTTAATCCCTTTAATTGGTTTTTCTCAAAACAGCGAAGCTTTAAGAGAACAAGCCATGCAATTTTTTAATCAAGGAAAATTTAACGAATCGCTGGCAGGTTTTGAAAAAATACAAGACAAAGAAACACTTGAAAATACGAATGTCAATATATGGAAAGAACATATTTCGGACATTCAGAACCTGAAGTTTGTACCCGGCCAAAACTATAACCAAAAACTGGGAATCGTTAGTATTAAAACAGGCTTATTGGAACATTACGGAGTTTATGATGCTACTGCAAAGCAATTTGTAATTCCTCCGGTTTATGATCAGATTTACCCTATGGATGGTTATGAGAATGGCTTCCTGGTTTACAAAGGAAATAAAACAGGGCTATACAATGCCGAAGGCCAGTTTATTATTCCGTTGGGAAATCATACCATGCGATTTTGGGCCTCCAGCAGGCTCATTAATACGAAGCAATTCAAAATCAGTCCGTTGTCGGATGAACAGAAATACGCTATTTATGATCTCAATGGTAAATTATTGCTTGATAATGCTGAAATCAGGTATGATTACTTTAAGCCTTTAGTTATCATAAAAAACAATAAAAACCAGTTTCAGTTATATAATGCAGAGCAGAATAAAATTATTTTAGACAATTGTTCTGAGATTAAACCTGTTCCGTTTGATTACAGCGGAGATTTTGATTTTGTTTTGGTTCGAAAAGACAATCAGAGCTTTTTTTACAATACAAAAACCAATACACTTCAGCCAAATCCTGATTTTGAAACGGTAATTGATATTGATTCTGAAGATCAGCAACAGGCTTCTTATATTCTGAATCTAAAAAACGGAATTACAGAAGAATCAGCATACGAAAAATACCTTTTTGTAAAGAAAAATAACAAAACAGGAATTTATAACCTCAAACAAAAAAAATATTTGTTTCCGGCGGTTTACGATTCGATTTCACCTTTATTGAATTGTCTTAATGATAATGTATGGAAAAACCTTATTTACGATGAACCTGTCACAAAGGCTTTGGGATATAGTATTGAAGGGTTAAAAAATAATCTGGCGTTTTTTGTATTCTCCAAAAATGGAAAGTACGGCGTAAAAAACATTTACGGCGATAAACGATTAGAACCTGAATATGATGAAGTTGATCTTTCTTCACGGGTTTTAATTTTTAGAAAAGGAAAAAAATGGGGTTTTTTGGGACGGGACAATAAAGTAACAAAACCAAAATTCGATTATGCCGAAGGAGATGGTAATAACGTCAAAGTGTTTAGTAATGGTAACTGGTATACCTATCAGTATAATTATACGAAGAAGAAGTATGATATTACAAAACCTGAAAAAGAAGAAGATGACCCGGAACGCAAAGCCGAACGTGAGTTAAACCGAAAAAGAAAAGATCCGAATTTTATAGAATACTCAGACTTAGATTATGACGGTGATGATGACAGGAAGATCAAAAGAAAAATGATTAAAAAAGGCAATCTGTATGGCATTGCAGATTTAAGAAATAAAGAAATTATTCCCCCGGTTTATAAAGCTGTTTATCTGGAAGGTGATAAATTCCTGATACAAACTAACGATAAATGCGGAGGTTTACTAGATCAGGACGGAAAGGAAATTATTCCGTTTGTTTATGGAGGCGTAAACCTTTTGAGAAATAATTTGTACAAAGTGTATGAAGGGCTCAAAACCGGCGTATTTGATATTGCAGCCAGAAAAGAGATAATTCCTCCCGTATACAATGTCATACAGGCAATTAATGACGATCTGTTTTTGGCTATGAATGATCAGGAGTTATACGGCATTATCGACAAGGAAAACAAAATAGTTTATCCATTTGCAATTCAGCCGTATGGTTTGACCGATTTGAGGTTGTCTTCCAATGATTTTTTTGTTTTGTCCAGATTCAAAGATGCTGAGTTTTCAGTGGCTTCATTAATTAGGATTACCAACGGAAAAGCCACAGATGTTTTTGATCAGGAAGTACTGTCGCGTTGCTTTTTGGGGTATTCCAAAAGAATGTTATGGATTAAGGAAAAGGATGCCATTCGTTTTTATGACTTATCGAAAGCTGAATTTTTGGATCAGCAATTCAGGGAAAGTATTTATATAAAAGAAGAAGACCGTTATTTGTTAAAAAAAGACCAGCTTTTTGAATATCAGATCTATAGATCAGAAAATGTAACCAAACGAACCGATCCTGTCGTTGCCCGGTATAATGAATATTATTTGTACGAAGAGAATAATAAAATGGGGTTAATCAATAAAAAGGGAGAAAAATCTAAAGTCGCTTTTCCTAAAGTTTCCTTTTTAAATTATGTACCACAACCCAAAACGTTGTTTAAATATTATGTAAGCACGACATCAGAGCGAAACGGTTTGATTGATTTTGACGGAAATGTTGTGGTAGAAGCAGAAAAGTATGATGATATCAGGCCAATAAGCAAGTCCGAAATTGGTTTGCCGTTTCCGGATAGTGAATTTAAAGCCGACGAAATTAGTTTCATTTTCGCCTGTACAGACAAATCAGATTCGGACTATGACATCATCGATTATATTTCTTTGAACGGGAGAAAAATGGCTACTCAAAAAATAGAAAAAGGATATGAATCGTATTACGTTCAAAACCAAAAAGGATTGCTGTTTTTTAAAACAAATGATGCTCTTCAAATGTTTGATTTAAAGACAGGTAAAACAGTATTGAAAACAAAAAGCGCTTTTATACAGGGAGATTATACCCGAAATATTTTTACCAATTTGTATTATACAAATCAAAATTCAGGAGAAAAAGAAAGAAGAATACAACTCATAAACAGTAACGGAACCATTATAACCGACATAAGCTATAACTCCGCTGATGAACAAGCTGATCACAGCAAATACGGCTACAGCAGAATCAAAACATGGGAAAATCCATTGATTGCCAAAAGAGATAATAAATACGGTCTGGTCACTTTTGAAAATAAAATACTATACCCGTTTGTTTGTGATACCATTAGTTATACAGAAAACAATTATTATGCTTTTCTGGAGGCAGAGAAAAACGGCAAAAAAGGAATATTAGACACCAAAGGCCGGGTTTTGCTCGACATTAAATACGATCAATTTGAGTTGGTGAATTCGTATGAAACTAAAGAAAACCGCGATGATGAAAGACACCTTTCGCCCAGAACATTTAATATAATCGTAAAGGAAAAAGACAAATACGGACTGCTGGACAGCCAGTTAAACCCAATTTTAGAAACCGATTTTGATCAAATTGAAATAGGGAGTAAAATCATTACAAGCCCGATAGTAGTCAGAAAAAAAGAGTATTCAGTCGTTTTTGACAATAAAGGCCGATATCTGTTTCAGGTAAAATGTGATTCGCTTCGGGAGAATTATAAACTGGACTATTTTGAAATTTTTAAAGACGGCAAACAAGGCATTTTAGACAATAACGGAAATTTAATTTTCGATTACAAATACCCGAATGTTCGAAAAACAGAAATCGATAAACGCTTCATCATTCAAAAAGACAACAAGGAATATCTCATTGATGATAAAGGAAAAATACTGTCTGATGGTTTTAAGGAAATCAAAACCCTGGAGTACAGCAATGAGGAAAATTACCGATCTAAATTTTATTGCATTCTGACCAAAAATCAGGACAATAAAGTGGGGATGATCGACCAAAAAGGAAATACCATAATCCCGAACGAATATGATTCGATCACAGAAATTAGTGATTTACAATACATTCACGCCATTAAAGATGGCAAGTATGGTATTTTAGATTTCAGTAACCATATCGTTTTGCCATTTAAATTTACCGACAGAATATATTATCACAACTATAAAAAGTCTTTTGACTGTGATCGGGAAGATATCGAATATCGAATTACGCCCCAGAATGTTATATTAGAAGAAAGATATTCAAGATAAAAATGGCCTGATTTGCTACGGAAATTCTATTGATACTTACTCAGATCCAGATTAAGAATAGTGCCTACTTTGCTAAACTCTTCATTAACCTTGGCATTCAGGATTAGCTGTTCGTTGTTTATGGGATGATTAAAAATTAACTGATGGGCATGAAGCATCATTCCTTTGAGGTCAAAATTTTCCAGCCATAATTTATTTTGTTTGTTGCAGCCATGTGGGCGGCTTCCTAAAATGGGATGAAAAATATGTTTGAAATGTTTTCGTAACTGATGCATACGTCCGGTTTCGGGAATCGCTTCTACCAGACAATATCGGGAAGTGGGTTTATTGTTAAATTCTAACGCCACTTCGGCATTTTGCAAACGATGAAAGTACGTTATGGCATTTTGTGTAACGTCATCATCATTCGTTAAATCATAATCAATCGTTAGTTCTTCGGGTGACCAGCCACGTAAAATGGCTAAATATTTTTTTTCGACTTCGCGTGTGGCAAAACGATCATTCATAATTTTGAGAACGGCTGTATCCAGCGCAAATAACAAAACACCGGATGTTTTGCGGTCTAACCGATGAACAGGATAAACATGTTGCCCAATTTGATTTCGCAATTCCTGAATGGCATACACTTTTGCATCGCGCGCATAAAATGATTTGTGAACCAACAACCCGCTTGGTTTATTAATGGCGATAATATATTCGTCCTGGTAAAGAATTTCTAACATTCGGCAAAAGTAAACGAGATTTCGATTGAAATGGCTTTTAAGGAGTTATTTATTTCTGTCGTTTTCTTTTTTATTTTTATAAGGTGAATTCAATATGAAAAAATAAAATTGAGTATAAATTGAATAATTTTTAACTGCGCAAAATAACTGCGTACTGCTTAAATATCTTTGAATTATTAATCTTTATGAATGATTTTATAAATTATAAAAACACAACATTATGGACAAATCAATTACATTTATGGAAAAATTATCCACTGGATATTCGTTTACTGAACTTGGATACAGAGATTATATTGCAGCGCGATTTTTACTTAATAACCATTATATAGTTCAAGGGCTCACTCTTGCCAGCATAGCCGTAGAAAAATATTTGAAAGCTATAATTGTTTTTAATCTACAGGAAAGAGAATGGTATAATTATCATTTTGACAAATTCGAACAGCTCAAAAATCTTCTGGTTAAAGTTAACAGTGACGTAACTCAAAAATTTGATCCCGTTTTCGTAGCAATATTAGAAAAGGCATTTAAAATCAGATATTACGATAAAATTGAAAAACCGATTTTTATGGGTTTTTACATTAATCAATTTATAGGGGAATTAGATTATACAATTGACTATTTGGAAAATTTTATTTTTAATACTCAAAGTTGCAGACAACCCATAACAGTATATAACAAAGCTGTTATAAACAAAGATTCAGGTCTATATTATAATAACTTTATACTAAAGAAAGAGAATAAAAAGTATTTTATGGAAAAACCTGATATAGGTTTTTCAATTTATATTAGCGTTGGATCTGTAGTTCATCAAGAAAAAATAGTAAAAGGTGGGAGTACACGAAATAAATATGAAGGACAAATAGCAGAATTCACCGAATTTGGTCCAGAGTTTATATTGTAATAATATCTTTTTCATACGATAGCTCGAATTTGCACAACGATAGCACGGAAGTCTGCCTAGATTTCAGAGATGTTCAATTGAAAAGCAACGTAAATGTCTCTGAATTTTTACATCTAATTACAAAGAAAATGATACACTTTGACTTTTACAATGATTTAAAAAACGAAATTTCCAAGATATTGAATGATTCTGGATTAAAGATTTCTTTAGATCAGAATATTCATAAAATATTAATTGATTTTTATAATTTAAATTCAAAGATTTTAGAACCGAAAAAGAGAAATGTTTTAGTAGTTCCTGACTTTGATAAGCAAATTTGTTTACACCACAAAAAATTAGAAATTCAAACAATTATTCAATTGGCTCAAGATGGGGGAAATTTAAATTGTTTCCAAACACATAGGATTATCCAATCCAAACAGATTGATCATTTAAGTAATGAGTGGAATATTTTTCATTTTCATCTATCATTGGAGCCTGACAAGAAATCTAAATTTGTAAAAAGAGGCAACCTTTTATTATTTGCTTATGTTAATGAAAAGGATATTGTATTTCTTGGACTTGATAAACATAAAGATTCATTTAGCGATATAAAGTGGCTTGAAATTTTGGAGAAAAATTATCCTCACATAATGAAAAAGTTTTTAGCACCAGATTTGCCACTAGTTGAACAAAATTTCACGACTTCGGATATAGAGAAAATGTGGCAAAGTGGTATATCATCTGGTTTTATGAATATTAATGGGAAAACATATTTATGTCCAGGATTTGGGAAAGTCACCAGTGGTTATAATATTAAAGTTGTTAAGAAAAGTAGCGATATTATAAATTGGATTACTCATATACAAGATATCATAAAAAAAGAAAATGATTTTTTTGATAATGAATTAATTAATTTGAAATTAAGGATTGGTGAAAAAACAATCGAAATATATGAAAATGAAAAAGGATATATATTTTTTGAATTTCCAAGTTTTGAGAAAAAAATAACTCACTACAAAAGCTATTATAATGAATTTGGGCAATCGGATTAATGAAAAGATGATTTTGTATTTGGGAGATTTGGCAAATCCCAAAATAGAATTAAATTTAATCTCAAATCTGCTATAGTAGCAGGGCATTAGTGCTAATCTTGAAAACAATCAAATATGATAAGACTTCCCGAAATACTAAAAGTGCAAATAAAAGAATCTATAAAATTGAATTCTATAAAAGGTGAAAAAGGTTGGAGGTTTTCAAAAGAAGATGAAGACTCACTTCTAGGACATTTTTTAGCAAATTTAATAACTGAGAAACAATACTTTGAGCAATCAGATAAAAAATATGAATGGGAAATTATTTATAATAAATTCAGAGGAAAGGGAAAAGATGCTTTGGAAAGTAAAATTGGAGCTGATGCAATTATTACCTTTGAAATTAAAAATAACATAACAAATCGGAAAACTATAAAATCTATTTTATTTCAGGCTAAAAAAGAAGGGAATAGAAGTGGACTCAGAGAGCAAAAAAATCTTATGGATAAGTTTGCCAAAGGCGGAAATTTCATATTTACTTGCGGTCCTAACGGATATTTTGCGCAAGATAACTTGGATGCTGAAAAAGTTAGGATTGGTGATTTTTTAGCAGACCAATTTGTAGCTTGTTTAATTGGAATTGAAGGTATGTTTTATGATGAAGACAATAAAGAATTAATTACAAGAAATAAAATCAAAACTAATTATTCGATTAAAGATGAAATCGTCATTGAAGTAGAAATTGATAAAAAAGACGACCGCTAACATCTACTACAATAGATTTGGAAAAACAGTTATTTAAAAGTAGATGTAACATAACCCGATCACGAGGATATATTTCCGCAACGATAGCGCAGATTTGCAATCTGTGCCCGCAAAGTATTTCTTCAAAACATAAATAAAAAATTAAAATTTTCCGCTATATCTTTTATTTTTGTAAGAAAAAAGATATGTCTACAAAATACAAAGCAACAACAACTGAGGAAGCATATTTTATAACTATAACTGCTGTAGGATGGATAGATATATTTACAAGACTAAATCAGAAAAATATTTTAATAAATGCTTTAAAATATTGCCAAGAAAACAAAGGTTTGGAGATTTATGCCTACTGTATTATGAGCAGTCATATTCATTTGATTTGCAAAGGGACGAATGGTTTTGTATTATCTGATATTATTAGAGATTTTAAAAAATTTACATCAAAAAAAATAATACAGACTATAATAAATGAACCTGAAAGCAGAAGAGAATGGATGCTTGAATATTTTCAAAAATCATGCGAGCATTTAAAAAAGGATCAGAATTATAAAGTTTGGCAAAATGGTTACCATGCAGAACATATTTATAGCAATAAGTTTATTAAGCAAAAAATAGATTACATCCATAATAATCCTGTAAAAGATAAAACTGTTAATTCGGCTGAAGATTATTATTTTAGTTCGGCAAGGAATTATTCCGACTTAGAAAATGATTTAGATATTGTTTTGTTATACTTATTTTAAAATACTCAACTACTGTCTTTACTTAGCTTTGCGGGCACAGATTGCAAATCTGCGCTAACGGTTCGCTAAATATGCATAACGATAGCGCGGATTTGTAATCCGTGCCCGTTCCTATATTAACATGAATGGATGTAAAGTATATAATTAAAAACTAGGCTTTCTGTTTTTTAATCTGTTAA
>NZ_QETH01000006.1 GCF_003105115.1 Flavobacterium sp. HTF | reverse complement strand
AATTAATACTTTGACATTAGCGGGTAATGTTATTTCTTTTTTTAAACCAAAATTAATGATAACTGTAATTTTTTCACCCTCAAAAGATCTTGTAAATGAAATTTGGTCTCCCTGAATTTCAAGATTCTCATACATTCCGTATTGTAAAACTTTTTCATTATTTCTTAAAGCGATTAATTTTTTATAGATGTTAAGGATAGATTTTTTTTGATTCTGTAAAACGGCAACATTCGTTTTTTTATAATCAGGATTGATCTTAATCCAGGTTTTTTCTTTAGAAAATCCGGCATATGAATCTGGATTCCATTGCATCGGGCTACGCGATTTATCACGATTGTGTTCGTTTCCTTCAATAAGTGCTTCACTTTCTGTTTTGCCTTTTTCAAGCGCTAATTTATAATGCGTTTTGCCTTGAATATCGACCATTTCAGTTATATTTTTCGCTACAATATTATGCATTCCGATCTCTTCGCCATAATAAATAAACGGAACTCCTTTTGCTGTTAGAATTAAAGCAGCCAAAGCAGTAGCTCTCTCCGGATTTCCGTCTGAAAGTCTGTCGATCATTCTGGGCATATCGTGACTGCCAAAAAACAAAGTTGGATAATTGCTCATGTTTTTTTCCATGCTTTGCAACTCATCAAAAATACGCTGGGACGAAAAAGATTTGATGCTTCCAAAATTGAAATTAAATACAACATCTAATAAATCCTGCGATTGATATTGTTTTAAAACTTCTATTTTGTCACTTCCAATTTCTCCCACAATAAAGCGGTTGTCATATTCGCTTACGGTAGATTTTATAATTTGCATAGCATTTTTAACACCTTCCTGATCAATGTCATTTATATGATCCTGCTGTCCGTCTTTTATCGGGTTATCTTTTGTAATTCCGTTAGTAGTCAGGAAATTGATTACATCTAACCGAAAACCATCTACACCGGTATCAAGCCAAAAGCGAAGTATATTCTGAACCTCAGTAACTACTTTTGGGTTTGACCAGTTAAGATCGGCCATTTTTTTATCAAACTTATGATAATAATATTGATTGGTTAAAGTGTCTTTTTCCCAGGCAGTTCCTCCAAAAAATGATTCCCAATTATTAGGCTCGTCTTTCCAGATATAATAATCACGATAGGGATTGTCTTTTGACTTTCTGGATTCCTGAAACCATTTGCAATCTGTAGACGTATGGTTAAAAACCATATCGATGATTACTTTGATTCCTCTTTTATGAGCTTCACTTAAAAAAGAATCAAAATCTGCTTTACTGCCATACGTTGGATCTACTTCATAATAATTGGCAACATCATAACCATTATCTATTTTAGGAGAAGTTAGAAAAGGTGTGAGCCAAATGCCTTTAATTCCCAGACTTTGTAAATAATCCAGTTTTTGGGTCATTCCTTTAAAATCACCATATCCGTCGCCATTGCTATCAGCATAGCTCGGCATATAGATTTGGTAGAATACAGATTCTTTCCACCATTTTTGGTCGGCTGTTTTTTGAGCGATTGCTGGATTTATATTTATCATTATTAAAAAAATAAATATATAATTCAGGGTATTAGACTTCATAATATTATTATCGATTATGATTGCGAAGATGGATTAAAATCCATCCCTACAATATGCTTTGTTTCTGCGGAACTTCATAGGACCCAATCTCTTACTTTTTTTGTTGATACTCATAATCTACTACAATATCATTAATTAGCATTTTTGAGCCTTCATAGCTTATTTTTCCTCCAGAAGGAACCTGAATAATTACAGCCGAACTTAATGCTTCGATATTTATTTTAGAAGATGAAGTAACATTTCGGGCTACAAAACTTCCTGCAACGGTATTGTATAAATCTGTTTTTTTGCCTTTTTCGGTTTTAATAGTAACCGTTTTACTGGTAGAATATGGATTATAATACAGATATGACGGATAAGCTTTATCTCTAAAAAAATCTGTTGCTAATAAGTTTAGCTGTAATATTCCGATAACATTGGTTTCACGGATAATACTACCAAAAATTCCTGCGTGACCGCTTCCGTAAACGCTGAATTGAGATTCTTTCGGATTTTCTCCAGCTACCCAAAGCGGGCCGTCGCCTTGTGCTACCGGACCTTTTAGATTTTCGTATTCTTTATAGCCGGACTTACGAATCATTCCTTCGTAACCAATTACTCCTTTTGTAACTTCAGCAAGTTCCGGAATTGTTTCATGTTCATTGGGCATATATTGCGGGTAGAAAAAACGAGAAGCATTGGCAGCGTTCAGCATCCATTTTCCAATTGCATTTGCATACGATTGATCGTATCTTACCATTGGCACTAATGGCCATGCAGCGTCATAAGTATTCATTAAAAAACCATAACCACCATGATCAACGGTACTGCCAAAAATACCTGAAATATCAATACCATTCCAGTTACCCACCAATGAACCCCAGCCTTCACGACAAATAGGTGTTCCGTCAAAAGTCCAGTCCAGCATCTTTCCGGTATCGTATTTTGTGTTTTCCTCGGCATTAATTCTCGCCGCCAAATAAGCTCCAAATGGCATTAATACTTCGTATGTGGGGTTTTTCGATTGCGATTCTAATGCGGCTAATGCACTTTGCGCTCCTTTTAAATATTTGGCATCTCCAAACTTTTTATAAGCCATATACAATACCCATGCGTGTCCGGCAGCCGCATCGGGCTGTGTACAAATATGGTTTGTCATTGGGGTCATTTTATTATAATCAAAATAAGAATAATTATAATTTCCATTCAGAATTACATCGGCTTCATAAAACTTGTCCGCTATAGTTCTGGCAATTTCTGAAAAGCCCGGCTCATTAGGATATTTGTCATAAACAGCAAAGAACAAAAGATTCGGATATACATCATACCACCAGTCACGACCATAACCACCGCCCAGCAAAGCAACTTCAGGACAGGTATTATTCATCATAATATTCCAGTTGGTTTCTTTGTTGAAATAGTTTTTCAACATTGCGACATAGTTCAGGTTTTGCTGATTGTTTTTATCAATCCCGACCAAAGTTGCGCCTAGTGTTGCACCCATTGTTGCCAAAGCTTCGTGAAACATCCCTTTGTTATGATCAGGGCCTTGTCTTACATCAGCTACAGCGGTATATAAACCAACCACTTTTTGCGGAAAATTCTTTTGGGTGTCATCTACCCAGACCATTGGCCAAAATTTGCCTTTGGCATTAAAGTCATAGACTGTTTTATCAAAATCTAAAGCCAGTTTTTTATAATCGATAATTTTTAATGGCTGCGGTAGATTGGGCATTTGATCTACACGAGGTATTTTTTGCTGTTTTATTTGTGCGGATGCTGTCAGGCTTAACACGAGCAAACACGAAATTGAAATTTTTACAAATGTATTCATTATCATTATTTTTTAAAGCAGATTTACTGCTGTTGCTTCTAATACTTTAGAATCTGTTTCTTCTTCCGGAGAAAGTTCTAATCCTTTTTTGATGATTTTTTTACTGATAAAAATTGAGCATAATTGTAGTAAAGCGATGATTCCGATGGCATATCTCAAAGCAAAATCTTCAGAAACTGCATAATATAAAGTCAGGAATGTTCCGGCACCCAAAAGTCTTCCAGCATATAAACCGGCTTCATGATTTAGGATATAGGTGAATTCACCTCTTTTTTCAATTTTAGATACTATATCAATTACTTTTAACTGAATAGGAAAGTAAGCTAAATCCATTAGAGGTTTTGCGATAAGTAATAGTAGCAAAAAGATTACTACTCCGGTTTTATCGAATAAAATTCCATTGATACAAGCTCCCAAAGCAAATAAAATTAGCCCAACAGAAAAAGTTTTGATTCTGTCTGAAGGCTTTGAAAACCGGCCAATAAAATAGATTATAATAGCTGCTAAAATTGCTCCTATAGATTGGGCTTGTCCTAATGCCCCTTCTTCGCCTAATATTTTAAAAATTAACATTGCCGGAGCAGTAACCAAAAATCCCTGCGCCAGACCTTTGAAGGTTGCCAATGATAATAGTTTGTACCATAAAGGATGAAACTTGAAAAATATATACTGTTTTTGAACAGGATTTTCGAATTTACCTCTGTAACAAACTATTGAAGCAATAATGGTAATCAAAAAAACAATAGCAGTAATGATTACATAAGCCTGGTGTTTTTGGTCTTCTCCTGTTTTAGACTGTATAAACCAGCCAATTGTTGCAGGAATTGCAATGGCAATTATCGTATATATAAAAGTCTCTAAACCATAATAATAATTTCGGTTATTATCATTTGTGATAGACAAGGCCAGATAATCTCTATTTGACCAATATAAACCAAATGAAAGTCCCATAGTGATACCGGCGATACCAATTCCAAGTAGGTCCAATGTTCTTAATGACATCATGATAATCATTGAAACACCGCTAAGCATCATTCCAATTGAATATAATTTTCGGATATTGAAGTACTTCAGCAGGAAACCATTTAATAAAAAGGTAAGCGGAATCCCGGTATAAATTGCCAATTGATAAATAACAACTTTAGAAGTGTCATTTGAATTTCGCATAATATACGCAGCAACAAAAATATCAATTACAGGTAATACCAATGCATAAACTAAGTTGGTAAAAATTAGTATTCGAAAATTATGGGTCTGGCTTTTAAAATGATCAATTTCTGATATAAGTTTTTTAAACATTAGTTATTTTTTAAAAGTAAAAGAATCTCCTTAATCGAAAATTGAGCACCACAAACAAACTCATCCGAAGCTCCGTAATAAATAGTAAGAGTATCTCCGTCCGGTTCCAGGATATGACCATTGGTAAACACTACGTTACCAAAAAATCCGCTTAATTCATATTGAGTTGTAGGTACCATAATTGGCTCCTCTGTTCTTGCAATAACTTTTGAAGGATCATTTAAATCCATTAAAAAAGCACCTAAACAATATTGATGATTTTCATTGGCTCCATGATAAATTTCCAGCCATCCCTGATCTGTTTTTATTGGAGCAGCTCCGGCCCCGACTCTTTTACTGTCCCAATTTCCTTTTCTGGTTCTAATGATACAATGGTGATTTCCCCAGTGAATTCCATCCGGAGATGAAGCAATCCAGATATAATTTCCGCCAATATCTACACTGCTAGGACGGTGTAAGGCATAAAATAATCCATTTATCTTTTCTTCAAAAATGGCACAATCCTTATTGTGCGCCGGTAATATCATACCGTGTTTTTTAAAGTTTTTCCAATCGGTAGTGGTACGTAAACCAACCCCAACACCATTATCAGATACTGAAGTAAAGGTTAGATAATAGGTTCCTTCGATCAAGGCAACACGACAATCCTCAATCCCGAAAGTTTCCAGAATACCTTCACCAACTAAAGACGGATAATTTTCCGGCTCATAAAACTGACGGCCATCATCACTGCATAATAATCTCAGATGTGATAATGTCGTTAAATAATCTGTTCCTTTATAATTGATAACACGGGCATCGTCTGCAATTAATTCGGGATCGTCTTTTGAGATTTCGATGATCTGAATTTCGCCTGTTTCTGTCAATATCGGAAAAGAAATTATATTATCCTTTTGTTCAGGCCTTTCGGCAACTCTCACGGCAAGCCATGTTTTATTTTGAAACTGAAATACACCCGGATTCAATAGACAGGTAATTTCTAATCCTTCTCTACTTGCAGGAATATCTGTAGGTGATAATAATGGATTTTCTGCAAAACGTTTTGCTATGTCTTTCATATTGTTTAGTTCGATGTTATGGTAAATGGAGACCTAACAGTCCCGATCCCGTCCCGAAACTTCGGGATAGGGACGGATAAAACCTGTTAGGTCTGAAGTTCTAAATATTAATATCCGGGATTTTGTGTCAAAAGCCCTGCGGAGGCATCTACTTCTGATTGCGGAATTGGATACAGCATATGTTTATCCAGGAAATTTTTTCCGTGTGCCTTCATGACTTCTTTTGCAATTCCCCATCTTTTCAGATCAGGCATTCTTTGATTTTCAAAACCAAGTTCAGCTCTTCTTTCAGAAATAAG
This sequence comes from Flavobacterium sp. HTF, assembly GCF_003105115.1. Lineage (GTDB taxonomy): Bacteria > Bacteroidota > Bacteroidia > Flavobacteriales > Flavobacteriaceae > Flavobacterium. The sequence continues at coordinate 110,840 of NZ_QETH01000006.1, read as the reverse complement.
CCAGGCTTTTACAACCGCTTTATCGCCAGAATTTGGCCTGTCTGGTAATGTTCCTGCCGGCGGGGGAGGACCAACAGTAGTAACCGGAATGGTTTTGCCCGGATCTGTTGGCGAAGCCGGATCCTGAACTCTGACCGTAACCGTTGTTACTGTATTTCTGGCTCTGGCTCTAATTTGGTTTATAATGTCAATAGCGCCTGAATAATTACCGGTTTGATTAAGGGCTTCTGCTTTCCAAAGTAAAACATCGGCATAACGAATAAACACTTTATTGTTTGGAGCATCATCATCGCCTTTATTGCCGCCATTTGTGGTTCCTAAAAGTTTATTAACCCATTGCTCTGTAGTATTTACGGTATATAATTTTCTAGGATCATTAGGCTCAAATGAAGCTAAGAAATCGGCACTTGGTGCAAAAAATCCCCAGCCAAGAGGAGCGCAAATTCCATTTCCTTTTCTTGGATCAGCTTGCTTAACGTGGTTGTAAGAGAAAATAACTTCGTTATCTGCATATTCAGTATTTACACTGAAATTATCAAAATAATTGGCATTTAAACTGTAAAAACCAGTTGTTTCCAGTTCTGAAACTAATGTTGTTACACTAGCCCAGTCTTTGTTATATAACGCCGTTTTGGCAAGAAGCGCAATAACCGCTCCTTTAGAAACCCTCCATTTATCTGTAGCCGATGAATATTTTGAATTGGGCAAAAGTGTTTTTGCTTTTTCTAAGTCGGTTTTAATTTGGGTCCACACGGCTTCTTTTGGTGCTCTTACGGCTTTATCAAAAGCTTCCTGATATGTTTTTATAGGAGCCAGAATTAAAGGCACATCACCAAAATTAGTTACTAATGAGAAATAATAATAGGAGCGTAAAAAATAAGCTTCACCTGTTAACTGATTTTTTCTTTGTGTAGTAATTCCGGTAAGCGATTCAATATCCGGGTTTAATAGAAAATTCAATGCGATGTTAGTTCTTTTTATCCCTTCATAATCGTATTTCCATAATCCGTTTGGTCCTCCATTGGTAGAAGTGAAAGTAAAATTATTGATTTCATCCATCCATGGCTGATCCCCGTCAGGCGACCATTTTTTTTCCATATCATCAGATGCCACATCATCTATTATAATGTCATTTTGAAATACCAAACCGGCATTCCAATCCCATTCTGCCAATTGATTTAATCTGTTGGATAACATATCGTAAGAAGAGGTTACAGAACTTTCTACAGACGTTAATGTTGGTTTAGAATTTGCCTGTTCCAGAGTTTGTGATCCGATAGGATCTGTGGTAAGTTCATCCTGACAGCTTGTTAATGCTAATAGCGAAATCATGATCGCTGTTATATAGATATTTTTCATGGTTCGTTTATTAAATTTTAAATTTTAAACCCATTAGTATTGAACTAGATTGCGGGTAAGTTCCCTGATCTATAAAAGAAGTTGATTCAGGATCTAAACCTGTATATTTCGTAAATGTTAATAGGTTTTGCCCTGATATATACAATCTTAAATAGGTGTCACCAATTATTTTAGGATCAAACGTGTATCCGATTTCAAGATTTTTTAATCGTAAATACGAGGCATCTTCAACAAAAACACTTGAAACCTGACTTCCTCCGTTATCATTTAGCGTATTGCGAGGAGTTGTATTGCTTGTGCCTTCACCATTCCACGCGTTCAATACTGCAGTTGTAGAATTGAAAGGACGGCTGTCATAATCTAAAATTTGTTTCAGGTCATTATAACGATCTACTCCTGAAACTCCCTGGAAAAGGAATGACATATCAAATCTTTTATATTCAGCATTAAATGAAAAACCATAGGTTATTTTTGGAATTGAACTTCCGATGAATGTTCTGTCATCAGCATTAATCTGTCCATCTCCATTTATATCTTTAAACTTGATATCACCCGGCTTTGCACCGTTTGTATTTGAGTATAGTGTTGATGTTATTTCTGCCTGATTTTGATAAATGCCATCAAACTTTAGCCCGTAATATGAACTTATAGGTTGCCCAACTACGGTTTTTGTATGCGTTTTATCATCATTAATTTCCGAAACATATTGCTGCAGCTGCTCAACATTATTTTTTAGGGTAGCAATGTTTCCGCTGATTCCGTATTTAAATTCATGGTCATTGTTTTGAAAATTAGCCCCAAATTCAAATCCTTTATTAGTTACAACACCGGCATTAACATACGTTTTGTTGATTTGACCAACAGTTGCAGATGGTAAGCCAACTGCTAATAAAATATCATTTGTCGTTTTATCAAAATAATCGACAGAGAAAGTCAGTTTATTATCTAATATACCTAAATCAAGACCAAAGTTGGTTTGCGTAGTCGTTTCCCATTTTAGGTCAGGATTACCGTAACGAACTACGTTTATGATTCCGCCAGTTTCGGTAACAAGAGTTTCATAAGCATTATTAGGGATTTCCTGATTTCCTGATTGTCCCCAGCTGGCTCTCCATTTTAGGTTAGAAACCCATTTTGCATTTTCCATGAATTTTTCTCTGGACATTACCCAGCCTCCCGAAACAGAAGGAAAATAACCCCATTTATTATTAGGCCCAAAACGGGACGAACCATCGGCTCTTATAGTACCTGAAGCAAAATATTTATTGTCGTATCCATAATTGGCAGAAGCGAAGAAGGAAATAAGGTTCCAGCTTTGTGCTGATCCTGAGCTGTTTTTACTGATATCGCTTCCGTAATCCAGATAACGAAAAGGATCAGTTGTATTGTTATAATTTATTCTGCTTCCGCCTACAGCAGATTGGTCGTAACTAACTGTTTCTTCTCCCAACAATGCATTAATACTGTGTTTTTCTGCAAGGGTTTTGGTATAATTTAACGTATTTGTAAAAGTAAAAGTCGTTGCTTCTCCTCTGTTTTCATTCAGATTCGAAGGTCTGTTTTGCCTGCCTTGACCCGGATATAATTCATTTGGGTCGTTGTCATTATCATCGCCAAAATTTTCTCCGAAAGCTTTATTGTGATCAAAGATGATTTCTGCTCCAAAATTACTTCTGTATTTCAATGATTTATCAGCAAGGAAAGCATATTCTCCATATACATTTCCAAAAGCTTTAAATGCTGATCTTACATCATCTGTAAAATGAACTATGGCAAGAGGGTTAGAGGTAAGTTCATAATTTTTATTCCACCCGTCATTAGGATTGTTGCTCACATAGAAGGGAAGGTCAGTATAAGGATCATTTGCTTTATATTTAGGATCATTTACATTTTTATAAACTCCTAAAACAGACGGGCGTAATAATGCATGTCTGATTACACCCGGAGCATCTCCGCTTGATGACATTTTATCCTGTTTGCTGCTTGTAATCTGAAAGTTTGTTCCAACTTTAAAACGATCTGTAACCTCAGTATTAATATTGGCTCTGAAATTAATACGCTTATAAGTATCCTTGTCACCAACGACAATACCATTTTGGCCAAAATAACCGCCAGATATCAGATACTGCGTTTTCTCAGAACCTCCGCTAAACGAAAGCTGTAAATTATCTGTTTTGCCTGAAGCAAATAGTTCTTTTAACCAATTGGTATCAGACAATGCTATTCCGTTGACTTTTCTGTTGGTTCTGTCAATGCTATATGGACTTACTGCATTAGCAGGATTATTGTTAGAGTTGTGCCAGGCCTGATCCATTACCGTTAGATATTGGTCTGCATTTAGCATTTTAGGCAGGTTCGTAGCATAACTGGTTCCGGAATAATATTCAACCTCAATATTCGATTTTCCTTTTACACCGCTTTTTGTTGTAAGGATAACAACACCTCCGGAAGATCTTGATCCGTAAATAGCCGTAGCGGCAGCATCTTTTAATACGGTCATCGATTTTACATCAGACATATTCAGGAAAGATATATCGCGTGTTGCAACACCATCTACAACATAAAGGACTTCATTGTTCCCTAGTGTGCCTTCACCTCTAATACGTATTTTAAGTCCGTCTCCGGGAGCGCCTGTATTGGCAGAAACCGAAACACCGGCCACTTGCCCCTGCAAAGCCTGGCCAACGTCGGATACTTTTGTCTTAGATAACTCAGCCATATCTACAGTGGCTACTGCACCTGTTATGGAAGATTTCTTTTCACTGGTATATCCTACAATAACAACTTCATTCAAAGTGTTTAAATTTGCTGTTAATGTTACATTTAAATCTGTTTTACCTGCAACAGCTATTTCCTGAGTTTGGTACCCTATGTAACTAAAAACAAGGATAGCATTTGGATCTACGTTTTTAATGATATAATTACCATCAAAATCGGTTGTGGCATAGTTAGAAGTTCCTTTTACATTGACGTTAGCTTGTGGCATTGGACCATCAACATCTGAAACTACACCTTTAACGGTTTGGGCATGCATAATGCTTCCAAACATAATTGTTCCAAACAGAAACAATTTGTAAATATGTTTTGTTATCATGATAAGGAAGTATTAATTGAACTACTGATTTGATTGTTTTTTTTCATGGTTTTTGAAAGTTAGATATGTGTAATAATTTTACGATAACGTTTGAATTAATTATCGTTTATAAAATTAGTTTGGGTATACAAGAAATCGTGTACACTATTTCTTCAAAAGTGTACACTGAAATTTATTCGCTGTAGATCAATCAGTTGTAGTGTTTTTAGCTCTTTGATTTGTGTTTGAGCTGATAATTTTTGGGAGTTAAGTCGTATAGTTTTTTAAACTCACGGTAAAAATAAGAGCGATTATTAAAGCCCGACTGATAACATACTTCAGAAACGGTGAGCTTATTTTTTCGTAACAATTCTGCTGCATATTTTAATCGGATGGTACGAATTAAATCTCCCGGCGAAAAACCAAAAAGTTGTTTTGTTTTTCTATACAATTGGGAGTTGCTAATGCCTAATTCTTTTTCGATAAATAAACTCTGCAGATTTTCATTATCAATGTTGTTCCGAATTAGTTCGATTACTTTTTTTATAAAATCTTTTTCCTCGCCATTTATATTAAGGTCCGATAGATTTTCAACAAGAGTATCTTGTTGGAAATATCTTGAGATCAATTCTTTTTCTTCCAGTAGTTTTTGTATTCTTATTAATAAATGATCCGGATAAAATGGCTTTGGGATATAAGAGTTTGCGCCGCTTTCTATTCCTTCGATTCTATGCACAACCGAATCTTTTGCGGTAAGCATTATAAAAGGGATATGGCAGGTTTTAAGATTGGTTTTAATTTTTTTGCAAAGTTCAACACCATCCATAAATGGCATCATTACATCGCTGATAATGATATCAGGTAGTGTATCTTCAAGTATTTTCATAGCTTCAAGCCCATTATAAACTTTAATGAGTTTGTATTTTTCGCTTAACAATTCGTCAAGAAGTCTATGAATTTCTTTTTCATCTTCAGCTATTAAGATTACTTTTCGATTATCGGCAAGGTCATCTAACGATAAAATTTTATCCGGTGTTTCTTCAGATTTAACCGGGTTTTCTTCGAGGATATTTTTTAAGTGATGCGAAATTAAAATAGGACTTATTGCGGTATCCAGCTCCTTTTCACTAAAAGCTTCTTTGTTGCAGGGCAGCAGTATTGTAAAAGTTGTTATTTTATTTAAAGTACTTGAAACCTGAATTTCACCTTTTAATACACCAACTAATTTTTTTACATATGCCAAACCAATACCGGTTCTAAACATATTGTTGTCTGTTTCTTTACTGGAATCTGCCAGGAAAAACTGATTGAATAAGGAGTCTAATTCTTCCTTTGGAATTCCTTTTCCTGTATTGGTGATCGTGATATTTAATTTTTGAGAATCGTTGTCCTCAATACATAATTTAAGGTCTATTTTTCCATTTATTGGAGTATACTTAAAAGCATTCGACATTAAATTAAAAACTATTTTTTCAATCTTATCCTTATCGAACCAGCCGGGAAGGGCAGGAGGTATGTCGAGTTTATATTCTATATTTTTATCTAATGCCCATTCATCAAATAATTCGGCAATTTGTTCAACCAAATTTACCAGGTCAAACTCTTTTACGGTAACTTCCAGATAATCATATTCGGCTTTTCTAAATTCAAGTAGCTGTTGTGTTAGAAACAGTAAACGGGAAGAATTTCGCTGAATCATTTGTATAAACTTCTGATTTCTTTCGTTGAGGTTTGCTGCTTCAGAAAGTTTCTGGATAGGGCCCACAATTAGCGTTAACGGAGTTTGAAACTCATGAGCAATATCGGTAAAAAAAGTAAGCCTGTTTTCATGAAGCTCCTGTTCTCTTTTTCTAAAGAGGATATTTTGATTCAGCGACTGACGTTTTTTATAATAACTATGTACAAACAATACAAAAGCCAAAAACAGCAAAGAATAAATTATAAGGGCAAGATTTGATTGCCAAAACACAGGCTTAATACAAATATCAATTGCATGAACCGGTTTGCTCCAGACACCGTCACTATTAGACCATTTTATCCATAAAGCATAATTTCCTTTAGGAACGTTCGTAAACGAAATAATTCTTCGGTTATTAATGGTATTCCAGCCTTTGTCAAAATTCATCAACTGATAGGCATACTGGCATTTTTCGGTATTTATATAGGTCAGTGCCGTTAGCTCAATATCAAAAAAGTTTTGATTATGCTTTAAAACAATCGAAGGATAACTAACCGAATTTGGCACTATTACCAGACTCTGATAATAAGGAATGGACTGATTTTGCCCGCTGATTTTATCAATAAACACATCTGGAATAACAGCAGATTCTTTTATTTTTTGGGGTAAAAAATAATTAAACCCTTTTATTCCTCCCATAAAGATAAATTCAGATTTCAGATCTTTATAAAATGCCCCATCTGCAAATTCATTATTTTGAAGGCCGTCGTTTTTGGTATAATTAGTAAATCTTAATTTATTGGGATTAAAGTTAGACAAACCAAAATTGGTGCTTAACCACAGCTTGTTCTTTTTATCAGAAACAATTCCGTGAATCGTGTTATTGGGAAGTCCCTGTTTTACCGTAAAATTTCTGAATACTGCTTTACCATCGCTTTTTATATTTTCTAATAAATTCAAACCAAAGCTTGTACCTATCCAAAGCCTGTTTTTATTATCATTTGCCAGACAGAGAATATCATTGTTTGAAAGACTTTTTGGATCATTCACGACATTTTTATAAATGGTAAACAGCTGTGTTCTTTTGTTAAATAAGTTCAACCCGCCCAATCGCGTTCCAATCCAAAGCTCATTATCGTTTTTTGGAATTATAGAAAAAATAATATTGCTGCTCAAAGCATTTTTTGTGTTACTGTAAGCAAGGTATTTTTTAAAATCAGTAACCAGTAATTTCTCTCCGGATCGTATAATTTTGCAGCGAATCATTCCGTCGCCATTGGTTCCAAGCCAAATAAAACCCTCTTTATCCTGATAAATAGAATAAATGGATTTAAAATAATCGCAATTTTCAGTGCCTTTAATTTCTGCCCAGCTAATTAATTTAGATTTTTTTAAATCAAAAACGGTAATGCCATTTCCGTCAGTGCCAATAAAAATTAAATCATTTTGTCCTTTGCAGAGAGAAAAAACAGCATTATTAATGAGACTGTTGCTTTCGTTAAAATTTTTATAGTTTATTGTTTCAGGGTTGTCATAAAAATTAGAAGTAAACCTGAATAGTCCTTTTCCTTTTGTACCAATCCAGAAAGAATTATTTTCTACATTCAAAAATGTCCTCACAATTGCGCCATCCAATTCAGGAACCTGAAGTTTAGAGATGAGATTAAACGGATTTTTGAAAGGGCTTATTTTAAAAATTCCATCACCATCTGTTCCCGCCCAAAGGATACTTTCATTTCCTCTAATTAGTGTTGTTACTTTATGATTGTCTAAATATTTTAACCAGTCATAGTTTTTAACAGTACCATCCTGATCAATAATAAAATACCCTGATTTGTCTGAAACAATAAGTCCTGCAGAAGTAGTGCCTATAATTTTTTCAATATTTTTTGAAGAAAATGCCGTAGCTTCATTATTGATTAAAGAGTAGAAGTTGCTGTTTCCGTTGAGGGATATTGTAAAAATTTTTTGTTTTGAAATTTCTTCAAACGACCGGATGTTACTGGAAATCAGTTTTACTTTTGATACTGTTTTTTTTCCATCATTTTCAGATTGAATGACTAAACTGTAAAGTTCATTATTTTCAAATAAAACCAGCAATTCACCTGTTTTAGCGAATTCCATTTTCTTTACAGCCTTATTTGGGATATTTTTTGATTTTAATAATTGAAAAGCAGTTCCGTCAAAGTAACCAATTCCCCAGTCTTTTGCAGCACAAAATACCTTTTTCGAAGAATCAAGTGCCAGATTAAACTCAGATTCCGATAAGGGCGGTATATTTTTCCTTGAAAAAAAATAACGCTCAAAATGCCCTGTTTTCTTATCATACCGATTTATTCCATGAATGGTTAAAATCCAGATTTTGCCTTTGTCATCTTCATCAATTTTGAGTATAACCTGATTGGTCAGGCTATTTTTTTTTTCTAATTCAGGTCTGAAGATTTTGAAATTACTTCCATCATATCGATTTAAACCATCCCATGTTCCAATCCAGAGTAAATTTTCAGAATCCTGAAAAATAGTATTGATAGAACTATTAGACAGACCTTCTGTATTATCCAATTGTTCAGATGAATATTTAATATCGGATGTTCGGGATGAATCTGAAAAAGATTCAAATTTTTCATTTTGAATATTCTTTTGAACAGAATTGCCTACTATTTCCGGTGCAGTATTATCAATAGAAGTCTGTTTATCTCTACTGTCACAAGCAAAGAATACCAACAATATACACGAAATGAGAATAAATTTAATTTTCAAAATAACTGCTTTACTATTTTTCAAAACAACATTAGAATTTATTACTAATTAATGGCGCAAAATGTGATTGTAATGTAATATTTTTATTACAATATATTGTAAATGAAGTGAATTTATATTTGCGATATGGAGGAAACTGAAATACAAAGCAAAAATATTTAAAAAAGATAAATTTTTGAAATGCCTTATGAAGGTAGGGAGAATAATTGATTTTTTATACTTTAAACAAAAAAGCTGATACTTAATTTGTATCAGCTTTTTGTATGATTTGTACTTTTTTGACTTTCTTCAAAGCCTCTATGTAATTTTCGTTTACTTTTTCCCAGTTAATGTGCTTGTAGAAAGCATCAATATAACTTCCTTTTCGGTTTTGGTAATCCAGGTAATACGCATGTTCCCAAAGGTCAATTCCCACGATTGGTGTCCCGGGAATCAATGCATTTTTCATCAAAGGATTATCCTGGTCTTCTGTAGTCGTAATTTGCAGTTTTCCGTATCTGTCAACAACAAGCCAAACCCAGCCAGAACCAAATTGTTTTTCGGCCTGCCCTTTGAATTGGTTGGTAAGGTTATTAAAAGAACCGAATTCTTTATTAATTGAGCCCACAAGCGTATCTTTTGGAGTTTGCTCTTTTGGGGTAAGAATATTAAAATAAAGCGTATGATTGTAATAACCACCTGCATTCTGACGAAGCTTTGCATTGCTTAGATCCATTTTTTTAAGAATGTCTTCAATGGACATATTTTCAAATTCAGTAGAAACAATTTCCTTATTCAGATTATTGGTATAAGACAAATAATGTTTGGAATAATGTGTTTCTAAAGTAAGAGACCGAATGTCGGGTGAGAGACCATCATAAGAAAATCCAAGTTTTGTCAAAGCAAAAGAACCTTGATCTGCTTTTACATCATCAGGAGAACCGATTGTTATTTTTTCTTCTTTTGTTGGTAAAGGAACTTCTACTACTTCAGTTAGCTTATTGTCATTACAAGAAAATAATGCTAATAATGAAGTTAAAATACTGAAACGAACAATGTTTTTCTTCATAATAAAAATTATTTTGTTGTTAGTGAATTAATGATTTCGATATAGTTTTCCTTCGCTTCCTCTCGCGATATATGGCTAATTTGCATCCAGGCATTTGTTTTGAAGGCATCACGCAAATCAAAATTTTCAGATTGATTATACACGGCTGTTCCAAAAGTTGCCTGTTTGTAATAAGCATAAAGCCTTAGCTGCACATCCTGCGGCAAAGAAGCCTGAGTCATTTTCATTGCAATTTCTACAGCTTCCGAGAAACGGGTATCTAAATCTTTTATGGTCATTTAAGCTTTTGTCGCAATAATGGTTTTTCCTCCAATTGCTTTTTGGTTTAATTCCACATTAATAGGTGTACCTAAAGGTAAAAATAAATCTACTCTTGAACCAAATTTTATAAAACCGGCATCAGTACCCTGAACAACCTGCATTCCTTCTTGTGCATAATTTACAATTCGGCGTGCCAAAGCACCGGCAATTTGTCTGTATAAAACCTGTCCGAAAGTTTCATTTTCGATCACTACAGTAGTTCTTTCGTTTTCTTCACTCGCTTTCGGGTGCCATGCAACTAAAAACTTTCCAGGGTGATATTTACTGAATTTTATAATACCGTCCATTGCGTAACGCGTAACGTGCACATTAATAGGCGACATAAAAATAGAAACCTGTAAACGTTTGTCTTTAAAGTATTCCCCTTCGTAAACCTCTTCAATTACCACCACTTTTCCATCTACCGGAGCAAGAATGTGATTGCTTTCTCTGATAGCAATTCTTTTAGGGTTTCTGAAAAATTGCAAAATAATAATCAAAATTACAACCGCTGCAATTTGAACAAGCATTCTAAGCCAAGAGATATCAATAAATCTATCAGCAATTAAAAGTACGGCTACAGTAAAAACAGTACCTAATAAAATTGACGGGCCACCTTCTTTATGAAACATAATATAAAATTTGATAAAATAAAAATATAATTGGTGCTACAAATATAACACTATCTAATCGATCTAGGATACCTCCGTGTCCGGGCATTATAGAACCGCTGTCTTTTACGCCCGCAATTCTTTTAAATTTTGATTCGATCAAATCCCCGATCGTCCCAAAGACACTTACAATTAAGGCAATAATTGTCCATATTAAAATAGACTTATTGCTAAAAGCAGGATTTGGCTGAATGTAGAATTTTGAAATCAAAAAACCAGCTAATGCAGCAAAAACAACTCCGCCTAAAAAACCTTCTATGGTTTTCTTAGGAGACACACGTTCAAACAACTTATGTTTTCCAATTGATTTTCCTACCAGGTAAGCAAACGTATCATTTGTCCAGATAAGGACAAATAAGCCAATAATAATCTTCGGATTATAATCACTGGTCCCAAAGGAAATTTTTACAATAAAAATAAAAGGAAGTGTAATGTACCCCAGTAAGTATAGATACTTTGAAGAAATACTGATCTGTTGTACAGAATCGTAAAACAAGAACAAAATACATTTTATTGCTATTACAATGGTAACGGCAAGAAGTACCATATTTAATTCCTGGATATTGGTAATTAAATCAAAATCTGATTTAAATAAATTATTAAGATATGCGGTAGTTTGTTTGTTGTAATGGCCAACTAATACAATTGCAGAATATAGTAAAGTACCGAATGCAATCGAAAAGATTTTATTCAGTTTTACCAGATTAGAAAATTCATAAATTGTTATGATTAGGAAAATACCAAAAAGAACAATAAAGCTTTCGGTAGAAAACAAAATAGAAGCTAATAACAAAGCGATATAAACAGCACCAGAAATGGTTCTCTTCAGTGTTTCATTCATCTTAAAGATCTTCTAAAAGCAATAAATATAAATTTTTCGCAACACTGCCGTATTGTGTAAAATCTTCTTCTTTTGCTTTTTCGAAATATTTTATTGTGGTGATATTGGTTGGATAGTCTCTTTCGTATTTATGCTTAATAGCACTAAGTCCGTCACTTTTCATAGAAAGAATCTGACTTGTAGTTGCTATTATGACAATATTGGCAGGCAATTCATTTGGTTTGTCCTGTCTGATTTGTTTAGATGAAAACAATATTGATCCTTCGTCAGCGATAAGATTTTCGCAGGTTGCCAGTAAAAATTTAGGGTTTCTTGGTGAAAAATAAAGCAGTTTATTTTCGTCTAATAAACTAAATAAACCCGGTTCATAACATAAAACTTCATTTTCAAACCAATCGTTTTCTTCCAGAATATTTTCAAACTGCTCTGCAACTTCCTGTTTGTTTTCACAATACAAAAATTTACCACCATTTTTTTTGAAATTAAAAATGAACCTCTCGTCAATCGATAAATGACTGTCTGGAGTTGTGGTATGTCCTCCATATTCGCTTACATGTTCTTCATCTGAAGCGGAGTCGCCGGAACCAAATATTTTTTTGAAAAAATTCATTTTTATATGAAATACTTTACATGTTAATTGAAAACGTTCAAAGATAAAAAAATCTTAATTCAAAAGGCTATTTTGAATTAAGATTTTAAAAAATATTGCATATTTATTGAATAATTTACGAAACGTATTCTTCTAAATTTTTATCAAAAGTACGTTTTCCGAAAATTGTCTCTAAGTCATCTTTAAAAATAACTTCTTTTTCTATCAGGATATCAGCCAGCTGATTTAGCTTGTCTTTATTCTCTTCAAGAATCTGAATAGCTCTTTGGTATTGTCCTTCAATTAATTCTGAAATTTCTGCATCGATAATTTTGGCAGTTTCATCAGAATAAGGTTTAGAGAAATTATATTCGCTTTGTCCGGTTGAATCATAATAGGTAACATTACCAATTTTATCATTCAGACCATAAATGGTTACCATTGCACGTGCCTGACGTGTTACTTTTTCCAAATCGCTTAGTGCACCAGTCGAAATTCTGTCAAAAGTTACTTTTTCAGCAGCTCTTCCGCCCATAGTAGCACACATTTCGTCTAACATCTGATCTGTTCTTACGATTTGTCTTTCTTCCGGTAAATACCATGCAGCTCCTAAACTTTGTCCACGAGGAACAATCGTTACCTTAATAAGTGGTGCAGCATGCTCTAACATCCAGCTTACGGTTGCGTGACCTGCTTCGTGAATCGCAATTGCTCTTTTTTCTTCCGGAGTGATGATTTTATTTTTCTTTTCAAGACCACCAATAATTCTGTCTACAGCATCAAGGAAATCCTGTCTGTCAACAGCAGATTTGTTGTTACGTGCAGCAATTAATGCCGCTTCATTACAAACATTTGCAATATCAGCACCTGAGAAACCAGGAGTTTGTTTTGCTAAGAAATCTAAATCAAGTCCTTCGACTTTTTTGATAGGAGCTAAGTGTACTTTAAAAATTTCTGCTCTTTCTCTAATGTCCGGTAAGTCAACAAAAATCTGTCTGTCAAAACGTCCTGCACGCATTAAAGCCTTGTCAAGAACATCGGCTCTGTTGGTTGCAGCCAGAACAATTACGTTAGAGTTTGTACCAAAACCATCCATTTCTGTTAGCAATTGGTTCAAAGTGTTTTCTCTTTCGTCATTTCCGCCTGACATGTTGCTTTTTCCTCTTGCTCTACCAACAGCGTCAATCTCGTCGATGAAGATAATGGCAGGAGATTTTTCTTTTGCCTGTTTGAATAAATCACGAACACGTGATGCACCAACACCTACAAACATCTCAACAAAATCAGAACCTGATAATGAGAAGAAAGGAACCTGAGCTTCACCGGCTACCGCTTTTGCAAGTAATGTTTTACCAGTTCCCGGAGGCCCTACAAGTAAAGCTCCTTTTGGAATTTTACCTCCAAGATTAGTATATTTTTCCGGATTTTTAAGGAATTCAACAATTTCCTGAATCTCTTCTTTTGCACCTTCTAAACCGGCAACATCTTTAAATGTTGTTTTGATATCTGTTTTTTCATCAAAAAGTTTCGCTTTAGATTTTCCAATATTGAAAATCTGTCCGCCACCGCCACCGGCTCCGCCAGACATTTTGCGCATAATGAAAATCCATACACCGATAATGATGATTATTGGAAGTAAACTAACTAAAATATCACTCCAGTTACTTGCTTCTTTAAAATCATAATCAACTAGTTTTTTTTCTGCCTTCGCTTTGTCAAGCTTTTCCTGAAAAGATTTTAGATCACCAAATTTGGTAGTATAATGAGGACCTTTGTTAGGTCTGTCAAACATATCTTTGGCTACTTTTTTATTTGCAGGGTCTTTTAATGCTGCATCAGAAAGGTAAATTTCAGCATCTTTATTATTAAATATAATAACATTTTTAATTTGCCCTTTGGCTAACATATTATCAATGTCAGACGATTTTAATTGAGCAGGTTCACTTAAGTTAGAACCTCCCGTAGCAAAACTTATAAATAAAAAAACCAGAAGTATTGCGGTATATATTAACCAGGGACTTATTTTAAATTTACTCGGATTTGGATTATTATCTTTAGCCATTAGAAAAATTTTTCTTTAGTATTTGTTTTCGATTGTAGTTATTTTGGCGTCACCCCAAAGGCTTTCGATATTATAGTATTCACGGATATGTTTCTGGAAAACATGTACTACGATATGCACATAATCCATCAGGACCCATTCGGCATTGTCGGTTCCTTCTACGTGCCACGGTTTGTCTTTTAGGTCTTTTGATACTGTTTTTTGAATTGAGTTTACAATGGCATTAACTTGAGTGTTAGAGCTTCCGTTGCAAATTACAAAATAGTCACAAACAGCCGTGTCTATTTCTCTTAAGTCAAGAATATCGATATCATTTCCTTTTACTTCTTCAATTCCTTTGATTATGTTCGCCAACAGAACATCATTATTAATAGTCTTTTTCGCCATGAATTATTTTATATGAATCTGTAAAGTTACCAAAATTTGTGATTATTTTTGAACCTTAACAAAATATTAAATTAAGTTATTTAAATTATTATAATGAAACTAATCAAACTCGATGCCATAGATTCTACAAATGACTTCTTAAAGGCGTTGGCAAGCAATGAAGAACTGGATAATTTTACAGTCATAACTGCTGAAAATCAGACAAAAGGAAAGGGGCAGATGGGAGCCAAATGGCAGTCTGAATCGGGTAAAAACTTAATTATGAGTGCCTTGGTAAAGGATTTCCTGTTTGATAACGAAAAGGTATTTGATCTCAATATTATCGTTTCACTTGCTGTAATCGAAACATTAAAATCATTAGATATTTCTGATTTAAGTATAAAATGGCCAAACGACATTATGTCATACAACAAAAAAATTGGTGGCATACTAATAGAAAACACTATTAAAAGTGATGGCAGAATTGTGTCAGTAGTCGGATTAGGGCTCAATGTTAACCAGACAAATTATGAAGAACTTCCAAATGCATCGTCCCTGGCCTTAATTTCAGGAAGAACTTTTGACAAGGATATTTTCCCTTCTTTAATCACTGAAAAAATCAAGGAAAAAATTGAACTTTGGGAAACCGAATCAGCGATTTTCTGGAACGAATATTTTAATCATTTATTCAGAAAAGGAGTTCCGATGCCTTTTAAAAATCTTCATTCCGAAGCTTCGGGGCAAAATTTTATGGGAATCATACAAGGCGTTTCTCCGGTCGGAAAAATCCAGATATTATTAGAAGATGATTCGGTTTCGGAATTTGATATAAAGGAGATTCAGATGCTTTATTAGAGTTGCTAAGGTTCTGAGATGCTAAGGCTCTAAGATTTTTTTGATACTCATCTCTTACAGCCAAAATTATTTTAATCCATTAATCTATGGCTAAATAAAAAAAGCCCGATCATTAAACCGGGCTTTTATTTATAATTGACAATTGCTAATTACAATTTCGTCATATTTGTTGCTAAAGTTTCAATAAACTTGCTGATTGGGCCTTTGATCATCATTGCCATCATAGCGTTGAATTCACCATCAAAAACCAGCTCAACAGCGCTTTCTGAATCAGAAACACTATCAATGTTAGAAACCAGCGTAAACGGAAGCTTATCACTTGCAGCACCCAGAACAATCTTGTTTGGAGCTACTTTTTCTTTCATTTTTAATTTGATTTCCGGCATACCTTTCAATCCAAAAATAAAAGCATCTTCGCCGATAACTTCAAATTTAGCAATATTGTCCGGCATTAATTTTTCAAAATTCTTAACATCAGTCAGCAAATCAAATAAATCCTGAGCTGATTTCTGAACAGTAACTTTTGGACTTTCTAAGTTCATATATTTTTTGTTTAATTAAATCTGGTTTATTTAACCGCAAAGGGCGCAAGGCTTTTTTGTGAATTTTGTATATAATTACGCAAAGTTTGCAAAGTGACACCGGAATAATCTAAAATTATTCTTCCTGTCCCCAGGTAGACGGAATTTCATTCCATTCCTGTAAAGCAGATTGTTGATCTTCAGTAATGTATTGTTTTTCTACCGCTAAGTTCAACAAGTTTTCATAATTGCTCAGGGTGTATAAATCGATATTGGCGTTTTTGAAGTTTTCTTCTGCTACATTAAAACCATAGGTAAAAATCGCTGCCATTCCTTTGATATTGGCACCTTCATTACGCAAAGCTTCAACAGCCATTAAGCTGCTGTTTCCTGTACTGATCAAATCCTCAACTACAACAACATTTTGTCCTTTTTGCAAAAAACCTTCTACCTGATTTTGTCTTCCGTGTTTTTTGGCTTCAGGGCGCACGTATACAAACGGCAATCCAAGGCTTTCGGCCACAAGAATACCAATTCCGATAGCACCTGTGGCAACACCGGCAATGACATCTGGTTTTCCAAATTGTTTTTCTATGTTTTTGGCAAACTCATCACGAACGTAATTTCTGATGGGTGGAAATGAAAGAATTAACCTATTATCGCAGTAAATAGGAGATTTCCATCCAGAAGCCCATGTAAAAGGATTTTCTGGATTCAATTTAATTGCATTTATTTGCAAAAGCAATTCGGCTGTTTTTTCGGCTGTATCTTTATTAAAAATCATACTACAAATGTATAAAGTTTTTGTAAACGACAAACCACTTTTTTTGACAAATGAAATCTCAAAGGAAACAGATTTTCAATTGTTCTTGCTTGAAAGTATTGATATCGAACAACTTATAGTAAAAATTTTTCAAAATAAAATTCAAAAAGCCTGTTTATACCATCCCGACGAAAGTGAAATAATGAAAACCCTAAAAGCCAAAATCCCGGTCAACAAAGCCGGAGGAGGATTGGTTTATAACAAAAAGGGCGAAGTTTTATTCATTTTCAGAAACGGAAAATGGGATCTTCCAAAAGGAGGAATCGAGAAAGGCGAGGAGATTGAAGACACTGCCATGCGTGAAGTTGAAGAGGAAACAGGTGTTGGTAAATTAAAAATTATCAGTAAATTAGAAAAGACATATCACGTTTTTAAACGCAACGGAAAATATAAACTCAAAATCACGCACTGGTTCGAAATGAAATCTGATTTTGAAGGAATTCCGCACGGACAGGCAGAAGAAGGCATCGAAAAAGTAGCGTGGCTTAACCCTGTTGAAATAAAAGAGGCCTTAAAAAATTCCTACGAAAACATCAAATTGTTGTTTGCAGAGGAAATAAAAGTCAAAGTAGATTAAAAAACTTTACGAACGTCTGGTTCAGTCCGAAAAAGATAAAGTGGAGTTTTTAGAGAAAATATTGAAGGATAAATAATTTATTCTTTTCACAAAAAAAAAGCCTGATAAAATTAATTTATCAGGCTTTTTTGTGCTGTTTGGTTTTATGTTTCGCTGGCGCGAGAAAACACGACGGCTTTTTTGTCATTTCGAGGAACGAGAAATCACCTTCGCTAGCGCGAGCGTCCCGCTCGTGACTATTATTCATTTTTATTTGGATTGCGTTCACGAGCGGAACGCTCGCGCTAGCATGGGGTTTAATTTTGCTGTAATTTCTTTATGTCTTTAGTTATTTCATCATTTATAATTACTTCGTCCTTGTATATTGTATCTTTATTGTTGTTTATTAGATATAATACTGTATAAGTACTATCAGCCTCAAAAGCATATTCAGCTAAAATTTTAGCTCCAAATTTATTGTTGGCTCTAAATGAAAAGGTTCCCTTGTATTTATTTTTATTTAATGATTGTAGAAATTCACTTTTTGATTTTAAAAGAGATACCATTTTTTCTGATTTTACGTCTTTTTGTTTGTTAAGATTTTGAATATCTTTTAAAATTATTTTGATTTCTTCTTTATTTGTCATGTATTCTAAAGAATCTAAATAGAAATAATTAAACTCATAACTGTTAGGGTCATTTAGTTGTATTTTGATCTTGCTTTCAATTTCATTTTGTAGTTTTTCTTGTTTGCTTTTTTTACAAGAAGTTGTTAAAAGCAAAATTCCTAAAAATAATAATATTTTTTTCATAATCATTGGGTTTTGTGTTTTTGAAGATTAATTAAAGAGCTTAATTCTTGTTAATTTTTTTGCAATTATAAACAAATTATTGAATAACTGGATTATACCTTACGGGAAAACACAATAAGACTTTGACAAAGTTTGTTCACAGCTTTGCGATCTTAGCGTTTTTTTTAAATCACTACAAATTCAAAAAACCTTAGCGCCATTCGGTTAAAAAAAACTTACAAAACCCGATAAACAGGATACTGCAAATGTGCCTTTTCATAATAAACAGAATGCTTATAAATCCATTCTAACTGCGCTTCCGGGTTTTTAGCAAATGCTGCATCGGTTTGTTTTTTGTTTTCTAATTCAGCTTTTAGAGCAGGATTCTCTTTTAATAATTTTGCAGCAGTATCTTCAAAAACATAATCAGAAAAATGTTCTTTTTGCTGTAAAATAGCATCGAAGAAATTCCAGTTAAAAAACGAATCAACGCCTTCCGGTTCAAAAGCTTCAAGAAGATATTTTACACCTTTTTGGTTGGTAGGAACCAGGTAATCTCCTTTCGCGAAAGCGATTTTGACTATTTTAGAAGTTATCGTTGTATTTCTGTGTGCATAATGCCCTTCGTACGCAGACGGAACGGTTTTAAAATCGGCAATTCTGTAGGTTTCCACTTCTATAATCGTATCGTTTTTTAGCTGAGAAAAACTGATATTATTGTTCTTTAAAAGGTCAATAATATTCCAATACCCACGCGGAATGATATAAGCCGTCGGGATCACAACTTCCTTAACCGACTTGAATTCTTTGATGTACGGAACGTCTTTTTTGTACGGTTTGGTTCGGTCATAATACAAACGATCTCCGGTGGTAGCGTCGCTTTTTTTGTAACCTGCCTCATAACCTAAAAAAGAAAATTTGGTGGTTTTGGTACTGTCCATTTCCCATTTCAGAGTGTAACTTTTCTTAGGCTGGTATTGTTCGAGGTTTTTTAGTCTCAAATCTTTGATTTTCTGGTAATTCGCATCCATAAAATCGATTGTAGATTTCATGTATTCGTAAGTAACTTTTACGCGTTCTGCGTACTTTTTCAGCATGTGTGTTTCGACCACAAAACCAATTGTATTAAACAAAGAAGTATAGCCCGTAGTATATCGCGGACTGTCAACAAACTGACCAAAACCTTTGTCTGGCGTATCTTTAAAAGAATCTACGTAGGGTGTTGTTTCGATTTTTTTGTTTTGCAGATCTTTTACCAAAGCCGGCATCATTTCCGTATTCATAAAATTGCCTAATACAGTCCCAAGTTTATTGTGCTGCGTCATGATGTAAGTCAGTTTGTATTGATAATCAGAACCATTACTAACATGATTATCGATAAAAACATCGGCATTTATTTTCTGGAAAATCTCTACAAAACTTTTTGTATTTCGGGTGTCTGATTTCATTAAATCACGATTCAGATCATAATTTCGGGCATTTCCCCTAAAACCATAAATTTCGGGCCCATCCTGATTGGCTCTTGTAGTCGAATTTCTGTTTAAAGCCCCACCAATATTATACACCGGAATCGTGACGATAACGGTGTTTTTTGGCGCTTTGATTTTTCCTAAAGCCAAATCCCTGAACAATTGCATGGTTGCGTCAATTCCGTCAGGTTCTCCAGCGTGAATTCCGTTATTGACCAACAGAACTGCTTTCTTTTTCTGGATTTCATTAAAATCAAATACTTTATCAGGATTAAAAGTAATCATGTGTAACGGATATCCGGAATCTGTCAAACCCATTTCAAGCATTTGTATCGCCGGAAAATCATGCGCCAGCATCGTATAATAATTAATGGTTTCCTGGTAATCTGCGGCCTGATTTCCATTTCCTTTTTCAAAAAAAGTATCGTATTTTTTATTGTTTTGGGCGAAAATTGCGATTGTGAAAAGTAAAATGGGAAATGTAAAAAGTTTCATGATTTTGGTTTTAATAGAAATTCAAATATAAAGGTTTTTATTTGTTTCGGGTTTGGGGTTGTGCTTTGTGTTTTTAACCGCAAAGCCGCAAAGGTTTACGCAAAGTTCGCAAAGATTTGTTTCATAAAGCTTTGCAAACTTTGTGTTTAATAAAACCTTGCTTGTAAAAAAACCTTTGCGCTCTTTGCGGTTTAAAAAAAGCATAGTGGTTAAAAATAACTTGAAACAAAAGAAAACTTAAAACCTGAAACTTTTAATTACTTTTGCAAAATGAATAAAAAACACCATTCCAACAATATACTTTCGAATTTAGGGATTCAGAGTTTAAACGAAATGCAGGAAGTTGCACAGGATGCAATTCTTAATGATAGTAATGTTTTATTGCTTTCTCCGACCGGATCGGGAAAAACGCTGGCTTTTTTACTGCCTGTTTTAGAATTACTTCAGCCGGAAATTCTTTCGGTGCAGTGTTTAATTTTGGTTCCTTCAAGAGAATTGGGTTTGCAGATTGAGCAGGTTTGGAAGAAAATGGGAACCGATTATAAAGTAAATATCTGCTATGGCGGACATTCTATTGATACAGAAATTAAAAATTTAAGCAATCCGCCGGCTGTCTTAATCGGAACGCCTGGAAGAATTGCAGACCATATAGAAAGAGGAACTTTTCGTCTGGATAAAATTCAGACTTTAATTTTAGACGAATTTGATAAGTCATTGCAATTGGGTTTCCATGAGCAAATGTCTTTTATCATCGGAAAACTTTCTAAACTAAATAAACGCATTCTGGTTTCGGCTACTTCAGATATTGAAATCCCGAAATATACCAGAGTTATTAATCCGACTGTTTTGGATTTTATTCCGGAAGAAGAAGAAAAGACAAACCTTTCCATGAAAATGGTAATTTCTCCATCAAAAGATAAATTGCAGAGTTTGTTTAATCTGATATGCTCCTTAAAATCGCAATCGGCAATTATTTTCTGTAACCATCGTGACGCAGCCGAACGTATAAGTGACACTTTAAACGAAAAAGGGATTTATTCTGTTTATTATCATGGCGGAATGGATCAGGATGAACGTGAACGTGCTTTGATTCAGTTTAGAAACGGAAGTGTCAGCTATCTGGTAACAACCGATCTGGCGGCGCGTGGTCTGGATATTCCGGAAATGAAACACGTAATTCATTATCATTTGCCTTTAAAAGAAGATGAATTTACGCATCGTAACGGGCGTACTGCACGTATGCAGGCATCGGGAACGGCATATCTGATCATCCACGAAAGTGAAAAACAACTGGATTATGTAGACTACGGAATGGAAGTTCTGGTTGTTGATAATGCCACAACATTGCCAAAACCACCCGAATATCAGACTATTTATATCAGCGGCGGAAAGAAAACGAAACTGAATAAATTTGATATTGTGGGTTTCTTTTCTCAAAAAGGAAAACTGGAGAAAGATGATCTGGGTCTGATTGAAGTAAAAGATTTTATTTCGTTTGCTGCAGTTCGCTTTAATAAAGTAAAAGATTTGCTGAAAAACATCAAAGACGAGAAAATGAAGGGCAAAAAGTTTAAAATTGAAGTGGCCAGAAAGGTTGTTAAGAAAGAAGAAGAAAGGTAAAACGACTCTATTTAAAGAAGTTTTTTGATTAAATTGATAAATCTTGAAGCGAAGAATTTATTCTAACTTATTTGTTATTAATAAGTTATGCTTCGTTGATTTGCTTATGTTGTAATTTTAACTAATATTCACAATTTAATGTTAAGAAAAAAATGGATTTAGATAGATTTTTTCATAATTTCGGCGCTTATAACATTAGTAAAAATTAACCCCAAATTCCACTATGAAAAAGATTATTACACTTGCCGTATTACTTTTTAGTTTTGTTTCGTTTGCACAAATCAAAGTTCTAGAAACTGTACCAGTTGAAAGATTAGGAAAAGTAAATAACAATTACATTCAAAAAATTGGAGACGAGTATACTGTTTATTACACTAGTATTCAAAACGATGACGATTCTTCATCTTTAAGAAAATTTTCATTCAGAAATTTAAATAATGACTATTCAAGTCTTTATACTATTATTATGAATGGTTTCACAGCAAGTCCATTATATGACATTAAATTAGAGTTACCAAATAACTACATCTGGTTGCACTACACAGGAAGCGCTCTTCCTGAGAAAGCTACAGTTCAGTTTATGGTTTCAAGCAAAGAAACAGCATCTGCAACAAGCAGTGTTTCTGAGCCATTCGTAAAAGATCAAATCAATAAATTATTCCAAAGATAATTTACAGGAGATATAGAATTAAAAAGGCTGTTCAGATTTTGAACAGCCTTTTTTTTTGTTTTAGTTTTTTTTATTGGTTTCAAGTTTCAAGTTTCAGGTATCAGGTTGAAAAACCTTTGTTCCTTTGCTACTCTGTCACTTTGAACCTCAAGAAAACTAAATTTTCTTCACGTATTGCGTAATAATAACAATCTGCTGACCATCTACTTTTCCTTCAATATATTCAGCGTTTTCGTGGTCAAGGCGAATGTTTCTCACGGCAGTTCCCTGTTTGGCAACCATACTTGATCCTTTTACTTTTAAATCTTTTATTAAAACTACAGAATCTCCGTGTTCCAGAATAACTCCGTTACTGTCGCGGTGAACCAATTTGTTTTCGTCATCTTCGCCTTCTCCGGTTGCCTGCGCCCATGCCAGCGTATCCTCATCCAGATACATCATATCAAGCAATTCCTGCGGCCAACCTGCAGCGCGCATTCTGCTTAGCATTCTCCAGGCTACAACTTGTACGGCAACATTTTCATTCCACATACTATCATTGAGACATCTCCAGTGATTTAAATCTACTTTGTCAGGATTTTCGATTTGATCAATACAGGTAGTGCAGGCCAATATACTTTCGTCAATTCCGCCTTTTTGAGTTGGCAAAACGCTGAAAACTTTTAGGTTTTCTGTTGCGCCACAAAGTTCACATTTCGATCCGCTGCGTTTGTTTAATTCTCTTTCTATGCTCATTTTTATTATCTTAAATTTCGGCGAAAGTACAGTTATTTACTACATTTCGCAAGTGTTTGAAGGCTAAATTGCTATTCGCGTTTCACTTCAAATATTTTCTGGTCTGTATAAAGCTTTAGGAGGTCTTTTTTAGCGATGCTTCTTTTGCTGTTGTAGTTTGTGTCAACATCAATTTTATACATTTCTGATTTGCTGTCAATTTCCATATCATTCAGAAAAAAATTCAGACTGTCTTTAGAAATCTGATCTATTTTCATTGTAGTATAAAAGCCATCTGTAGAATTTAATAAATAAACATCACCGACTTTTGGGCTTTTAATGAAGTTTTCGCTGTCAACATCCGTTTGATGTGAACTATAAAATCCCATAGCAGTAATAATAGCAATTATAAACAAACCTGAGAACATCCAGATAGGTGTTTTCACGGCATTTTTTTCTTTTTCTCTTTCCAGTTTTTGCTGAATTGAGGATGCTAATTCAGCTTGTTCAAATGTTTTTTTACAAGAATTACATTCGGTAAAAGTTAACTTTTTGACCGGAAAAAAGGGGATGAGATACAAGTGTGCATATTTTCCGTACACACTGTAAATCATGGACACGTTTGTGTTGCAGTTTGGACAATCAACATTGATTATCTGACCGTTTTTTAAACTGGTTGCTTTGGTTCCGTAATATAATAGCATTTTAAATTTTTTGAGTTAGTTACTACAAAAATAGAGCTATTCCTTACTTATCCAAATTTATCTTTTTAAGTTAATGTTTTATTAAAATTATTTCTTAACTCGTACAGCATCAGGAACGAGCATTTCGTATTCACCGCCATTTCTTAATACATCTCGAACAATACTGGAGCTAATAAACGAGGTACTTGCTGCGGTTAATAAAAACACTGTTTCTATCTTAGACAGTTTTCTGTTGGTGTGTGCAATTGCTTTTTCGAATTCGAAATCGGCAGGGTTGCGCAGTCCTCTTAAAATGAAATTTGCGTTTAATTTTTTGGCTAAATCAATCGTAAGTCCTTCATAAGTAATCACACTTATTTTAGGTTCATTTTTGAAGGTTTCTTCAATAAAACGTTTTCTTTCTTCGAGTGAAAACATGTATTTTTTTTCGGCATTTACGCCAATAGCAATAACAATTTCATCAAACAGAGAAATTCCTCTTTTGATTATATCTTCGTGACCAAGGGTAATGGGGTCAAAGGATCCCGGGAATATGGCTTTTCGCATTTCTTTAAGGTTCTAAGGTTCTGAGCTGCTAAGATTCTAAGTTTTCTTTTAAGTTACAAAGGAGCTAAGTTGTTAAGATTTTATTGTTTTATTTTTAGAATTGATTTTCTAGGTAATACGTACCGTATTTATGGATGCCACCCATTCTTCTTTTTTGCAGACACCGCATTTTGCTGTTCCGGCTTTTTGTTCTGTCGTATGACCACAGAAAGTGCAGGAATATATACCGTCATTTGGAATAATTGTGCTTTTTGTACCAAATAGCGCAGGTAAGATCGGAAGGCCATATCCAACATCTTTATCTTCATAATAGAAAATACTCACTTCGCCAGTGGTTTCTATAAAAGCATGCTTTACCTGACCTAAATGTTCAATTGATTTAATACGGAGCTCCGTAAAAAATTCGTCCTGAGCGAGACTTTCTTTTTTGAATGTCGATACCGAAAATTTACCGTCATTGATCAGGCATTCTGTTTTTCCTTCTATAAATTCTTCGAATCTTTTACTTTTTCCGGTAAGCCAGGTTACTGAACGGTATAAAATAATGATAACAGTAAAAACGACTGCGGCAGGAATAATTCCGACATCTTCATAAAACATAGGGTCTCCGGCTGCAGAGCCAAGAGCTATAATAATTACGGTTTCGAAAATAGATAACTGTTTTACGCCTCGTTTTCCTGCCATTTTTAGTGTCAGCAGTAAAATAATGAACATGACGGTAGAACGAAATATAACTTCCAAAAGGAAATTTCCAGGCAGATTATTAAAAAGTAATCTTTCCCATTCGAAGATTTGTTTCATTTTTTGAGGTGTTAAGATCTAAGAAACTAAGTTACTAAGTTTTTATAACAGATTTGTATTTTAATTTCCATGTTTCAGACCAAAATTATCCTGAAATTTTGATAATCCTGTTTGTTTGAATTTTTAATAAAAAAGGTGCTGAAATCTTAGAATCTCAGCACCTTAGTATCTTAGCACCTTTTACAACAGCGCTAACTCAATCGCATTTGTAAATAAATCTTCAAGAGAAATCCCTGCTGCTTTGGCCTGTTGCGGAATCAGGCTTTCGGTTGTTAGTCCCGGAATTGTGTTCATTTCCAGCATATATGGTTCGTTGTCTACGATAATGAATTCGCTTCTTGAGAAACCTTTCATTTTTAAAACTTCGTAAGCACGTTTTGCCGTATCTCCCACTTTTTTTGTCAGTTCGTCTGAGATTCTGGCAGGAGTGATTTCTTGTGATTTTCCTTCGTATTTGGCTTCATAATCAAAGAAATCATTATCAGAAACGATTTCCGTAATTGGTAAAACTATTACTTCTCCTTTGTAATTAATAACTCCGACAGAAACTTCAGTTCCATCAAGGAAGCTCTCAATGATGATTTCATTATCTTCTTTATAAGCTACTTCAATGGCAATTGGCAATTCTGCAGTAGTTTTTACTTTTGAAATCCCGAAGCTTGAACCTGCTTTGTTTGGTTTTACGAAACATGGCAAACCTACTTTTTTTACTATTTCGTCTGTATTGATAACATCACCTTTGTTCAGGTAATAAGAAATGGCTGTTTTTATTCCGTATGGTTTTAGAACAGACAATAAATCACGTTTGTTGAAAGTCAAAGCCGACTGATAATAATCACAAGAAGATTGCGGAATACCTAATAACTCAAAATAAGCCTGCATAAGGCCATCTTCTCCCGGAGTTCCGTGAATGGCATTAAAAACACAGTCAAAAGTGATTTTTTTTCCGTTTACCGTGACTGAAAAGTCATTTCGGTCAATAGGAAACTCAGCCTCATTTTCATCTACATAAACCCATTTCTCTTTAAAAATATGAATGCGGAATCCGTTGTATTTTGTTTTGTCAAGGTATTGGTGAACGACGTTTCCTGAGATGAGAGAAATTTTATATTCGCTTGAATATCCGCCCATGATGATGGCTATGTTTTTCATTATGTTTTTTAGTTTAAAGTTTTATTTTTTGTTTCAGGTTTAAAGTTTCAGGCTTCAGGTAAAAATAAACAATAATAATTTTTCTTTTTTATATTGAATTTTCTGTTTTTACGTTATTATCTTTAATTTTAAATTAATGCTGTTATAAAAACCTAAAGTCCTAGCCCTGATGGAAGCAGCATCCTTTTGTTTTTTTTCTTTAGAAAACAAAAGATACAGCGGACAGCAGGAAACAGCTCCTTATAAAATGAGTGTTAAACCTTATATTGTTTTAAACAAAATTATCATTTTTTTTGAAACGAAATAGGTTTATCTTTGCCACAACTAAAAATAAATTTATGAGTTTACGTAAGTATTTAACAAGCCGTGTATTTTTTTTGCAAGTATTAAGTGCTGCTGCTATTATAGCGGTTTTGGGTTATTTGTTTATGCATTGGTTGACTTTTACAACTGATCACGGACATGAAATTGCAGTTCCGGATTTATCTAAACTGACTGAAGAGCAAGTTGAAGAAAAACTGGACGAACTAGACCTGGATTATGTGCTTTTGGATAGTGTTGATTACCGAAGTGAATTTCCAAAATATAGTGTTGTAGAACAGGATCCGTTGCCTGGAACTAAGGTAAAAGAGGGTAGAAAAATATATATTAAAATTAATGCATCGGGATTTTCGTCTGTGAGAATTCCTGATTTAATTGAAAAAACATATCGTGAAGCAGTTCCGACCCTGAAAGCTTTAGGACTTGAACCGGGAACGATTACGTATATTCCGAATCTTGGAAAAGACATGGTTTTGGAAATGCGTTACAAAGGAAGAAATTTGAAAGTAGGAGACCGTGTGCTGAAAGCGTCTAAAATTGATTTGGTTTTAGGTGACGGAAAAGCAACATATGTAGATGATAGTCAGGCGACAGACAGTTTAGCAACGCCGGAGACAGAAACCCCAAAAGATGGACAATAATATTGAAAATTTAGATCTGGAAGACGAATTATTCGAACATTTTAGATTTGAAGTACCTAAAGGTCAGGCGCTTTTGCGTATTGACAAATATTTAATGAATTTGATTCAGAATGCTACGCGTAATAAGATTCAGAATGCAGCAACTGAAGGAAATATTTTTGTAAATGATATTCCCGTAAAATCAAATTATAAAGTAAAACCTTTTGATGTGGTGACAGTGATGTTATCGCATCCGCCATATGAAAACCATATTCTTCCGGAAAATCTTCCGTTGAATATTGTGTATGAAGATGATGCGCTTTTATTGATTAATAAAGAACCGGGAATGGTGGTTCATCCGGGTCACGGGAATTATACCGGAACTTTGGTAAATGCCCTGGCACATCATTTTGATAACCTGCCAATGAACAGCAGCGAACGTCCGGGCCTTGTGCACAGGATTGATAAAGATACTTCAGGATTGCTGATTATTGCCAAAACAGAAGCGGCAATGACACATTTGGCAAAACAGTTTGAAGCCAAAACTACAGAGCGTGAATATATTGCGCTGGTGTGGGGAAATGTGGCAGATGACGCCGGAACGATTGAAGGAAATCTGGCAAGACACTTAAAAGACCGTATGCAGATGGCTGTTTTTGCTGATCCTGAAATTGGGAAACCGGCAATTACGCATTATAAAGTTTTGGAGCGATTTGGTTATGTAACTTTGATTTCCTGTAGATTAGAGACAGGAAGAACGCACCAGATCCGTGCGCATATGAAACATATCGGACATCCGTTGTTTAATGACGAACGCTACGGAGGCCATTTGATTTTGAAAGGAACAACGTTTACAAAATACAAGCAGTTTATAGAAAACTGTTTTAAAGCATTGCCACGTCAGGCGCTACATGCTAAAACACTTGGTTTTGTGCATCCTGTCACGGGCGAAATGATGCGTTTTGATACAGAAATTCCGGATGATTTTAAGGATTGCCTGGAAAAATGGAGAAATTACTCAAAATCGCATAATACGGACGAGGAAGAATAATAATGAGATAATTTGTCAATTAGAAAATCAGATAATTTTTTATAAAACACAAATTCCACTAATTTACACAGATTAACTTTCGTGTAAATTAGTGGAATTTGTGTTTTAATTCAGTTCAGAATGATATTTTATTTTGCCGGTTGACCCGGTTGGGGCTGGGACAAGCTCAAATACCGAAGTAGGAGCGAGGCCTGATTCTATGCGGTGTGAAACGTAAATGATACTCACATTCGTTTCTTGTTTTATGGTATTGATCAGCTGGATTACCAATTCTACATTTTCGTCGTCGAGTCCTTCTACAGGCTCATCCAGAATTAATAAAGGCGGATGTTTTAAAACAGCACGAACAATTAAGGCTACTCTCTGCTGGCCAATAGAAAGATCTATAAAACGTTTTTTGCGTAAGTGAGCCATTTCTATTACTTCAAGCCATTGTGTTACAATTTGCTGCTGATGTGTTGTGGGTTCTGTATACAAACCAATAGAATCAAAAAATCCCGAGAGGATCATTTGCTCTAAAGTGTGGCTTTTTTGAAATAAATCGGTCATTGAGGTAGCGAAAATTCCAATTTGTTTTTTGATTTCCCAAACGCTTTCGCCGGTTCCTTTTTTTCTTCCAAATAAAAATAAATCCTGACCGAATCCCTTTGGGTTGTCGCCCGTTATCAAAGATAAAATAGTGCTTTTTCCGGAACCGTTCGGGCCGATTAACTGCCAGAATTCGCCTTGTTTTATAGTCCAGGAAATGTTGTCCAGAATTTTTCTTTCGTCATAACTCACAGCCACATTTTCCATTTTGATTAATACACTTTCGTGAAAGGAATGCTGTTCTGAAGCTTTCGGAATTTCGGATGTATTTAAGGTTTTAAAATGGCTTTCGGTTTTTGAAATTGGATGTAATGCAAACGAATTGTCTTTTATCTGCGCTTTATTCGGAACAAAATTAAGCACATCGGTAACGCGGTTTACTATTTGTATAATGGCAATATCAACAATTAAATCTTTTAAAGATTCCGCAAGAATTACCCTGGATGCCTGATCCAGATGGTCAAACGGATTATCAAAAATGATAAAATCGGGTTTTTGATTGATGCAGTATTTTAAAAACTCTTTTTTGCGTTCACCGGAAGAAAAAGTTCTCAATTGCCTGTGCGAATCCGGAGAAGCTTCTACGGAGTCATATTGGTATTCTTTTTCGATGAACTTCTCAATGGCTATATCTGAAAACAGAATTCCTTTTTGATTGTTAAAAACGGCTAATTCTTCTTTGGCGTTGCCTGTAAGTAAAGTGTCTATAAAAGCTTTTTTGTTTACCTGATTAGATAAAAGGATATCCCAATGCTGCATTTCTTTTGTATTATTTATTTTCTTTAAGAGCCATTTCACGATCGTTTCTTGACCACTCGCTCCATGATGCTACGTATAATTTCGGAATCGGAATTCCGGCATAATCCATCGCCAGTAAGGTATGGCAGGCCGTAACGCCCGAACCGCAATGAACAATCGTATTTTCAGGTTTTACATCGCCTAAAACCTCTTTGTATTTTTTGTTTAATATTTCTGGAGAATGATAAAAACCATCTTCGTTTAGGTTTTCACCAAAAGGAACATTGATTGCCCCGGGAATATGTCCGGCTATTAAATCAAGAGGTTCTGTGAGGCCGTCAAAACGATTTTTGTCCCTTACATCAATTACAATATTGTTGTCGCTGTTTCGGGCTTTTTCTACTTCTTCAATATCGGCTAAAAGTAATTTCCATTCCTGAACAGGATATTTTTCTGTTTTTTCAAAATGTTCTGTTTCTGAGCTTACAGGAAAACCAATTTTTACAGCCGCCTGCAAACCGCCATTCAAAACCTGCACTTTTTCGTGCCCAATTGCGCGCAGCATCCACCAGAATCGGGCAGCGGCGTTAGAACCGTTTTTGTCATCATAAACAATAACATGACTAGAAGGCGTAATTCCGAATTTTGAAAGTACTGCGGAAAACTTTTCAAAAGAGGGCAAAGGATGTCTTCCGCCTTTTGCAGGATCAGCTTCTACTGTTGCCAGATCTTTGTTTAGATCAACATATCCGGCACCTTTTAGATGTTCTTTTTTATAATTTTCTTCAGCATTTAATCCGGCACGTGCATCAATCAATATGAAATTTGATGATTCCTGTAATTTTATAAGTTCTTCCGGATTTATGATTGGGGAAAGTGTATTTGTCATTTTTGGGTAGTTATTTTTTTGAATTTCCAAGCCAGAGTAAACCATTTAGAATTAGTTTACTTTCTGTTTCATTTTCAAATGTATATGACAATGTTTTGTTGGTTCCATGTTCATAATCAATATCATTATGCCCCATATTGACATATAGCATTTTGTATTTTTTGTTTGTCCATACAACCGGATAATAGCCATTGTGCCAGATTTCATTCGGTTTTGGCCCGGTTCCCAATGGAAAGCTGGATTCATCAATTGCCAGTAAAATTTCGATATCCGGATTCTTTGTAAGGTCATTGCTCCATCTGTACCATTCATTTGGGGCTGATTTAAATTTTTCAGGAATGTTTTTAGTGACCGGATGTTGGTTTTCAATTCTCAAAATTGCTGATGTTGGCCTCCATGTATTGCTTCCATATTCGCCTGAGCCTAAAAACTGATTATGATACCAGTCCCAGTTTTGCGGATAATCGGAATCATTTAAAGCAAAAGCAGAAAAATGAAATCCCATAAAACCGCCGCCATTTTTCATATATTTTTCAAAAGCTTCTCTCTGGTCTGCATTTTCCGGTCTTGTGTCCAGGAACAAAACAACCTGATAATTCGCAAGAAATTTTGCATTTAGATTGTTCCAGTTACTTGTTGAATCGTATATAAAATGGTTTTCTTTGGCCATTTTTGGAAACCATTTATTCGCTTCATGAACGAAGCTTATGTGTGCCTGATCATTTTTTGCCGTATAAAAAGCAATTACTTTAAACTTAGCTTTATTATTTGACTTTTGGGAATATCCGGAAAAACAAACAAACACAAATACAAGCAATATACTTTTTAGGAAAACAGAACCATAGTTTTTTGGAATCATTACCATCAAATGATCTGAGTTAACCTGATATTTTTTCGATCAGAATTTCATTTCCTACCAAATCAAAATACGTACAGGTCATTTCGATAATATCAACACGCCATTTAGCAATTCCGCATTGAGCACAGTGACCACAAAAAGTCATATAATCTGTTTCGCCGCCCTGATGTTTAACCAGTAATTCTATAAAAAGCTCTTTGTTTGGAAAACTGGCAATTTTTAACTCAGCATATTTTTCATCGGCAGTTACACTGTAATTATTTACGCCATAATATTCAGTATGTCCGTCATTTACAAAGGTGTCATAACCTTTTACTCCCAGAATGATTAAGTCCTGGATATAATTTGGAAAATCGGCACCGCTTTTTACTTTAGCATGCGCTTCTTTTATTTGTTCTATTGTAAACATAAATATTTAGTTTTTAGATTATTGATTAGTTTGGTTTTTCACGAATTACACTAATTTCCATGAATTAACCTTTAGGGGTTATGCAAATAAAATTAGTTTTAATTTTTGGCCAACATAAAAAATTATTGTTTCAAAAATACGATTAATGGTTTTATAAATTGATCAAAAGATTCAATATGTGGCAAATGTCCCGTGTTGGGAACTTCAACTAATTTTGAGTTTGGGATTGCTTTTTGGGTTTTGTTTCCCAGTTCGGCATAATTTCCTATTGTTTTTTTGATTTCTTCAGAGACAAGCTGTTTTCCTATAGCTGTTTTATCTCTTGTTCCGATGATTAAAAGCGTTGGGCTTTTGATGTTTTTAAATTCGTATAAAACGGGTTGCGTAAAAATCATATCGTACATAAGAGCAGAATTCCAGGCGACTTTATTATAATCGGGAGCTGTTGTCCAGCCAGCGCCCAGTTCAGCCCATTTCTGAAAATCAGCATTCCATTTGCCATCATAATAATTTGCCATCTGATATTTTTTGATGGCTTCATAGTTTTGTTTTAACTCAGATTCATACCACCAGTCAACAGGTTTGTAAGGTACGACCAGTTTCCAGTCTTCGAGCCCTATTGGGTTTTCCAGAACTAATTTTTCTGTTGTTTCAGGATACATTAAGGCAAATCTTGTGGCTAGCATTCCGCCCATGGAATGTCCTAAAATAGTTGTTTTTTTGATGCCTAAATCATCAAGTAATTTTCTGGTATTTTCTGCTAATTGCTGAAATGTATATTGAAAGTTGTCCGGTTTTGAAGATTTTCCAAAACCAATCTGATCAGGAACAATTACGCGGAATCCTTCTTTTGTAAGGGCTTTTATTGTACTTTCCCAGTAAGCACCATTAAAATTTTTTCCATGAAACAAGACAATATTTTTGTTATTGTAATTGTCGGGTTTTATATCCATATACGCCATTTTAAGCGACTGACGCTGATTATTCACTTCTAAAAAATGAACTGGAAAAGGATATTCATAATTGGTTAAAGTAATATCAAGTGCTTTTATATTTTCCTGCTGCGAAAAACCAAGAAAAGGCAGGAGGAGTATTAAGAATGTTATATTTTTCATCTGAGTATAGTTTTAAAACTGGAATTATAATAAAATTAAGCCTTCCCGTTTTAAAACCAAAAATTAAAATCTTAAAGTTATCAGAAAAATAAGCTATAACGGCTACGATATTCAAAGCAACTTTTGCCAATTTGTAGCCAATTTTATTTTTTCAGTGTAACAACTTGCTGTGGATAAGGAATGTCTATTCCGGCTTCATCAAAACGTTTTTTAATGCTTTGCAACAAATCGCAGTACAGTACGAAGCCGTCTGTAGAGTTTTTGGCCCACGCCCAGGTTTTTATGGTTACGCTTGAGGGTGCAAGTGCAACAACCCTTGCGGTTACCAAAGCTGTCTTTTTCTTTTTGTCTTCTGCAGTTCTGGTATCAATAAAAAGTGGATGTGCAGCAACTTCTTCTTTCAATATTTCCAAAGCTTTTTCGATATCAGATTCGTAACCAATACCAATTTCGATTATTTTGCAACACTTGGTATCGTTCATGTTGGTATTGACAATAATTTGGTTACTAATAACTGAATTCGGAATAATGATTCGGTTGTTTTCAGCATCTTTGAGAACGACTTGCCTTAGATTTATATCTTCAACAGTCCCCGCGAAATTATTGATTGTGATTTTGTCATTGATTTTGAAAGGTTTAAAAATCACCAGAAAAATACCGCTTACAATATTACTCAAAGCCTGTTGGGAGGCTAAACCGGCTACCAGTGAAATAACTCCGGCACCGGCCAGAAAAGAATGTCCTATAATTTTAAA
Organism: Flavobacterium sp. HTF; assembly: GCF_003105115.1. Classification (GTDB taxonomy): domain Bacteria; phylum Bacteroidota; class Bacteroidia; order Flavobacteriales; family Flavobacteriaceae; genus Flavobacterium. Next base: position 77,031 of record NZ_QETH01000006.1, on the reverse strand, counting down.
TTCAGGAATTTGAATTAACGCAAAAGCAAATCCTAAAATATAAATTACGGTGATAATTAAATGTTTCAGGAACTTAAACCCGGTGGTATCGTATTCTTTCTGATTTAGTTTTCTGTATAAAAAATAACGAAGTACTTTTTCTGTTATAGCGCCTAAAATTATAGTCGTAATTATGATTATCGCTATAAAAAATCCTATTTTGAAATCTTTTATGTAATCGATCATAGTCTGAGGATTTAATTAATTCAAAATAACACATTCTATTAACCAATTATCTTTTACTTTTTTCAGTTTAAAATCAATTGGCATTACAATATCCTGATTGGGTGTTACGATAATATTTGCTGTAGAATCTGTTATTTCTTTTTCAAAATAAATGGCACCTTTTTCTTTATCCTTAAATCTCGCTTTTTGATCATCCGGAATACTTTTTTCCATTTTTTTGAGCGTTTCTATAATTATGAGATTCTTTTGATTTGGAATCAAAAATTCTTTTGCTGATTCAAAATCAAAACGGTTTGTGGCATATAAATACGCTTCAACAGTTTGTTTTGGAGATTTGTTTTCCTGCTGCGGTTTCTCTTCAGGAGATTTACAGCCCGTAAGGAATATCAGAACTACGAAAAAAGAGATTAGATGCCTCATTTATTTAAATTTTACAGTCCCACAAAATCATCGCTTTTTGGAAAAATACTTAATGCTTCAATTGCGATTTCAGGAGTTGGAGAAGCCAGTTTTCTAAGTTTTGTATCCATCCAGGCGCCATCAACGGTAATTACGGCACAAAGCGTATCATCTTCTTTTCTGAATTCGTGAATAATAGACCAACGCGAAGCATCGGCTTTCATTTTTGAAGTTTTGGTATGGATGAAAATTTTATCTGAAAGTTTTAATTCTTTTCTGAAAATACATTCTTCTCTAAATAACACAGGACCAAAACCTTGTGTCTGCATTACTTTTAAGGTTAAACCCAACTGCTCTAATATTTCGATACGATGTTGTGCCCCAAAATCATAATAAGCACTGTGACGAACGTGAAAATTTGGGTCAAGATCTGACCAGCGAAAAGATAATTCTTTTGTAAATGAAGCCATTTTTGTAATTGTAATTTAATGAGAAATCGAAATTACGAATAAAAAACAAATCGGCGATTAGTATAAATCGTTATTTGGCAGATTCTCTATATTGATTTACATGTTGCGGAAATTCTTCTTCATAAAATGGATAAGGAATTCCAATTATATTAATTTCAAATTGCTCTGAATCCATTCCTGTAATATAACATCCAATTCCTTTTATTTCTACTTCTTTAGAATTGTATACTTTTAATGTTGGAATAGTTTGGGTTGAAATAAATTTAGCTTTTGAATCTTCTTCAGTTTTGATTGAATTTATTTTGCAATAATTGCTAAAAAAAATATAGTTTAAGTTTATATCGGTAAAATTGATTTTTCCAAAAACAACTCCCATAGGAGCATCGGATTTTTCAAGATCAGAAATTCCAATTTTTTTATTGTCCAGAAAAACAGTATAGCTCATAAAAAATGTTTAAAATGTCATTTTAGATAATTCAACTTCAAGCTTATCGAAGTTTTCTTCATTTTTATCTACAACGTAAGGTTTCAGTTTTTGGCATTCTTCTACGGTTTCAAAAAGCATTTTAAAAACAACTTTTGTGTGATTATCTGCCACTGATTCAAAAGTGGTTAAAATTTGAAAGTGAGGTTTTGAATGGCGTTTCCAGGCGATAAGATTTGGCTTGTCAATTTTTATGAATTCACATTCGTTGGCATAGTTACCAACATCCGGGCCATGCATAATAAATTTCCACTGACCGCCTTCGCAGAAATTAAATTCATGAAAAGTATTGGTAAAACCTTTTGGTCCCCACCAATTTTTTAAATGTTCAGGATCACTCCATGCTTTAAAAACCAGTTCCTGCGGAAAATCAAGAATTCGTGTCGTAACAATTTCTGATTCTGGTGTTGTTATAATGATTTCTGATTTCATTTTAATCTATTTAGTATTAAATATTTAGATCATTATATTTTTTCGGGATTATCCCATTCATGTTCAATTTTAATGTAATACGGATTTCATAGTTTTAATTTGTTTTAGATTCCTGGGTGTCACTTATTTCAATATCATCTTTGTTTAATGAATTTAAAAAATCTGCTGCATCAAATACTTCTCCCATTGTTATTACACCAATTTTATTTATGCGGCCTGTTAAAATTCTGTTGACAGCTTCTGCAATAAGTGGGGCGGTTACGGCATAAATATCTTGCCCCTGAGCTTTAATTGTTCTTTTTTTGTTTTCTTTTACTGCAATCACCTGCACACAAAATTGCTGAGAGGATCTGTTCTTTTCATCAACAGGAGTTGGTTCCGGAGTATCATCATTTCTAAGATCATTTAATGAGTTTTGACTTAGATACGTATTAATGGTATTGACATTTAAATGATTAGAAATAGTAATAATTTCAGAAAGAGGTAAACGAACAACTTCTTTAATGCCAATTGGTTTATTGAAATCCCATTCCTCAGAAGGAGCCGCTTCGAGTTCCTGCAAGCGATGATCTTTCAGAGTTAATCTTTTGTAATGATTTCGCTCGCCTGTTAATCTTGTTCCTTTTGTCGGATGCCAGGAATCAAGACCAATGTAAACGTTAATTTCATCAATCAAATCCCAGTCTTTTGTAATCGAAGTGCTCATTAAATCGGCTAAACCTCCATAAAATGCTGCAGCCGGAATAATTAATATTTTATCTTTTTTTGCCTGTTCTGAAAATTGCCCGATAATGTCCAAAACTGATTTTTGCTCGGCGCTTAAATCAATATAATGACTTCCTAATCGTAAAGCAGCTTCTATTACTGGCTGTGCAGTATCTAAATAAGGACCGGCGCAGTTGATAATAATTTTGGAACCAGAAAAAGCATTATCTAACTCTTTTGAGCTGTGAATGCCGGCTTCAATTATTTTTAAATCTGGATATTCCTGGTTCAGAATCATTAATTTTTTCAAATCTCTTCCCGAAAGAATAAGATTTGTATAACCTTGTCGATATAGTTCAGAGACAATAAATTTTCCTGTATGCCCGTATGCTCCATAAATTGCAATTGTATCCTTCATCTGTTTTGTTGGTTAAATTAATGTTCTTATAAAAGTATTCTTTTATTCGTTTTGTCTTAAATTTAATTTTTTAACTATCCACGGAAGTGTAAGCCCTTGTCCGATAAGTGTTAAAAGAACTACGGCAACAGAAATAAAAATAATAGCATTTCTTTGAGGAAAAGGAGTCCCGTCTTCCAGAAATTTAGGAAGACCAATGGCAATGGCAAGTGAAACAATACCGCGCATTCCCGACCAGCTCAAAATGATACTATTATTAAAATCTAAAAGAGCATGTTCACTGACTTTTCTTTTTCCTCTGGTATTCTGAAAAGCTTTTTGAAGGTTAATTTTCTGAAGAAATATTCTTCCCATTCTGATTAATAAAGCCACAATTGTAATAATGGCTGCATAGCCTATGTAAGGCAGTACCATATCATTATCAATATCTTTTAGGATATAGCGAAAGTTAAGACCGATTAAAATAAATATCAACCCGTTTAGAAGAAAAATAATTAAGTCCCAAAGCCCCTTTGAATTGTTTTTTAAATTTTCAGGAAAAATTTTGTTGCTGAATCTGGCAATACTTATTCCTAAAACAACAACAGCAATTACACCTGAAACATGCAGATGTTCTGCAACAAGATAAGCAACAAAAGGCATAAGCAGCGTAAAACTAATCGTCACGTTCATGTTTTTATGAACTTTGGTCAGTATAAAAGCCAATATTTTTGCCAGTACAAATCCAACTAGAAATCCTCCTCCCAGTAATACTATAAAATCCAGAGTTGCTTTCCATAGGACAAATGCAGAGCCCATAAGGGCAGCAACGGCAAAACGATAGGCAACAAGTGCAGAGGCATCGTTTATGAGGCTTTCACCTTCAAGGATTGTGATTGTTTTGTGTGATATTTTCAGACCTTTTGTAATACTGATTGCGGCCACGGCATCGGTAGCAGAAAGAATGGAACCAAGAACGAATGATAAAGACCAGCTCATTCCCGGAATGAGATAATGGGCTACAACTGCAATTCCTAAGGCAGTCATAAAAACTAAAGAGATTGCAAGAGTACCAATTGTATTGATGTTTATCTTAAAATCTTTGGGTGAAATATTAAAAGAAGCATCGTATAACAATGGCGGCAGGAATATTAGAAAAATAATTTCGGGATTAATCTCGATTTCATTCATTGTTGGAATAAAACCAATAGCAACGCCAACAATAACGAGAAGAATAGGATATGGAAGTTTTGATTTGTCTGCAAAGGCAGAAAGACCTATAACAATTGCTAATATGAAAATGATGATGGTGTAATTTTCCATTATTTTGATTTAGAAAAAGAGCGTCCGATTAAGCGCTTAGTTATATGATGAAAGAAAAGATTATGAAAAGATGTTTTAAATTTTGATCATTACCGTCCCACTTAAGATGTCATGGATAGCACGTTTTTTTGAACTCGAAAAAATGGTAATAAAAGAAAACCATCCAAATAATAATTTAAAGAAATATCGGATTATTGCTTGAAAAATATTGATTTTTTTGGTGTTATCCGAATCTTTTCTAACTCTGATGCCTTTCAGATTATTGCCAATCGTACCGCCAAAAGTTGTTGCAATGGGTTCGTATAAAAATAAAGATATCAGCAAAAAAGCTCTTAACCAGTCCGGAACATTTTGGAAACCGGAAAGGATGTCTGAGAAAATAATCATACAGGCTACTATTATAATAGAATCAATTAGAATTGATTGTATTCTTTCAGTCATTGGAGGGTAGTTTTCTTTCATGGATTTATTTTTTAACGAATGTAATTAATTTACCAGTATCTGTAATAATTATTTTATAATGAAACAAAGCCTACTAGTCCTGATAATGACAGTTATGTAAAGTTTATGCCATTCCTGTCAGGTTTTAAAAATGTCATGTTGTCAGATGATTTTTGAGGCCAGACAGTAAAACTGACAATTTACTTTGGTTTTTTATATTGGCACAAAGATTGACTTATGCCACCTGAGTTATAAAATTAAATCAAAAATTAAATATATAAAAAATGGGTAAAATAATCGGAATTGACTTAGGTACGACGAACTCTTGTGTTTCTGTAATGGAAGGTAACGAAGCAGTTGTTATCCCTAACGCAGAAGGAAAAAGAACTACACCATCTATCATCGCTTTTGTTGAAGGTGGAGAAATTAAAGTAGGTGATCCTGCAAAAAGACAAGCAGTAACGAATCCTACAAAAACGATTGCTTCTATTAAACGTTTTATGGGACATACTTTTGCTGAAACTCAGGAAGAGGCAAAAAGAGTTCCTTACAGTGTTGTAAAAGGTGACAACAATACGCCACGTGTGGATATTGACGGTCGTTTATACACTGCTCAGGAGTTGTCAGCTATGACACTTCAAAAAATGAAAAAAACTGCTGAAGACTATTTAGGTCAAACAGTAACTGAGGCAGTTATTACAGTTCCTGCTTACTTTAACGATGCACAACGTCAGGCTACAAAAGAAGCTGGTGAAATTGCTGGTCTTAAAGTTATGCGTATCATCAACGAGCCAACTGCTGCTGCACTTGCTTACGGATTAGATAAAAAAGGAACTGATCAAAAAATTGCTGTTTACGATTTAGGTGGAGGTACTTTTGATATCTCTGTTCTTGAATTAGGAGACGGTGTATTTGAAGTATTATCTACAAATGGTGATACTCACTTAGGTGGTGATGATTTTGACCAGGTTATTATTGACTGGTTAGCTGACGAATTCAAATCTGAAGAAGGTATTGATTTACGTTTAGATCCAATGTCATTACAACGTTTAAAAGAAGCTGCTGAGAAAGCTAAGATTGAATTATCATCTTCTGCTGAAACAGAAATCAACTTACCATACGTAACTGCTACTGCTTCTGGACCAAAACACTTAGTGAAAAAATTATCCAGAGCTAAATTTGAGCAATTATCTGATACTTTAGTAAAACGTTCTATGGAGCCAGTAGCTAAAGCATTAAAAGATGCAGGTTTATCTACATCTGATATCGACGAAGTAATCCTTGTAGGAGGTTCTACTCGTATGCCAAGAATCGCTGACGAAGTTGAAAAATTCTTCGGTAAAAAAGCATCTAAAGGTGTTAACCCTGATGAGGTTGTTGCTATTGGAGCAGCTATTCAAGGTGGAGTTTTATCTGGAGATGTAAAAGATGTATTGTTACTTGACGTAACACCTCTTTCTTTAGGTATCGAAACTATGGGTGGTGTATTGACTAAATTAATCGAGTCTAACACAACTATCCCAACTAAAAAATCTCAAGTATTCTCTACTGCTGCTGATTCTCAACCATCTGTTGAAATCCACGTATTACAAGGAGAAAGAGCTATGGCTGCTGATAACAAAACTATCGGTCGTTTCCACTTAGATGGTATTCCACCAGCACCAAGAGGAGTTCCTCAAATCGAAGTAACTTTCGATATCGATGCTAATGGTATCATCAAAGTTTCTGCAACTGATAAAGGAACTGGAAAATCTCACGATATCCGTATCGAAGCTTCTTCTGGATTAACAGCTGAAGAAATCGAAAAAATGAAAAAAGATGCTGAAGCTAATGCTGATGCTGATAAAATTGCAAAAGAAAGAGCTGAGAAATTGAACGAAGCTGACAGTACTATTTTCCAAACTGAAAGTCAATTGAAAGAATTGGGAAGTAAATTGACAGACGATCAAAAAACAGCTATCGAATTTGCTTTGACTGAATTAAGATTTGCTCACCAATCTCAGGATCTTGAAGCAATCCAAAAAGGATTAGACAATGTAAATGCAGCTTGGAAAACAGCTACAGAAGCAATGTACGCTCAAGGTGGTGAACAAGGTCAACAAGCTGCTCCACAACAAGAGCAATCTGGAGACAATGTTGAAGACGTTGAATTCGAAGAAGTCAAATAAGTACTGATTAACATCAGTTAATAACAAGTGTTAAACCGCTGTAAACGAAATGTTTACAGCGGTTTTTCTTTTTTATTCTTTTTCGTTTCTGCTGTTTTTTAATCATTTTTTGCCATATATTTGTATCATATTTGTACCGGCACTTAAAAGGAGACAAAGTGGCACTTATGTCTACTTATGGTACCTTAATGGGAGACAAAGATGATGAAAAGAATAAATAAACAATGTCTTAACTGCGGGGAGGATTTCCTGCCTAAAACCGTGGCTTCTCTTTACTGCTCACATAGATGCAGTAAAAAAGCATACAAACTCAAGATGAGGCGGCTTAAAATTGAAGACCAGGTCAAGGCGCTGGCAGATAAAATACCCCAGAGCAGGGCTTTTATTTCTGTACCTGAAGCTGGCATGCTTTTTGGCATTGCCAAAAGAACCCTCTACAGGCTTGTCGGCCAGGGAAAAATTCCGTCAGTTAATCTTGGAACCCGCCTTGTAAGGATAGACCGCAGCGTCATGGAAGGGATGTTCGGCCCTGAGCGCAGCTTTGTGCAGGCTGAAAGTGCACCGAAGAAAAAATTATACAGCCTTGAAAAAGAGGACTGCTATTGCATCGGTGAAATAGCTCAGAGATTTCAGATATCAGAAGGTTCTGTCTACAATCATATCAGGAAATATTCCATACCTACCAGGCAGATCGGAAAGCATGTATATGCCCCCAAAACGGAAATTGATAATTTGTATAACGGAAATGATTTTATATGAAACAATTAGCAAAAACCAAGGTGACCGTGCGTCTTCGAAAAGCAGAAAACCAAAAAGAATGGTATGTCTACATAGAAAGCTATCCTGTTGAGGTCTCTGGAAAGAAAACGCCCCAGAGAATCCGTGAATATTTAAACAGAACCGTAAAAACCGTGGAGTGGGACAAGAAAAGAACTGCCCGCACAGATGCAGAGGGTATAAAATCCTATAAACCCAGACGCAGCGATAACGGAATAATAATCTGCAGAAGCGAGAGCGACCGCGAGATAATGCTCTATGCTGACGCAGTGCGTAATATCCGGCAGAAAGAATACGATAATACAGATCTGTACAGTGATGCTGAGAACCTATTGGCTCAGCAGAAAGAAAAAGGAAAAGAGGATTTTATTAAATACATTGCCGCTGTGGCGGCTAAAAGACACGCCCGAAGTTCAAAATCCATTATGATCAATTGGCAGCGGACCAGAGAGTTTTTAAAAAGCTATTGCAAAGGCAGCCTGATGTTTTCGCAGATTGACAGCAGAATGGCGGAAGATTTTAAACTGTTTCTGCTGGCTGCGCCGCTCGGAGGAGGCAAAAAAGGAACCATTTCCCGCAACACTGCCGGAACGTATTTTTCCATATTTAAAGCCGCTTTGAAACAGGCTTTTATAGACGGATATCTGACTGTTGATCTGTCTTCAAAAATAAAAGGCATCCCGGAGCAGGAATCAAGACGCGAATATCTTACCATTGAAGAATTGAACAGGCTGGCCGAAACGCCATGTGAAAAAGACGTCCTTAAAAGGGCTGCGCTTTTCTCAGCTCTTACTGGTCTGAGGCATTCGGACATTCAGAAACTCCGCTGGAAAGAGATTAGTCTGGAAAACGGTATGGCTAAACTGCATTTCACGCAGAAAAAGACTAAGGGTGTCGAATACATGCCTATTTCCCCGCAGGCTTTAGATCTCTGCGGAGAGCCAAGGCTTCCCTGGCAGCTTGTTTTTGAGGATCTGCTGGACCCGTCGTGGATTTCAAGACCTCTGAAAAAATGGGTTGAATCTGCCGGCATTAAAAAAAATATTACATTCCACTGCTTCCGCCATACATTTGCTACACTGCAGCTGTCCAGCGGTACAGACATTTATACGGTCAGCAAAATGCTTGGGCATACGAACGTAAAAACTACTCAAATCTATGCCAAAGTAATAGATGAGAAGAAAAACAGAGCTTCCCAGGTAATACAATTGGAATCGTTAAAAAAATAAGCGCAATGAAAATAAAGTACTTTGAATATATCACAGTTTACCTGTCTGTTTTTTTAGTCTGCGTTTTTGTCGGTGTAATCGGAAGACTGGTGCTGCTGGAAAAAGGTGCGGATGAATATACGGCCGGCGTTTTCTTTTGGATCAGCACTGGATTTGGTGTTTTAATGTTTGCAATTCTAAGTTTATTTCTAAACGATTTGGCTGAGAGATTGGTGAATCGTTTTTTGAAGGCAAAAAAAAATGAATCGCCTGAAAGCCGCATTCCAGGTGAAGACTTTATAAAAATAGAAGAGGAGATGCAGGATGCTTTAATTAAGCCCGAAATGCCTGAAAATAAAAATGCAGCTATCGATATTCAGCAGTTAAGGGAGCGGCAGCAAAATACAATCAAAAATCAAAAACAGGCCAGAATTGATACTGCCATCCGTTATGCACAGCAGGAGTTCGCGCTGTATGCGTCGGATGATGATTTGAAACAATTGGGCAGCAATATAATCATATATGCTGAAGGCATAAATTTTGAAAAGATTAAACCGGTAAAAGTAAAAAATCTGTCCAATCTGGATCTGTATCATTTTGGCTGGAATATCTGGAATTGCTTTAAAGCCAGCAGACAGGACAGAGCCGCACAATTTTTAAAGCTGACTTTTGCCGATGCTTTAAAAGATGTTGAAGAGAAAAGCATTAAAACGCATCTCAAAGATGATGAACATAAAGGTCTTATAAAGATAATAGATGATTTTACAGATTTTTAAATGCCAATAGGTATAAAGCACTGTGTTTTTCAAGTGTTTTTGCTGTGAAGAAGGACACAGCAGAAACACTTTTTTCATTTGCATCATAACTGTTAAAAACGATAGCTATGGATACAAATGAAATCTCTTTTGAAAACCTGCCCAAAGCAGTAGCACACTTAGTGAAAGAAATTGCCGAGATTAAACTTCTGATTCAGAATGTACAGGTGTATGAATCGAAAGAAAAAAGTATTCCTATTGGTATTGAACAAGCAAGCCGGCTAATAGGCAAAGCAAAGCCTACAATTTACGCTCTTGTAAGGCAGAGAAAAATTCCGTGCTATAAATATGGTAAAAAGCTGTATTTTTTTGAAGAAGAACTTTTAGAATGGATTTCTAAAGGGAAAAAGAAAACAATACAGGAAATTGAATCAGAAGTATTGAAGTATAATGATAATCAAAAAAAATAGGGGGAATAACAGACCGCAAAAATACTTATGTCACTCTGGTAGATCATCAAAAAGCATTTAATACAAAGCGATATGTTATCTGTAAATGAATTTGAACAAAAAAATCCTGAAAAATCTAAATTTTTCAGGATTTTACTTTTTATAATGATCTCTACTGTACAAATTTCTATAAATTTTTACGGAAGATTTGAAAAGATTGGCTATTACTAATTTGGTTTGGATGTCCTGTTGGGATTGAACTTTTATACATCAATAGTTATTTACAGCAAGTTTCAGGATCAAATTTGCTAACTTATTTGGGTATTTCTAATACAGATCGAAAATTGTTTGCAAAACCTAATAACGTCTATGAAAGATTGATCTTATATGTTTTTTCAATTTGAGAAGAAGCGTGTTTTGGCGCGAGCTGTCCAATTTGAAATACTTTTTCAATAAAGTCAATACTTTCATCCACGCAAGTATTTTCATTTTTCAAGTGGCTTGCAAAGTGGTTTGTTATTTTTTGAATGATCCTGGCGCTGATTAAATCAACCTGAGCGACATCAAAATTGCTTGTTTTCTTTCTCTGAATAGCCAATTCGCTTGCCGCAATATCATTTAGTTTAGCTTTTAACGCATGGATAGTTGGCGCATATTTTCGAGTATTCATCCATGTATTGAATTCTAATTTCATATCCTCAATGATAGCTTCTGCAGCAGGAATATGTTGTTTTCTTCTCTCAAGCGTATCATCTGTAACCTGAGACAAATAATCGAGATGTATTAAAGTTATTCCTGGAATTTGCGCTACATCTGGATTTACATTTCGTGGAATGGATAAGTCCAAAATCAGTAATGGTTTCTTTCTGTTAAGTAGTGCTTTGTCTATAGTTGGATTTTGTGCACCTGTTGCAACTATGAGCACATCTGTCTGTTTTATTTCTTCTTGTAAGTTTAGAAAATCCTTTACAATAACGTTTAGTTTACCAGCTAATTCGATGGCCTTGTTCTTTGTTCTGTTTATAAGGGTGATATGGGTATTCTTTGTATGTTTTACTAAATTTTCACACGTATTTCTGCCAATTTTCCCTGTTCCGAATAGTAAGATATTTTTATTTCTAATATCTTCTACATTTCTGATAATATATTGAACAGCTGCAAATGAAGCAGATGTGGCACCGGATGAAATTTCAGTATCTGTTTTGACTTTTTTGCTAGCCTGTATAACCGCGTTTATTAAACGATCCAGGAATGTATTGATTAAGTCCTCGCGTTTGCTATTATTAAAAGCGATTTTAATTTGACTAATGATTTCAAAATCACCTAAAATCTGGCTATCCAACCCTGTTCCAACTCGAAACATATGGTTCACAGCTTCCTGATTCTTGTATATATAAGCAACTTGCTGAAATTCTTCTACGGAGCCCTTGCTGTTCTCACAAAGTAATTTGATTAATTCATATGGATGATTGGCAAAACCATATATTTCGGTTCTATTACAAGTAGAAGTGACAATTAATGATTCGATCCCTTCTGCCTTTGCCTGCAGCAAAAGATCAGATTGTGCTTTAGTATCCAAACTAAACTTCCCTCTAATTGCTGCATCTGCTTTTTTATAACTTAAGCCTAAAGCATAAAAGGTGGTATTTTTGGACATGTTATATTTTTCCATATTATGCTCTTTTTAAAGTTCAAAAAAATATTAGTAGGTTATTGTAAAACACGATGAAACTTCCTTTAATGCTAAAGAATAATGGATTCACACATAATTGCATTATAAGTTGCCGGCAGGATTTAAATATAAAACGCTACCTGAAAAACAGGTAGCGTTTAAGAGAAATTATTTTTGAACTATTGGAGTTCTAAGTGATTCTAAGACCGCAACAATATCTGTATAAAGCTCTGTATTTGAAGCTACACCATTTGCATTTGCAGCTGCTCCTACATATCCTTCAAATTTTGTATAATCCGCAGTACTTGATTTTGTCCCCATGCGAGGATTTTTCGCAGGATCGTGCGCAGCTACCATATTCAAACCAGAATAGGTATTTACGGCATTTGTACCACCAGTGTTAAACGAAAAGAAATCAGTCAGATTGTCCGATAGTTTAGCAATATTTGTAGACTGGGTAGTTCCTGTTTCGGCTAATACCGGGGCAAAATGCGCTTGTAGATTCCCCGCTGCATTCGACTGAACATCGGCAACAATTAATCCTATAGTTGAATTTACCACCTTGCGGAAACTCAAACGCCCCTGCTCGATCATTTGGCCAGCGTTATCTGGATCTGAAACCATTTTAGTTCCGCCTAATCTTTCGTAAATAGATGCCTTTACAGGAGGAGTTACCGGGGCGTCATCATCATTACTACTGCACGAAGCCAGGGTTGCAGAAGCTGCGAGTAATACACTAAGTGTAATTTTGGAATAAATTTTCATAATAAAAATATTAAAGGTTAATTAAAAAAACGGTTTAGTTTTTGAGACAATCTGTAGCTCAAACTATTTTGATTCACTGGACAAACTTCTTTGCCAGCCAAATTTTCTGGTAAAATATAACGCTGAGCATCATAATGTCCTATGGCTATCAACTGGTCAAATACTTTTTTAGAATTAGTGATCTTGTTGTTATGGAAGTAAACAACCACATTTCTTTTTACGATTATAGAATCAGAGGTTAATCCCTTGATAGATCTCAAATCTGAACATATTTGTTTGGCTTGCACCGAATCTATATTTGTTTTAAAATCAATTCGGCTTACCTGCAGATTTGGGCTTTCATAAACAGCAGGCTTAGCGGTAATAATGTGGAATAGAAAAATGGCAAAAAATAGTACCAAAATGATCAATCCCGTCCAAAGGCCTTTTTTAATAAATTTGTTAATTTTCATAAAGCTGATTTTTAAAATGATTTTAGGTTTTCTAGATCATATACGAACCCTTTTTTGGCTTGGTTTTATTTAAATCGATAAAATAGTAGTTTAGATTTATTTTAAATAACAACACACTGAATTACAGAGTATTTTAGAAAACTCTCGCCAAATTAAACCCAAAGAAAATATCGCCCTTGGTCCAGTCTCCCGTAGTTCTTCCAAGATATCCGGCTTCATCAATGGCTTGAGAACTGGTAAAATGCATTTGAAAAACGTGTCCGCCGGTTTCCAGGTCAAAACCAATGGATAATGGATTTTTATAAATAGAATTTGACGCCCTGTTTAAGTGTGCCGCATAATCCATATTCAATGACCAGCGTTTTGCAAACTTGTATCTACCACCAAAGCCAATGGCATATTGTGAATTGCTCTGTTCAGGGTCGAGCACAAAATTTTCATGGAAAAATGATGGAACTATTTCTAAAGATAATTTTTCAGAGAATTTTCTGGAAATTAAAAGCTGGGCTACATAGGTGAGCCTATTTTTAAATTCAAGTTTAGGATATAGACTTTCCTTTAGCGTGTTGTTGATAGACAAACTATTAAACCCTGCAATAGTCACCGGAAATCCGTCTTTTATTTGCGGCAATAACATATATTTTGTTGCAAAGTCATAAGCAAATTCACTTCTGGCGGCACTTATATTAATCCCCGGGGTCAATCCGTATATAAATTTTATTTGTGTGTTGGCGTTATCCAGTCCATAGAATCCCTCAAAGCCGTCTTTTATAGAACCAAACCGGTGTGCTACAACAAAATACAAATCTCCTTTTGCCGCCAGTTTGGTCGATTCGAGATTGACAATCTTCAGGGCTTTAAATGCAGATGCCACCTTTTCTTTTGTGATTGGCGCTTCAACTCCGGATAATAGGTCATCTTGCGAATAGGTTAGTAATGGAAATAAAAACAATAATAGAATGAGCTTTTTCATGTGGTTAATTTTAATTGTTATTTGTTTTGGTGTACAAGGGAGGATTGATCTATTTTAAATTCTTGTAAGAGCTCATCATATCCTAAAAACCGTCCTTTAATTTTTAGCATTCTGCCAATTGCAATGTCTTTGGGCAAACTGTCTTTGAAGGTTGCAAATATCTTTTCGTCAATAACGATTCCCTTACTCGCGGGTTCAACAGCTGTTACAATTGCAGTTACTTCAATTGTTTTGTCCTGGTATTTGACAGTAGCAAGGCTGTCATTGAAAGTAAATTCTTTTTCGAGTCCTTTAACCGTTACAGTATAATCTGCAGTTTCTGATTCGATATTCCTATGACCTTTGTAACTGTAGAGGTAAATTGAGATCCCGGTTATCAGGAAGAGGGGAATAATAATAAGTATTTTTTTTCTCATGGCTGGTTTTTAGTATTTGGATTATCTACGTTAAAAAATACCTATTGGATTTAAATGATCAAATATGACTGTTATTAAATCTGTATGATCCATTTCACCGTATATGATTTCAAAATGCTTTAAATATTAAAATCATTTAGCCTTTCTAAAACTAAAAACCAATCCCATGAATTTAAAAACTCGTTTGCTTATTCCATCATTTGCTTTACTACTAGTAAGTTGTACAGATGATAATCCCAGTACTTTAATTGACACTCCACCAATTACCGGCGTTGCCACATACAATCAGAATGTGAAATCCATCATTGATAATAATTGTGTTGTCTGCCATGCAGCTGTTCCCAAAAATGGGGCACCTATGTCCCTGGTTACTTATGACCAGGTTAAAAATGCGGTCTTAAATCGCGGGCTGCTCAACCGGATTTCTTTAGAAAATGGAAATAGTTCATTAATGCCACAGGGAGGGCCAAGATTGCCTCAAACCACAATTGATGTTATTAAAAAATGGGAACAAGATGGATTATTAGAGCAATAATCCATAGTAAAAAACATGAAAAAAATCATAGTAATGCCAATGATATTGGCTTCGTTCCTTGTTTTTTCGCAGGAAAAAATATTAACTAAATCATCAACAATCACTTTTGAAGCTTCGGTCCCGTCTTTTCAGCCGGTTTTAGGAACCAATACCAATGTAACTTTTGTTTTAAATCCGGCAACAGGTGAAATTGCATCCTTAGCCCTGATAAAAGGATTTCAGTTTGAAATGCCTTTGATGGAAGAACATTTCAATGAAAATTACATGGAGAGCGATAAATATCCAAAAGCTATTTTTAGAGGAAAAATAGAAAAGTTTGATTCGAATAATTTAACTGAAGATTATAAAGATTACCTAATAAAAGGAAACTTAGAACTTCATGGGAAATCAAGAGATATAAATGCGAGCGCAAAGATCACCAGGACAGGTTCCAGAATTACCATCATTTCAGATTTTGCTGTTAATGCCAGTGATTTTGGCATTCCAATTCCATCGCTTATCAAGTATAAACTTGATGATAGAGTAAAGGTTCAAATTATTGCTGTTTTAAAATAAGCAAAAAATTGATTTTTAAACTAACATAATAATATAAAGAAAACCATGAAAAAAATTATACTCGTTTCCATGCTTTATGCTTGCGCTATTGGTCTGGCGCAAGAAAAAATGATCAGTAAAACAGGTAAAATAACTTTTGAAGCATCTGTTGCTTCTTTTGAAGAGGTTAAAGCTACAAATAACAATGTAACCTTTGTATTGAATACTACAACAGGAGAAATTGCAAGTTTAGCATTGATGAAAGGATTTCAATTTAAAGTTGCGTTAATGGAAGAGCATTTCAATGAAAATTATATGGAGAGCGATCAATACCCTAAAGCTATATTTAAAGGGAAAATAGAAGATTTTGATTTAAACAGTCTTACCAATTCCGCTAAAGATTTTACTATAAAAGGGAAGTTAGAGCTTCATGGAAAATCAAAGGATATAATAACCAAAGCAAGGATAATGATGTCCGGATCTGGAATTAGTATTGTATCTAATTTTGCCGTAAATGCCAGTGATTTTAACATCGTCATACCAACTCTCGTGAAAAGCAAAGTTTCTAATAAAATAAATATTCTAGTTGTTGCGGTTTTGAAATGACAGATCAAAAAAGTAAGATTTATAACTTTAAGAGAAGTATACTAAACCATTAAAAAGATTTAATTTTGAAAAACCAATTATTCGCTATTTCAAAAATGGAGGAAGAAATAAAAGTTGAAAACGACTTTGCACTTATCCGTTTTCAGAATGACGGTCCAGAACCTTTTTTTACACACCGTCAACTAACCACTGATTTCATACAGTTTCATTTCGTACTTAAAGGTAACGCCAAATTTTCATGTAATAATGGTAATTATGATTTAGCACTACAAGAAGAAAAATCCTTTCTTTTATACAATCCACAAAAAGAGCTACCATTTCATTTAGAGCTTTCACCAAATTCGTGGATGATTTCTGTTATTATTTCAATTAGGAAATTTCATGCATTGTTTTCTGTTGAAGCAGATTATATTACTTTTTTAAGTCCTGATAACAAGTATAAAAATTATTATAATGAAGGTTGTATAAGTCCTTCAATGGCAGTTGTTTTAAGCCAGTTGTTCCATTATAACCTTCATCCATCCATAAAAAATCTTTATTGTAAAGGTAAAGGATACGAATTACTTAGTTTATCTTTTAACAGGAGCGAAGATCCAAATGCGCATCATTGTCCGTTTTTAATTGATGAAGGTAATGTATTTAAAATAAAAAAAGCCAAAGAAATTATCATCGCCAATATGGCTGAACCGCCTGGTTTACAAGAATTAGCCGATGAAATTGGTCTGAATCTGAAGAAACTCAAAATGGGTTTCAAACAAATTTATGGCGATACGGTTTACGGTTTTCTTTTTGACTATAAAATGGATTTCGCCAGAAAGTTGCTTGACAGCGGTTCTTACAATGTAAACGAAGTGGGGTTGAAAATAGGTTACAGTACAGGAAGCCATTTCATTGCAGGATTCAAGAAAAAGTTTGCAACAACTCCAAAAAAATATCTGATGTCGATTAATACGAATGTTTAGTTTTGTTGGCTATGAGCCTGGTGATAATGAACGGGCGAAGCAATCCACGAATTTTAATCTACTCAATCTGCAAAATCTGCGCGACAATTTTAACATCTATTCTATAGAACAAAGCAAAAAGTAAATGAAAGGCGTATTATTAGTAAACTTAGGATCTCCGGAAAGTCCAACTACAAAAGATGTAAAACCATATTTAGACGAGTTTTTAATGGACAAACACGTGATCGATGTTCCGTATTTGTTGCGAGCTTTTTTAGTTCGTGGCATTATCCTGAGAAAAAGACCGGAAGAATCTGCACATGCTTATACTAAAATTTGGTGGGAAGAAGGTTCTCCGTTAGTGGTGCTATCTGAAAGAATGCAGAAAAAAGTACAGTCTTTAGTAAATGTTCCGGTTTCGTTAGCAATGCGCTATGGAAGCATGACAATTGAAAAAGGGCTACAGGAATTACATGATAAAGGAGTCACAGAAGTATTACTTTTTCCTTTATATCCGCAATATGCAATGGCTTCAACATTGACAATTTTGGTTAAAGCGGAAGAAATTCGTAAAAAGAAATTTCCACAAATGACTTTTACCGATGTTCCTGCGTTTTACAACAAACCGGATTACATCAAGAATCTGGCTGATTCTATCCAGAAACATCTAGTTGGATTCGACTACGATCATCTGTTATTCTCGTATCACGGAATTCCGGAGCGTCACATTCGCAAAACCGATGTAACCAAATCACATTGTAAAATTGACGGCTCTTGCTGTAACACACCTTCGCCGGCACACGATTTCTGCTATCGTCATCAATGTTATGAAACCACAAAACAAGTGGTGAAATTATTAGGACTTCCAGCTGATAAATACAGTTTAACTTTTCAATCGCGTTTAGCGGGAGACAAATGGTTAGAACCTTATACCGATGTTGAAGTTGATAAAATGCCAGCAAAAGGGATCAAGAAATTGGCAGTTGTAACTCCGGCTTTCGTTTCAGATTGTTTAGAAACGTTGGAAGAAATCGCAATGCGAGCCAAAGAAGATTTTGAAGCAAAAGGAGGAGAGAATTTCTTAGCGATTCCGTGTTTGAATGATGATGATGAATGGTGTCAGACCGTGAGTAATTGGATTAATGACTGGGCTAGATAAATCTAAAATAAGAGCATAGAATATTACATTTACTATTTCTAGTTAGATTATCTAATCTTTTGGTTAAATCCCCCAACTTTTGCACCTGATCCGATAGTCGTTGCAGGTTATGGTTCTGTATCAAAAAAGACATCAGCTCCCTATATTTAAAGTATTGAGCTGCCAATAAAATGTTAAGCAGTATCTCATATATAATCTGCTATTACTATTGTTCAGGATAGTAATTATAGAAAAAGCCCTGAAATTTCAGGGCTTTTTCTATAATTGTATTTTATTCTCGGAAAATTACATTTTCGGAAGCAGTACTGTATCCACTACATGTATAACACCATTGGATTGATTTACATCTGAGATTGTAACTTTAGCCTTATTGCCGCTCTCGTCACTGATGTACAAATCTTTTCCATCCATCCAGGCAGTTAAAGTTTCGCCGCTCACTGTTTTTAAAGTGGCTTTTCCTTTACCGGCTTTTATTGCTTTTGCAATATCAGAACTATTCATTTTACCGGATACTACATGATAGGTCAATATAGTTTGCAATGTTTTAATATTCTCAGGTTTCAATAATGTTTCAACAGTTCCGGCCGGTAATTTACTAAAAGCTTCATTTGTCGGTGCAAAAACAGTAAATGGACCTTTACCTTGCAGGGTTTCAACTAATCCTGCTGCTTTTACTGCTGCTACCAAGGTGGTATGATCCTTTGAGTTTACCGCATTTTCTATAATATTTTTATTAGGATACATAGCCGCTCCACCAACCATTACTGTTTTTTGTGCAAATGATGTAAATCCAAATCCTAATGCCAGGATTGCTGCTGCTAAAAATTTTCCAGTTTTCATAATTATTTTTTTTAAGTTATAAAGTCATTTACGCTTTAATATTCTTTTTGGTTTTAAAATAAGCCAAGAAATAAACTAAAAGAAAACCGGACTAACTATAAGGTATTATGGATGAGTATTTTAAGGGAATATTTTTTGATAACTTACTATGGTCAAAATAATTTCGCTGTTATCTTCACAATCAAAGCAGCCTGAAAAGATGAAATGGAAGGCTAAAATTTCTTTTTCTTTAGTTGTGATATGTTTAGATCAGAAAAGCAGTTTAGATACTATACTTTTAATGTAACTTTATTAATCGTAAATTATGCATCAGGCTACTATATACTTATAGGGCTTGAATATGCGATTTAAACATGGAAGCGAATTATTTTCCAAATTGTTTACATTTACCAAATAATGTATCTCTTATGTACGAAGAATTAAAATATTGGTATTTGCGTGATCATAAATTGTTTAGGACTTTGAGTTTTTCTCAAATCAAGCAACTTTGCATAATCACAGGTTTTAAAAAAGCCTCAAAAGGGGAAATTATTTATTTTTCATCTTCAGATGTGCCCCGGATTTTTTTACTTAAAAAGGGGAATATCAAGATTGTTGCCCTGGATAATAATGGCAACGAAACTATAAAGGACATTATCCAGAAAGGAGATTTGTTTGGTGAACTGACTTTGGAAACAGATAATAAAAACGAAGAATATGCAAAAGTCCTTTCAGACGATGTTGCCATCTGCAGTTTTTTAATGTCTGATTTTGAAGATTTATTGCTTCGTAATCCGACTTTAGCACTTTCATACACCAAGTTTGTAGGACTGAAAATGAAACGTATTAAAAACAATTATGCCAATCTAATTTCTAAGGATGCCAAAACCAGATTGTATCAATTCCTGAAAGACTGGGCAGAACAGGAAGGCGTTAGAGAAGGAAATTCAGTAGCCATTGAAAATTATCTAACCCAAAATGATATTGCCCAGATTATCTGTACTTCCAGACAAACCGCTACACAATTGCTCAATGAGATGGAAACCAATCAGCTTTTAAACTACAACAGAAAAGAAATTATCATTCGAGATATTACCAAATTATAATTATTTTGGGCTAAGTGTAAATTAGCCGACATTTTGCTTTTTTATAGTATGATAATTTTACATTATTAAAAAGATGTAAAAACATACACTATGAAAAAATTAATTTTTATTTTTTTAGCGACCCTTACTTGGGCTGCTAACGCGCAAAACATGATTGCTAAATCTGCCACTGATATCACTCCTTTGCTAATAGGAGAGAAGATTCCAAACCTTACTTTAAAATCATCGGATAATACAGATGTACAAATTTCAGACCTGCTAAAAAAGAAAAAGACAGTTCTTGTTTTTTATCGTGGAGGCTGGTGCCCGTATTGCAATATGCATCTGCAGGCATTGGCCGAAGCCGAAAAGCAAGTTATGGATTTGGGATATCAAATTATAGCGGTAAGTCCTGATTCTGCTGAAAATTTAAAAATGACAGCAGAAAAAGATAAAGTAAAATATACCTTACTTTCTGACTCAAAAGGAGAATTAATAAAAGCCATGGGAATTGCTTTTGAGGCTCCTGAAAACTATAAAAGTGTAATTAACGTAAATTCTAATGGAATGAATACTAGTTTTTTACCTGTTCCGTCCGTTTTTGTTGTGAATCCCCAGAGTGATATCCTTTTTGAATATGTCTCTCCTGATTTTAAGCATCGTATCACTACCGAATTACTTGTTTCAGTATTAAAAAATTTAAAATAAAAAAAATGAAAAAGTTAGTATTACTTGTATTGATTTTGGTTTTTGGAGTTTCTTCTGCTCAAAATGATGCCAAAAGAGCTAGCCAGTATAATTTAGAAAACAAAACTGCCATTCAGGGTTATGGTCCGGTAGGATATTTTAGTCAGGGAAAAGCAGTTAAAGGGAAAAAAGGGATCTCAGCTTCTTACCAGGGCGTGATTTATAATTTTTCGTCAGGTGAAAATAAAAATGCTTTTCTGAAAAATCCATCAAAATACGAACCTCAATACGGTGGCTGGTGTGCTTATGCGATGGGGAGCGCTGGCGAAAAAGTCGAAATAAACCCCGAAACGTTTAAAATTACTGATGGCAAACTTTTTCTGTTTTACAATGCCTTTTTCAACAACACCTTAAAAAGCTGGAATAAAGACGAGGGAAATTTAAAAATAAGGGCAGATGACAACTGGAAAAAAATCTATAAATAACACGGTCATGAAAAAGGAAATTTTAATATGGATTCTCAGAATTGCCGCCTCGGTAATTTTATTGCAGACCTTATATTTCAAGTTCAGCGGAGCAGAAGAAAGCATCTATATTTTCACTGCCCTAGGAGTAGAACCTTACGGAAGAATTGGTTCAGCAATAGCCGAATTGATAGTTGTAATTTTAATCCTGATTCCAAAAACCACCTGGATTGGTGCTTTGGGTGGAATTGGGGTAATGACCGGAGCTATTTTATCACATGTATTTGTTTTGGGACTCGTGGTAAAAGATGACGGCGGATTACTTTTTAGTCTGGCTATTATTACCTTATTATGCTGCCTGGGTTTGCTTTATTTCAACAAAAACAAATTGTCTAATCTTCTAAATTAAAAGATTATGTTACTAGAATCAATACGCCAGAGTTTAGATGAGTTAATATATCTATTAGATCAATTGTCAGATCAGGATTATTCAAAATCTTGCCAGGCTTTAAGTAATGCCACAATTGGCGAACATACAAGACATATTCTGGAGATGTTTCAATGTCTGGAACAAAGTTATGATTCGGGAATTTTAAATTATGACAACCGCCAGAGAAATAAGCAAATTCAAACCGAAACAGAATTTGCTAAAAAATGCATTATTCAAATTAAAAAAGAATTGAAAAGCGAGAACAAAATAATCTATCTCGAACAGTTTATTGATGGTCTTAGCATGAGGATTCAAAGCAATTATTATAGAGAATTGCTCTATAATTTAGAGCATTGTGTGCATCATCAGGCGCTCATAAAAGTGGCCGTTTTGCAATTCGAAAATATTATCATTGATGAAAATTTTGGTGTAGCGCGCTCGACCATAGCATACAGAAAACAATGTGTACAGTAAGTTTTGTAAATAATAACGGAGTTGTAATGATCACTTCAAACAGGGATGAAAAAGTAATTCGTCCCAGTGCTATTGTGCCCAGGAATTATAAGCATAAGGGAAAAAATATGATGTACCCAAAAGATTCAAAAGCGGGGGGAACCTGGTTTGTCATGGATGAAAACGGAACAGTTCTGGTTTTGCTAAATGGCGGAATCGCAAAACACAATGTGATACTGCCTTATCGAAAAAGCCGCGGACTAATTGTTTTGGACATTATTTCGGATGATTCTCCAAAGGACTTTTGGAAACAAATTGATCTGGATAATATTGAGCCTTTTACGCTGGTTTTGTATCAGGAAAAAGAATTGTACGAATTGATTTGGGATGGCATTGAAAAAAAGAGCACAATATTAGATGAATCCCGAAATTACATTTGGTCATCAGTTACTTTATATACAGATCCGGTAAGAAATAAAAGATCAGACTGGTTTTTTGATTTTTTGAAAGATAAAAATGAAATATCACCATTGGAAATGCTGGATTTTCATCGAAACACAAGCAGCGAAGACACTCAAAATGGTTTAATTATCAATAGAGAAAATAGGATGAAAACCCTGAGCGTAACCCAAAGCGTAATAGAGCAAAATAGGGGGGTAATGAAATATTATGATTTAGTCAAAGCAGAAGATTTTTCAACCTCATTTATTCGAATTTAAAAACATTCAGATGAAACTATTTTTTCATAAAATTACCAATTGGGAATATTGGCCATTTCAGGTTCTGTATGTTCCTATCTATTTTCTTTGGGCCTATTATGCCATCAGAGCAAGATCGATTTTTTTCTTTAATGCCTCTAATCCGAAAATTAAAAACGGCGGGTTTATGATGGAAAGCAAAAAACAGATTTATGATCTGCTTCCTGAAAAATGCTACCCGAAAACCATTTTAATTAAAGAAAATACGGATTTTAAAACCATAGCAGATAAGGTATTAGAAAGGGAAATCTATTTCCCGTTAATTGCAAAGCCGGATATTGGCCTGCGTGGTTCGGGCGTGAAAAAAATTAAAACAATATCGGAGCTGAAAGACTATGCCCAAAAAGCAAATTTTGATTTTCTTTTGCAGGATTTAATCCCATTCAAGAATGAAGTGGGTGTTTTTTATGTTCGTCATCCGCTGGAAAAATACGGAAAAATTACCGGAATTGTCTCTAAAGAGTTTTTGATTGTAACAGGTGATGGCAAATCAACAATTGAAAATCTGATCAAACAAACGCCAAGATTTCAGTTGCAGTTTAATGTTTTAAAAGAAGAATATGGTGATCAATTGGACCTGATATTACCCAGAGGCGAAACCATAAATTTAGTTCCATTTGGCAATCACGCCCGGGGCGCAAAATTTTTGGATGGCAGCCATTGGGTTACGCCAAAATTAACCAAGATGATCAATGAGCTCGCTGCTCAAATTCCTGAATTTTATTTCGGGCGTTTCGATATCATGTACAACACTTTTGAAGAATTAGAACAAGGAGAAAACTTCCAGATTGTAGAATTAAACGGTGCGGCAAGCGAACCTACACATATTTATGACCCCAAACATTCGGTTTGGTTTGCATGGAAAGAACTGGCACGACATATTACTTATATGTATGAAATAAGTGTTGAAAACCATAAAACGGGCGTTCCCTATTTAGATCACAAAGTGGGAATGCGTGAGTACAGATTGCATCTGGCACAAAACAATAAAATAATGAATTTCTAGAAATGAAAAAGGTAAAAAATATCTCCGTTGGATTTCTGGTAAGTTTTCTCGGATCAGTTCCGCTGGGATACTTAAACTTAGTTGGACTGGAAATCTATGCAAAATCAGGATTTCATAATTTGGTTTTCTTTTTGTTTGGAGTCATATTTATAGAAGCCTTTGTGATTTATTTTACGCTGCTTTTCGCCAGAGAGCTTATAAAAAACAGAAAACTCATGAAGGTCATAGATCTGTTTTCAGTTGGCTTCATGCTTACTCTGGCGTTTGTTTTTTATTTGAATTTCAATCACCCGGCAGAGTCTGATTATTATTTAGAGAGATATTTGATCTATTCTCCATTTATAATTGGCGTAATTTTAAATGGATTTAATTTTTTACAATTGCCTTTTTGGACCAGCTGGAATTTATATTTGCTCAATGAAAAATATATTACCATTCAAAGGAAGCTAAAATATTATTATATCGCAGGAACCTTAATGGGTATTTTTACAGGAATGCTTAGCGTAATAATAATATTGCAGTCTGTTTTACAAGACACAAATCAATTCGCAAAGGGCATACTGCCTGTTTTTATTCCGCTTTTTTTTATTGCTTTAGCAGGTATTCAATTGTTTAAAGTATATAAGAAATATTTCAGTGTGTATTAGAATTTTAAAAGGGTAAAATTTATTATGATTTGCAGGTGATTTTTAGTGGAGACTATTAATTAATAATTTTTCAGGAGCTTTTCCCGCTATCGGTTCCACCCGAGTGCCAGCGTACTGGCGAAGCAATCTTTTGTGCCAGGCCCCGGCACAAAAGGATTTCACTGCCATCGAGGGTAGGGCTGCCACAGAGCCCTGTTTTGTCGTGGAGGACTGCACATTCAAACGCAATTCTTTGCAGCAAACCTGAATTTTACCTGCTGAAATGATAAATTACAGTCTGAATATTATTCTTTAAATCACACGAAAAATATTTCCATGCAGCCCTGTTTAAAATACAGTCTATTGGTTTTTGGTATATTTAATTGGAGGTACAGTTATAATGAGTTAAATTTGTATTTATGGCAAAACTCATAAATCTTAAGGTCTTTTCTCATTTTTTCCGATCCTCCTCTGCAGGTGGAATTATATTATTAATCTGTGTACTTATATCACTTTTGATTGCCAACTCGGGATGGTCGGGTGGTTTTAAGGAACTGCTTAATTTTGAACTGGGATTCAATACTTCTTTGCTGCATTTAAAATATCCGGTTTTACTCTGGATCAATGACGGGCTTATGGCTGTTTTTTTTCTTCTTGTAGGACTGGAAATAAAAAGGGAGATAGTGGAAGGGGAGCTTTCTTCATTTGCCCAGGCTTCCCTTCCGGTGCTTGCCGCAGTGGGCGGTGTAGCGGTTCCGGCCTTAATTTATTTCTTTTTTAATAATGGCGATCCGCATACGGCCAAAGGCTGGGGGATTCCAATGGCTACCGATATTGCTTTTGCACTGGGGATTTTATCCCTTTTAGGCAGTAAGGTACCATCGGGCCTTAAAATATTTCTGGCCGCGCTGGCTATTGTGGATGACCTTATTGCAATTTTAGTAATAGCCCTATTTTACTCCTCGGAATTGAATTTTCTCTATTTAGGATATGCAGGGGCATTGTTTGTTTTATTGATAATCTTTAATCGAATGGGTGTCAAAAATATACTTTTTTACCTGATCCCCGGAGCAGTTATCTGGTATTTTATTCATCACTCGGGTATTCATGCCACTATTGCCGGTGTTCTGGTAGCCGTAACGCTGCCCACTACTGAGGATGATACGGAGTCTGCTCTTGAAAAACTGGAACATGCCCTGACCCGTCCAGTGAATTTTATAATTATGCCCATTTTTGCCCTTGCCAATACCAATATCACTTTTGAAACTGAAATGATATCAGGGCTTTTCAGTAATCTGGGACTGGGTATTATCCTTGGATTATTTTTAGGTAAACCCATTGGAATTTTTATAATGTCATGGCTGTCGGTCAAGCTGAAAATTGCCGAACTTCCCCAGTCTGTTACCTGGATGCATGTGCTGGGGCTTGGTCTGCTGGGCGGGATCGGATTTACAATGTCGATTTTTATAGCACTTCTTTCCTTTGGAGATGCACTGCATCAAAATGAAGCCAAATTCGCGATACTCATTGCCTCTACAATTGCCGGTATTTCAGGGTTTTGCATTTTGAGCCTGTACAATAAAAAGCAGAAAAAAGCTCTTGGGGAAAATTAATGTTTCTTGAAAAGTTCCACATCTTTTACCAGCAGGCGCTCATTGAGCCACAGCTTGAGTTTGTCGCTCTGGGCCGGACTTAGAGTTTTAGCGCCGTCATAGATAACGGCCGTTATCGTTGTAATGCTGTCTTTTTGATTAACAAGGCTGCTTTTATTGATAGAGAGTGAACTTACAGCTGGAAATAAAACCCGGGTTTCTTTTAAAATCTGAAGGTTGTCAAATTTGTTCCTGGTCAGCTGCTTTTCCAGCTGCATGATCTTAACGTCTTTTACATTCATCTCATTCTCACTGCTTTTAATCTGGCTCAGGATATCGCCCTTTAGAGCATTGAAGCGGTCAGTGCTGTCCTGACGGATCTGCAATTGTGTGCCGGCCAGGTATTTATTTTGGTTCAGTTTATCTTTAAGCTCTTTTATTTCTAATGCGGAAAACCGTCTGGAGAGGAAAGCCAGCTCGAGTTTTTTAGCTTTAGGCGTAAAATCAGTTTTTTTATACACTATGGTATATCCTTTATTGGTGAATTCACTCTCAATGAAAAGATCTGCATTTTTTTTAAACTGCTGCTCCCTGTACAGTGAGTAAGCCAGATAACTGCTGGGCACCAGCATAACTGTTATTAAAAAAGCAATGGTATACTTTACCCGTTTTTGGTGTTTTTCATCTACCTGTTTAACGGCCGGGTAATTAAGGTATTTAATGATTAAAAAAGTAGCAATTCCTATAAAGACGCAGTTGATGCAGTAGAGATAAAATGCCCCTAAAAAAAAGGTCCACTGCGCGGTGGCAATCCCGTAACCGGCCGTACACAGCGGCGGCATAAGGGCCGTTGCAATGGCAACCCCTGGAATTGGATTGCCTTTTTCCGATCTGGTAACGGCAATCACTCCCACAACACCTCCAAAAAAGGCGATAAGGATATCATAGATATTTGGGGAAGTCCTGGCCAGCAGTTCGGACTGTACATCCTTGAAGGGACTAAGGTAAAAATACAAGGTCGAAACCACCAGGCTTACTACTGTTGCAGTCAGTAAATTTTTGAGTGACCTTTTAAGCAATGAAAAATCATAAATACCCAATGCGAATCCGGCCCCCACAATCGGCCCCATGAGAGGGGATATGAGCATTGCCCCGATAATCACAGCTGTTGAGTTTACATTTAACCCAACCGAGGCGACAATAATGGCGCAGGCCAATATCCAAAGGTTTGCTCCTTTGAACGTTATATTGTTCTTTACCGCCTCCAGGGTTTTTACCCTGTCATCTTCTCCATCGCGAAGGTTGAGCAGGTCTGTAATTTTTCTCATAATCTATATAATTAGCAAGCGATTTAATACGCTATTTTGGCATGTAGGACTAAGATAAGACTAATTTTAATAATTATTTACTGAAATCGGGCAAATGAGAACTCAAAGCTGATTGAATTTATTTTATGCAAGGGAAGGTTTTATTCAAAGATCATCGATTTTAGCCTGTTTCGGTATGATTCCAGCACATCTGATTTGGTTATAAAACCATAGTACTTCCCGTTTTTAAGCACCGGCAGGAAGGCCTTATTGCTTTTTTCAAATTTATTCATAACAGTTTCCATGCTGTCAAAGAGATCTGCAGTCTGAATGGGCTGGACCATTATATCTTTTACAAGGATATTTTCCGCTTTGAGGTTATCGAAGATTACCTCGCGTATATCATTAAAATACACCAGTCCCTGCAGATCGTTTTCACCGTTTACAACCCCAAAAATAACCTGATCGGAATGTGCCAGAAGATCGGCAACATTTTCAAGGTTTTGAGTGCTCTCTACAGTGAGGTAATCTTTTTTGACAAGGTCTTCAATTTCCAGTGTGCACAGAATATTAGTATCCTTGTTGCCGGTGAAAACATTTCCTTTTTTAGCGAGGTTTTTTACATCCAGGGAGTGCTTTTCAAAACGCTTGGAAACAGCAAAACTCACAGAGGCTACAATCATAAGGGGAATCATCAGATCATATCCTCCTGTTATCTCTGCAATAAGAAAAATAGCCGTTAGCGGCGCATGAAACAGGCCGCTGAGGATCCCTGCCATGCCCACGAGCGTGAAATTGCTGACGGGAAGATCAGTAAGTCCCGTGAGATTTAAAAATTTGGAAAAGAAATATCCGGCATAAGAGCCCAAAAAAAGCGAAGGGGCAAAATTACCGCCGTTACCGCCGCTTCCCAAGGTAATTCCCGAAGAAAATGCCTTGAGCATCATAGAAAACCCTACAAAGGCCAGCAGTACCCAGCTGTTGTCGGCATAATCCCCAAATAGCGTATTTTCAAGCAATTTTCCGGGCTCTTTGTCGGCAAGGGTTTTAATGCTTTCGTATCCTTCGCCAAAAAGCGTAGGGAAAATAAAGATCATCAGTCCTAAAATGCAGGCCCCGATTAGCGCTTTTTTATAGATGCCAAATTTTAAATGGGCAAAATAGTGCTCGGTTTTTAAAAATTTCCGGGCATAAAAAACGGCAATAAAACCCGTGAAAAGTCCCATTAAAACGTAAAAGGGAATATTATGGTAATCGAAAGTCTGTTTTTCCCTGAAGGTCAGCAGTATATTCTCATTAAGCACTATGGTGGAAACTAGTGTTCCGGTGGCCGCTGCAATCATAATAGGGGTAAAGGCCGAAATGGTGACATCCACCAGCAGCACCTCGATGGCAAAGAGCACCCCGGCAATCGGCGCATTAAAGGCGGCCGCTATACCGGCGGCAACCCCGCAGCCAATGAGCAGTGTGCGTTCCTGATAGCTTAACTTGAACTGCTGGGCAAAATTGGAGCCAAAAGCGGCGCCTGTGATCACAATGGGGCTTTCCAGTCCTGCAGATCCTCCAAGCCCTACGGTGAGCGAGCTGGTGATAATCTGGGCATACATCTGCTTTTTGGGAATAATACTGGCTTTTCTGGCCACAATATATAAAATCTGCGAAGTCCCTTTCTCCAAGGTGCCTCCCAGTACTCTTTTTACCACAAAAACAGTTAAAAGGATACCTATAACTGGCAGGATACTATTAATAAAACTCAGCTTTAAGGTGCCGTTGATATAGGTTGCAAAAGAATAGACCCAGTGCGCAAAGGCTTTTAAGAAAATCACGGCAAAGGCGGAAATAATTCCGATAAGGACACTGGAGAGAAAAATAAATTGTTTTTTGGTTAATTTTTCCTGTCCCCAGATCAGCAGGTTCTTTGCCTTTACGAATTGTTTTTTGAACATTTTACTAAATTGTATTGTAGAATCACAAAGTTACCTCTTCAAAGGGGTTAATGGGAAAAACCAAACGTTAATGTAATGCTAATTTTAAAGGCAGGGTTTACGGCGCGAGATAATTTGACTGCCATTACCGCTTGTTTAAAATTTTTCCCGATACGGTAAGCTCTATGTAAAGAAGCAGGCAGATGATTGCTGTTTCAGCTAAAAAGTACATCAGATCAAGAATTGTAAGCTTGTTGTAATGAATAAATAAAAAGGCAATGGTCAGCGCGCAGTACAGTAAATTGGCAAAACTTATTAGTCTGATGTAAAGCGCCCATTTTGCTTTTAAAAATAAAAAGCAGGCAGCCGAGTAAAAGCAGAAACAAGCTGCGATTGAGAAGAGTAAATTGAGTGTTGTCTTGGGCATGCCAATATAGGGGCTTAGATTTGAAAGCACTCCACAAAGCAGTACAGCGGTTAGCAGAGCCCCCACAGAGTCAATTAAGAAAAGTCTTCTTGGATTCTTTGCCAGATGACGGGTTAATTTTTCAAAAATTCTATTCATTTTCTATTGCTGTTCGCTGATTTAAAGGTAACGGTTTTTTATCAGAGATTCTTATCTGTTCTTTTTGTACCAGGACAATTTCATTTTGCTGCTGTGATGTTATTCAAACACAAAGCCCAATTGGATTGGGCTTTGTGTTTTTAAATAATTAATTCTATTTGTATTTGATGTTAATACTGATAATGTCCGAAGTCATATTGGTAGTTCTTGTATAATGACCATAACGAATCTCTAAAGTATTCCAGTGTTTGAGGCCGAAGATTCCGTTTAATGGAGTGAATTTCATTCCCATCCCAAAGAAACTGCTGTCAAACTTAGACAAATCATAGTTGCTGGTGTAATATTCATCAGCTGCTGTATGTTCGCCATACGGTTTAAAATACTTCGTGCCAGTTTGGGTATAATATCTGTAAAACGGGCTCATTGAAAATGCCTGGGTTAATTTCACCGGAATTTCAAGATCGGCAGTATGTGCTCTGAGACTCCAGTCATCGGTATAATATCTGTAATAGGCGCGAATAATTACATTGTCTCCTAAGAAATAACTGGCCCTGATCCCCAGTGGAATTTTAAGTCTGGTATCGGGCATTTTTTCCTGATGAACAGAACCGTCTGCAAAATAAACCCTGTGAAACGGAAGGCTTAAATATCCGTTTTGGCTGATAACGTCACCTACAAGCATGACCTGCAGATTTTTGTTTACTACCTGAGAATAACTCAAAGTTCCTGCAAAAGTATTTCGGTTCGCGCTTCCGTAGCCTTCGCCTCCCGAAGTGCGAAGCTCAACAGGTTCAATCAGTTTTAACTGATCGAGAAAGGTTTGAAATTTGGCCGTGAATTCACCATTTCTGTCTTTTGTTTTTTGGGAGAAGCTGATATTGCCTCCAAACGACTGATAATCAAATTCGGTCGATGATGAAACGCCAATACCCAATGTTCTTCCTTTCTCTTCATTTTCTCTTAGATAAGTTAGAGAAGGGTAGAAGCGGTTGTCTGAAGAAGATGCAGATGAATTGGCACTTAAATCAATCATATCTGATGAGGCAGAGGTATAGTGGTCAATACCGGCTTCAATATCAAAAGTATGCTTGATTCCGGTTTCTCCGTATTTTACCAGTTTAACATCGATCGTGTTGGCAATGTCGGTTAAATGTTCAGAACCAATTCCCCCGGTAACGGCTGAATTGTTTCCGTCCTGCTTGTAATAGCTGGAAACCAGATTTACCTCCTCTAGTTTTAATTTTTTGCTTTTGTAAGCTGTGGAATCTGTAGGAACATTTTGTGCTCTTGTCTGAAATAATGCCAGTAAGGCAAATCCTGTAATGAATATTCTTTTCATTTTTTATAGTATGAAAATTAGTTACAACCGCAGCCGCCGCCGCTTTTTCCTGAATTTGCCCCGGAAGCTCCTTCACGGTAGGATTGGAAACTGAGTTCTGTCTTTTCTATTTTCCTGTTGGAAAGGACCATTTCAGAATCGTTGATTTTTCCTTTCTGGTATTCTTTTACCGATGTGCAGGAGGTGAACAGAATGCCCGTAAAAGCAATGCTGCATAACAGTACTAGCGCTTTTTGTTTTGGCTTTTTCATTTCAGGTTAATGTTTTTAGAAGTGTAAATTTTATTGTTGTCGTCGATGATAATACAATATAGATCTGCTATCTGATCTATTAAAAACAAGCCTGCTTTAATACCCATAACCGCTATTGGAGTGGCCATTGCATCTGCAAATTCTGCGTTTCCGCTAATAATGGTCACGCTTTTTATTCCGGTTATCGGAAGTCCTGTTTTTGGGTCAATGGTATGCGAATATTTTTTGCCGTTAATGGTTACAAACTTTTCATAATTTCCAGAGGTCGCCACTGCTTTATTGGAAATTTCCATATAAGAGAATGCTGCATTTGGCAAATTAGGATCGGCTACGCCAATTGTCCATTTTCTACCGTCTGGCTGTAATCCCCAGGCCGAAAGATCGCCGCTGGCATTAATAATGCCGCTCTGCACATTATGATTTAAAAGTATCTGTTTTGCCATTTCAGCGGCATATCCTTTTCCAATGCCGCCAAAACCAATCCGCATTCCTTTTTCTTTTAAAAATACGGTTGTGTGTTCCGGGTCTAAAATGATATTTCTGTAATCAATAAGGTGTACCATCTTTAAAGCCGTTTCGGCATCTGGTAATTGGGTCATTGCCTTATCAAAATTCCATAGACTTTTGTCGATACTTCCATAAGAAATATCAAAAGCACCTTGTGTAATTCTGGAAATACCAATACATCTTTCGATAAGATTAAAAACTTCCAGATCTACTTTTACCGCCTTAATTCCTGCATTTTCATTAATGAGATTGGTCTGGCTGTCCTCTTTATAAGTAGTCAAAAGTCTTTCAATCCGCCTGATTTCTTCAATGGCAAGATTAATATTCTTATTTCCAATATACTCATTTTCGGCCACAACAGTGATAGTAAAGTTGTTTCCCATGAGTTTTAGGGACTCGGAATACTTCTGTTTTTTCAGTATGTTACTTTTTGCTATCACAGATTGCTTTTATTTCGGCAGTCCACTGCTCAGGTGTAGTTTCTGGTTTTCCGTGCCAGGTTTTAAGAACTTTTCCATCAGCATCAAGAAGAAGGGTTAAAGGGAAACTTCCTTCTTTATTGTAAATTTCGGCTAAATCTTCATTTCGCTTTACCTGCTGGGGAGTTCCAATGTTTTTCTTCTTTCTTGGAAAATCAGCATTAACCAGTACCAGATTCTCGTTGGCCATATCTGTGAAAGCCTGATTTTCCAGATAGTCTCTGCGCGTCACGATACAAGGCCCACACCAGTCTGAACCGGAGAAGTTGAGTAGAATTAATTCGTGCTTTTCCTTTGCCACTTTTTTGGCATTAGTAAAGTCAGGTTCCCAGTTGATGGGAAGCACTGTCATTAAAAGGAACATTGTAATTAGTTTCATTAAGCAGTTTGTTTTTAGGTATATACGAAATAACGAATTGTCGGGGATCTTATTTTTTTTGCTTGCTTAAGATTCGATTAAATTTTAAATCAAAAAAACTATTTTCTAAGCAGTCTGGACACCAAAAATATAGCCCACCAATGCCGAGGCTGCCATGGCAAAGGTGCCCCAGATACAGATACGCAATACTGCTTTAAAAGTATGTGAACCTCCTGCTTTAGCGGCAAGTATTCCCGATAATGCCAAAAAGAGTATAGAGAAGCCATATTGATAAAATACCATTTCTTTGATAGGGGCAAAAATTGCGACCAAAAGAGGCAATAAACCTCCAATGATAAATGATACTGCCGATGCAAAAGCTGCAGTTAAAGGATTTGCTTGTGTGATTTCATTAATTCCGAGTTCATCGCGCGCATGGGCTTCAAGGGCATCATGAGCCGTTAATTCGATGGCAACCTGTCTGGCCAGTTCTTTATTTAAACCTCTTTGAATGTAAATATCGGTGAGTTCTTCCAGTTCTTCTTCGGGCAAGGTATCGAGTGCATTTTTTTCTCTTTTTAAATCAGCTGTTTCAATGTCAGATTGAGAACTTACCGATACATATTCGCCTGCCGCCATGGAAAGAGCACCGGCCACTAAACCGGCTACTGCCGCAAGCAAAATAGGTTCTCTGGTTACACTCGCCGCCGCAACACCAATCGCTAAACTGGTGGTCGATAAAATACCGTCGTTTGCACCTAGGACAGCTGCCCTGAGCCATCCGCTTCTGTTAATATAATGAACTTCAGTCTCCATAATTCTAATTTATTTTAGTTTAACCCAGTCCGGACTTTTAGAGATTTTTTCAGCACCTCCAAAATTAGTTTTTAGAAACTGTCTTATTTGTAATGCTGTTTTTTTTTGTGTAGCACTTTTCCAGTCATTCATATCATAAATATGAATCTGCTTTGCATTTGCGTTTGTAACAAATGAAATTCGGGATATTGAATCCTTATATTTTTTTATTTCATTTAACATCTCGCGATTTGGCAGCACAACAAGAATATTTTCCCAATCAAGAAAATCCTTAGGGATATCCTCACGGTCTTTTAATCCTAAAAATTCGAAAAAGGCTATTATTTTTTTGTCATTAAGCTTCTCTATATTTGAATCAACTGATTTTAAGAAGGTATGAAGTTTTGCCTCATCCTGAATTGTATTCATATTAAATTTTTTTGTTTTATATCATAAAAATTACATCAACACATTGTAAAATAATGGATTAAGACTTGTAGAATGATTCTGAATTTTATAATACTATTTTAGGTTCGTAAATATTTTATGAAATAATCAGTTAGCAGTTATCTAATTTCAGAATGTCTGATTTCTCCGCCTGTAGTGCCTGTTTGCTGACCAAAGTATAAAACTGTCAGGGAGAACACCAGTATAGCCAATGCAATATAATTAGCATACAATTTCTTTTTCCAATTGCTCCATAAAGCGACTATTGAACCTATGCCCAATGAATAGGATAGTAAAGCAAATATCTCTGCTTTTTCTTCATGTTCATGGATTAAACTTTTAGAGATTCCCTCAATTTGTTTTACCACGTGCTCGGCGCCTTCGCCTGTTGCTATTGCTGCAAATGCCGTAATTGCTCCCAGTATAAAAATACAGTAAGCTGTTCTTTTTACAATTTCAGATTTTACTGCAAATCCGCCTATGAGTATCAATAAACCTACAATGGGTATAATAATAGGCAAGTGGTTCAATACTAAGTGATAATGCGCTCCGTTCATAATGTTTTGTTTTAAAGTATTAATTTTCTATTCTTCTTTGTTCTCCATTTTCATCCAGGCAATGCATTGGCTAAGCCAGATTTTGTTCCTCTCGGCATTGCTTTTCATCGACCAATCGGGGCAATTGTAAAAAGCCCTGCGATGAGTTTATTGTTTACGGAAAACTCAATTATTTTAGAAAGCATAAGTTTGTTTTGTTAATCGTCGTTGTAAAAAATAAGCAATAGCAAAACACGCGTCAGTAGACGTGAAATTTTTAAGCCGATAAAAAACGATTAACAGTCTCTGGGCGGCTGCCAGATAGAGGAAAGGGAAATGGAAGAATAGGCAAAACAATACGTATATAAATTTTGTTTTTTATACGTAAAATTTACTTTTTGTATGGTTTCGTATTCTTGTATTAAAGGATAAAATACAACAGAGCTGATATTGGTGTGTGATTTAAAAGGCAGTTTCATATCCTTAGCATAATCGGCATCAAATACATCTGGTCCCTGATAATGAATGCACAAAAATTGAAGAACAGTTAAATTAGGATTTTGCTCTTTATGTTCCACATAATGTTCTACCATTACAGGCAGCTTTATAAGCTCTACCAACTGCGTTACAGACAAAAGGTAGACCGATAAAAATAATATGGAAAGGTGTTTTTTCACAATTCAAATATAGCTAATAATCCTGTAATATTTTTAGGTAACTACTTGTTTAGAAATGTTGTAAATAGTTAAGTCTTGCCAAAATACTTTTAAGTTTTACCTCCAAAAAGATAAAAGTCTGTTTAAAAACAAAGGGCGATAAAGCTATTACTGGAAGTTTATTCTTACTCACTAGAATGGTTCTAAATGTTAAATTTGATTGTTTTTTTTCTTGAATTCACACTAAATTAGCCATTGCATAAAAGCCACTGTTAAAAAAACGCCTTATTTTTTATTTATCAGCTGTTACAAGATTACATAGCATTACCAATAAACTTATCCTGTAGTAATTTAATTAGAAATATTATCCATGTATACTATAAATACGCAGCTGGCCTACTTTAAATACAACTTAGATTCTAAAAAGTTAATTGTAAATATTAAATGGTTTAAACTTGATAAGTTTAGCAATTTAAATTTGCAAGCGCTTTCTTTTAACAAATCAGATCTTGAACTATTTAAGAGTTTTATAGCTAAAAATAAACCTAACTTTCCCGGTTCTTGTTTTGTTGAGCAAACCAGAAAAGAAGGATTTGATATGTTGATCAATAATGAATTATCCCAAAGTGCATTGCCCTATTATCTCATTTTATCCAAAAATCCAAAGTTAAATTTGGGCAATTCGATTTATCAGGCTGAAATGATAATCTTGATGAATGAAAATTATCAATTCACTATTAATTATACTTTGGATTTTGACGTAATAGGTAAAATTGAAGTTTACAAACAGGTGAAAGAATAGAAAATAAATTAAATCAAAAAAAATCAATTTACGGTTTAAATTATCGAATATTTTTATGTTACATCATACAAAGCATCAAAATCTCCCGGTCTATTATCGATAAACGAAAACGGTGTCTCGAAATTCTTCAGAAACTGAAAGGAGAGCAAAGTTAACCAGATTCTAATTTTCAGTGGTCTTATTCCGAAAATTGGTGTGGCCATTTAGTTGACAACTGTTTGTTAATTGTCCTAATTTTTCCACATTTAGAATAAAATTATGTATTTGGGTGAACGCAATTTTTCCAGTACTCAAGTACTGTATTGATAATTGCTTTTGTTTTATGGAAGTCATTTTCTTTTTTAAAAAAGCCTTGAATACTAAGTGTAGTGTAAGCTTCTTCAATGGCATTTTCCGTTGCTGCGGTTGAGTAAAAAACAAAAGGTATGCTTTTTTTTCTAAGGACCGGGTCAGCATCTATAAGTCTCTTTAGCTCCAGTCCATTCATAATTGGCATGTTCACATCGCAAAAAATAATCAGCATTTTTTCATTACTGTTACATAGATATTCAAGTGCTTCTGCGCCATTAATTTTCCAGACGATTTTGTTAGTGGTACCCAGAGATACAATTACATCTTCTAAAATCTCCTTGTCATCTGCATCATCTTCTATTATTAGGATATTACCGTTTTTTATCATTGTATTATTTTTAAGAGTATCTAAATGTATAACGTTTTTTTTAATATAGTAATAATTAGAGCATAAAGTATATTAGGTATACTGATGTAAATTTAGTACAACCTCTTTTTTATCTGTTACCGCGTTAATTTTTATGGCAAAAAAGGAATCTACTCTAAATTATGTGTTCCAAGATTTTGCCACAAGCCTATAATTTCGATAATTGAGATATTAATTTGTTTAATTTTTTGAAAATCAAAATGATAAACCCGCCTCATACAATTAAGTACAGGGCGGGCTGTCCATAAACATAATCTTCCATTTTATGTCTACTTAAAAACTTTTGATTGTATATATTGAATTATCTGCGAAATTGAACTTCACAATTTGCAATAACACATTTGAGATAAGAATCTTTCAGTTTACCTATTTGTTTACAAGGTGCTAAAGATAAGAATCGGACTGTTTTAAAGGAAGGGTCACTGTAAATTCAGCGCCGTTGTCTTTCTCTCCCACAGCAGTAATAGAGCCATTATGCCTTTTGGCTATTTTTCTGCAAAGGGCAAGGCCAAGCCCGTTTCCTTCGAACTGGTCTTTGGAGTGCAGCCTTTCAAAGGCCGTGAATATTTTCTCTGTATCAACAATGTCCAGTCCAATGCCATTGTCCTTGATTTTTATTTCCAGCACCTCAATGCCTTCTTGATTCTTTATAATATCCGAAGTGATGATCACACGCGGCGGCTCATCGGCTTTTGAGAACTTAAGGGCATTGTGCACCAGGTTATAAAAAAGCTGGTGGATCAGTATCGGCGCCCCTTCTATCTGGGGAAGCTCACTTATGACCAGAATGGCTCCTTTTTCATTTATGATCAGTTCCAGATCGGTTTTGATATTTTCAATGACCAGGTCAAGGTTTATTTCCTCAACAGGCTGCGATCTTTTATCCAGGGTCGAGTAGGCAAGGATGCCTTCCACGATATTCTGCATCCTTTGTGCGGACTGGTCTACCTTTTGCAGGAATTTTTTAGCGTTCTCACTAAAATCAGCTTTGTACTCATTTTTTAAAATACTATTGAAAGTTTTAATTTTTCGAATAGGCTCTTTCAAATCATGGCTCACCACACCCGCGAAATGCAAAAGATCATCATTGGACCTTCTGAGCTCCTCGGTATTTTGTGCGACCTGCCTTTTGAGCTCTTCTTCAAAGGCTTTCTGCTCGTGGATATCCTGGATGATCCCGATAATGGCGGTATCATCGCCGTTCTGGTCTCTGATGACCCTGCCGCTAATTTTAATCCATCGTGCGGTCCCCTCGGGGCTTACAATCCTGCTCTGATAACTTATTTTTCCTGTAAGGCTGGCCTCTTGGTGCGCTTCTGCGCGCGCTGTTAAATCCTCTGGATGCAGTTTTGCAAACAGCTCCTGGTCTGATATCTCCCCGTCAATTCCTAAAATGGCATTAAAATTCCCGCAGGCTGTCACTTTTTTAGTGGCAAGGTCAATTTCATAGGTGCCCATGCCTGAGGATTCAATAGCCATTCTGAGCCTTTGCTCGGCACTCTGGGTCTGCTGTTTTGCCAGATGAAGCTCGGTTACATCCGAGCCTGTATTCATCACCGCATAGATCCCGCCTGCCTTATTAAAAAGGGGGATAAAGCTGTAATTGAAATAAAAGGTCCTAAGGGAACCGTCCACCATTAAATCGACCTGTTTGTCCTTGGCGTGGAAGGGCGTTCCGGTTTTCAGCACGGCCAGGGCCTGGCCCGCAAAAGCCTGGTTTTGAATTTCGGGAAGTACTTCAAGATATTTTTTTCCAATTACATCATCTCCTTTACCCCACGCCTGTATCATAGCGGGGTTGGCGAGTTCTATTTTTAGTTCTTCCCCTGTATAAACAGCGGTAGGCAGAGGGGTATTATCAACAATGTCTTTCAAAAGCAATAGATTGTCATACATCGGTGGGTGGTTTTTGTTTTTGCGAAGCTATACCTTATCTGTACTTACACTGTTATAGTATTCTTTTTCATTGTTTTAAAATTCCAACCCATAGAAAATACCTTGTCTCTGGCAGTACAACAGGGGTGGTGGAAACGGAAAACTAGTATAATATTTTTAGACAAATAATGCCCTGCCCAAAAGGGATTGTTATTAATTTGGGTCAGTCCTGCCGCGGGAGGCGGGGGCGGCACTATTGGTATTTAATTTAAAGCCGTCCCGGGCAGATGTAAAGCAAAGTGTAAAATGGGATGCAGATTTGATTTTTTACTGCCTGGCAGCATATAAATTAGTACTTTTGCCTGATGAAAATAAGCGGAGAAATAATAGTGATAGAAGATGATCAGGATGACAGGGATTTTCTTAAGGATATTTTCGACAGTCTGGGTTATCCAAACAAAATTGTGTTTTTTGAAGATTCTTCCAAGGTACTGGACTACCTCTCAGATGTAAGGGTAAACCCCTTTATGGTTATCTCGGATATCAATATGCCCAAACTCAATGGTTTTGAGCTTCGCGGTAAAATACTTCAGGATGAGCAGGTCAATAAAAAATGCCTGCCTTACATCTTTTTATCCACCTCGCAGAATCCCCAAAATATAGCACAGGCCTACAGTCTTTCAGTGCAGGGGTATTTTAAAAAACAGGAAAATTTTTCCCAGTACAGGGAAATGATAGACAGGATCATTCAATACTGGCTGGTGAGCCTGACCCCTTTGCCTGTTATTTGAGAATTACGGTGCTGTTTTGAATTGATCCCTGCTGTGATGCAAGGACAATTGACGTATTAATTTTAAAAGCTGGCAGGGAAATAGAGATAAAAAACGCTGCCGGTGGAGTTTCTTTTTGCAGGGTCAGGGTTTACAACCCAACACTTATTCCCTATATTGACATTTTTTGAAACTGTACCGTAAGTTTGCCATGGTATCATTAAAAAAAAATATTGCAAAACGTTTGGTCTTTTAACACCCTTAACCTATGTCTTTTTTCTGGCTGTTAGTATGGTATGGATGTCCATTTGGGTCTTTGATATTTTATATTCTGTTTTGAATATTTGAAGTTCCTGAAATTTATTCTGCAAAAATTTTGTTTTTAAGTCCTCTAAAT
This sequence comes from Flavobacterium sp. HTF, assembly GCF_003105115.1. Lineage (GTDB taxonomy): Bacteria > Bacteroidota > Bacteroidia > Flavobacteriales > Flavobacteriaceae > Flavobacterium. Next base: position 37,098 of record NZ_QETH01000006.1, on the reverse strand, counting down.
TATAATAATAGAAGTAAATCCTTTCCCCGCTGCTTCCAGACTGAAAACCGGACCTGTCCGGGTCCCCTTCCACAAAACTCATATAAATCAGTCCGTTTTCACTCAGCAGATCATAACAGTCGCCGATGAGTTTTCGGCTGTCCGCAGGCGATAAATACGGCAGGCAGAACCCGCAGACTATGGCGTCATATTTGGTTTTGATGTGGTCAATCTCCCTGCTGTCCATTACTTGGAAACGGGCTGTGGGATTATTCGCTTTTGCAAGCTCTATCATGTTGGGGGCAATGTCGATGCCAAAAACAGCAAAGTCGGGCCGTTTTGATAACAGGTACTTTGTAATATTTCCAGGGCCGCAGCCAATTTCCAGAATTTTCGGGTCTGTTTTATCCATTGAACTGCATACAAAGTCATAAGTTTCATTGTACAGGTCCAGGTCCATAAACCTGTCCTGATACAGTGAAGCGATCTTGTTCCAGGTTTCAAATGTTTCCTTGTATGGGTCCATTATCGTGTTGTGTTAAAAAATGATATATAAAGTTTTGTAAGGGTAAATAGTTTACAGCTTATCAAACTCAGGTATTTTAGCTAAGCTAAAATACTATTAAAAATAAAAATACACCAAAGAGGTAATTTTTTTGAAGGACAGCAAAGACATAAAAAAAAACTTAATTTTTTTGGAAGTTTTCTGGGGCGGTGATAGAGGGACTATGGCTGCAGTTTTTACCGGTGTGCCGCAGATTTCAAATTACTCGTTGTAAAGCTGCAGTTTATCCCGAGTTTTGAGCAATAGGTTAATTACGCAATACCGTATGATTTATTTTGATCAGGCCCTTTAGGGTGATACAGCTTTCATCTGTCGCCGGATTAAGGACAATATACCTCTGATCCTCCAGCGCGATCAGCGCATCGAGTATTTTTGCCTGGTTTTGCCTTTGGGCAGCAATATTTTCTTTAAAGGTTCTCAGGACATTGTAAGGGGGGATTACAACTGCTGTGAGCTCTTCCAGCGTGAAGGTTTTGGGATAGCTTGCGGCAAGTTTATTGAGTATGCTATCAGAATAATGGGATGATGTTTCCAAGATGTACTAGTTTAAATAATAACACAATAGCTTTGAATAAAGATACGAAGATCTGATAATTATTTAAATGATTTTAAATGTTTTCCCTGATATCCGATTTGAAATGCGGATATAAAAAGGGCTGATTACACAATAGCACTGAGATTTTTAATTCTCCAGGGTTATTCGTTTATTTTATCCTTGTGGTGCTCGTTTAGCCATTTTTCCATTCGCTGCAAGAGCTGTACTTCTTTAGGGTCGCCCTGCGGATTGGAAAGCCCAGTGATGGTCCTATGGAAATAAAACTTTTTATCCTCAAAGCGGCAGGTGAATTTTGGCACCTCGTTGTGGATCACCAGCCATTTGTCCCGGTCTGTACTTTTAATTTCAAACTTCTTCATTTTTCTTACTCTGCAGAGCAGCTGCAGGTACTTAAGTGTTATTGTTGTATACTGTTTTAATGCTGCATTGTAAACCACAAAATTAGAGGATTATTGCCCTTGTTTTGTTATATAATTTACAGCCGGGCTGTATTTTTTTATGGGGTATAGATCAGCGAGGTCTGCCGGCAGGATCATTGTACTTATGACGGCCAGAATGCACCCGACAGCTGTTTTGTGTCATTTGGGGATCTTGGTTCTTCTGTGGTGAAAATAATGCTTTTTCTTTTTTATTTACAAAAGCAGGCAGAGTTTAGCAGGCGCTGAATTAATCGGGTATTGGGAATTAATTGCTGCTGGAATTTAACTTTGAGTGGTCAGCATCGTTAATTGTATATAATGATTTTTATTGGAGCTTTTTCCCGCTATGCGCTGCAATCTTTTGTGCCGAACACCGGCACAAAAGGATTTCCACTTTTATCGGGGCTAGGGCTGCTGCTGAGACAGCAGAAGCTTCAGGCAAATCCGGAGCCTTTTTGTTTTTGAATATCTGAATTTAAATTAAATAAAATAAAAAACTCAAATTCAGCGGGTTCTCATTTAATAAAGCTACCTTTATACCCTTAAATACATTAAAATGCAAGAAGGTACAGTAAAATTTTTCAATGAAGAAAAAGGGTTCGGATTCATAACTCCTAATAACGGAGGGGCCGAAGTTTTTGTTCATGCTTCAGGCCTGTCAGAGAACATCGCTCAAAACGATGCAGTAAGATACGACGTGGAAGAAGGCCGTAAAGGTCCAAACGCAGTAAACGTAGTTATAGTATAATATACTCTTCACAGTTAACTTTATAAAGGCGCCTCTAATCAGGTGCCTTTTTTGTTTATAGTAGAGCTTTGAACCTAAACTCTGTAACCTTGTTTTTGCTAAATTAGTGGTTTTAAAAAGCACGATGTACTACGATTATGTCACAAAATTCAAAGTAGTAATTTTTTTAAGATTTAAACTTGCTTTTACATTTATCTAAATCTAGGATCTTTACAATTTTGACTGTCTTTAAAAACTGAAGGAACTATTTCTTTTCCCCATATTTTTTTTCCCGCTTTCCGTGGATTTAAAAGGAAATATTCGTTCCTGCTGGTAAAATATTGAGAGATGGCCTCCTTGCATTCCTCAAGACTTTCATAGTTACTATTATGAATTACGGATTTTGCCAATCCACTGAACACCGACTCAATTACATTTAAGAACTGAGCTGAGGCTGGTAATGGCGCTAATGCAATAATTGGAGTTTGATACTCTTTTCTGTAAGCTTCATGATTTATAGAATCTAAAAAAATATTGAGTTCTTTTGAGGAGTGCCATGATGCAGCATCCCAGGAAAGATATAATTTCTCTTCTGTATTATATTGCGATAACAGCAGTTTAATCAATTTTATCATTTCTATTGTATTCTTTTTTGTGGAATAAAAATGAGTAATTTGATTTGAAGATAATTCTAATGCAGCTGTACAAATTGTGAAACCCTTACTTTTTTGTATTTGAGGAAATGTTTTTATTTCTCCTTTTTGAACTAGTGATCTGCCTCCTTTTATTTTAACTGCGAAGGGACCAAACTCATCTATAGAAAAAAACTTTTCTCTTGTTCCGAGATTTTTTAGAATATCGGTAATTTCATTCATTTTTTTTCTGAATTGTGGATCTGGACTGGTAAGCACTTCTTTTGCTTTTCGGTAAGTATAACCCTCAGATTTAAGATATTGTGATATAGTGGAAGTAGATATATATGTGCTATATATTTTTCTATACGTTTCTGCAAGATCGGTCAAGAACCAAGAAGTACGATTTATGCCATGCAGTTTAGGAGGCTCATGAATTAGCTTAATAATATTTGTTTTTTTCTCTTCTCTAAGCTGTAATATATTAGGATTGGTTTTATGATTTTTCTTTTCAAACCCTGAAATGCCGTATTTTTTATAGCTATTTATCCAGTCCCTGAGTGTATTTCCGGACCTTTCAATTTTTTCAGCAATTTCTGCTGTCGGTCTGCTTTTATAAGATTCTGTAATTACTACAGATAGTTCCCATCGATGGCGGTCAAGTGAATTTCGCCAGCTTCTAAAGGTTTTTAAGTCTTCTTCCGGTATAAAATTCACGTCCCATGCTTTATGAATAATGTGCTTATGTGTTTTGAGCCAATTGTTAAAAATAGTAATAAATTGGGAACGCTTATAACCAACTGTATATACAGTAAGATATCTATGCCATGCTATTATTGCGCTTGAAAGACACTCAGGTTCTTGCTGTGCCAACTCAAAAAGAAAATTTTGCAAATCAATTGTCTTTTCAATGATATGTTTCCTTGATTTAAGAGTTGGAAGACTCTTTTTGGTATAAAGTAGATCGTTACTGTTAGAATGAAAAAGTGAGGTGTAAAATCTTGCATAACGTTTAACAGTGTTCCTTGAAATATTAAGATTAGAGGCACACTGGCTAATATTTAATTTTTTGGACTCTACCAAAAGAGCAATCTTGAGCTGTTTGGCTTTTGAGATAGTATGGCGGGACATGATTAAAAGTATAAAATTTGACGTCAAGTATGATTGAAATTACAGAGTAAAGATGTAATTATAGATAATATATGGTGTCGTCAGGGGCACCTATATAAGTACTGTTAAATTAATGCTGGAATTATTATTAAAGATAAGGGAGATTTAATAATGTTAGTGATTGTAATGCTAAAAATTATTTAAATTGCTTTAACCACTCTAAAAGTTTCGAACCTAAACTCGCCAGGACTTGATTTTACTGGATTCTTAATTGTTAAAAATAGCTTGTGCCACGATTCTGCCACAAAACTAAAAATGTTGATATTTGGGAAAATAACAAGATCAACCGCCTTAACCTTTTGTGACAAATAAGGTATCCACTCCAAAACGGTGCTGCCATGATGTTGCCATAAAATTAAGATAAGATTTTTTTGTTTTTGCTAAGAGTGAAAAAAAAAGCAAGTGATTTAAAATAAAAAAAATAATACTCAGTTGAAAAGGAATTAATGCTTTGTAATCAATTTACTTTGATCTCTAAATTCACTTGGAGTGAAACCCATTTTTCTTTTAAAAGTTCTGTTGAAATTTGAAATATTATTAAAACCGCTGTCATAGCAAATTTCTTTTATTGATTGTTCAGATTCAAATAATAATCGGGCTGCAAATCCTAATCGTAAATCTGTTATGTAATCAGAAAAAGAGCTATTGGTGCATTTTTTGAAATAATGACTAAAAGCAGATTCCGACATACTTACAAGATCAGCCACTTCTTTTAATTGTATTTTATTTTGAAGATTCTCCTTAATAAATTCATTTACTTTTTCGATCCTCTGGCTTTCTGGGAAACTGTAATAATCGACATAAGAATGTGACGCGAGACTTTTCGTGTTTTTTGCAATAGCTAAATCATGCAAAATGGATAGGAAATTCAAAAGCGAATCGAAATCCTGGGAATCTGATAATTGTAAAATTTTTGGTTTTAAAACTTCAATTGTTTCTTTACTAAAAGCAATGCCTCTTTTTGATCGCTCTAATAATTCTCGTATGGGAATTGCTAATTTTCGATTTAGTGTCTTTTCTGAAAATAAATTTTCGTGAAACTGAATCGTAACTACATGAGCGTCATTATTTTCTTTTATGCCGGTCCATAAATGAGGAGTATTGGGGCCAATGAGTGCCAAATCACAATCTTTATATTCTACCACCGAATCCCCAATGATTCTTTTTCCCGAGGAATTCAAGACTAGGTTCAATTCAATTTCCGGATGAAAATGGAGAGGAAAATCAAATTTGGCGTTCATATGATTTAGTACAATAAAGAAGTCATCATCCGAAATTGGTACTAATTCTCTTAGGATATTGCGTTTTTCGTTCATAATAGTATCATGATAATTCATAATTGAATCATAAATATATCCAAAAATAAAGAATATTTTTCTGATATACGCAATTATACAGATAATAAAAAATTATATGTTCATATAAAGACTGTTTTTATTGATGAAAGTATTAATGTTTATTCATAATAGTATTATCATTTGATTGTATTTACAAAATGGTTACGAAAACGAAGTAGTTAATTTGTCCTGAAACTAATAACTAATCTTTAACCAATCAACAAATGAAAAAAAAATGGACAAAAAGCATACTTTTTTGTATTCTATTAGTTAGTTCGCTAACGGCCTACAGCCAGAATACAATTAAGGGTACAGTTGCAGACGAAACCGGTCTGACAATACCAGGTGTAAATATTGCGGTAGTAGGTTCTTCCAAAACCGTTTCGACAGATTTCGATGGAAAATTTGAAATCAATGTTCCTGCAAATGGAGTTTTATCTTTTTCTTTTTTGGGTTTTGATACTCAAAAAATTCCAGTTGCTGGAAAAACTACTATAAATGTTGTTTTAAGAGCTTCTTCAGAAAACCTAAAAGAGGTAGTCGTAATTGGATACGGTTCTGTTAAAAAAGCAGATCTTACCGGATCTGTCGCCACAATTAAAACTAAAACGCTAGAAGATATACCTTCAAATTCGGTAGAGCAGGTGCTACAAGGTAGAGTCGCAGGACTTCAGGTTACTACTTCTCAAGATCCGGGTTCAAGTTCAACAGTTCGTATCAGAGGAGGAAGTTCGCTTAGAGGTTCGAATGCGCCGCTTGTAGTTCTGGACGGTTTTCCTTTGGGAGATGCCGGGGATCTTAAACAAGTAAATGTTGCTGACATTGAAAAAGTAGATGTATTGAAAGATGCTTCAGCATCGGCTATTTATGGTTCGAGAGGTGCCAATGGTGTAATTATCATTACGACCAAATCAGCTAAAAAGGGAAAAACGCAAATTTTAGTACAACAACAATCTACCTTTTCTGAATTTAATTCCGAGTTGAATTTATGGAGAGATCCTGTTTTAATGGCGCAGCTAACCAATGAAGGACGAATCAACGGAGGACAAGTTCCTCTTTATATCGGAGCAAATAATTCAAATGGGGTTTATTATCCATCTATTCAGGAATTACAGTCTGGTTCGTGGCCATATTTTACAAAATGGGATGATGTTACGTTCAGAACTATGCCTTTGGGCAATAACACTATCGTAAGCATTAACAGCGGAACAGAAAAAACAAGTTTTAACTTAAGTGGAAATTATTATAGTGAAGAAGGCGTTTTTGTAAAAGATGGTTATAGCAAAGGAGGGTATAATCTACGCGTCAAACATGATGTTTTTGACAATTTTACAGTTCGATTCTCAAATATCGTAATCAAAGGAAAAAGAACTTCAAATGGAGGTTTGGCATATTGGAGAAACCCTGTTTTTCCGATTTACGATGCCAAAGGTGATTATTTTATGATCGGTCAAAATGACTATACTCATCCGGTGGCGATTACCAACCTACGTCAAAATGAGACTAAAACTATTGATGTAATTAGTTCTGCTTCTTTAGAATGGCAAATAATACCTTCCTTAAAACTGACTTCAAGATTAAATTATAAATACGGTTCTTCTGTTAATGATCAATATTATCCAAGTAAATATACAGAAACAGGAGATTTCAATAATGGAGCCGGATATATCAACAATTGGGAAGGCCAAAACTTTGTTTCGGAAACATTTGCCAATTATTATAAAACTGTCAATAAACATGATTTTGGTGCAACTGCGGGTTATACTTACGAAAGTTATGTGTCGAGGAGCTCAGGCCTAGGAGCATTTGATTTTGTGAATGAAACTTTAGGAAACGAAAATATGGGCGCAGGAAATCCTGAACGAAATACTGTTTCAAATGGTAAAATTCAAACCAAATTAGTGTCTGGAATTTTTAGATTAAATTATGGTTATGATGATAAATACTTAGCTACAGTCACAGGACGTTCTGACGGTTCATCAAAATTTGGAAAAAACAATCAATGGGCATTTTTCCCCTCTGGTGCTTTGAGCTGGAAGGCTCACAATGAAACGTTTATTAAAAATCTAAAGTTTTTTGATGAATTGAAATTCCGAGGCAGTTATGGTATTTCAGGGAATCAGGGGATTAACCCATACCAGACGTTAAGCCGTTATGGAGTAAGTCAATATTACGATAACGGAAGATGGGTTTCAGCAATTGGACCAGGTTATCAGGTAGGTACCACAGGTCAGGATGGAATTGAAAAATTATGGGGAGGAATTCCAAACCCGGATTTAAAATGGGAAACTACAGCTCAAAGTGACTTCGGAGTAGATATGTCCATTGTGAATAATCGCCTGCATGTGGTCTTTGATTATTACAACAAACGAACAAAAGATCTTTTAAGAGAAAGAATCCTGACACCATCTTCTGGATACGATAGAATTTGGGTAAATGACGGAGAATTGACCAATAAAGGTTTTGAGGTTACCGTTGATGGGGATATTTTAAAAAATCAAGATTGGACAATTAGTGCTCAGGCAGTGTATTCTAAAAATAAAAATGAAATCGTAAGTCTGGGATCTGTAAGGCAATCCGGATTAAATGTTGATCCAAATACCGGAATGCAATATGAATATTCAGGAAACAGCTTGGAGCAATTCAGACAATTCCCCAATTTATTAGCTATCGGGCAGCCGGTAAATGTTTTCTATGGCTATAAAGTAGATGGTATTGTTCAGAATTTGCAGGAAGGAATAAATGCCGGTTTAGACGGACAATTGGCACAGGCAGGAGAATTTAAGTATGTTGATATTAATGGTGACGGGGTAGTAGATACAAAAGATCAGACCATCATCGGAAATCCCAATCCTGATTTTATGGCCAGTTTGAATTTAAGTGTAAAATACAAACAATTTGATTTCAGTGTGTTTTTTAATGGCGTTTTCGGTCAGGATGTATTAGATACTCAGGCCTTCAATCAGCCAAGTAATGCACCTCTTCGATGGACATTGGATAACCCAACAAATGATTATCCAAGTTTGAGAGACGGAAGAACTGTAAAACTTTCAGACTGGTGGGTTAAGGACGGATCATTTGTCAGAATTCAGAATGTGACTGTTGGTTATACTTTAAAACCAGTAAAAAGCGCCATCCAAAGTTTACGCTTATATGCAAATGCCAGTAATGTATACACTTTTACCAAATTTGACGGTTATGATCCTGAAGTAGGAACTGACGGAATTTACTGGGGAGGATATCCTAGATTGAGCAGATGGACTTTTGGATTGGACTTAACTTTTTAAAAAATCAAAATGAAAACAAGATATAAAATAGTAGCGATGGCTCTTTTGATGAGCGCTTTTGCCTGTGATTTAAACGAAGAACCTTATGGATTTTATTCCGAGGAAAATTTCTACAAAACAGCTTCAGATGCTGAATCAGCTGTGGATTATGCTTATGATGCTTTGACGTTTTTAGAATATTCACGCGCTATATTTTTTGTCGGAGACCTTCCAACAGAAGAATGCGGACCAAAGGGAGATGAAGCGGCAGACAATCAAAATTTAGATAAATGGCAGGTTGGAACTTTTAGCACCAACAGAATGCTGGGTAATTATTTTAAATACGCTTACATTGCTATTAACAGAGCAAATGCGGTAATCAAAAATGTGCCGGAAGGACAATTTGATCAGGATTTAAAAGACAGATACCTTGGAGAAGCTTATTTCCTAAGAGCGTGGAATTACTTTAACTTGGTTAAAAATTTCGGAAGAGTTCCGATGCACACCTCAGTGGTTGAAACTGTAAGCCAAACCGCAGCACCAATGGCAAAAGATCTTGATGAAGTTTATGATTTTATTATTGCTGATTCAGAAAAAGCCATTGCACTGTTAAAAGTGAATCAGGCTTTAGGACGTGCTGATAAAGTAGCAGCCCAGGCACTACTCGCTAAAGTATATTTATATATCGCTTCTTCAAAAGAACATAATGTACCCCTTTATACAGCAATGACCAAAGATGTGACAACGATGTATCAACTGGCCGCAAAAAATGCAAATGATGTTATTACAGGCCAAAGTGTTTATGGTTTTGAGAATAATTTACTAGATATATATGATGTTGAAAAACCACTGGGAAAAGAAAATATTTTCTTGCTTTCAATGGACAGAACGGGAGCAGTTGAAGGCGATTATTCTAAAATTTCAAAATTGTTTATTCCCTATATCGATGGAGCGACAATTTATATGAAAAACCCCGATAATACTTATACAAAATCGCATGACGGATGGAATGTATTCCAAACATTAACCGGTTTTTATAACAGTTATGATAATGCTGATAAACGAAAAACGGAATTGTTTGTAACCACGACATACAATGCATCAGGCGTGGTTTCGGCTCAATATCCGGGAAAAATTATTTATCCCTTTACACGTAAATATATTGATCCAAACTTTATTGGGGATAAAACAAGTACAAAACCATTTCTAATTCGCTTCAGCGAAGTGGCACTTACCTATGCTGAGGCTGCCGGACCAACAACGGAATCATATAACTTAATCAATCAAATCAGAAACAGAGCTGGTTTAGGAAATTTATCACCAGGACTAAGCCTGGAAAATTTCAGATTAGCAGTATGGAATGAACGTGCTTTCGAATTGGCATTGGAAGGAAACCGTTTGTATGATTTACGCCGATTTAATAAAGTTTCGCAGGTAGTGCCTGAAGCTGCAGGGATAACTGCTGAACAAGCTGCATTCTATCCGATTCCGCAAACAGAAATTGATTTGAACACAGGTTTATAATTCTTAAAAAAATAACTAATTATGAAAAAAATACTATACGTCCTGTTTGCTGTCATTGCCTTGACACAATCGGGTTGTCAAAGCGATCCTTTGGAAGATATTGAACAAGGAAATTGGAACAATGAACGCAATGTCTTAGAAATAAAATTTGAAAATCAGGTGGGAAGTGCTCAGGTTGTTCGTGTTGACAATCAAACCGGAACCATAAATTTGGCGATAAATGTAGGAGCGGTTCCAGATTTGAGTCACATTGTGATCAAAGAATTGGTTTTGTCTTATGGAGGAAAATCATCTGTAAATGAGGGGGAAGCATTAAATTTTGAAAATGCACAACATAGCGCAACGTTAACAGTTACGTCTCCAAGCGGAAAATCAAGAAATTATACTGTTATAGCAAGTTCCTTTAGAGAATCGCTGGTCGGAACTTTTGATGTTGATAATCTGGTTGTTTACGGAGGAACCGGACCAGAATATGGTGGTGGTGCAGTTTTGGCAATGACTGATAAACCCTGGATTTGGTCGGCTGCAGAAGGTCCGGATAAAGAACTGGACAATCAGCTTGTTTTTAAAATGGACGGAATTACCGAAGATGGAAATACGTACGGAACAGTAACCAATACAGCTGGAGCCGATGGAAAATATGCCGATTTCGTTTATGTGGGAACGCCTCTGACAGACGTCAAAAAATTCTACAGACAAATTCCGTCAGGAGAAGGAAAATGGCTTCGGAATTATGCCACGGGAACCATCACTTTTACATTTGCCGACGGAACTGCAAAAGTAGGAACTTTTGAAAATGCAGGAACTGAAAATCTAGGAAACTCAAGTACGAAAACAATTGCAAATAATGCTTTTGCCTTCAATTTAAACGGAACAGATGATTGGGATAAGATTTATTCTGACTATGATAAATTCGTTAAGAAGCCAAGACGTTTCTGGATTGATGTTACGAAACTAGACTAAATATAAATGTCATAAAAACACTTTTATGAGACATGTAGTTTCTAAAATTATAGTATCATTTTGGTTAGTGACAACAGTAATCAGTTGCTCGGCTTTGCCCGATGCAACTGTTGCTGTTGATAACACTTCAATTATAAATCCTAATTACATTGGAAATGGAGTGCAGTGGGATCCGTACCAATTGGATTATGGGGAAAAACAATTAAAAATTTCTGTCGAAGATTGGCATAAGTTATATGCCCGTCTTGATTTTATGAAGCCTCAATTCATACGGGTAATGATCAATACAACTTCGGTAATTGAAAATGGTGTACTCAACGAAAAGAAGAATTATGAAAACATTGCTCCAATCCTGGAATATTGCCAGTCCCGAAATGTAAAAGTGGTACTGGGAGACTGGGGTGACAGAATGGTGAACAGTAAAACCAATACTATTTCTGAAAACAATTTAAAATTAGCTGCACAGTACCTGGATTTTTTAGCAAATAAAAAAGGATTTTCCTGTATTCTTTATTACAATATGATCAATGAGCCCAACGGATATTGGGCTGCAACCGATGAAAATTATGATCTCTGGAAAAAGGCAGCACAGTATTTTTCGACACAATTAAAAGTGTTGAATTTAGATCAGAAAGTCAGTCTGATGGGACCCGATATTGCAATTTGGAAAACCGATAAAGTAGATTGGATTACGAATTCTGTTAAAGATCTTGATACCTCGATTGGTGTTTATGATATTCATACTTATCCCTCAAAAATCACGGTAAATTCAGGAGATTATACATCAATTTTAAAAGCTTATAAAGATGCGGTTCCATCTGGCAAGCCAATTGTAATGGGCGAAATTGGTTTCAAGTTTGTCGAAAAGCAGGACGAAGCTTTAATGAAGGAGAACATTGCGCGAGCCAAAGCAAAACCATACGCTTCTGTAGAAGATTCTCAAATGTTTGTTTATGATTTTGTATACGGATCTGATATGGCAGATGCTTTGATTCAGACGGTAAACTCCGGATATTCCGGCTCAATTGCCTGGATGCTGGACGATGCCATGCACAGCAGAGAACAGAAGAACAAATTGAAAGTCTGGGGATTCTGGAATATTTTGGGAGATGAATATTTTGGAAAAGAAGAAGAAGAAGTTAGACCGTGGTTTTATGCGTGGTCGCTGCTTACCAAATATATGCCGTCCGGTTGCCAGGTTCATAAAATTTCAGTGGATGGAAATCCAAACATTAAAGCAATCTCCATTTCAAAGGATGGCAGAAATATGATCGCCATTGTCAATGTTTCTTCTAAAGAAGCAAATATTAAGCTTACTTCGAATGGACTTCCTGTCTTAAATCATGTAAAAAGATTTGTTTACGCCAAAGACAAATTGAAATTGGAAGGTGATCATACATTACTTCCTGTAAAAACTAATATCACTTTAGATTTAAAGAAAAATAAAATAGAAACCATTCCGGCAGAGGGCCTTTTGGTATTAACCAATTTTGATTATTAATATTAAAAATTAAACTATGAAATCACTATATGCAATTTTGGTTACGATAAGTTTGTTTTTCGCCGGATGTTCTTCTTCTGATGAAAATACGGATTCTCACGGACCAGATCCTGAAGTGCAAACTTCGGTTACGCTTCAATTAACGGATGCCAATGCAACAGCCGAAACCAAAGCCCTGTATTCTAACTTGTGGAGAATTCAGGAAAAAGGAACCATGTTTGGTCATCACGACGATTTATTGTACGGAAGGAACTGGATAACAGTGGCAGGACGATCCGATATTAAAGATGTTTGTGGGGATTATCCGGGCGTTTTCAGTGTTGATTTTGCTGAGATTATGGATGATAGAAGTATGACTTCAACCCTTAACAGTGACAGAATAAGAGTAATCAAAGAAGCCAGAGAAAGAGGCGAAGTCATAACAGCCTGCTGTCATTTGAACAATCCGTTAACTGGTGGAGACAGTTGGGATAATTCTAATAATACTGTTGCAAAAGAAATCCTGACAGAAGGAAGTACGACCAATATCAAATTCAATTCATGGCTGGATAAATTAGCTGTTTTCGCTAATAATTTAAAAGATAGCAACGGGAAAGTAATTCCGGTTATTTTCCGCCCATTTCATGAACACACACAAACCTGGTCCTGGTGGGGTTCAAGTGCGATTACACAGCAGGAATTTATCAGTTTATGGAAATATACTATTGATTATCTTAAAAATAAAAAACAAGTTCACAGTTTTATTTATGCCATTTCGCCACAACTAGACGGACAGGGAACTGTTGAGAATTTCCTGTTCAGATGGCCGGGAGATGATTATGTTGATTTTTTAGGATGGGATAGTTACCACGGAACCAATACGGCTGCTTTCAGTACTAATCTTCGAAATCTGGCTTCGCTTTCACAGCAAAAATTAAAACCATGCGGCGTAACGGAAACCGGAGTAGAAGGTATTGTGAAAAGCGGAGCACCTTACGACACCTATTGGACAAACGAAATCAGTATTCCACTTACGGGAAAAAAAGTCAGCATGGTCGTAATGTGGCGAAACAAGTACGATCCATCTCACGAAGGAAGTCATTTTTATGCGCCGTTTGAAGGTCATAGCTCAGCGGCAAATTTCAAGTTGCTTTATGCGAGTCCGAATATGATTTTCAGTAAAAAATTGCCCGATATGTACACAATGGCAGCGAACACAACAGTAAAATAAAAACCAAAATACAATAAGCAAAATGAAATTAATTAAGTGCACCCAAAACCCAGTTTTAAGTCCAAACCCTAGTAATTATTGGGAAAATCTTGTTGTTTGTAATCCGGGAGTATGGTATGAAAACGGGACTTTTTATATGCTTTACAGAGCAGCCGGAGATGATGAACAGCATTTTATTCGCGTGGGACTGGCAACAAGTACGGATGGTATTAATTTTAAAAGAGAATCAGACCAACCTGTTTTTGGACCAAGCAGCAACGGACCGGATATGGGCGGTGTTGAAGATCCGAGAATTATAAAATTCGGAAATGAATACTATGTTACTTATGCTTACAGGCCCTATCCTCCGGGACGTTACTGGACATTTCCCCATGATGTAATTAACCTTCCGGAAACTGGGCCTGATGCACCGGCAGTTTACAAACATAATATTGCCAATTCAGGTTTGGCTGTAACCACAGATTTTAAAAACTTTAGAAGACTGGGCCGCATCACAACTTCCAATCTGGATGATCGTGATGTGATTTTATTCCCGGAAAAAATCAACGGAAAATATGCCATGCTGCACCGACCGAAACAATGGATTGGAGCTGAATACGGCTGTGATTATCCATCGATCTGGATAAGATATTCCGATGATTTAATGGTTTGGGAAGAAAAAAGTACTCTTTTATTAAGTGGAATAAATGGAACCTGGGAAGAAAAAATTGGAGGAAGTACTCCACCACTTCGTACAGACGATGGCTGGCTTTTAATTTATCACGGAGTTGAAAACGGTGGAAATGGCTATTACAGAGTGGGTGTAGCTTTGTTGGATTTAGATGATCCAACAAAAGTAACGGCGCGATTGGAAGACTGGATTATGGAACCGGAACACGATTATGAGATTGAAGGATTTTATAAAGGATGTGTTTTTCCTACGGGCAATATGATTGTCGATAATATTTTATATGTTTATTACGGCGCAGCTGATAAATACGTTGGACTGGCAACCTGCGACATTAATGAATTATTAAAAACTTTAAAAGATTCCCAAAATGAAAATTCAAAATAGCATTGCACTGTTTTGTGCAATAATTGGTTTTTCGGCGAAAAGCCAAAATGCAATTCCAATAGTTTCCATAAATCCAAAGGAGATAATTTCGAATGAATTTATTGGAAGCGGTATTGAATTTTCGGCCTATCCACATGCTGATACTGATGATTCACAGTGGGGGAAACTTATGACGGATGAAAAATGGCAATTGGTTTTTGATCGTGTTTCGTTTATAAAACCAAAAATTGCCAGAGTAATGGATCAGGCAAATTGGCGTTATCTCAAAGGTTTTGATGCAACTGGAAATCCAATTGTAGATTTTGAAAGTGATCAGATGAAAGCCTTGTATAAACTTTTAGATTACTGCGAAAAAAATAAAATTATTGTAATTCTGGGAGAATGGGGTCAACCTTACAAACTTCATGATACGCATTTAAATTTGCAAAATAGTTTTACGGGAGCCAACGATCAAAAATGGATAGATCTGATTGTCAAAAATCTGGATCATTTACTTAATGTAAAAAAATACAGTTGTATTAAATATTACAACTTGGTTAATGAGCCTAATGGTGACTGGGCGACAACTGACGGAGATTTTCAGCAATGGAAAGAAGGTATACAAATGC
The DNA here is from genome assembly GCF_003105115.1 of Flavobacterium sp. HTF. Taxonomy (GTDB): domain Bacteria; phylum Bacteroidota; class Bacteroidia; order Flavobacteriales; family Flavobacteriaceae; genus Flavobacterium. The sequence continues at coordinate 21,587 of NZ_QETH01000006.1, read as the reverse complement.
TTCATAAATCAATTGAAAAAGCGGGATTAGGTAAAAAGATTTCGATTATTGGCCCTGATGCAACAGATTTTAATAATCCAAGATCAAAATACAAAGGTTTGGATTGGGCGAAACAAACGGCTCTTCAAATTCCTGATTTAGTTGCAGCTTACGATGTACACGATTATCCTTCAAAGGAAAGTATTCGTTCTGGGTTATTTCAAAAGAAGTTTAGCGATCTGGTTCGTTTTACCGATTCAGTTCATAAAAAACCATTCATTCTAGGGGAGTTGGGGCTTAAAGGAGAACCTTCATCAAAGAAACATTTGGGAGATAAATTCACAAGCGTTGATAGTCAGCTTTCGGTTTATGATTATGATTACGGAGTAGATATGGCGGATGCTTTGATTCAAGCTATAAACAGTGGTTTTGATGCTATTGTGGCATGGGATTTAGATGATGCCATGCATACTAAAGATGATAAAGGAGATAAGTACCAATTGAAACGCTGGGGAATGTTTAATAGTTTAGGTAAAGAATTGACAGATGATAAAGCGGATGAAGATTTACGTCCCTGGTTTTATACCTGGTCAGTTATGACCCGTAATTTTACAGGGGACATGAAAATAGTAAAATTAGATAATTTAAGCATTGATAAAGTTCGTGCAACAATCGGAATTACAACTTCTGGAGATTTTACGATTGCCATTGTAAACAATAGTGATGCAGCTGCCAATTTTACAATTGACACTAAAGGCCTGAAACTAAAATCAAAGTTGAATAAATATTTATATAGTGAAAATAATCGTCCGGTTGATGCAAAAGGATATCCGGTTCCTATCGAAAAAATTAATCTAAAAGGAAAGCGTATTCCCGTTTCAATTCCGGCAAAAAGCGTTATTCTTTACACTACATACCAACAATAAATTATGCTAAATTTAAATATAATCGACTTAGTTGTCATCGTATTGTACATCATCTTTATTGTTTGGTGGGGATTAAAGAATAGTAAATCAAGTGATTCTGATGCTTATTTTTTGGCAGGTAGAGATTTAAAGTGGCCCATGGTGGGTTTGTCGCTATTTGCGGCCAGTATTTCAAGTTCTACTTTGATGGGGAATTCGGGAGAAGGATTCATTAACGGAATTGCCGTTTTTAATTACAACTGGATTTCGATTCTCGTTATGGTTTTCTTCGCGATCTTTTTTCTTCCGTTTTATATTAAATCCGGAATTTTTACAATGCCTGAATTTCTGGAGCGACGCTTTGATGTTAGGTCAAGAACGTATTTTTCTTTTATAACAATAGTTGGAAATATCTTTTTAGATGCATCAGCAACTTTATATGCAGGCGCTTTGATTATCAATATGATTTTTCCGGGTGTCGATATGATGATACTCATTATTGGAATGGGTATAGTTGCAGGAAGTTATACTATAATTGGAGGACTTTCATCCGTAATTAATACTGAGGTAATTCAAGCTTTTGTGCTTATAATAGGATCAACTTTACTGGCCTTTTTTGCCATGGACAGCATTGGCGGCTGGGATGCTTTTTATACGCAGTTTCAGGAAGGGGTTTGGCTAAAACTAACCAGATCGATGGATGATCCAACAGTTCCGTGGCTCGGAATGTGGGTTGGAATTCCGATTTTAGGATTTTATTTCTGGGGAAACAATCAGGTTATGGTGCAAAGGGTTTTATCTGCAAAATCAATCGATCATGGCCGTAAAGGGGTTTTATTGGTTGGATTTCTGTATTTGTTTACACTGTTTATTTTCATTTTCCCAGGTCTGATTGCCAGAGGAATCAATCTCTTTGGAGTCGAAAATCTGCCTCAAGAAATCATTAGCGGAAGCGAGCTTAAATCAAAATACGGAATCAATACAGATCAGGTATACCCAAGATTAATCAGTAAAGTACTTCCCGTTGGTTTAATCGGAATTATATTATCTGCCATGATTTCGGCTTTAACTTCCGCCTTGAGCGCGACTTTAAATTCGGTTTCAACCCTTTTTACCATGGATTTTTACAGCAAATTTGATAAAAATGCAACAAGCGAAAAAAAGGTAAAAGTTGGAAAGATTACGGCAGTTGTTACATTAATAATCGCCATTTTATGGGCGCCTTACATTGGTAAATTCGATTCGTTAATTGCTTACTATCAGGAGATACTTTCGTATCTGGCACCGCCAGTTGTAGGAACTTTTTTCCTGGGATTATTCTGGAAACGTTCCAACGCGATTGGGGCTTTCAGTGGCCTGATGTCAGGATTGTTTATAGCAATGGTTATTATGCTGGCGAAGTATATTTTTGGTTTTGAATTGGGACTTCACTTTTTACTATTGGCGCCGATTATTTTGGTATTAAGTATTTTGGTCAATCTAATGGTCAGTCTGTCTACCGAACCGCCACTTGAAGAAAAGGTCAAAGAAAATACCTGGACAAAAGCCATTTGGATCGAAGAGACCATCGCTCTTAAAGATGTAGTTTGGTATAAAAATTTCCGTTATCAGGCGCTTTTGCTTATTGTGGCCTGCTTTGCAATGTATGCTTTGTTCTACTAATTGAGCTAAAAATTTAAGTAATGAAAAAGAGTTGCTTTTTAGCGCTGCTTTTATTCCTTTTTGGATTAAAAGCAAGCGCTCAGACTTCCAGTGCCGTTATCGAAAAAAAGATCGAGGTTCTGTTGAAGAAAATGACCTTGAAAGAAAAAATCGGTCAGATGAATCAGCTTTCGGCTGATGATATGGAAACCAATTTTAAAGTTATTCAACAAGGAATGGCAGGTTCGGTTTTGAGTATAACGAATCCTGAGATTGCCAATAAAGCCCAAAGACTTGCTGTTGAACAAACGAGATTAGGAATTCCCCTGATTTTTGGACGTGATGTCATTCATGGTTTCAAAACCATATTTCCTATTCCATTAGGACAGGCGGCAAGTTTTAATCCGGGTTTGGTGGAAAAGGCTGCACGAGTTGCAGCAGTGGAAGCGTCAGAAACAGGAATTCGATGGACATTTGCCCCGATGATTGATATTGCCCGAGATCCAAGATGGGGAAGAATTGCTGAAAGTTGTGGTGAAGATCCTTATTTGACTTCCATTATGGGTATTGCGATGGTTAATGGTTTTCAGGGAAAAAATTTATCAGATCCAAGTTCGATTGCCGGCTGCGCCAAACATTTTGCCGGATACGGAGCTGCAGAAGGCGGACGTGATTACAATACTACTGCAATTACCGAACGGCAGTTTAGAAATGTGTATTTGGTTCCGTTTGAACAAGTAGTAAAAAAAGCAAATCTGGCAACGATCATGACTGCTTTTAATGCCAATGACGGAATTCCTTCGTCTGGAAATGAATTTTTACTGAAAGAGGTGCTGCGTAAAGAATGGAATTTTAGAGGATTTGTAGTTTCAGATTGGGCTTCGATTAATGAAATGGTTGATCATGGTTTTAGTTCAGACAACAAAGAAGCAGCCGAAAAAGCAATCAATGCCGGAGTTGACATGGAAATGGTTAGCGGTACGTATGTGGAATATGCGGAATCTTTATGGAAAGAAAAGAAAATTGCAATTGAAACTATAAATGATGCCGTACGCAATATTTTAAGAATAAAATACAGTTTAGGCCTTTTTGAAAATCCTTATGTGAAAGGAAATACTAAAGAAGTTTTTTATAAAGAAGAACATTTGAAGATAGCTGAAAAATTAGCGGAAGAATCAATTGTATTATTAAAAAATGAAGGACAAATTTTGCCTCTCCAAAAACCAAAAACAATTGCTGTATTTGGTCCTTTAGCCAATGCACCTCACGATCAAATGGGAACCTGGGTTTTTGACGGAGATAAAGACCACACGGTGACACCTCTTTTTGCCCTGAAAGAAAAGTACGGAGAAAATATTACTATTATTTACGAACCGATTTTAAAATATTCCAGGGATCAGGATTCAACGGGTTTCGATAAAGCCCGGAAAATTGCGAAAGAAGCAGATGTTGTTTTATTATTTCTGGGAGAAGAATCAATACTTTCAGGAGAAGCCCACAGTTTATCTGATTTGAATTTCCAGGGGCTACAATCAAAACTTTTGGAAACTTTACAAAAAACAAAAACGCCTTTAGTCACTATTATTATGGCAGGAAGACCATTAACTATAGAAAAAGAAGTAACACAATCAAATGCTGTTTTATATGCCTGGCATCCAGGAACAATGGGAGGTCCGGCAATAATTAATTTGTTGTTTGGAATAGTAAATCCGTCAGGGAAATTACCCATTACTTTTCCTAAAAATGTCGGACAGATTCCAATGTATTATGGACATTTAAAAACAGGACGACCGGCAAACGGAAGCGAATTAAATCTGAATAATATCCCAATTGAGGCTTCTCAGACTTCTCTTGGAAATAAATCTTATTATTTGGACAGTGGGAATGAGCCTTTGTTTCCTTTCGGTTTTGGTTTGTCTTATACCAATTTTGAGTATAGGGAAATTGCACTTTCCAAAACCATTTTAAAGAAAGATGATATACTAGAAATAACACTATCTCTTAAAAATACAGGAAATTATCAGGGAACTGAAATCGTACAGCTTTATGCAAGGGATCTTGCGGCGTCGGTGGCCTTGCCAATAAGAGAATTGAAAGCCTTCCAAAGAATTGACTTGAAGGCTGGAGAAGAAAAACGAGTTATGTTCAAACTTCCAATTAGTGATTTAGCTTTTTACGGCATGGATATGAAGAAAAAAGTCGAAGCAGGAAAATTTGACTTATGGATTGGAAGTAACAGTATCTCAGGTGAAAAAGTTTCATTCGAAGTAAAATAAAAGAAAAATTTAAATAAAAGAAAAATGGAGAAAAGGATTTATGTTTTAATAGCATTTATGTTTTCATTATTGACACAAGCACAGGGGTTCATTAAAGTTGAAAATGGGAAACTGATAAAAGATGGAAAACCTTATCATTATGTGGGGACAAATTTTTGGTATGGGATGAATTTAGGAGTTTCTGACAAAGAAAGACTAATAAGAGAATTAGATCGATTGAATGTTCTTGGTGTAAAAAATCTCAGAATTATTGCTGGGTCAGAGGGAAATATAAATACCCCTTGGGCAATTCAACCCGCAATGCAAAAAGAACCTGGAGTTTATAACGACGATCTTTGGAATGGGTTGGACTTTCTTCTTGCAGAAATGAAAAATCGCGATATGAAGGCAGTTGTATGCCTGAATAATTTTTGGCATTGGTCAGGAGGTTTTGTACAGTACGTTTCATGGGCAAACAATAACGAGTCAATTCCATATCCACCGCCTGCGGAAAATGGAGACTGGACAATTTACCAACAATATTCGGCACGTTTTTACAGTGATAAAACCGCTAAAAACTTTTTCGAAAATCACATTAAAAAAGTAATTAGCCGTGTCAATACCATTAATAATCTTCCGTATAAAGAGGACAGAACGATTATGGCCTGGCAATTAGCAAATGAGCCGGTAGGCAGTAATAATATAGAGGATTACAGAAAATGGATTCATGAAACAGCTAAGTTTATTAAAAGTTTAGATTCAAATCATCTGGTTTCAATTGGTTCGGAAGGGAACACGCGTTCTGCTGCCAATGGGACAAATTTTGAAACCGATCATCAAAGCCAATATATCGATTACTGTACCTTCCATTTATGGGTTCAAAATTGGGGTTGGTTTGATCCGCTTAAAGCAAAAGAGACCTATAGTAATGCTGTAGAAAAAGCCACCAGTTATATTGAAGAGCATGTCAAAATAGCTCAAAAAATTAACAAACCCGTAGTCCTGGAAGAGTTTGGGATTTCAAGAGATGAAAATAATTACGATCCGAATTCTTCCATAAAGATCAGAGACGAATATTATAAATTGATTTTCGAAAAAATCTATTCTTTAAGCAAAACTATTCCTCAGGTTGCCGGCGTTAATTTTTGGGCATGGGGTGGTGAGGGACGACCAAAATCACTGATGAGTTTATGGAAAGAAGGAGATGATTTTATTGGAGATCCGCCACATGAACCTCAAGGCTGGTATTCGGTATATGATACTGATTTTAGTACCCAAAAAATTATTAAATATTACTCTTTAAAAATGAGTAATGAACAGTTAAATAAATAATTGATAAAAACGATAAGGCGATTTTATTGTTTCTGTCTGATGTTGTCTGTTTTGTTCAAAAAGAAAAAAACCGGAGTAATAATTCAAAAATTACTTCACAGTTTCAATTAAGAATAATGATTGAAAAATAATTTCAAAATGAAAAACAAACCTGTTTCTATTCGCAATATTGCTGATGAACTGAAAATTTCTATTACAACAGTTTCTTTTGTTTTAAATGGAAAAGCTAAGGAAAAACACATTTCAGAAGCAGTTGCGCAAAAAGTTCTGGATTATGCAAAATTAATCAATTACAAACCCAACCAAATTGCACAAAGTCTGCGGACTGGAAAATCAAAAATTTTGGTCTTCATGGTTGAAGATATTTCTAATGGCTTCTTTTCCAAGCTAGCTCGAATTCTTGAAGATATTGCATATAAAAAGGGATATCGATTACTCTTTTGCAGTAATGAAAATGATGATGATAAATCGAAGGAATTGATTGAATTGTTTAATTTTCGTCAGGTTGATGGATTTATTATTGTGCCTTCTCCTGGTATAAGCGATATAATTAGAGATTTGATTATAGAAAATATTCCTGTTGTTTTATTAGACCGATTTTTTGATGGATTAGATTGTGATAGTGTAGTGATTGATAACGAGGAAGCTTCTTTCAATGCTTCGGTTGAACTAATAAAAAATGGATTTAAAAATATAGCTTTTATTACTATGGTTTCCTCTCAGACCCAGATGAAAGACAGGCTATCAGGATATGAAAAAGCAATTGCGCAGTATGGTTTACAGCCCAAAGTCCTGGAAATTCCGTACCATGAAATTTATACTGGCAAAGGAAATCAATATGTTAAAAATTATCTTAAAAATCATTCTGATTTAGATGCTGTTTTTTTTGCTACAAATTACCTTGCTCAAAATGGGTTACAGGTTTTTAAGGAACTCAAATCTAATTTATTGACTGATCTTGGAATTATGAGCTTTGATGATCATGATATGTTTAAAATATATCCAACTTCAATTAGTTGCGTTGCACAGCCTGTGAACGAAATAAGTTCTAAAGTGATGGAATTAATGTTGCCTCTTCTCAGTGGAAATGATGTTAGAAAAACACCTCAAAGGATTGTTCTGAAATCGCAAATTATTTTGCGTGAATCATCCTGTCGGAAGTAAATCCAAATAAAACGGGATATATAATTTAAAATCTTCTATTGTTAAATAGTCAAGAGCAAAATGTCTTCTGCCGGTGTTATCAATAAACTGTACTCAAATCAGGTGTGTTCTTGGTTCATAGAAATTTAAGCCTGAAAGACTACGTTTTCAGGCTTTTTTGTAATTTTTATTTTTTAAATAGATCCTTGTCAGTGCGTGCAATAAAAGCTTTGATCGTCTTTAAGCAGTTCGACAACAAAATATTAAGTTAATACAATGCCGAGTTCTATTTTTTATGACTTACTGTACAAACCCAATTCTCTCATATATTTTGACACTGTCGATTTGCATATTTTATAACCACGATCCTGAAGCTCGATGGTTATCCCGCCTATCTCAACGATGCCATGGAACAGCTCGAGGGTCAGATTGCCTCGGCAAAGATCGCCATGGCCCGGCTGTCCTCTCCGCAGCTGTACTATGTACTTTCTGGAAATGATTTTACACTCGACATCAATAATCCACTCGAGCCCAAGATCGTCTGCATGGGTAACAACCCGCAGAAAATCCAGATCTACGGGGCGGTGCTTTCCCTGTATGTCAACAGGCTGGTAAAGCTGGTCAACCAAAAAGGTAAACTCAAATCCAGCCTGATATTCGATGAGTTCCCCACCATTTATTTAAACAATATGGACAGCCTGATTGCCACGGCCAGGAGCAACAAAGTGGCCACCTGCCTGGGGATCCAGGATTTCAGCCAGCTGCGCAAGGATTACGGCAGGGAGCAGGCCGATGTGATCATGAACATTACCGGAAACATCATCTCGGGACAGGTGACAGGCGATACGGCCAAACAATTGTCCGAACGCTTTGGAAAGATCCTGCAGGACAGGGAGAGCCTTTCCATTACCAGCACCGACACCTCCATTAGCCGTTCCCGGCAACTGGAATCCGCCGTTCCGCCTTCGAGGATTTCCTCCCTGAGTTCGGGGGAATTTGTAGGGATGGTGGCCGATGATCCCAACTGTAAAATAGCCCTCAAGACGTTTCACTGCGGGATAGTGAACGATCATAAGGCCTTAGCGAAGGAGCAGGACCGTTACACGGAAATCCCGCCGGTCCGGAAGCTGGATCCCGCCACAATCCAGCGCAATTACCTGCAGATCAAACAGGACGTGCAGGATATCATCCACAGTGAGATGGAACGGCTGCTGGACGATCCCGCATCGGGTCATATGGTGATCAAAAAATAATGACCTTAGCTATTGAAGAAGAGATTCTAAGTTATTACAAAGTTTTTCAGCGTTATTACAAGATTGCATCACCACTATTTTTTATAAAGGTATTTTGTCATAAAATTGTGCTGAATTTATAACTGAGTTTCCAAAAAATACTGCCCTTATGTTGGTAATATTTTTTACTAGGCATGCAGTTGGAGGTAACAGACCAAAGCTGTAAAGAAAACGTTTTAATCTCATTTAATGGTATCCTATGAAATACAAAAATATATTACTGGTCAACGATGATAGTGATCATGCAGAGGATTTTGTGACTGCCCTGAATGCAATAAACCAAAAGATTATATCTTCAGTGGAAAGCAGTGCGCTCGAAGCGCTAAAAAAGCTTAGGGGTTCAAAATTAGCCCCTGATATGATTTTCCTGGATTATCACATGCCCTATTTTGACGGAACTGAATTTCTCAAATTGCTTCGGGATATTAAAGCCCTGAGGAAAATTCCGGTCATACTTTATTCGAAACATTCGGGAGGAATGCTAAAGGATTCGTTGGACACATTCAAAGGGGTGCAGTTTTTGAAAAAACAGGGAAACTTTAGCAAACTCACGGAGGTACTTCGAAATGTAATTGTACCTGAACAGTCCGTTAAAAAATGATAAATCTCGTTGATTTTTTGTGGCAGATCAGAATTCTTCAAATTTTAAAGAAATTTTGAAAAGGGAGTGAACCTTTAAAACCAAAAACAGAATTCTTTTGCGTTTTTATTGGGATTCTCAAAAAAATGTTCTGACTAGATGGAGGCTTTGTCGGATCTGTTAAAAAATGTTTTGAGTTCTGAAAAGAACATATTCCAGGAGAACTCCTAAGGGGTACCCGTTTTTATGCTCGTGAGCCATTTTTTCATTTTTTTGAGTTACGGATGTAAATGAACATCATTTGATCAGGGCTAGTGAGGCAGAAATACGTTTTTGACGGGAAAGGATAAATACGAACCTTGGAATAATTTTAATGAAATATACTTCATTGTTGAGATCGAGACAATCTGTAACTTTGCGGTTCACTGCTTTTAGTGAAACCTAAAAATATTGAAAGTGTATAAACAATTAGAAAAATATTTTAAATCAAGAACTGAAATTGACGATAAGACACTTTCTTATATTTACTCGTATTTTAAATTCAGGAAAACCAAAAGAAACGAATTTCTTTTGAAAGAGGGCGAAATCTGTACTAATTTCTACTTTGTCAATAAAGGCTGTATCCGACTATTTAACATTAATAAAGGAGGAGAAGAGGCAACAAGATATTTTCATTTTGAAGATTCCTTAGGAACTGCACTGTCGAGTTTAATCAATCAACAACCTTCATTTGAATTTATGCAGACTATTGAACCTTCCGAACTGTTAGTGATAAACCGCGAAGATTACTTTCATCTGGTAAACATCGTTCCTCAGTTTGGATTTATTTACAGACAGATTTTAGAATTAGCCTACATAAAATCCCAAGAACGTATATATTGTTTTCAAGGTCTGGATGCGGTAGAAAAAGTCCGTTGGGTTTTAACAAACCAAACAAAATTGCTGACCAGGCTATCCAATAAAATGGTTGCATCTTACCTGGGACTTACTCCTCAAACATTAAGCAGATTAAAATCAAAGATCTAAAAATGTGAACATAGGACAACGTTTACAAAATATACCCTTATCATCTTTGCACTTCAACAAACACAGAAAAGTTCAATATGATTTTAGTAACAACGCCGACAGGAAATACAGGCTCAATAGTTCTTCAACAATTAACAGAGAAGGAGCAAAAGGTTAGAATTTTTTTAAGAGATCCTCAAAAAATACCAGCTGACATTTTGCAAAAAGTAGAAGTTGCCACAGGTTCCTTGCTCAACGAACATGAATTTACAGAGGCACTGCGAGGCTGCGATACTCTTTATTTTTGTGTGCCCCAAAGCAATACCCAGGAAGATGTAAATGGCTATTACGAAGATTTTGCAAAAGTGGCTTCAAAAGCAATTAAAAATGCGGGTACAAAAAGGGTCGTTTATTTATCCAGCGGCGGTAAAGAAAGTAATTTGCAGGCAGGTCTTGTCACAGCCCTACACAAGGGGGAAGATATAATTAACCAATGCGGAGTCTCAGTAAGGGCATTGCGCTGTCCGGTATTTTTTGAGACACTTTTGTATCAAATGGGATCTCTAAAAGAACAGGGAGTATTTTCTTTGCCAATGGACGGAAATTATAAATCACCGCAAATCGCCGTAAAGGATATCGCATCAAAAGCTGTAGAATTTTTGACGGATAATACCTGGACTGGTGTTGAAGGAGTGACAGTTCGTGGTCCGGAAGATATAAGCTATAATGAGATTGCAGGACAAATGAGTATAGTAACAGGAAAACCTATTTACTTTATGGAGATTTCAAAAGAGGATTATATAAAAACGCTGTTGGAAAAACATCACACAAGCGAAGCATTTGCAATCTCTTTAACAGAAATGCTGACGGCAATCGGTAATGGTTTATATGACTTAGCGCCGGGAACACAGGCTTCCGCAGGACCTACAACCATTAGAGAGTGGATGATTGAAAATCTGGTTGCTAAAATAAATTAAAGCATAACATTATGCAAATGTCATGGGAATTCGGAAATACCTTAAATGAAAGAAATCTTACTAATTAGAAAGATTATTACCGCAACTAGCAAAAACTTTGATAGCCATCCTTAAACTAGGAATGATTTTTTTTAAACCTTCTAAAATTTTTTACGATGTTGAAGCCCCCCACCGGCAATGATATCTGTCAAAGTTTTTAGCGACGTGCCATATTGGGTAACCGAATAACTTACAGCAGCGGTTAAATAGAAGCTGCTTTGCGATTGATACCTTCAGAAATTATGGAATTATAAATTATCGCTATTTACTTTTCCACAATGGTGATCAGTTTTACCATCATCTCGATTACTTTTTCCTTAGTCAGAGGAATGACATTATTAACAATGGTGTATCCTTCTACAAAAGGAATAAGAAAACTTACGATTTCTTCAGGCTTACTGCAAAATGCAGCAATCAGATCGATCATCCATAAGCAATAGGTTTTATAGTAGGTTTCCACAGCGTTTTGCAATTCCTTATTTCTGGATGCTAAAGTCCATATTTCCTGAAACATCAAGGTTTGATAACCGGATCTTCCATCGATCAGCAGCATGCTCAAAACCTTTTCCAGAAAAACATTTTTATCAGGAGTGCTGTCAGCTGCCAAAAGTCTGATAGCTTTAGTGAGTTCTTTCTTGCAGCTTTCAAAGTAAAATTCCACTGTGGCAATCAAAAGAAGATTTTTATCTTTATAATAGTATTGCAGGTTACTTAAAGACAAATTCGCATTTTTTGCTATTTTCCTCATAGAGAGATTTTCTGCACCTTCCTTTATCAGTACCTCTATTGTTGTCGATAAGATCTTATTTAATCGCTCTTCTTTTTTGTCCATTGTGTAAAATTAAATAAAAAATATTAAAAATATTTTTCCGTATAGGTCATTTGACCTATATTTACATTAGGTCAAATGACCTAAATTTAATTTATAAAATAGTATAATATGGAATTACAGGAAAAAAGAATTCTGATTGTTGGCGGTTACGGACAGGTAGGAGCCAACATAGCACATCTGATAAGAAAAGCGGACAGTGCTGTCGAACTTATTCTCGCTGGTAGGAATCCCCAAAAAGGAGAACTGCTGGCTAAAGAATTAACCCACGCTGAAACAGCCTATATCGATTTGGAAGAAGGTTTCAATTTAGCTCAATTTCGAGAAATCGACCTTATAATATCAGCTTTGGATGACCACAGCAATATTTTAAGGGAAGAGTCTATTTTAAATGGTATTGCCTGTATTACGGTAAGCGAATTGGCCGATCAGATTTCAACTACAGCATTTCTCGGCCTTCATAAAACAATTTCAGCTCCTGTAGTTTTCGCAGGGCATTGGCAGGCCGGACTGTTGACATTAGTTGTAAAGCAGATGGCTTCTGGCTTCAGCACAATCACGGATATAGAAACTGCCGGACTATACGATGAAAAAGATCCGGTAGGACCACTGGTTGCAGAAGAAGTTAGTGGTTTTGTAGGTCAGGCACTGATCCGTCAGAATGGAAATTGGCTGTATGTGGATTCAAAAAATAATGCAAGATCGATTACTCTTTATGGTGAATCATCGGCTATTGGTCATCCAATGAGTACCCTGGATGTTCCAAGTATCGCCGCTTTTACCAGTGCCCGCAATATTCGGTTTGATTTCATTATTGGGGAATCAATAGGCAGCGGTAAAGGTTTGAGAGCATCACACGATTTGTATATTGAGATAGAAGGGATCTCATTATCAGGAGAAGGCAAAAAAGTCAGAACCATACTGTCCGGTCCAAAAGGGAATTCTCACCTAACTGCGGTAGGCGTCTATCTAATCGCAGAGAGGATTCTTGGTCTTAACGGACAGACTGCGCAGAAAACAGGAGGTCTTTATCTTCCTGAAACCATAGTCTCATCGGATAATTTTACAAACCGTTTGGCAGAATTTGGCATCCAGACTATTGAAGAGAATGTCAAATGTTCCTTACCCTTTACTACAATTTAAAATGAAAAAATCAGTAATCATTATCGCACTATTTATTGTCTCATCCAGTGTTAGTGCCCAAACAAAAAACAATCATTTAAAACAACACACAAAAATGAAACATACAACAATCTTACACAAAGCCAATGAATTTGTAAAAAATGGCGATTATGAAAGTTTTTTAGCATACTGTACCCCAAACACCAAATGGGTTTTCGTTGGTGAACGTATTCTTAACGGGAAAGAGGAAGTGCGTGCTTATATGAAAGAGTTCTACTGTGAGCCACCGGTGTTCAGTGTGGAAAAGGCAATCGAAGAAGGCAATTTTGTCATGGTTACGGGGGAAATCCGATTAAAAAATAAGGACGGAAAATATGAACATTTTGATTATTGTGATATCTGGCGATTCGAAGAGGGCAAGATAGCAGAGCTCAAAGCATTTGTCATCGGGAAAAAGCCTTCATTATAAGATACTATGGAGTAAAAAACGGATCACTGGCAAAAATCAAATAAGCTAATAGGATGTATTGAAAAGAGTATAAAAAAAATCTTCCGTTTAACTACGTTTTGTTGTCGGTGAGATCGACATCCCAGAAGGAATTGCAGAGATATGAGATTTGCATTATTTTAGAACCAACTAATCAAAAGATTGTCTGAATTCCAGAGGCGTAACATTGGTTTTGGTTTTAAATAGTTTACTAAAAGATTGCGGATGTTCAAACCCCAATTCGTAAGCAATTTCAGCAATGGTGAGTTCGGTGGTTATTAATCTTTCCTTTGCTTTTTCGATCAGCTTCTCGTGGATATATTGCTGGGTGCTTTTGCCAATCAGGGAACGCAGCATATCACTTAGATAACCGGGTGAAATATGCAATTGATCCGAAAGGTATTGAACGGTGGGAACGCCAAGATGAATAGATTCCAGACCGTTGAGGTATTGATCCAAAATAGTTTCTGTCTTCTGCAGAATGTCATTATTGACTGCTTTACGGGTAATGAATTGACGTTTATAAAACAGATTGACGTAACTGAGCATCAGTTCTATCTGTGCGATAACGACTTCCTGGCTGAACTCATCAACCCCACTGTTGAGCTCCTGTTCCATAATCTTGTAAACGGAAAGGATCACCTCTCTTTCTTTGTCGGAAAGATGCAATGCCTCATTGGAAGCATACGAAAAATAGCCATACTGCTTGATCTTTTTAGCCAGGGGATACCCCAGTAAAAAATCAGGATGAATAAGCAGTATGTAACAGTAAGTCTTACTGTTATAATCAGTACTTCCTACCAGTTGATTAGGAGCTAAAAATAACATACTGCCTTCGTTGAAATCATAATAATCCTGTCCGTATTTCAGTCTGCCGCTATTTTTTGTGATGAAAGTGATCTTGTAAAAATTTACAATATCGTAGATTGGAGCCATTTCTGTATTGAACGGATTGATTTCATTAAAATGGATCAGACTGATCAACGGATGTTGGGGTGCAGGCAGGCCGAAAGCCTGGTGGCTTTCCGATATGGATATAAAACGGATCAATTTATCACCTTTGCTTTTCATCTTGTAAATTTATTAAAAAAACCTGTGACAATTATGATCACAGGTTTTTAGCTGATATAATATTACCAGGGAAGAATGTTATCTTTTCCGCTGACATTAGATGGCCCTGTAAAACTGCCTGTCGAAAGATCTTCTGCCAACGCCACTCTGATGGGTTCTACAGATCCTTCTTCCACAGTATCTGTGCCCTGGAAATTGTTGAGTGCCGTTGCCGTAAATCCCGGACTTACCAAATGAACCTTAACATTTGTATTTTCCAGATCTATGGCCAGAGACAGAAAGATGCCGTTAAGTGCTGTTTTAGAAGCACCATAAGCCGCATCGAATGCTGAACGGTAAGGATTTTCAGGATTTGAATTGATTCCCAATGAACCTAATGAACTCGAAACGGTCACGATTCTTGCAGCAGGAACTTTATGCAACAATGGCAAAAAGGCCTGTGTGACTGCTAAAGTACCGAAAACATTCGTTTCCCAAACACTTTTTAACTCATCGATAGGGACAATGCTTGCACGCTGTGCTCCTAACACTTCTTCCATAGTTCTTCCGGATTGTCCGGCGTGTGAGATAGCGGCATTATTGACGAGCAATGTCAGATATCCGTATTGGTTTTCAATGGTTTTAACTGCTGTAGTAATAGATTCCGAATCTGTTATATCCAGCTGAATGGCCGTCGCATTGCCGCCAATTTCGGAAACGGCAACCTGCCCTTTGTGAAGATCACGCGAACCTGCATATACTATATAACCATAATCGGCGAGAGCTTTAGCAATTTGGAAACCTACCCCTGTATTGGCACCGGAAACCAGTGCTACTTTTTTTTCATATGTCTGCATAATCTGAAGTGATATAAATTAATACAACAAAGTTGACCATTAAAAAAGTGAGGACTGTATCCAAATCGAGAATAGTTGAAGCCAAATCGAGGAAGAATAGTGAAGCCATCCCCAAAATTCTTAATTAAAGATGTATATATATCCCAACGTTACATAACCAAAACTTTGTGGTAAAAATGGTATGCTCTCCCACATGGAAATGTTTTTTTAGTTTTTGGAATAGATATATTCGTGTCTCTGGGTCCATTTATTTTCTCCGGAAAAGAGAACTTCTTTGCGTATAGAAAATACAGTTTTGCTTATCGTATAAGTTTGTCTTATCAAGGCTTCTTTACTATCATTACCGTCTTTTCCTTTTTTTTGAGTAACAATTTGTATTTGACCATCAGCGAGTTCTGTTCTTGAGACTATCTGTTCTTTTCCAATATATTTTCCATCTTGCGAAATGGTAATAATTTGAGTCGCCAAATAATAAAGTGGTATGCAGATCTGCTAAATACATGTCAGATTTCCAAGTTAAAAAACATTTTGGAAATGGATCTTTCAGGTTATTCAATGGACCCGTTCGGTTCAGGCATGCAGCAAAATGATAAATTCTTCCTGAGCTTGTAATGCGGGATTGCAATCTGCGGGTTGTACGGAAGTCCGAACCATTTGCATTACCTTGTTGATAACTGCTTTTGGCATCGTCAAAATGATATTCGATATCTGTTAATGCGCTAAAACAATAGCAACTTTTGATTTTTAATCGAAAATTTTTATCTTTATGACATGCAATATTACAAAATTCTACTAATAGATGATGATAAAGAAGATCATGAGATCTTTTTAGATTCATTGAACTGTGTCTCTAACGAATTTCAATTTTACAGCTTTACAAACGCCAGTAAAGCTTTGAAGAGTCTTCGCGTTAAGGAAATAGAAGCTGATGTGATTTTTCTGGATTTAAATATGCCTATCATGAGCGGACAGGAATTCTTACTGGGATTAAAGAAAGAAGAAAACATTCAGGACATTCCTGTTATTATTTTCTCTACCTCTTCAGATCCTCAGACTATTCAAATAACAAAGGATCTTGGTGCAGCCAACTTCATTACCAAACCAGACCGGTTTGATAAGCTTGTCGATATCCTTAAATCTATATTACTTTAATCTGGATGGGTGACAATACTAATATAAATATACCGGCTTTCTTGGAAGGTGAGGGCGAAATGAGAAGATTGATCAGATCGTATGACTGGAGTAAAACATCTTTAGGAGAACTGGCGCGATGGCCGGAAGGCCTTCTTTTAAGTGTCAGCATTATGCTGGACAGTCCATGTGCGATCAATATAATTTGGGGTCCGGACCGTATTCATCTGTATAATGATGCATATCGTCCCATTTTAGGAAAATCTAAGCATCCCCTGGCTCTTGGAAATAACATTCTTAACACATACAGTGAAATTAAGGATACCTTGGTGATAATGTTTAACAGCGTTTTTCAGGGAGAAGGACTTAGTTATAAAGAGCTGGAGCTTATTTTAGAAAGAAACGGTTATGCAGAAAAATGTTATTTTGATATTTTTTACAGTCCGATACTTGGAAAAGACGACAAAATCAATGGAGTTCTGGCTATTGTATCGGAAGTTACTGAAACGG
This sequence comes from Flavobacterium sp. HTF, assembly GCF_003105115.1. Lineage (GTDB taxonomy): Bacteria > Bacteroidota > Bacteroidia > Flavobacteriales > Flavobacteriaceae > Flavobacterium. The sequence goes on along the minus strand of NZ_QETH01000006.1, from coordinate 4,453 downwards.
TCATGATAAGGGCAGCACTGGAAAACAGCAAAAAGGTACTACAAAATATGATAATCCAGTCGCCCGTCGCAATGGCTATTTTTAGAGGTCAGGATCATATAGTTGAAGTTGCGAATAAAAAAGTTCTTGAGTTATGGGGCAGGACAGAAGAGGAGTCTTTAAATAAGCCGATTTTTGAAGTACTTCCAGAGGCTGGTGAGCAGGGATTAAAAGAACTAATGTTTAAGGTCTATTCCTCCGGTGAACGATTCATTGCCAATGAACTGCCTGTTGCTTTGTACCGAAACGGAAACGTTGAGACTGTCTATGTTAACTTTGTTTATGAACCCATTATGCAAGATGACCCGCGTAATTCCGGCGTATTGTCTGTAGCTATTGACGTTACCGAACAGGTTAAGTCAAGGCAGCGAGTGGAAGAAATTGTGGCGGAGCTCAAAAATTCTAATGATGAACTTGAAAAATCAAATGAGGCACTGGCACAATTTGCATTTATTGCGTCACATGATCTGCAGGAACCTGTCAGAAAAATAAGTACTTTCACCCAGATGCTCGAGCATAATATAGTAGACATCAGCGATAGTTCAAGACGATATCTAGAAAAGATTTACAACTCCACAGACCGTATGTCAGCACTTATTCGGGATATATTGTCCTATTCTAAGCTTGGTAGAACAGACAATTTTGAAAGTGTTGATCTGAATGCTGTGCTGGCGGAAATACAAGTTGAATTTGAGCTGTTGATCGAAGAAACCAGCGCATTAATCGAATCAGCTGTTCTACCGACTATTACTGCCATACCGACCCAGATGACACAGCTTTTTGATAACCTTTTGTCCAATGCCTTAAAGTACAGGAAATCTGGAGTTGACCCTGTAATTAAAATTTCATATCAGTTAGTGTCTGGAAATACTGATATCAGACAAATAAAATTAGATCCTGAAAAAGAGTATCACCGAATTACAGTGAGTGATAATGGCATTGGATTTGAAGAGAAGCAGGCGCTGAAAATTTTTAAAATTTTCCATCGCCTCCACGGTAAGATGGAATATAGCGGAACAGGAATCGGGCTTGCAATCTGCGAGAAAGTAGTTCAAAATCATGGTGGCCAGATTTATGCGGAAGCAGGCAGTGGAGGAGCACTATTTCATATTCTGCTTCCTGCTTTGATTGCCTATACCGGCAAACCATAAGGAACCCTTACTCGCAAAATGCGAACGCAACGGGTCATGGATCTTTGATTATCCCATTTTCTGTAATTTTTAAACGGCTTCGCCCAGATACCAGTCAAAACAGGTATTGAATGAATTTTTGTTTTGTCTTTCTGTTGCTGTTGAGATTAAATGAAATGGTATATTCGCTGTTAAAATAAATTAGTTGCCCTCCTTAGGCTGTCAACGAGTTAAATCATTAATTCTCGCTTATCTCATAAGCTGATATCCTGATGGGTAGCCGGTAGGTCATGCCTCATTTGAAAGGATCGGAAGAAAAAAGACCTGGTATGTTTTTTTCTTTTAACCTTCCCAATATCTCCCTGCAATAGGTCTCCACAGCGTCGTTTAAGCATTTTATTTCACCTTTCTTAACCAATTCATAACAGGACAGGGCACCCTCACAGTCGGTATGGAAGCTCACCCAGACAGTATAATCCACAACAGGGCAGTTCTCACCGGCATCAAAGCCGCTGCGCATCGACATAAAACTGTTCTGGCCCTGCGTGTTCTTATCGATCGTCAGGCTCCCATAGCTGGTCTGTATCCGGGGCGGCCAGAAATCCGATGGAGCGCAGGCAGTTAAAACTGGGCCTTAACGGGACAAATTTCAACATCTTTTTTGGATGATTTAAAGAAATTGGCTTACTATCTGTAGCGTCTCTCTTTCATTGGCGATGTAAATTTGGTTTGGTAGTCCTGTTGGGGATTGAATCAAAAATCTGTTTAATTTTCCTAAGTATTTTAAAGCTAGTGATAATCTATTTTTAAGTAAAAAGATCGAAATTAAATTTTGGCACAGAAAATATGTCATAGTTCTAAAAAAATGATCATTAAGTGTAAAGTATTGATAGTTAGTATTTTATTTAAAATTATTGTTGGCTTTTTGTGGTAAAATGTTATTAATTTTATTTTTTATCAGATTAAATAAGAAGTCAATTTTATTATCTATAACATCAACTAGATTATAATTATCTAATACTCTTTATTTTTTTTAACTGCAGCTTTAATGTTTCAGTGGGTCTGCGTTTGGTTTGCCTTAATTGTCTTTGCCCAGCTCTGATAGATTGGGAACCACACACGATCTCCGTTGGAGCCATTGCAAAGCATCACAATACCGCTCTTGGTAGGTAAATGCAAAAACATTGCCGCACTCCAACCTACGTTTTCTCCAGTATGTCCAATTGTTTGGAGACCTTCATAATTCATGAATCGGTATCCAAGACCACTTTCTCCTTCATTGGAATATGGAAAAACAGGTTGCTCCATCAATTGTATTGTTTCTGGCTTTAAAACTTTATTTAACTTCCGAGAATCAGTTGTAATAGATAGCTCTGCAAAATGTGCTAAGTCCAGCACCGATGTTTGTAATCCTGCTGCTGCTTGTTCTGTAAATATTCTGTTTTTTATAGCATTTCCAAGCGTGTCGTACGCAGTAGCAGAATTCGCTTTCATGCCTTCGGTCCATTCATAGGAGGTATTAACTAATCCCAAAGGTTGGAATACATTTTTTTTCATATAGTCAGCAAATTTTTCCTTTGTTTTTTCTTCAAGAAATAATTGTGCCAGCGTGTAACCGCCCCCAGAATAGTCCCACTTTGTTCCTGGCTCATTTATAAGATGTACACCTTCTCCATTTTTTTTTGTTTTTCCGTTTAGGGATTCTTCTAAACTTAATATTTTGGTTCCTTGCTCAAACCCGCCATATCCATGCACAGAGAGACCCGATGTATGGCTGAGAAGTCGTCGAAGTGTAACTTTTGATATATCGTATTGGGATTTAGGTAGTTGCCATCGGGTTAAAGATTGATTAACTGGCTCATCAAGTTGTACAAGACCATTTTCAGTAAGTTTCATAAATCCCCAAGCGGATACAACCTTCGAAATTGAGCCAATATTAAAAATTGTTTGTGGTGTTATGGGTTTTTTAGTTGCCGAATCAGCATAACCGATGCATTGAATCGATATGATTTTTCCATTTTGAATAACAGCTACGGCTATACCGGGAACATTGTTCTTTCTGGTAAATTCTAATCCTAATTTTTCAATTTCTATAGATAATAAATCTGCTTTTATGATTTTATTTTCTTTTACTGCAGTCTCGCCACGTTTTGTTGAGCAAGCAAAAAGAATAGCAATACAACACGTGATAAATAAATGATTAAGTTTACTGATGTTCATTTGAGTTGTGTTTTTTAGATGTGTCGGAATATTTTAGCACTGTAATATTGCTACTTTTATATTTATTATTACATTTCCGGGCAGTCAATACTAGTAATTAAGCTGCCTCAATTTTTCCTTAGCAAATTACATATAATCCATAAGTTGTTTAAAATTACTAGAATTATCTATCCAAAATATAATATATTCACATTCTGGGAGTAAGATAAATTTCCAAGATGTCAATGTTCGCATCCACCAGCAGTCTGCAGATGGAGGGCACCTGTTCGCAGTTTTCGTATTTAATCTTTATGCATTCTTCCAACTCGAAGATTTCCATCTCAAAGTCAAAAAATAGCCTGGATACCTCTCTGTTGCTTTCGGTTTTGACAACTATCCATCTTGGCTCATTTTTGTTTTTTCTCAAAATTACAGGATTTAGGATTAAATGCTGCGTTTGTGGCTTCTTTATAGAGGTAGTTTTTACTTTAAACCACTCTGATTTTCCAATTTTTGCAGAAAGTAAAATTACTCGATCGAAATGCCATTAAATTGTAAAAATGCGAATAGTAAGCAATTTTTAGACGAGAGAAAGTAATTCAGCGTATTTATCCTTTTCGGAGAAACTTTGGCAAATGATCGGAATGAAATAAACCAATTATTTACTTCACCCGAGAAATAATTATAATGAAAAACATGAGAGCGGAAAATACATATAATTATGAAATAGTAAACCATTTTAAAATAAGATTTAGTAGGTTATAAAGTCATAATTATTCTTCATTATTGCTGTTCGAATCTCGTTAAGTTATCCAGTGATAAGTTTAAAACTCATCTTAGTTTTTTGTGTAAATAGATCTTTAAATTCTTTATTCGTTCTATCGTGATTCTAAAGAAACAGTATAAAAGCAAAAATGATTCAAAGTTAGGTTATTGAAAGAGGTTGTAAAAAAAAATGGTGCCAATTGTCTTCAAGTGGCTCCATTTGGCTTTGTGACCTCCACGGGACAAATTTCAACAAAATTTATGGAAGATTTGAAGAGATTGGCGTATTATATTTAGTGTCTGTCTTTCATTGGCTTTAT
>NZ_QETH01000005.1 GCF_003105115.1 Flavobacterium sp. HTF | reverse complement strand
ATAGGTTTTTAAATCCGTAGATTATTATTCAGAACTGAAGCAAGTTTTGAATGCTGCCAATTATTTTTTTAGGCTAAAGCCTGAAAAAATAGCTGTGGATATTTTTTGCCAAAAATTAACGGAATCAAAAGGCAAAGAAATAGTTCTTTATTAACTATAATATTTTGAAAATGAGAGCAATAAAAAAAATAGTATTACTCGTTTTGGTACTAATCACTACAAAATCTATTTCTCAGATTTATTTTAGTCCAAATGCCTATATGTATGTAAAGAACGAAGTTCTGTATGCCAAACAGAATGTAAATTTGGCTGTTAATTCCAATTTATATCTAAGGAATAATTCGCAATTTGTTCAGGGAACTACAACTACTTCAACCAATACGGGACTGGGTAAACTGTCTGTATTTCAGGAAGGAACCACAGATAGTTATGAATATAATTACTGGTGTTCTCCTGTAGGGAATCCATCGTCAACAATAGGAAATGAAAGTTTCGGAATCAAGCTTTTAAACCGTCCCACAACTTCTACAGCAACAACTCCTGCGGCTATGTTGCCCTGGGGAACCCAAAATGGTACTGCAGTCCCGTTGGGAATATCTACCAGATGGATTTATAAATTAGTAAATGCCGACAATTATTCGCAATGGATTTATGTAGGCGAAACAAATGGATTAGCTGCAGGAGAAGGTTTTACCATGAAAGGAACAGCCGGTACAGATGCCTTAAATCCTGAAGGGACAGGTGTCACAAATAATCCCGGCGCTGCCCAAAGATATGATTTCAGGGGGAAACCCAATGACGGGAATATTACGATAACATTGGGTGCGAGTAATTCCACTTTAACCGGAAATCCTTATCCGTCCGCTTTGCATTTAAACGCATTTCTATTGGATCCTTCCAATACAGCAACCGGAGGAGTAGCTTATTTTTGGGAACAGGACAAAACGGTAAATTCTCATTTTGTGGCGGCTTACAAAGGAGGTTATGGAACTTTTTCTCCGATGGGTGTAGGATTAAATGGTGTATATGTTCCGGCGACTTTCAATACTTATAATGGTGATGGCTCTGTAAATCATACCGGAGTTTCATCAAACCTTGCGATACAGCGTAAATATTCGCCTATAGGCCAGGGATTTGTGATTTTTGCTACTGCCAGCGGAACGGCAACATTCAAAAATTCGCATAGGGTACTTTATAAAGAAGGGGGAGGTTTGACTCAATTTGCAAAAATAAATATAAAAGATCCGGATGTAAAAGAGAAGGATATAAAAGATACAGCTAAAAAGGAAAGTAATAAAAAAGAAAATGATGAAGAGGAAACAACTCCCGTATCTTTTTTCAGGTTGAATACCATCATTGACAATCAGTTTACCAGACAGCTTGCTTTGGCATTTGTACCCGAAGCTACCGATGGGATTGATTATGGTATAGATGCTCACAATATAGACGGTTCTCTTCCTAATGATGTGACTTTTTGGTTAGAAGGCGGAAGTTATACCATTCAGGGGGTCAATTTTGATGTGACGAAAAAAATACCTTTAAAAGTAAAAGTTACTACAGAAGCCACTTTTAAATTTTATATACCGGAAATAATAAGCTTTGATGCGTCTCAGCCGATATTTATTTATGATGATTTGGATAAGACGTATCATGATATTAAAAACGGATCTTATCTGGTTACGGTGGCTCCCGGAACGTATCTGGAAAGATTTAAAATCACTTTTACAAATACGTCACTGGGCACATCTGATAATGTTAAGAAGCAATTTGTCATTTATGAGGATAATCTCAATAGTGTCCTAAAAGCTTCGAACCCGAATAACCTGTCCATACAATCGTTTAAATTATATGATATGCTCGGAAAAGTAGTCTTATCGAAAAAAGCTTTGGGTAATGATTCCGATTATGCTTTTTCTACAAGCGGACTTACCTATGGTATCTATATAGCTGAATTCCTTACTACTGATAACGAGAAACTTACTCAAAAAGTTTTTATATCTAATTCAGGTAAATAAAATCAAAAAAGAATAATATCAACAATTAATATTAGAAATCATGATGACTATCTCTACTCCGCAAAATCAAAAGAAATTATTGTTATTGTTTTTTGTTCTCTTCACTTTCATAACAAATGCTCAAATCGGAATTGGAACGGTTACGCCAAATGCCAGTTCGATACTTGATATAACTTCAACTACTCAGGGAATGCTGCCTCCGAGGATGACGACAGCACAGAGAATTGCAATTGCATCTCCGGCAGAAGGCTTAATGGTTTATGATCTAACCCTAAAATCAGTATTTTATTATGCAACAGGAAACGGCTGGCTGCCACTGGTGAATGGATCAAGTTCAAGATTAAATTATAAACTTATAAAATCTACAGATGTACTGGCAACCGTTCTGGCTACAGAAAAAACTGCCGGAGGCGGAACAAAATATCTGATGGATGCCAATACATTATACGAAATAAATGGAACGATAGCATTGGATTTACCAATAGAAATTAATAATTCATATATTGTTGGTCAGGATGCTAATGGAGATGTTCTAAGCCGTTCTGGAGGAATTTTTGTCGGTGCAACCGGGGGAAGCATTAAGACATTAACACTAAGTTCTTCTGCCGGAAGCGTTTTTAGCCTTAGTGGTGCGGCAACTCAGAGTTTATTAATGAGAGATTGTATAATCGCATCCAGTCAGTCAGTTGGTTCTATTTCCGGTTTTGGATTAACTTTTTTTAGTGTTATTCAGTTTCTTTCCAATGCAAATGGAATAACTTTCGACAATATCAATTATGCATTACTTAGTAATCTCGCATGGTTTTCCAGTAATGCCGGGACTTTTGAAAAATATACCGGAACTTTTACTCTTATAGAAAAACAAGGAGGGTTTAGTCAGGTCACAGGTACAGCAGTAGGTATTGATGTATCTAATAATCCTGTCATTAACGGAGATGCCGTTTTAGAATCAGTAGTCTTTACCGGTACTACAACGGGGGCAGGAGCCTATGTAAAAGGATATACAGCAGGAAGTTACACCGGATATAGTTTTAATAATAACTGGAATGTAAGATCTGCGGGAATCCCTACCGAATCGGACACAAACGCTACGGGCGATTTTTCTGTTGATTATGCTGTTGGTAGTGGTATTAACGTAACTTTTAATAGTTCGAACCCAAGTAATATTGTAAAGATTGGTGGAGTAGGAACTACTTATACTACATCTAATTTATTCAGATTTTCAGCACCATCTTCAGATCCGGCGAGATTACTTTATCAGGGTAAAAAGAAAAGAGTCTTTCAGATTGCAGGTTCCGTTTCTTTTCAGGTTCCGTTTGCCGGGACTTATATCATATACATTGCCAAAAATGGAACGGTGCTAACCCAATACAAAATCTATGGACGTGGAACAGCAACCAGTGATATAGTGGTACTGCCAGTAAATGGTACAGCCGAATTGGCAAATGGCGATTATATTGAAATATATGCGCAACGTTATAGCGGTTTGACGGGTCCTATCGTTGTACCAAATATGACAATCACACTCAAGTAATTCACATCAGCATAACAGATTTAATTCTGTTATGCTGACATTTCAACCGGAGTTCTAATCGTAGTTAATGAAAGTGTAAGCGGATCTAAATCACCTGCAAAAAATCTATTCAATAATTCTGTAAAAATAGGATCTGCATTTTCAACCTGGCTAAAAAGCGTTAAGGAAGATCGCAATTTTCGGGCATCCAAATCACCTAAAATTGTTTCGGCAGATTTATTTTTGGCACTTACTAATAGTTGTTTACATATTTCAACAAGATGTCTTGATAAAATAGGATGCTGAAGATAAGCAGTGGCTTCATTGATATCAGCAATAGAATAATAATCAGCAATACTGCTTTTGCCCAAACCTTTTATCTGCGGAAAAATGAACCACATCCAGTGGCTTTCTTTTTTTCCTTTTTTTATTTCCGAAAAAGCAGTTAAGTAAAGTTTGTTCTGAGCATCTAAAAAACGAGTTAAATCAGTATTTCCGTAAGTCATCGCAGTATATTTTAAAAGGTTGTATTAGTGTTTGTTTTGGTCATTCAAAAATACATGCGAGTCTAAAGTATTTGTTATATAATTATTTCTGTTTGTTATATAATTACAGGCTGATTCATTTTTGACTATCAATTTCTATCCAGACAGGAGCATGGTCGCTGGTCTTTTCCCATCCGCGGACATGTCGGTCAACGCTGGCGGAAAGAAGGTATTTGGCTATCTGGGGACTAAGTAAAAAGTGGTCAATTCGAAGCCCGGCATCACGCTGGTACGCATTTCTGAAATAATCCCAAAAGGTATAAATCTTTTCATCCGGATGTAATTTCCGAATAGCATCTGTCCATCCTTGTGCGGCTAAATCCTTAAACGCCTTGCGGACTTCAGGCCTGAATAAGGCATCATCCACCCAGCGTTCTGGTTTGTATACATCGAGTTCGGTTGGCATTACATTATAATCGCCCACAAGGATCACCGGAATTTTCAATTTTAAAAGTGTTTCTGCACGATCTGCCAGTCTCTCAAACCACTTCAGTTTATATTCTAATTTTGGACCGGGCGCCGGATTACCATTTGGAAGATATAAACACCCAATTACGATTCCGTTTATCAGTGCTTCTATATACCTGCTTTGCAAATCATCATCATCTCCGGGAAGGATGCGTGTGACTTCTTCAATTTCCATATTTTTTGCCAGAATCGCAACGCCGTTCCATTGTTTTTGTCCATGCCAGATGGCGTTATAACCAGCATCATTTATAGCTTTTACCGGAAATTTGTCCTGAGGTGCTTTTAATTCCTGAAGGCAGACAATATCCGGAGCGGATTCTTCCAGCCATCGAAGTAAAACATTCAGTCGTCCGTTGACTCCGTTGACATTATAGGTGGCAATTTTCATAATACATTACATTAGTTCATATCCTAAGTTACGAATATTAAATGCATTATATTATTCCTAAGAGGTTTACTTTACTTTTTTGGAGGTATTAGAAAACACTTTACCAGGATATTTTGCAGCATATGAAGAAATCAGCTGCATGATATAATTACTGCTTCTGTACTGTGTTACATAATCCTTAATTTCAGAAGGTTCTGTAATTGTAATGTCTGTTGTAATATAACCCATTCCATAAAAGTGACCGTTTTCAACCCAGATACAGCTGCGTTCCTCCGGGGTGCGGCCTTTATCGATGATACCAAAACTCGGGCGGCCTTTTATTAGAAAATCAATGGCATTTTTGATTCGTTCGTTATGGGAATCCACATCAGGCAGTTCAGATAAATCTTTTTTCTGAATAAATTCTCCTTCTTCCGGTTTTGAATATTTACAAAAACGGTAATCAATATCAAATTGTTCCGTAAGATTCCGCAAGAGATTAATCGCATCAAATTCGCTGTTAAAGACTTCCGTACAGGCCTGGAATTTATTTAATTTTCCGATTGCCAGGTATTTATATCCATTACGCGCTTCATACTGATACAGTCCAAATTTAGCTTCAAAACGTTTTAAAGCCCTGTTATACGCCGGCCATAAATTCTTGATTTCACTGCATTCGAGCAATAAAGCCATCAATTCAGTGCCACAAACTTCATAAGAAATGGAATGAATATCACGGAGAAAATTTTGTCTTTGCGGGGTAATTTTATGCCCGCTAAAATGAGAAGCAACACGTTTTTTTATGTTAATAGCCTTACCGACATAAATAACTTTTTTTACCTCATTATAAAAATAATACACTCCCGGTTTTTCGGGTAACTGTTCAAAATCAGCAGGAGGAAGGTTAGGAGGCAGCCGTTGATCCTGGGCTGTTTTTTTGATCATTTTGGTCATTTCTCCTTCTTCATCCCAAACCAATAAACGGGAGAATAAAATAGCAGTCGCATCAGCATCGCCACCCGCGCGGTGTCTTCCGTTAACGGGAATATCCAGTGTATTACAAAGATTCCCCAAACTGTAGGAACTCAAACCGGGGCGGATTTTTCTTGTCGCGCGTACCGTACATAGTTTTTTTGCGGTCCATTTAAATCCGGCCTGTTCCAGCTGGTGGCGTACAAACGAATAATCAAAGTTGACATTGTGTGCGACAAAAATACGGTCGGTAAGCATCTCCAGCACTTTTTCTGAAATATCATCAAAAATGGGTGCATTCTGTACCATTTCATTATTAATACCTGTCAGGGCAAAAATAGGAAGCGGTATATCTTTTTGGGGATTGACGAGGCTTTCCCAACGATCAATTATCTGGGTACCATCATGGATAATAATGGCAATTTCCGTAATACGGCTCCCACTGGCATTTCCGCCTGTGGTTTCAATATCTACTATGGCATATTCCTGCTTTTTCATTTAATTCCTTTCGACAAACCAGTGCGTTTTTTTGATGTAATTTATAATTGACATTCAGGGAAATAACCTGAAATAACAAAACTACAAAACTTTTTTATCCGACTTTATTTTCAGGAACGAATTGGGCTTAGAAAAGAGCATTTTGTTACAGTCTGTAACAATAAGTTGTTCTTAACAGGGATATTCTTAGATTAGTACATAACGGTAACATTTAGCCTCAAATGTTAATAATATGTTTAGTAAACCTGCTGTTTTATTAATGTAAACGTAACCTTTTCGACCTACCCTAAGGGCTAATTTTGAAGACATATTATAAGAACCCAATACTTGTATATATGTCATTCTTTAATTTAAGGACACATCACAAAAACACAATCGAATACGCTTTTCCGGTACATTTTTTTTATTGCGTAATATCTCTAAAAGTGACCAATCATGTATAAAAAATATACTGACGAAGAACTTGTTGCATTATTAAAACAAGGAAAAGACAGGGCTTTTGATGAATTGTATTTTCGGTATAGGGATTTACTTGTGCGTTTTGTCTATCAGCGAATGAAATCTGTTCCTGTTTCAGAAGAAATTGTTCAGGAAGTTTTTACCAACATATGGGAACGACGCAATGATTTAACGATTCAGAAATTTTCGGCTTATGTATATACTTCTGTGAGATACACCACTTTAGATTATATTAAATCAAACACTATTACAGATCAGTATATAAAAGAAGTGATCGACAGAAACCTAAGCGATTCGCTTGATCACAATGCAACCGAAGAATCTATCTATCATGATGAACTTCAGGAGGCACTGGATAAGGCGACTTCTTTGCTTCCCAAAAAATCAAAAGAAGTTTTTATTCTCAGCAGGTTCAAGCAATATACCAATAAGGAAATTGCCGAAGAATTAAACGTTTCTCATGAAACCGTAAAATATCATATTTCCTATGCTTTGAAATTTATGCGGACTTACCTCGGAGAATTCAACTGACAAAAATCTGCAATGTAAATACGGCTTTTATTTCTTAACAAAAGCGTAACCTTTTGCACCTACCCAAAAAATACAGTTTCAAGACATACTATTAGAAAGATAAATAAATTATAATGCCTGATAAATTATATAATAATATAAAACATTTCTTAGCAGACAAGCCTTCCTTAAAAGGAGAAGAGATGTGGAATAACTGGTACGATAATCCGGAAAATAATCCCGAAAACGAATTGTTTATTTCCTCTTCAAAATCAAAACTGAGAAGAGAAGTTAATGCAATAAAAAAAACAGATTCCGTTTTTTCTTTGCATCCTAAAAAATGGATGATGGCGGCTTCCATTTTATTTGTACTGGGATTGTCGGGGTTTTTATATAAAGCTTCGACAGCAGTTTCTCAAAAACAATATGCTGCAAAATTAGGTCAGCACGGCAAAATCACTTTAGCAGACGGTACTCAGGTCTGGCTTAATGCCGGAAGCGTACTAAAATATCCAAAAACTTTTAAAGGAGATACACGGGAAGTGACTTTAACCGGAGAAGCTTTTTTTGATGTTGCGAAAGATGCCAAACATCCTTTTATCATTCATACCGATAAAATGGATACTAAGGTGTTGGGAACCAGTTTTAATATTCAGGCCTATCCCGACAAACACATTCAGGAAGTTTCTGTAGTGACAGGAAAAGTAAATGTAAAATCGATTGTTACAGACGAAAATGTAAATGTAACACCGGGACAAAAAGCGGTTTTTAAATCTAAAACCAACAAACTCCATGCTTTTACAGATGTGCCTATAAATTCCATTTCGCTATGGCGGAAAAACATCATTGTTTTTGAAGATACTCCGCTTTCGGAAGTAATTGCCACGATCAGCCGTGATTATAATGTTGCGGTAGAACTCAGAAACAAGAACCTGGGTAATCTCAGGATCAGTGCTTACTTTAAGGAACTTCCGGCAGATCAGGTCGTTGGATTGGTATGCAATATTATCAATGCCAGTTATAATCAGCAGGCCGGGATTTATGTAATCGAATAATTTAAATAAAACTACACAACAAACTTTATACAATCAAAACAATTAAAAACTCCACAATTATGACTGAAAAACAAATGCGGGACACCGCAACTTTTCAAAAGATCAAAAAAGCGTTATCGCCCAAACTGCTCTTTCTTACGGCTTTACTTTCTATGGGAATGTCGCTAAAAGCAGCAAATGTTGACATTAACAAAAGAGTAACCTTAAAGGTAGAAAATGAAGGAATAAAAAATATTTTTCAGGAAATCGAAAAGCAGGCTGATGTGCATTTTATGTACGAAAGCAGCCAGATTAACAGCAATCAGAAAATTAGCCTGAAATTAAATAACGTAACATTAGAACAGGCACTTGATAAAGTTTGTTCGAGTTTTTTATTGAAATACGAAATTGTAAAAGACAATATTGTAATCCGAAAAAACCAAAAAGTTGCGAGTGCTGATCAGAATAAAATTACGATAAGCGGAACTGTTTTTGGAGGAGATGACGGAATGCCTCTTCCGGGTGTCGGAATTAAGGACAAAACATCAAATGCCGCTACAGCTACCGATTTTGACGGAACTTTTAAACTGGAAGTCAATGCTTCTGAAGCGACGCTTATGTTTTCTTACGTAGGATATGTGACGCAGGAAATTAAAATAACAAAATCAGAAATCAATCTAAGCATAAAATTAGCCGCCGACATGAAACAGCTTCAGGAAGTTGTGGTAATGGGATACGGAAGTGTTAAGAAAAGCGAAGTTTTGGGCGCTGTTGGTTCGGTTTCTATGAAAGAAACTTCAAGCAGAACGTATAATAATGCTGCTGAATTGCTTCAGGGAACCGTTGCCGGAGTTACTGTAATTAATAACGGTGGTGACCCAACAAGCGAACCTACTATTAATATTCGTGGTATCGGATCTTTAAACAAAGAAACTCCTTTAATTGTACTGGATGGAATTATCTACAGCGGTTCCTTAAATACCATAAATCCTAATGATATTGGTTCGATAAGTGTCCTGAAAGATGCTGCTTCTGCTGCTATTTATGGTGCTAGAGCTTCCGGGGGAGTTATTTTAATTACTTCTAAAAAAGGAGTTTCAGAACGTATTAATGTGAATGTAAACTATCAGGGAGGTTTTCAGAATGTGGCTAAAAAACTGGGTGTCCTGAATGCTGCCGAATATGCAGATGCAATGAACACGGCAAGAGATAATGCGGGAATGCCAAGAATTCCGGGTTTTGATCCTGCGTTTGAACCAACAGCCAGAACGACAAAAACAAACTGGATGGATGAAATTTTCCAGACAGGAGAAATTCAGGATTTGTCAATTTCGATCAACGGAAAAACAGAAAAATCTAATTTTTTCATTTCAGGAAGTTACAGAAAAAATGAAGGTATTTTATTAAATACTTTCGGAAGCCGTTATACAGCAAGAGCCAATTCTTCTTTTAAACTGGCACCAAATTTTACTATCGGCGAAAACATGAGTTATTCCTTAACCGACGGACAGACTGCCAATACAGCTAATGCTTACACAGGAGCTATTTTGGGAGCCATTTTTTACCCTCCAAATGCAACGATTTACAGAGAAGATGGTTCAGGGCAATTTGGCGGTGTACCGGAAAAATATATTGGTTCTTATGGTGACGTAATAAATCCGGTTGCTTATTTAAAAAGGCTGGACAACCGAAATCCTATTTCTACTATATTATTAAATCCGTATGCAGAATGGGAAGTGATTTCGGGATTGAAATTAAAATCAAACTGGGGTTATACCAGAATTCAAAGTGACTATAAAGAGTTTGATGTAAAAATTACGGAGCCGGGAAAAATTTTCGATTTTAACCGATTAACACAACGTACTGCAACTACTACCGATATCTTGAGTGAGCAGACGATTTCTTACGAAAAATCATTAGGGAACCACAACTTTTCTGCTTTGGGAGGATATACTTTTCAGCAGACCAAAAGAGAATTTTATGATGTAGAAGGAACTGGTTTTGACAGTGAAGATCCGTCACAGCGTTATTTGCTAAATGCCAAATTGATTCAGCAATTGGGTGCAGGATTAAATGAAGAAATTATTTCTTCTTACGTAGGAAGGCTGAATTACGATTACAATCAGAAATATTTACTTTCGGGAATTGTTCGTCGTGACGGAACATCAAAACTTTTGTCGCAAAATCGCTGGAAAGTGTATCCGTCTGTTTCTGCGGGCTGGCTGATTTCTGAAGAAGGTTTCATGAAAGGACTTAATCCAATAATCAGCAGCTTAAAACTTCGCGGAAGCTGGGGACAAATCGGAAACTTAGGAAACTTAGGACCATACCAGTTTAGTGTACCATTGTCTCAGACTTCTGGTTTAATTGGTGCTACACCGGTTATTAATTATGGCTATTCTGAAAGAGAACTTTCGAACCCAAATTTAAAATGGGAAAGTTCAGAACAAGCCAACATTGGTTTGGATTTCAGTTTATTAAATAATGCTTTGACAGGATCTTTGGATGCTTACGTAAAAACAAACAAGGATATGTTGGTGCGTGACCAGCTTCCGGGTGTGGCAGGAACTCCTGACGGAAGAATTGTAAACTCCGGAGATGTTGAAAACAGAGGTATTGAAGCAAGTCTGACGTACCAGAAAACTCGTGGTGAATTTAAATTTGATGTGACGGCAAATGCGGCATTTTTGACAAACAAAATTGTTTCTATTAAAGACGATTTAACTTCTCTGGAGCCTCTTAACCTGAGCAGAGTAAGAAGTTTGCCATTGGCCAATATTTATCAGGTCGGAAGTCCGGTAGGAGCCTTTTACGGATATTCTACAGACGGATTATTTCAAAGTACTGCAGAAGCAAAAGCGTATGTAAATTCTAATGGAGATATCTACCAGCCAAATGCTGTTGCCGGAGATATCAAATTCAAAGACGTAAATGGAGATGGAGTGATCAATAACGGCGACAGAGTGGTATTAGGAAGCCCTTTTCCAAAAGCGACTTACAGCTTAAATGCGAATTTCAGATACAAAGGATTTGATATGAATATCTTTTTGAATGCGGTAACAGGAAACAGTGTTTTCAATGCTGTTAAACATACAGGCTTAAACGCTTCGTTCCCGGGATATAATTTATTGGCCGATTCTAAAGATGCATGGTCTCCAACCAATACGGATACTAGTGTGCCGGTACTTTCGTCAACAGATAACAATAACAACTTCGGACGTATTTCTGATTTTTATATTGAAGATGCTTCTTTCTTACGATTAAGAAACCTTTCTATCGGTTATACCGTAAAAGAAAGCTGGCTGAACGGAAAAGCAAAATTGAGATTTTTTATCTCAGGTCAGAACCTGTTTACCATTACCAAATATTCAGGAATGGATCCTGAGGTTGGTTTAGACAATTTCGGAATGGATTTGGGGCGTTACCCGCTATCAAGAATATACATGACCGGTATAAATGCAACTTTTTAAAAAAAATAAAACACATAAGATGAAAAAATTAAGTATTGTATTATTGAGTTTTGCACTGCTGCTGGGAACAGTATCTTGCGAAAGCGAACTTGATGTAGTGCCTCAGGGAGCTCCGTCAAGCGGAAATTTCTGGAAAACTCCGGCTGATGCAAAAGCAGGAGTAAATGCCATTTATGCACTGTATTCGGATGATAATATGTATGGGCGTGGTTTTTTCTGGCTGAATAATGCCAGTGACGATATCGGGACCAAACCAAGACAAAATGCAGAACGTATCAAGAATTTTATTGTTGACGGATCAGAATCAGATACCAAAGATATCTGGAGACTGCATTATGAGGTAATGAAACGCTGTAATGATGTCCTGCGTAATATTCCGAATATTCCATTAGACGAAAAAACAAGGAATATGATGTTGGGAGAAGCTTATTTTAATCATGCTGTAATGCATTTGGAACTGGCGTATCACTATGGAGATGATCGTGCCGGAATTCCGATTCAGGACAGAAACGACCCGACCAATGTATATGTACCGCGTACTAAAAACGTAGGGGAGAATTACGCTTATATCGCTGCCGATTTAATTAAAGCGGCCGAATTATTACCTTATTTTAACGAACTGACACCGGATAATTATGGGCGTGCGCACAAAACAGCTGCATGGGGATATCTTGTTCGTACTTATTTGTATGCAAAGGATTGGGATAATGCTATTAAATATGCCAGCCTGATTGTTGGAAGCGGAAAACACAAACTGCTTGACAATTTTGAAGATGTTTTTAAAATTAAGAACAACTGGTCAACAGAATACATCTGGTCGGTAACTTCAAGTGCAGAAAATACTTCTTTGGGTTCTATTTTTCCGGGAGTTTGCCTGGAAGATAAAGGCTGGGGAGTTTACAACGGCTGGGGAAATTTTTATCCGACCAAAGAATTATTCGATTCTTATGATCCGACAGATGAAAGACGTAGTGCTACGATTTTACAAAAAGGAGATCAGTTTATGTATTTTGGTGAATTGGTTACTTTCAATGAAGGAAAATATGTAGTGAGTTCAAGTAACAGAACAGGATACCAGTTTAAAAAATATATGGAGCCATTCGGTTATGCAAAAACTACTTCAGGCGGAATAGACATTCGTTATGTAAATGCAAACGGAGATAAGCCTTCAACAGCTTTAAATGTACCGCTTTTGCGCTATGCAGATGTTCTTTTGATGTTAGCGGAAGCGAAATTGATGAAAGGTCAGAATGCTGATACCGAAATCAATATGATTCGTCACCGTGCCAATCTTGGAGACCTTTCGGGAGCAACACTTGCAGATTTGAAAAGAGAAAGAAGATGTGAATTGGCAGGAGAATGGACAGACCGCCATTTTGATTTGGTACGCTGGGGAGATGCAAAGGCAACTTATGCAAAACCGCTGCACCATTACAACGGAACAGAAATTTATCCGGCGCGTAATTTTAATCCTTTAATTCACCATGTTTGGCCAATTCCACCGGACGAAATTGCAGTAAGCAAAGGAGCTTTATGGCAAAATGAAGGCTGGAAATAAAGAGTTTCATTTAGTTTGTGTTTTTTATCTGCTGCAGGCTTTCGGGCCTGTGGTTGTATAAAATAGACGGACTGGATACCAATACTTCATAAACCAGTTTTTTAAATAAGACTGGTTTGTGTTATTAAATAATATTCGATTCTTAAAGTTACCTACGGCTTATAAGATTGAAAAAAAACAGATTTCAAATGAAAAAAATAATAGCCCTTTTTTGCCTCCATTTCTGCCTTTTCGCGCAAGCACAGGAATACAGTTCTGCCAATATTCATTCGCATAATGACTATGCCGGTAAACTTCCTTTTTATGAGGCTTATTCTAACGAAACAGGAGTTATTGAAGCAGATGTTTTTTTAGTAAAAAACGATTTGATCGTGGCGCATACTTCCGGAGAAATTAATCCTGATAATTCACTTCGAAACCTTTATCTGGAACCACTTAGGCTAAAATTCAAAACCTTAGGCGGTAAAGCATATAAAAGTGACAAGCCATTAATTTTAATGATTGATATTAAATCTGATGCAGATGCGACCCTGAAACTGATTGCTGAACAGCTAAAATTGTATCCGGATCTAATTTCAAATAAAAACCTGAAAGTGGTTATTTCCGGAAACAGGCCTTTAGCATCAAAATGGAATGACTATCCGAATTTTATTTATTTTGACGGAAGACTAAACGAAACGTATTCTCCGCAGGAATTATCCCGTGTAGAAATGATTAGTGAAGATTTACACGAAATTACGGTTTGGAACGGAAAAGGTGTTTTGACACAACCGGACTCAGAAAAAATACAGGCGATCATTAAAAAAGTACACGATCAAAACAAAAAAATAAGATTCTGGGCCACACAGGACAATGTAAATACCTGGATGACCCTGATGAATCTGCATGTTGATTTTATAGGTACAGATAATGTTCCGGCGTTGACGCAGTTTATCAAAAACCTGAAAACAACCTTTTATCAGAATACCCAGTTTTATGACACTTATACGCCTAAAAATGTTTCAGGTTTCAAAAATAAAAAGCCTAAGAATGTAATACTTCTTATTGGTGACGGAATGGGGCTGGCTCAGATTTATGCGGGTTATACGGCCAATAAAGGCAAGCTGAACATGTTTAATATTCCGACTCAGGGATTTTCTATAACTGCAGCTTCAGATAGTTATATTACAGATTCTGCTGCGGGAGCAACTGCCATGGCAACCGGTCACAAAACCAATAACCGCTTTATCAGCGTTGACGAAAAAGGAAAACCTCTTGAATCGATTACAGAGCAATTGACCAAAAAGAATTATAAAACCGCTATTATTTCGGCAGGAAGTATTACAGATGCAACTCCGGCAGCTTTTTATGCCCATCAGCCGGAGAGAAGTTACAATGAAGCTATTGCAGCAGATTTTTTATCACATCCTTCTGATATTTTAATAGGAGGAGGAACAAATGAATTTAAATCCAGAAAAGACGGAAAAAACCTTGCGGAACTGTTGCAAAAGAAAGGCTATACTTTTTCGGATAAATTCAGCTCTCTGGATACGATCAATAATAGCCGTTTTGTTGTATTAGAAAATGCGGCTGTAGTTTCGATGAAAGACGGAAGAGGAGATTTCTTAGCCAAATCGCTGTCAAAAGCCACTACGACTTTTTCAAAATCAAAAAATCCATTTTTTATAATGGCAGAAGGAGCACAGATTGATTACGGCGGTCACAGCAATAACGTAGAATATGTGGTTCGTGAATTATTAGATTTTGACAGAGTAGTGGGGCAGGCAATGGAATTTGTAGATAAAAACCCCGAAACATTGCTGATTATTACAGCAGACCACGAAACTGGCGGACTTTCTCTTATTGACGGAAGTATAGAAAAAGGCTATGTTCACGGAAGCTTTAGTACAAATGATCATACTTCGATTACGGTTCCGGTTTTTGCTTACGGCCCGGGAGCTCAGAATTTTACGGGAGTTTATCAGAATACTGCGATTTATACTAAAATTATGGAGCTTTTGTCTTCAAAGTAAACGTTGCTTTAAAGCTAAATTTCAAAGCACAATCCCAACTAAAGATTGTGCTTTGTTTTTATATAATATCTTTCTCTTTGCCCATCCAGCCTAAGTTGGTGTGCTTGAAATTATCCGGAAACTTTAATCCGTAACCCAGCATTCTGTCAAACGAAGAATGACCTAAAAGGACAAATGCTGCAGCGGTAAGTATTTCAGAATGATTCAAAAATCCAAATGCAAGAACTGCTAATGCAGTTGCACGATGATGAAACAAATTGTATGTAAAAGCTCCAAATTTTGTGTTCACGAGATAACCCAGCATAGAAATATCCGGACTAAAAAACAATAATATCCAGAGCCAGACAGAGATGCCTAAATTATTTTGGGATAAAAAATAAATAGAAATTGCTGTTATTGCTGCTTCTTCAATTCTGATGGAAAAATCCATTACTTTTTGTGGTTTCATTTTGACTTTTTTTGTTGAGTCAAAAGTAGAAGCAATTACAATTTGAATCTCTTGACAAAAATCAAGAAATCATTTTTCTGCGTATTCTGCTAAAAGTTTCCGGTGTCATCCCCAGCATGGAGGCCAGATATTGCAATGGTACCAGATTAAAAAGTTCCCGATTGGTATCAAATAATTTTTTGTAACGCTCTTCTGCAGTTAGTGAGATAAAATCAAAAACGCGGTTTTCCAGCATGATAAAACATTTAGAAATAAACATTTTTTCAAAATCATTCCATTTAGGAACCAGTTTTCCTATCGTCAGATAATCTTCATAATCGATTGTGTATAAACGTGTATCTGTCAGGGCCTGAATAGTAAAACGACATGGATTGCGGTATATAAAAGATTGTAAATCAGTCAGGAAATAGCCCGGTGTTGCGATCCATTGTGTGATTTCACGATCAGGTAAAGAGGTGTATATCCTTAAGATGCCTTCATCAATAAAACTTAATTTATTACAGCTTTTCTCTTCTTTCGAAAAATAACCGCCCTTTTCGAGAGTTTCCATTTTAAACAATTTGGAGATTTTTTGGCAATCGTCTAAACTGATGTCAAAATGCTGATGAATATGAATTTCAAGTTCGTTCATTTATATTTTCTGCTAATAGAGCCACTAAATTAGCCATAAAATTGTTCAAACATTATAGTCCTTTAGAAGTTTTTTCAATTTTTATAAAACGAATAAATAGCCTTCATTCCTTCATATCCCGCGCTTTCATGAAAGTTTATTTTAGCCGTAAATCGTCGTAAAATGCATTTCATCGGATTATTTGAACATTTAATCGATATTTTTTAGTGTTCGTATTAAATTAATACATATATTCGCTAAAAAAATAGAGTTGTTTAATTCACCACTTTATTTAAGTTATTGTTTTGGAATAGTTAGTTGAAACTGCAGTTGTGTACTTCATAAACATAGCTGCAGTTTTTTTACAGTCATGTCTGCAACTTTGTACGGCAGGTAAAATTCAATAAATCTTCCATCTTCTCAAGTGGTTTTCGACTCAATATTAATAAATCATTAAATGAGTCAGACTGCAAAATAATGACACTCTCTTTAAGGTAATTTTGTAAGGATTCTTTTCCAATTTAAAATTACATTATGAGCACTATTTTGATCACAAAATTGAGGAACGGAGATGATTCTTGTTTTAAGGAAATCTACGAACTCTATCATTTTAAAGTATTTTGTTTTGTAAAAAAATATGCTCAGCCCGCAGATGCGGAAGATATAACCCAAAATGTGTTTATACATCTCTGGAAATACCGCACTAAAATTGACCCCAATATCGAACTGGATTCTGTTTTATTTAAAAGCTGTAAACAGGAAATTTCAAGATGGTATAAAAAACAAAACAAGATTCTCTCGATAGAGTATATGCAGCTGGTTAAAGAACTGGACAGCACGGAAGAAGCTGAACCCAGTATTTCTTTGAAACTTGAGAAAATTGAATATTTACTACAGCAAATCCCTGAAAAGAGAAGAAAGATCTTTACGCTCCATAAATTTGACGAAATGAGCTACAAAGAAATCGCAGCAGAAATGGGAATGTCCCAGAGTGCCGTTGCCAATCAGATTTCGAAAACACTGCAATACCTCAAGAAAAATTCTGTAAAAAGCCATGAATTGTATTGGTTTGCGTTGGTTTTTATTAATCATTACCAGCATTCATAAGTTTTTTTGTTTGAGGTTTCGGGTTTCAGGTTTCAGGTTTTCCAAAAGCGTAAAATCTTTGTCGCTCTGTACCTTTGCATCTTTGTACCTTGCATCTTTGCATCTTTGTCCCTTTTTTATTTCAGGTTTCTTTTGAACACAAAAAGACGCACAGCAGTGCGTCTCTATCACACCTTTGTCCCTTTATTTATAAAACGTATCCAATATGTAAATTAAATGTAATCTGTTTTTTGAAATAAAATATTAAAACACTGTATTTCATTTGTTTATAAATAACTATCCTGATTTGATATTAAAAAATCATTAAGAGTTGAATTGCCCGTGATTTTTTGAGGTTACCATATCTAATGTGTGTAGAAAGAATATTTGAGGATTTTCCTTAGATATTAATTTTTACTCAAATAAGATGAAATTGAACAGATTCAAAGAAGAATGGGATGAATTACCACAGAAGGGACTATTTCCTGATGAAATAAAATTCAGAATGTGGAAAAACATTTCGGCAGCCACAATAAACAAACGCAGAAATAACTTCAGAAGAGCGATTGCGGCCTGCGCTGCACTTTTAATCTCTATGGCAGGATATCAGTTTTATTTTGCATTAAAATCAAAAACCCCTGAAATTATCACACAGACTTTTCCGCAGGATATCCGCCTGCTCCGTTTGTCTGACGGAACACGTGTATGGGTAAACGAAAACACCCAAATCGAATATCCCGAACATTTTGCTGCTAACGAGAGAATCGTAAAATTAAAAGGAGAAGCTTTTTTTGAAGTGGCAAGAGATACGACACGCCCTTTTATAATTAGCTCCGGAAATATAAAAACTACCGTTTTAGGAACTTCTTTTGATGTCAAGGCGTATGGTAATATTGCAGAAGTAAATGTGAGAACCGGAAAAGTAAAAGTTGAAAGCACACAAAATGCTGTTTTTATAGAAAGAGGGTACGCTGCCATATTTGTTGCACACAATAAAACGGTCAAAAAACAGAAAACAGCAATTCTTGAACCTGAATGGAAAAAAGCACTTATTGATGTCGATGGTATGACGCTGGCAGCGGTTATTGAGCAGTTGAGTACCGATCATCATTTTACGCTTCAATATAGTACCGAAGATTTGAAAATGCTTCAGGTAAAAGGAACTCTTGACACCAGACAAGCCGTTCCGGAGATATTGCAGACCATTGCATTTGCTTTGGAAATTACCATTAAGCCAACTGGCAATGATAGCTATATAGTGAGTAAATAAGCTTGTAAGACCCAAAAAAATCAACATTATCCATAAACAAAACCAAAACAAATTATTTAATTATGAATGATTATTTAAGGCAATTTCCTGTTGCCGTACAAATTCTGTTTTTTAGCCTTTTCTTAGGTCTGACGAATGCCTATTCTCAAACGGGGAGTGTATCGGTAGATTTTAAAAATGCCTCTCCAAAAGAAATTTTCGAAAATTTAGAATCCAGAACTCCTTATCGTTTTATTTATCAAAAAGATATCGATTTTAGCAAACCGCTTATTACCCTAAAAAAGGATAATGTTTCTATTGATGCTGTTTTAAACGAACTTCAGACTCTTACCAATTTGAATTTCAGAAGAAACAATACCAATATTGCGGTCAACAAAAAAATGGCTTCCGGCAAAAAACTCGGAAATATTTCAGGAAAAGTTGTCGATAAAAATGGTCTTGCATTACCTGGCGCTACTGTAAAAATTGTAGAAACCAATACTGCTACCGTTTCTGACTTTGACGGAAATTATGAGTTCAGTTTAGAACTTGGGGTTTATTCACTTGAAGTAAGTTTTGTATCCTTTCAGACACAAAAAATAACCGATATAAAACTTTCCGGAGCCAGTAACATTGTACTAAATGTTGTACTGAATGATGACGCAGAATCCCTGGATGAAGTGGTCGTTACCCAAACATTTCAAAAGGCGACTGCTTCTACAGAAGGAATGCTTTTACAGCAAAAAAGAGCGGCTCAGTTTTCTGACGGAATTTCTGCCGCCCAAATTGCCAGAACACCGGATAAAGATGTTGGAAGTACACTAAAACGTATTACGGGCGTAACCACAATCGACGACAAATATGTAGTTGTTCGCTCGATGGGAGAACGCTGGAACCAGGCTGTGATGGACGGGGTTAATTTGCCAAGTACAGATCCGAGCCAAAACCAGTTTAATTTTGATATTATCCCTACTGCAATGGTAGAAAGCGTTATCGTGAGTAAAAATGCTACTCCGGATATGAATGCCAATTTTGCCGGAGGATATGTAGAGGTAAAAACCAAAGATATTCCCAGAAAAAATTTCATGGCATTTTCTATAGGAACTTCTTATAACAGCAGGGCTACATTTGAAGACCGTCTTACCAAAGAAGAAGGTTCGAATGATTATCTGGGCTTTGATGATGGTACAAGAAAATATCCTTCCGGTCTGGTAAATATCGAAGTTCCGGCTACAGAAGCAGAATCCGCACCATTTCTGGAGCAGTCCAAAAGATTTACTCAGGATAATTTCACCACTTATAAAACGTATGCAGCTCCGGGAACTTCACTGCAGTTTTCCATAGGAAAAGTATATGAGCTAAAGAATGATAACCGATTTGGATTTGTTGGTTCGGCAATTTTCAAAAACACCCAGGATAAATTAGAAATAGACCATACAGAAAGAGGGAGTTATAAACCGAATACGGAGTTTCTGCCTGAAACAGAAAACGGGTATTCGACTTTTGCAAAATACGGCTATAAAAATTCCGGTGCTTCCTACAGCTTCAATTCGACTTTAGGCGGAATGTTAAATGCCGGTTTTCAGTTCGGAAAACATAAAATTACCATTCGTAATACTTACATGCATATGTATGACAACCAGTTAACCCAAATTACGGGCTGGAGAATGGAAGACGCAACCAGTGATATTTTAAACGGAACAAAGTTGCCTGATACCAGAGAAACAGATTATCCGGTTTACCAGACTTTTATTCAAAACAAAATAGAAGGGAATCATAAGCTTGGGAATTTAGAAATCAATTGGTTTGGTGCTTATTCGGGTACTACAAAAGATACTAAGGATGCCACTTTTATGACCAGCCTTAGGAGAAAAGTGGGAGATGATGTTCTTCTTTATCAGCAGATATATAATAGTGCTCCGGACTTATTTAAAAGATCCAATTTTAACAATACTGAGAAAGATTACAACGTTGGGGTCAATTTTAATTATGCTTTTGAGTTAAGCGAATCTTTCAAGAACAACATCAAGGCAGGTTATTTCGGAACCTATAAAAAAGCCACCAACCAGCAGGAATCAGCCGCTTTAACGGTTATTGGTCAGGGAACAGACAGGGCAAATGTCGATATTCCAATTTCTCAATTACTGGACGGTTCCTATTACCGTTGGGGAGGCTTTGGCTGGAACAGGATTGCTACCTATGGTAATGAATATATAGGAGATGTAAAAGTACACTCCCCATTTTTAATGCTCGATAATAAGCTCGGTCAATATGTGCGATTGGTGTGGGGAGTTCGTGCAGAAAGTTATGTTTACACACAGATTGCCAGCCAGTCTGATAATGCCGGAAATTTTGAAACCGTGCAAAAAGATGATGACGTATGGCAATATCTTCCGTCTGTAAACCTGACGGTAAGTCCTGTTTCTAAAACAAATCTTAGGCTGGGGTATAACAAATCAGTACTGCGTCCTCAGTTTTCAGAACGTTTAAACATGCCTTATTACGACCCGATCCGAAATGCAATGGTTCTGAATTATACGGGTGGAATTGTTTCTACGATAGTAGAGAATTTTGATTTTAAGGCTGAGTGGTTTCCGTCTCAGGGTGAAATTATCTCTTTTGGTATTTATCACAAAGACATTAAAGATCCAATTGAAGGTGTAACGCAAATTGGGGAAGACGGCGCGACGCGTACTATTTACAATATGAACTCACACAGCGCGAAGCTTTTTGGGGTAGAATTTGAAATCTACAAAAATCTGTCATTTCTGGGTGAAGGAGATCTTCTGAAGAAAATCTTCTTATGCGGTAACGCAGCATTCAACGATACTAAAGTGACGGGTTATACCAAAATTGATGGTACGGGAGGACTTTATGAAGCCAACCGCCCTTTGTACGGACAGGCACCTTATAATTACAATTTAGGTTTGGATTATATAGGAGACCGTGCAGGATTTAGTATCAGGCACAATGCTATCGGTGACCAATATATTTTAGTAGGGTTTGATTATGATGCAGAAGAAATACGTATGCCTTATTCAGTTACAGATGCCCAGATGAGTTATAAACTTGGGAAAGAAAAAAATATAGAATTGAAATTCGGGATTAAAAATCTTTTTGATACTGCTATCGAAACCTACAACAACAAGAACAGTTATTCCAAATTGGTTCCTTTTGATATAAATGGTAATCCAAGAGACCAAAGAGTGTTGGGAGCGGGAGCCACAGATAAATACGACCCGGATATTGACAGAAAATTATTCAAAGCCTGGAGCGGAAGAAGCTTCAATTTCTCTATAAATTATTCTTTTTAATTAACATAGAGAGGCCCTTTTTAAACATAAGTGCGAATTAAAATTAAGAAAACGTTAAGGATAATTTCAGGAGTGATTTTTCTTCCTTTTGTAGTCTAATGTTTATAAAAGAAAGAAGTTTAAATCTTAACAGCTGTTTTTAAAAATAATTTCTTTGAAGAATTGCAACAGATAATAAAGTAAGATTCACACGATAGAAATCTGCAAAAAAAATCCAGGTCACAAGAGTAGGCTATTATGGTAAAAATTGGTTTTCACGTTCAGATAAGACTATTGTTTGTTTTGATTTTAAAAGAAAATAAACCTTTCATTAATCCCCAAAGATGAAAGATGAATATGGGATAAGTCTCCGGCAGGTAAACGGAAAACTTATTAAAAATTTACCTAAAAAAAGGAAAGGTCAGAGGGAAGAAAATTTGCTGCTCTCCCCAACGACCTCAGATGTAAAATCAGCAGCAAAGGTAATCAAAATTAGTAATCATGAAAAAAGTTTTTTTGTTAGCAATTGCAACTATGTTCTTCACCTCATGTCAAAACGATGACGCAGCTACTGACTCGTCGTTTTCAATGAAATCTGCCAACGCAGATTATTCAGGTTACCCAACAACAGTACAGACTGTAAGCGGAAACATTACTACAAACACTACATGGACAAACGACAGAGTTTGGGAAATTGATGGAGTTGTTCGTGTAATCGGGGCTAAATTAACCATACAGCCAGGTACTTATATCAAAGCTAAACCATTGGCAGCCGGAGTTGCCGCAGGAGTTTTGGTAATTACAAAAACAGGACAGATAGACGCACAAGGTACTGCTGCTGCTCCGGTTATCTTTACTAGTTACAAATTGTTAGACGGAAACGCTACTACAGTTGCTACACCTGGAGATTTTGGCGGAATTGTTGTTTTAGGAGACGCACAAGTTAATACTGGTGTAACTACAAATGTTATAGAAGGTTTGGGAGATCAGCCAAATGTGTCTGATTTTTACTATGGCGGATCAAATAATGCTCACAATGGTGGTGCAATAAACTATGTTCGTATCGAGTATGCAGGACGTATATTAAATGCTTTAACAGGTGTTGAAATCAATGGTTTAACTTTAGGTGGTGTAGGTAGCGGAACAGTTATCGATCACGTACAGGTTTCATACGGAAGAGACGATTCATTCGAATTTTTCGGAGGAGTTGTAAATGCTAGCCATTTAGTTTCTTTTGCACCGGATGATGACAACTTCGATTTCGATTTTGGTTACAGAGGTACAATTACAAAAGCAATTGCTATTGCTGATAAAAACTCTACTCACAGTGCTAGCGGCGGAAGCCCTGACTCAAACGGTATCGAGTTGGATAACAATGCAACAGGAACATCTACTGCACTTATCACAAGACCTACAATCTCTCAGTTGTCTATCATTGGTGTAGCTTCTGCTACAGACGGAGCACTTTACGAAAATGCAATACACGTTCGCAGATTAGGAGAAATCAGTCTTACTGACGCTACAGTTACAGGATATGTTACTGGTATCAGATGGGAATCTCCTTCATTGCCTGCAAATTCTTTATGGAGTGGTATTTCAGTTCACGGGTTTACCAATATTACATTGCCTTCTGGCGTACTGGCAATTGGTACACCTACATCTACTGCTAATCCTGCAACTCCATGGGCTTTAACACAACCATTCTTTAATGCTGGTACGTTAAACTTAACTGGTGCGACAGGTGCATTTAAAACAGAAGCTAACTGGACAAATACCTGGACTAAGTTTACAGGTTTTTAATTAGCATATAATTATTAAATAATATTAGGGGGCTGTCTGAAGAGTGTTTATGTTTTTTTTTTAAGAGTAGGATAGGTCAGTGTATTTCTGTTGGTATTTGCTCATCATATAGCAATAGGGTACACTTCTGTTCTCACTCTTCAGGCAGCCTCTTTTTAAATATCAAAAAATGAAAAAAAAATTACTTGTATTACTTTGTATGTTTGTTTATGGAGTTGCCTCGGCGCAATTTACAATTTGGGAAGATGATTTTGATGATTCAGAGGCATCAGACTGGACTTTTATCGATGAAGACGGAGATGGCAATGGCTGGAGAACGCGCAACAATATTCAGGTAGATGAGAATGGTGTTATAGTTGGCGGTACTTACAAGATATTAGGAGATTACAGTATCGACTTAGCATCCGGTTCAAATCTTCCGGGCGCACAAAAAAACTGGGCAATTGCTCCCGCAATAGATTTGTCTTATTATGCAGGAAGTATGGAGCTAAACCTGACTGTTCAGAAAGCTATATATGGCCCACAAAATGAAGATTTGTATGTATATGTCTCGACAACAGATACTAACCCGGCCTCTTTTACCCTCGTAAAAAATGTGACTGTTACAAGAGGGACTATGCTAGATGTCGAATTTAATGATTATCTGGTTGATATTTCTCCTTATGTGGGTCTGTCCCAGGTTTATATCGCTTTCCTGACTCCACCGGGTTTTGCGATAGGATATGAAATAGACAAAATGTGGATTACAGCTCAAAAACTGGGCTTAGATGATGTAGAAGCAAAAGGAGGTACACTCTTAAAACAAAATCCTGTGAAGGATTATTTGCAGTTATACCTGTCTGAGACTTTTAATAAAGAAGAAACAAAATTAAAAATATATAACACCGCCGGCAGTTTTGTTCAGGAATCAAAATATGATGAGTCGGGTGTTTCGGTTGGTACCTTATCAAAAGGAATTTATTTTCTGGTTATTGAAGAAGGTTCAACGGTTCAGAAATTAAAATTTATAAAAGAATAAGTCATCATATTCAATTAAAACAAAACCATTTTAAATATTATACAAGTACAACTCATGGATAATTTAGTCAAAGTAGTAATTCTTTTTTTTATCGCCACTTTTTTGCTTACATCGTGTGCCAATGAAGAATTAATACCATTTTACCAGGAACAAAAAGCAGGAAAGATAGTGATCAGAGGCTATAATGCTTTGCAGGATTCCATACAAATAACCGTAAATAATAAGCTGCTGACAGCCGACAAAAAGCATGATGCTTTTATAAAAAAAGTAGAAAAAGATTTTGAGTTTGTATTTTATGATAATGAAATTAAAACCGTTCAGGTTACTAATAAAAAAACGAAAGAACTTATATATTCCCAAAATTTCACCACTCAAAAAGCGGTTGATACCCTTTCTTTTTATATGAAAGAAAATCTACTGGTAACCGATTTTATGTCAGATAAACCCGGGACTCTGAGCGCAGCAGGACTGACAGGGTACAGATTTATTTTTCCAAATATCAACAAATATTCTAAAAGCGGCTATACGGGTCCGATTGACGCTGTAATAAGAAAAATAAACGGACAGATTGTGGGTGTATCCGAAAATATTAATAAAAATAAAGCAGGTTCTTTTGTAGAATTTACCTTTAGCCTGCCTCCAATTATTGAGGTGGAACTGGTAAAACACGGAACTTCCGAATCGTATGTTTCCAGTCAGAGAATTGCCTTTCGTACCGTAATGCAAAAAAACAAGTCCGGTATCGTTGTTTTAGAAGAAACAGCAAATGCAGACAATAGTTTTGCCCGTGTAGAAGGTATGATCAATTTAGCAGATTACTTTTCCTTTTAAGTTTTCAATCACGAAACCTCTATTTTTAGTATAATTTATTTTTAATGCCTGAATTCATAAATCAATATCGTTCTGTTCTAAAAAGTATTTTACTTATTGTTTTTTCCTTTTTTGTATCCTGCCAAAATGATGACCCGGTCGTATATGATAAAGGAACCAATGAGTATGTAAATAACTGGATGTACGAACAGATGAAAAAATATTATTTGTGGAATGAAAGTATACCTCAAAATACGAATTTGGCTTTAAATCCAAAAACATATTTTAACCAGTTACTGTACAAAGAAGACCGTTTTTCTTATGCGGTACACCCGTCATTACATGAAACTTCTCCCAAAAGTATCAGAAACAATTACGGATTTGATATTTCTTTTATCGAATTTGAGAAACAGACATACGCTCTTATTTTGTATGTATTGAATGATTCTCCTGCAGAACGCTCAGGCTTAAAAAGAGGGCAGTTTATAAAATCCGTAAATGGAGTTTTGGTCACGAATCAGAATTTTGAGAATCTATATGCTGATTTGGCTTCTTCAGACAAAACAGTTTTAGAAGTACAGGAATATTCTTCATCATCAGGTTTTTCAGCAGTAAAACCAATAGAAATAAACCGTGGGTTTACTTTTTTGCAACCTGTAAAATACAATGTTATCATTCAGAATGGCCAAAAAACAGGTTATATGGAAATTCCGCATTTTGATATAGGAATGGCAGGAACTTTTCTGCAGATTTTCAGGGAATTTCAAAGTCAGTCTGTAAACAAAATTGTAGTTGATTTAAGATATAACGGCGGCGGAGATGTTTCGTCGGCTGCTGCTTTGAGTATTATTCTCGCCCCGGCTATCCAATCAAATGATTTGTTTATTGTATTTAAAGGAAATAAAAATGGCGGTTTGGTTCGTAAAACTTTTGCAGAGGCTTTGGAAATGAATGAACTTCAGGTCGGTTTTGACCAGTTAAGGGCAGTCCATCCGCCAATTCAGGAAGTATATGTTTTATGCGGAACCCGGACCGCATCTGCTTCAGAAATTATCCTGAATAATCTGAAACCTTATATGAATGTAATTTCCATAGGTGAAAAAACAACAGGGAAGGATGCTGCCGGTTTCGAGATCAAAGATGACAGACTTTCTGATCAGTCCGGATGGATTTTATACCCGGTTATTTATAAGTTATTTAATGCTAACGAAGAAGGCAATTACGCCTTGGGAATACATCCTTCTGTTGAACTAAATGAGCTTCAGGAAATGGAAATTTATCCAATGGGAAATCCAAAAGAAGTTTTATTGAGCAATGCTTTAAACGGTACTGCATATTCAAGAAAGAATCAGAAATCATTAATAACAATCTCTTTGAGGTCGGTTAATAATGATGCTGATCCTTTTGTGAAATTGAAAATGTAAGCATAGATCAATTTCCTAGTATCGAAGTCAAAATATAGTCTTTTACAATCGTATCTGCCTGTGGATGTCCATAAGGTTTATTATAAGCTTTTGAAGTGATTATTATGACAATCGGTAAATCTTTAAAAATTATAAATTGATTTCCACCGTTTCCTGCGCAATAAAAAGTTTCGTAGCTTTTACCTTTATACAGAACAGTTTTATTCCAGAACAAATAACCATAAAACTGATTCTCTCTTTCGGGAATTTGAATTTGGCGTGTTAACGTTTTATTTATCCATTCGGGTGATAAAATTTGTTTGCCATTCCAGATTCCGTTGTTTTTGTAAAGCTGTGCATATTTAGCATATTCTAATGAAGTCATTTGTAAACTTCCGGCCGTATTTACGACTTGTTGTGGCGTGTATTGCCATTTGTACTGCGTAATATTTAATGGCTTAAAAAGACGTTCATCAGCATATTTTTCTAAACCCTGAGTAACAGATTTGTTGAGAATATCTCCCAATAATACCACTCCGGCAGTAAAATAATCCCATTGTTTGCCGTTACTTTTGGTTTTATCCATCGGCAGATCCAGAGTGAATTTTACCCAATTCTCTGTCGGATACATGTTTTCTTCATTTCCGGGAGATTCACTTTGTTTATCTGAACCATTAAAGGCAGAGCTCATTGTGAGTAAATCTTTTATTTTTACGCTGTCTTTTGAGACATTATAATTATCAAATTTCTTTAAATCATAAAAATTATCCAGCGTAAGGTTTTCATTTTTAAGATAGCCGTCTTGTATTGCAATTCCAGTTAAGGTTGAGGTAAATGATTTTCCGGCAGATCGTGTATCGTGAAGCGTATTTCTGTTGGCATCATTAAAATATTCCTCAAGCATCAGTTTTCCTTCCCGAATAACAATTACACTTGTAATTTCTTTCAGAGTATAATCTGCGATGGCAGTATTTAGTGCTTTAATTTTTACTTTATCAAAAGGCAAATCCGAAATTTCCCAATCACTCCCTGGCCTTATCTTCTGAATTTCAATTTGTTTGGCGGTTATTTTTGGTTTTTTAATGATAAGTTTTATTTCACCGTGCGCTATTAAATCGCCTGTTTTGATATTTTCTTCAGTAAATTTAATATAAGGTCTGATTTCGATTCTGAGCAGGTGAGCACCCACCGTTAATGCTTTTTCGCCACAATTATTTCTAAAACGGTCCCACATATACATTGCCCACCAGTCTTCTCCTTTTGTACTCGTAAGCGGAACTCTAAAAACGGTTGAAGTTGTTTTGTTTCCGCCAGATCCAAAGTTACAACCGTGATGAATGTTCTCTTTATAAATTAAGTTATTATCAACAAAAAAGCTGAATTGCAGATTTCCCATTTTCAGAAGTTGATCTTCCTGAAGATCCGAATCCAGCTGATGCAGGTAATTGATCACAGAATTATTCATAAAAACCCTGATGTTCAAATCAGATCGGTATTTCAACTCAAAAGATTTTAGAAAGTCAGACTGCTTAAATTGATTTAGCGGAACATTTCCGTTCATAAAAGCAATTCTGCCAACATTATTTTTATGAATAACATTTGTGATTCCGTCAGTTTTATGCAAATCAGAAATTTGTGCATTTGTCACTATTACAAAAAAAGAAAACAGCAGGATTAAAATAATTCGGGTCATAGTCCGGGTTATAAAGTTTATGCCAAAATTAGAGCATAGTAGTTTTTGAAAATAGGATGAAATTAACATCATTCTTATTTTTCGAAAAATATTTGGGCATGCTGTGTAGCATTTATATTGTTTATTTCCTTAAAGCAGCGATTAAAATGACTCTGATCATAAAAGCCACACTGATAAGCAATTTCAGTCAGAGAATAATTTTGTTTCGCGATTAAAGACAACGCTTTTTCAACTCTCAGCTTTCGAATATATTCACTTAAATTACAATCAAAATATTTTGAAAAATCTCTGGATAAATGCACCGGATGAATATCTATGGTTTTGGATAAATAATCAAGACTAAGATTTTCTGAATACAAGTCATGTAGTATTTCATCGAGCTGAATTACCCATTTTGGTTTTTTATCTACACTTCTCAAATTGTCTTTTTTCAGTTTAGATAAAATTTCCAATAATAGAGTTTGCGTGGCGAGATCACAATTGTTTTCTTCAATTTTAGAGACTCTGAATATTTTGTACATCAGCAGTTTTATCGTAGGATTTGCTATTTTAAGACTTCCTTCCAGAGTATCTGTATTTAAATCCAGTTCATCAAGCCAGTTCTTTTCTATTTCAAGATGAAAACCTCTTGTAAACCCGTCAGGTTTGATGTTATAATGCGCTTCCTGCCAATTATGAAAAAGCAGATTTCCTTCAGAACAATTGTAGATTTCTTTTTTATTTCCTTCGATAACATTTCCCTGAAGGATAAAAGTAAAATAAGCATTTTCATGAAAATGCCAATCTACTTTAGGATGCGTATATACAGTGTCTGTCAGCGTGAGACCTTCAAGACAAATGGTTTTATTTGTTTCACCGTAAAATTCTCCTTTTTGTGAATATTTCATAATTGGAAAAATATGCTTATCGAAATACTAGTTTGATAATTAAATATTTAAGTCTATAAATATAGTCTGATTTACTCAAACTTCAACGGTGAAATTTTTAGTTTTAAAAGTAGTAAATACCGAATTCAAAATTCTCTTTATAAACAGTTTCTAAATTTACTCAGTCCCCAATCTTATCTTTTTAGATAATTTGCAAATGAGGACGAATCTGCATACTTACAATATCACATCTTTTGGGTTGTGCGAGACAAAATAAAACACTTAGTGCAATATCTTCTGCTTCCAGCATTTCCATTTTTTGTATTTTTTGTTTCTGTTTTTCTTTTGGATCTGTCTGCATATCGCTCGTAACGGCTCCGGGTTCTATAAGTGAGACTTTGATTCCCAAAGGATTTATTTCCTTGCGTAATGAGGTTGTAAATCCTCTGATAGCTGATTTTGTAGCTACATAAATAGTACTTTTAGC
This sequence comes from Flavobacterium sp. HTF, assembly GCF_003105115.1. Lineage (GTDB taxonomy): Bacteria > Bacteroidota > Bacteroidia > Flavobacteriales > Flavobacteriaceae > Flavobacterium. Next base: position 86,830 of record NZ_QETH01000005.1, on the reverse strand, counting down.
ACTTTTAGATTCGGCACTCATTGATCCGATATTGATAATATGCCCTGATTTTTGTTCTGTCATTCTCTTAACGGCTTCTTGTGCAAAAACAATATACCCGGTTATGTTCGTTTCAATGACATATTTCCATTCTTCCAATTTATATGTGGTGATTCCATCGGCAGCTAAAGCAGCATTATTAATTAGAATATCTATTCCGCCAAGCTTTTTATCTATCAGATCAAGAATCATATCAACATCTTCTTTTTTAGTGACATCTGCAGGTGCACCATAAATTTCTGCATCAGGAAAATTTGATTTTATATCGTTTACGGCATTATTAAAATCTTCATGATCTCTTCCAAAAATAACTACACGTCCTCCCAGAGAAACAAGCAAATCTGCTATAGATTTACCAATTCCGGTTGTACCACCAGTGATGACGATACGTTTTTGTTTTATATTTAGTTGTAATAAGTCTGATAAATTTTTCATGTTGATTTGTTTTAATTATTTAATATGAATTTTGGCTAAATCTGTTTTTGCCGGTCCGTTTACAACAGTTCCGTCGTTGGCAAATCGTGAGCCATGACACGGACAGTCAAAAGATTTTTCATCCGGATTCCATTTTACAATGCATCCCAAATGCGGACAGATGGCAGAAAAAGCACTTAACGAATTATCATAATCACGGTAAACTGCAATTTTTCTAAGCCCGGATGAAAGTACTCCGCCTTCGCCAGCAGGCAAATCTGCAGTGTTTTGTAAATTCTGAGACCCAATCCAGTCCAAATATTGAGAAGCCATATTTCCGGCTTCTTTTAAGAAATCGCCAGTTGCATTCAAAGTAATTCGGGAAGGGCTGTAGATTTCTTCCCATTTGTTTTTAACACCTGTTATCATGTCACTGATAATCATAGCACCAATGGTCGCATGGGTCATTCCGTTTCCTGAGTCACCCGTAATAATATAAATATTGTCATCACCCGGATTTTTCCCCATAAATCCAAGACAATCTACAGGTTCCATAACCTGACCAGACCATCTGTATGAGATTTCGTCAAGTTGCGGAAAATAGTTACGGGTCCATGCTTCCAGTTTATCGTATCTGCTGGATTCAGAAATTTCTTCTTCATCTGCCTGCCCAGTTTTATGGTCTTCACCGCCGGAAATCAGAAGGTCATATTTGTCATCAAAATTTTCAAGGCGAACATAATGATAAGGCTGAGAAACCCATTTTGACTCCATATCTCCGGAATCCCACCAAAGTGAATAAGGTAGTGACCCTTTCGGAATTTTACCGGCAATGACATAGGTTCTGTAAGCATGCTGCTTAGTGTGCATCGTAAGTACATCATTAACTGGCGTATTGGTAGCCACAACAATATGCTGAGCTAAGAAATCAAAACCGTTAACTTTAGCTCCTTTTTTTGAAATATTTTCGGCATGAGCTTCTGTATAAATTATACCACCCAAAGAAACAATTGCATCTGCTAAACCTTTCATATAGCGAAGAATATGAAACTGTGCCTGATTGCTAAATTCGAGACTTCGCATATTTTCACCTCCGGCTGTAAAGGGAGTATTATTTAAAAGATTCGTTTGCAGACCAGCTTTCAAAGTAGCCGTATATTCTTTATCCAAATTTTCTTCTTTGTCTGTAGGATGCAGAAACAAATAACCATTTAGTCTTTTAAAAGAACAATCGATATTAAGCGTGGTAACATTTTTTTCAATTTCGTCGATTGCAGCACTGTGGCTTTCTGCTGCAAGTTTTGCCGCTTTTTCACCCAGCATATTTTCAATATAATAATACCTGTCATCAAGAGCGCTGGCAAGATGTGCGGTGGTTCTTCCTGTTTCGCCGCTGGCAATAAAGCCATCTTCTGCAACAACCACTTTTTTACCTTTTTGTAACAAATTATAAGCAGTAGAAAGACCTGCGATTCCACCGCCTATTATCAGAACTTCTGTTTCTATATTCTTATCGGGTTTTTGATAAGCTAAAATTGAGGAGGAATCTATCCAAAAAGAAACATTATCTCCGGAAGTTATGGCTCCGCTATTTAATTCATTATGTAAATTATCCATAAAGCATTTTTTTATGTTGATGTAATAATAAAAGGATCATTAAACTTTTCTTTCAAAGCTAATAATCAACAAAATAAATGGCTTACATGTTTAGTTTTTAATATTATAGCATTGCCAGTTGTACGATATTTCCAGATTTTTAGAGCAGGAAAAATTCTATAATAATCAATTGCAATGATGTAAAAAATATACTACAGCATATTCTACATTTGAAAAACAACAACATTTAAAAAATATTAATATGAAATCACTAATTAATAAAATGGTTATAATTATGATTATTATGACAGGAGTTTTGTTTTCCTGCAAAAATAATCAGGACGGTTACAGCGATGAACTAAATACAAACATTAACCCGTCTGATAGTTTAAATGCCGTGTCAGATACTACAAATGCTGTAAATAGTAATGGAGCAGTGACCAATGATACCGGCACAATTGATACCAATGCAAAAAGTTCTGACACAAGTTCCGGCGGGCCGGGACCAAGCCCAAAAGATGGTGCCGCTTATACAAACTACAGCGAAGCCCAGAACGATACCAGTTATACCAATAAGAAGAAAATTAAAAAGACTGATACCAGAAAATAGATTCGTCTCTCTTATATAAATTGCAAATGCGTTTATCTGATTTCAGGAAACGCATTTGCATATTTTTTTATAATTATTTTTTAGTGAAACCTTTCCTGGTCATTTCGCCCCAGCCTTTGGTTCCCATTATCTTTTCTTTATAGCCTAACAGAGCAGCATATACTGCTAAAGGATGAAAATATACAGGCTCAATAAAAGCAGCCAGTAAAAGCTTAAAAAAATCGACTTGTTTGGGATATTTGTGAAAAGTCCTTTCTTCGCTATATAAAGCGATTACGGAGAACAAAATCGCAAAAAAGTATACAAACATCAAAAGCAGTAAAAAGAAATGCCAGTTAAGTAACCCAAAGGCAAAAAACAGGATTGTAATGATAAGGCCCAAAGCTTCTATACCGGGAGCCAGGAATTCAAATAATATCCAATAAGGTATGCTAAGCATTCCGAGCAGTTTGTATCGGGGATTAAGAAACATTCTTTTGTGCATACTTAAAGTTTCTATTGTTCCTCTCATCCAGCGGCTGCGTTGCTTTTTGAATATTTTGGAATCTTCCGGTGCTTCTGTCCAGCAAAGCGGATCGGGTATGTAATTGACAGTGTAAGGTAGTTTGTTTTCAAGCATATAACGGCGCATTCTTACCACAAGTTCCATATCTTCACCCACTGTTTTTGTACTGTAACCGCCGGCCAGCAAAGCAATTTCTTTGTCAAAAGCGCCAAACGCACCACTGATAAGCAGCAGTCCGTCGAGTCTGCCCCAGGCCATTCTTCCCAAAAGAAACGCTCTTAAATATTCTAAAACCTGAATTCTCGGCAGCATGACATCAGGTATGTTTACTTCGACAAGACGGCCATTTTTTATAATGCACTGATTTGCAATCCGTACTACGCCACCAGTCGCAATAATGCGTTTTCCGTGTGATTCTAAAAAGGGTTTAGCAAGTTTAAGTAAAGAATCCTTATCAAGAATACAATCTACATCAATACATACTACATATGGATTCTGTGCAATGTTCAGTCCCACATTTAAGGCATCGGCTTTGCCGCCATTTTCCTTGTCTACGACAATAAGTTTTTTGTAGGCAGCATTTCTTGACGTATAGATGCCTCTGATTTTTTTTGTTTCAATTTTTGAATGAATGCTTAAATCCGTCAGGACAAGATCATAAGTGCTGGTCAGGATTTCCATCGAATTATCTTTACTGCCGTCATTCACTACGATCACTTCATAATTGTTGTAATTTAATGAAAGCAAAGATTTTACATTTTCCTGAATAGTAAAACCTTCATTGTATGCAGGTGCAATTAGCGAGAGTTTGGGAGCAAATTCACTTGTAAGAAGTACATTGTAATCTACAAAACTATTTTTTTTGAGGTATTCCCTAAGTTCTTTTGTAGAAAGATAGGCCAATATAAGATAAGACGACATAATCAATATCGCATAACCCAGAATAAGGAGAAGATATAAATCGAAGAAGACAGTTATTTCAGTATTAAAAAAAGTCATTTTTTATATCGTTTAACTGTTAAAAGACTGAAGCACATTTTGAGCTTCATATTGTATTAAACTATTGGGAGCCCTGGCAGCTAATTCTGCTACATAAGGCACTTTTTGCGAAAGCTTTAATTCTTTAATAAGCTTTAGTCCAAGTGTTATGACAGTTGTATTTTGTGATTCCAGTAAAAGTTCGACACCTTTTGTATCCCCAATATCATGTTTTTTAAATGCATTTATAATGTTAATCTGAGTCCAGTCATCGATAGGATAGGGATGCCCGGTCAGATGTACGATTCCTTTTGTTCCTGCCAGTTTTATGCAGGCATTCAGGGCCGTAATTTTCAGTGTTTTATTTCTTCCTTTTGAGACGTTTAATATACTTTCAAAAGCTTCCGTAACATTCATTTCTGCAAGTTCGGTAATGCCTTTGCATTTTACTTCCCATTTTAGGTTTTTCAGCTTTTTAAGGGATTTATTGATCAATCCGGATTCCTTATAAAATTCTTCCAGTTTTCTTGCATAAACGCCTTCATAGTTTTTATGAAGATCAATAATTGATTCCGTTAAAACGGCCCTGAAAAACGGTTTCTGATGTAAAACGGCATAGTCCTTATCTTCTTTAATTTCAGAAAAAGAAAGATCCTGAAAAATCATCGAAAACATTAATCTTTCAATAATTACAGTATATCCGGCACTAAGCCTTTCTTTTTTAATTTTTTTATTACGGCTTCTGATAATCAGTAAGTACAGAACAAATGACACTACAATAAAGATATCTATTGAAGTGGTTAGAAAAGGCTCTACCCAAATTTTGCTTTTATAAAGTTCCCAAAGCTCTGTCATAATTAAAAACGTTTGGTAATAATTATCTGGGCATTTAGTTTATGACGGTATTCATCAGGAATATATTCTTCATATTCATAAAGCAGGATTGGCCTGATAAAAAAAGAATTGCCAATGCGTTGCTGATACTGAATTCCGGCTCTGTACGCTTTTAGCGGAGCAACAAAGTTGTTATACAGGTATAGATAAGGTACATTTCCATACTGAAGCTCTAACCGGATCAGGTTTTCTTTTTCATCATTTGTTTTCTGAACGCTTAAAAGATGTGAAAATAAGTCGTTTGAAGTGTCATAATAAGGTCTGTAGGCAAGGGTATATTCTCCCGTACGATACGCCAATTGTCCGGTCAGCAATGTGACATCGTCAGTTTCAAAATGAAGATATCGGAATCCCAGGGAGTAATCAAATCTTTTTTGTGGGGTAAAATAATACTCTGCACCGGCTTTGGCAACAGGAAATACTGTTTCACCAGTTGACAGTCCGGCATTTACATACAGATAATCCCTTTTTTTAAAAGTTTGATAATAATCGGCTTCAAATAACATCTGTGTATCATTATACACATGTCCTACGTTGGCACGGCCCACTATGGAAGATTTGGTAAATTTATGTGCATATTCTACATATCCATAATGAAATGGTGATTGCCCGGGATCATATGTTGACACGTTCAGATAAGAAACAGCCACAGCATTTTTTGCCTTTCGCCCGATTAACGTGCGTAGTGACGAAATTTTCTGGGAACTATTGTCTGCCGCATATACTTTTTCTATAAGTTCAGAAGCCTCTTTATCACGATTCAGTTCTGTGAGACAATTTATTTTAATCAGCAGGACATCAGAAGAGTTGGGATCGGTTGTTAGGTATTTGTCACAATAAAGAATACATTTTTCAAATTGTTCAGACCAGTAATAAGTATTGATAATGGCCAGTAATGCATCCGGGTTTGCATTAGGTCTGTCTGCCAAAGGACTGAGTATTTCTAATGCTTTATTGTACTCTTTTTTCCAGCTGTAGATTCTTCCGGCGAAAATTTGTATATCCTCATCCTGAGGGAATTTTTCACGCAATGGAGCAATTAGAGAAAGAGCATTATCATAATGTCCGTTTTCGGCTTCCGTTTTAGCCTTTTTCATAATTGCATCTACATCAGTTTCCTGTGCTGATACAGCAGATGAAATAAATAAAAACACGAGTGAATAATATATAAATTTCATCTAAAAGCGGGTATTTAATAATTTATTGATTCTGACCAAAAGCACAGCCGGACTTACAGGTTTGGCAATAAACTCATTAGCCCCTATATCGAAGCAATCCAGCTCGGTCTGTTCTACGCCCGAAGAAGTAAATATAATAATCGGAATATCAGACCCAAGGCTTTTTCGGATATATTGCGTAATTTCCATTCCGCTCACACCAGGCATATTTATATCTGTCAGGATCAGGTTATAACTATTGTTTTCAATAGCATTCATTGCGTCCTTTCCGTCAGCAAACTGATCAACGGTAAATCCTTTAGATTCTAAGAAGAAAGATAGTGATCTTCTTAAGATATCATTATCTTCAGCTAAAACTATTCTCATTTTTTAATTCTTTTTGGCAAACTAAATTTGCAATTTCAGGAGGCGGTTAAAAGCTATATTTCTGTTTTATCACACTTCCTTTAAATTTTTAACTACTTCAATGATTCCGCAATGTAGTATGTCTAAGCTATTTACTGTTTCTGAGGTAAAGTGCCCGCTACCGGCTTCTTCTTCAATAACAGACAAACATTTACTAAGATCTTTGAGCATAAACATATCCAGGCTGGATCTCATTTTATGAGCCATTTTCCATACAGTATCGGTATCGTTATTTTTGAAAGCTTCGTCAAGCTGACCCATTTCGATTGGAATTTTTTCTATAAACAGACCAATCATCTCTTTCATGAAATTAGCGTCTCCAGAGGACATTTCTTCCAGAAAAGAAAGATCTATTTCTCTTTTTTCAGGTTGCTTTTTATCTTTTGTCATCACTATTTTTATAGCTTGCAAAAGCGCAGACTGCTTAAAGGGTTTTGGTACATAACCATCCATTCCCACATTATAACAGCGTTCCTGTTCGCCCACAAGTGAGTGTGCCGTCATGGCGATAATCGGGATGGCTGACTTCATCTCGTTTCGGATATACTCTGTAGTCTGGTAGCCGTCTTTAACCGGCATCTGCAGATCCATGAGTACCAAATCATATTCATTTTTAGACAATAGTTCTATTCCTGCTTCACCATTATCTGCAATATCCAGGTCAAAACCAAAATTAGTAATGACACTTTTTACCAGTTTTTGGTTTAATATATTATCTTCACAAAGCAGTATTTTGAGTTTTCCAAGACTGTCTTTTTTTATAGGCTGAGCTGCTTTTTCTGTACGGTCTGCTTTTTTATAGGAAAGAACAAAGAAAAACTCAGATCCGTGTCCTTCCTGACTTTTAACATGAATTTCTGCGTTGTGCAGCTCTACCAGCTGCTTGACAATATTAAGGCCAAGACCTGTGCCGCCAAACCTGCGTGTGGTACTGTCCTCGGCTTGCGTAAAGCGTTCAAAAATAGTTTTAAGCTTATTTTTTTTAATCCCTATTCCTGTATCTTTTACTGTGAATTTTAACGAGTAGGTATCAGCGGTTTCTTCTGTCTTTTTTACCGAAACCGTAACTTCACCTTCTTCTGTAAACTTCAGTGCATTTCCGGCAAGATTAACCAGAATCTGGTTTAATCTTCCCTGGTCACCAATTACTGTTTCGGGCATATCGGCATCAAGGAAAAGATTGAATTCTACATTTTTAGGCACTTTTACTTTTAATAAATTATAAACATGCTTAAGTGTCTTTTTTAGATTAAAAGGCTGCGCATCAATAGTAAGATTGCCGGAATCCATTTTAGAAAGATCCAGAATATCGTTCACAATCAAAAGCAGGTTTTCTCCTGCTATTTGCACACTGTCGATATAATCACGCTGTGCAGGATCCAGTTGCGTTTGTGTCAGCAGATCCGTAAATCCGATAATAGCGTTCAGGGGTGTACGAATTTCGTGGCTCATATTGGCCAGGAAACTGTCTTTTGCCAGTACAGCACGTTCTGCAATTTTTTTCTGTGCATCAAGTTCAATATGCTTAGTTCCAAGCTCTAATTGATTCATCACGTGTTTTGCCACAATCGAAAGGGCATTTCGCTGGTTATCATTCAGTTCTTTGGTAACATGATCTATAGCGCATAATGTTCCAATATTATGTCCGTCCGGTGTCCTGAGCGGAATACCTGCGTAGAATCGCACCTTGAAACCACCGGTAACATTAGGGTCATCTTTAAATGTATCGTTTAAATGGGTATCCGGAATTTCAATCATTTTGGAGTCCATAATGGTATACTTGCAAAATGAGATTTCTCTCGGAACCTCTGAAACGCCAATCCCAATTTCGGACTTAAACCACTGCCTGCTTTCATCTATAAACGAAATATGGGCAATGGGTACACCACATATATACGAAACTAGTTTTGTAGCATCATCAAAAGCATGTTCCGGTAATGTATCCAGAATGTTATAGCGTTTTAATGCCGCAAGGCGTTCAGATTCGTTGTGTGGTATTGGGAAATTATTCATGGGATTAAATCGTATGATATAAATTTAGGCAATTCATATAGAATGTGCAAAGATAAATATTACTAACGCAAACTCCCGGACTTATTGCATTTTTTAATTGTTTTTGAGCTTAATTATGCCTTTTTAATAATATAACATTGACAGGAAATCATATAATTTAATGATAACTGCCGGCTGTACTTTTATAAAAAAATTGAGGAGTATTAAATACCAATAATCCTTTGACCCTAATTTCTAAACATTAAAAAAATGGAAACCCTCACCAAACCTGGAGCATCATTCTACAGTTATCAGCAAAAGGATATTGAATCAGTTTTTGAAATTATACAAAATAAAGAGACCCAAAATCTCTTATATCAATTGCCAACGGGAGGAGGAAAAACAGTTATTTTCTCAGAAATTGCCAGAAGATATATGGAAGAATATGGTAAAACAGCGATGATTCTGACCCATCGTATGGAACTATGTATACAAACCTCTGCAACCCTGAAAAAATTAGGGATAAAGAACCGAAAAATTAACAGCGGGAGCGGAAATTTTAAGGCTGACTGCAGTTGCTACGTGGCAATGGTAGAGACACTTCGAAACAGAATCAAATCAAAGAAAATAAAAACAAATGATGTAGGTCTTGTCATTATTGATGAAGCACATCATAACTCGTTTCGTAAATTGTTGTCATACTTTAAAGGTGCATTTGTGATTGGCGTAACAGCAACACCTTTTAGCTCAGATACTTCAAAACCAATGAAACGTTACTACGATACTCTTATCACAGGAGAAAATATTGCCACACTGATTGAGGAAGGCTTTTTGGCAAAACCAAAATCCTACGTTTATGAAGTAGAACTTAATTCGCTTAAAACGGGTCTCCACGGTGATTATACAGTAGGTTCTTCGAATGAGCTTTACGGAACTCCGGCAATGCTGGATTTACTTTTAAAAGCCCACCAGGAAACCGCAAATAAAAAAAAGACGCTTATTTTTAATAATGGTATTGTAGTTTCCAGACAGGTAGAAGAATTTTTTTCAGCTGCCGGTATTTCCATCAGGCATCTGGACAATAAAACACCTGAAGATGAGCGCAACGAAATACTGAAATGGTTTAAAAAAACAAAAGGTGCAGTATTGACTTCAGTTTCAATACTTACGACAGGTTTTGATGAACCTTCCGTACAGCATATAATCCTAAATAGAGCTACGACTTCGATTACGCTTTACCATCAGATGATTGGACGCGGATCCCGCAGACTGCCTTCTAAGAAAACGTTTGGCATTACAGATCTTGGAAATAATATTGAGCGGTTTGGTGAATGGCAGGAAACAGTCGACTGGAAATTTGCTTTTGACAATCCCGATGAATTTGCCAGAAAGTTGTCTTTTCATTCCAGCGGAAATTCATCTGTACAATCTCACGCTTTGTCGGCTGAAATAAGAGCGAAGTTTCCTAAAACATTAGAAATGACTTTTGATATTGAAGGATATTACCAGGAAGCTATAGACAGGGATAAAAAACCTAAAACGGTGATACAGCAATCTATCAGACAGCAGGCTAAAATGTGCCTTGACAATGCAGAATCTCTCAGTGAAGCTGTTGCACTTGCAGAAGTGCTAACGCCTGAAACCGAATGGCGCGTTAAACAATATGTAAAGTGTCTGGAAAATGCCAGTAAAAATTACAAGGAATGGCTGTTGGAAGATTATCAAAACCGTCTTAAAGGGCTGATCATTAAGTTATATCCAAAACTTAAAACATAGACTTTTAATTGCATTTTAATACAGATTTTCTATTGAAAGAAATTGTTTTATGTTAAAGAAAATAGACTTTAAGAACAATTTAGGCAGATATAAAAAAGAATTATCGTATATTTAAAAAACAACACTATTGTATCGTTTCTGATTTTTAAGAAGTACAATACTATAAAACTATAAATTATGCCTGTGCTGTCAGTATATAACTGAAGTCTCGCCAGGCACAAATCCAAAAAAAATCATGCAAAAAAATGAGAACTCATAAAAGAGTAACATGAGTATGATTTGTAATTACAAAAATAATAAATGATGAAAAAATTACGAATTTCACTAATTAATATACACGGACTTTTAAAAGGTTCCGGTCTTGAAATAGGACGGGATGCCGATAACGGGGGCCAAACCAAATATGTTTACGAATTAGCAGAATTTTTATCACAACACAAAGATGTAGAACACGTTCATTTATTTACAAGATTAATTGATGATCCGGCACTTTCTCCTGAATATGCTGTTCCGGTTGAAGTTATTAATGATAAATTAGACATACGACGAATCCCTTTTCTTGGAAAAAAATACAAATCAAAAGAGCAGTTGTGGGAAGGGCTTGATATTTTTGTAGATGGCGTTATAAAGCACATAAAATCGTATAATATCTATCCCGACTGGATTCATTCGCATTATGGAGATGCCGGCTATGCTGCGGCAGAATTATCTTCAATTTTAAATATTCCTTTTGCACACACCGGGCATTCGCTTGGTATTTATAAAAAGAAAAAACTGCTCGAAAGCGGACAATCAGAAGAAGAACTTGAAAAAAAGTTTAAATTTAAAGCGAGGATTGCTGCCGAAGAAAAAACACTGGAACTTTCTGAATTTATTGTCACTTCTACAGAACAGGAAATCGAAACCTACAAAGTGTACAAAAACTTTGAATTAGCAAAATATCATGCGATTTCTCCCGGTATCGATACCAGAAAATTTGTTCCTTATTACCAAAACGAACCGGATGGTGATAAACAGATGGAGGAAACCCAAAGAAAATACTGGGTATCCGAAACAATTTCTAAATTTCTGACCAATCCGCATAAGCCTTTTATCCTGGCACTTTCGAGACCCGATCGCCATAAAAACCTTAATACTTTAATCGAAGTTTATGGTAAAGACAAAGAGCTTCAGAGCATTGCCAATCTGGTTATTTTTGCCGGTATCCGAAAAGATATCCAGAAGATGCCTGAATCTGAAAAAAATGTTTTGACAGATTTGCTGCTGCTTATGGACAAATATGATTTGTACGGAAAAATGGCGATTCCAAAAAAACATGATGTAGAAAATGAGGTTTCGATTATTTACCGTTATGCAGCAGAAAAACGAGGCGTATTTGTCAATCTGGCCCTGCACGAAAATTTCGGACTGACTGTTATAGAATCTGCAAGTTCGGGACTTCCGGTTGTGGTGACTAAAAATGGCGGACCGTCTGAAATTATCCCAACCTGCCAGAACGGGGAACTGGTGAATCCGCAGGATGAAACCCAGATCAAAAAAGCCCTGCTCAATATCCTGACCGATGAGAATAAGTGGAAATACTATTCGAATAACGGTGCGATCAATATTCAGAAACATTACAGTTGGCTAAGCCATGTAAATCAATATGTAGAAGCGGTAAATGAGAATTTATCTCTTTCTTCCGGCGCCGGAATCAAAAAACAACATTATGCCAATATCAACATTGATCGCTTAAAAAGAAAGATCGATCATTTACTGGTTTCAGATATTGACGGAACGCTGATTGAACCTAAATTAAACAATCCCGGTCTGGAAGAGCTAAAATCGCATTTGACCAACCGTACCGAAAAAATGGCTTTTGCCATGGCTTCGGGACGAAATCTCAGGCTTGTCAAAAAAATCATAGACGAAGAAAAATTTCCATTGCCTGATTTTATCATTTGCTCTGTGGGTACCGAAATTTATTATACCAACGGAACTGATTATATTTTAGACAAAGGCTGGGCTAAATTTCTCGCCGGCCGATGGAAAAGAGAGGATGTCGTAAACCGTTTAAAAACAATAAAATGGATTAAACTTCAGGAAGAAGAAGCACAAAATCCGTTTAAAATATCCTATTATTATGAAAAGGAACATTACAATCACGAACAGCTAATCAGGGCATTGGGAACCGGATGGTACAAAATAAATATCATTCCGAGTCATGGTCAGTATTTAGACATTATTCCAAAAAGGGCTTCCAAGGGAAATGCCATTAAATTTCTTTGCCGTAAGTGGGCAATCCCTTTATATAATGTGATTGCAGCAGGAGATTCAGGAAATGATATTGATATGTTCAGAGGTCCTGTAAAAGGGATTATTGTTGGGAACCGAAGTGCGGAATTAGCCAATTATGAAACGACAAAAAGTATTTATGTGGCCAAAAGTTCGGCTTCTGAAGGTATTTTAGAAGGCTTAAAACATTATAAAATCATAAAATAAGTAAAGATGTATTCAAGTTCAGGATTTAGCAATTGGGAAATAGGAGACGTTGATATATTTATAGATGAAGACGGAATTCACCATTTATTTCATTTAATAATTCCCAATCACGATTACATTGCGCATGCAATTTCCAAAGACGGACTTTCGTGGAAAAGAGTTAAAAATGCGCTTTGGGTAGGTGAACCCGGCGAATGGGATGATGATATGTTGTGGACCATGCACGTCAGTAAAATAGCTGAAGGTGAAGGCTACGAAATGTATTATACCGGACTTAAACGTCAGGATAAAGGAATTGAGCAAAAAGTAGGACGTGCAGTTTCCAAAGATTTGATTCATTGGACCAAAGAAAATAAATACGGAATGCCTTTTAAAAGTGAGGCCCCACATTATGAAAGTAATACGAATAACCCCAGGGAATGGATTAGTTTCAGAGATCCGTTTAAATACCGATACGAAGGAGAAGATTATTTGCTGATTTGCGCCCGAAGTGCTTCCGGTCCAACTTACAGAAGAGGTTGTATAGGAGTCGCAAAAAGAGAAGAGGAGGGATTTGTGTTGCAAAAACCTTTGCATATTCCGTATGTGTATGACGATGTAGAATGTCCGTGTGTGGTCGAAATTAAAGGAACGCATTATCTTTTGGGATCAATCCGTGAAGATGTAAAAGTCCGTTACTGGTCTGCACCGGAATTCAAAGGAGAGTATTGTGCCTTTCATAATAATGTTTTGCTCCCGCAGGGAAATTATGCTGCGCGTGTAGTAAAAGACGGCAATCATTTTCTGGTATATAATTTTTATTTTGCAGATGGCAATGTCAATACACATCGCGTAATTCCGCCGCCAAAAGAACTGGATATCGATCACAGCGGAAGGCTTTTATTAAAGAGCTATTATTTTTGGGAAAGGCTGTATCAAAAAACAATTTTTCAAAAAGATCTTCCTCAGCCATCGCCAGTCCTCGGAAATCCTACCGCAGATTTTTTGATGGAAAATGAAAGCAAATGGAGATTTGGCTGCAGAAGCGGTTACGAAATTTACTGTTTTGAAAAACCTTCAAACGATTTTGTCTGGGAAGGTACTTTGGCAGTAGAAGGAATGGGAAAAACTGGATTTGTAATTGAATGCGATAAGGAAGGAACAGCCTATTATATTTCTATAGATTTTGTAAATGGTTTTGTGCAGTTCAGAGCCTGGGGATTTAATGATAAGGACGTAAAAAATAATTTTATCTTCGAAAATATCCAAACCAATCAATTTGAAATACAGGAAAACAGGCAGATTTATTTTAAGATTATCCGTTACGGAAATTATTATGAACTTTCGATCAATGATGTTGTAAAACTGACATTACTGGACTTTAAGTACAGTGAAGGAAAAATAGGAATTTATGTTTGCTCGGCCGTCATATCGGTAAGTGATTCTAAAATTCATGTTATTCCTGAACCTGAAAATGAATATGCCGCTTCTGACCCTGATAAATACCAAAAAGATTACAGCAGGATAGTGCAGATATAGAAAACAGATGGGGTATAATTAATCCTTATAATATGTTGTAGTCAAAATCTTGTAAAAAATATTGTATAATTATTTCTTTTGTAAGTATTTGTATTTTAAAATATACTACCTTTAGAAAAATAAATATTTAAAAGATATAAAAATGCAAGAAGGTACAGTGAAATTCTTCAATGAAGAAAAAGGTTTTGGATTTATTACACCTAGTAACGGCGGAAGTGAAATTTTTGTTCATGCTTCAGGTCTTACTGATAATGTTCGTGAAAACGATGCAGTACGTTACGACGTGGCTGAAGGTCGTAAGGGGCCAAACGCAATAAACGTAGTTTTAGCTTAACATCCTATCATACAGTTTATTAAAGCACCTCTTGAAGGTGTTTTTTTATACTCAGAAAAAGCCCAATTCAGAATATGAATTGAGCTTTTTTTTTGTCCTGATTCCAAAGAATCGAGGGGTTTATTCGTATTTTAAGTATTTCAAAACATCTACTTTTGTTGCCTGATAAGCGCGGGAGAGCACAATAAGTAAGGTTAGGAAAATCAAAGCGACAAAACCAACAAGGAACGGATAAACAGAAATATCTATTCTGAATGCAAAATTCTCCAGCCATTTTGTCAATAAATAATAAACAGGGAAAAGGGCTGTTAAGAAACCAATTACGCAGTATAAAATATATTGCTTTGATAATTCTTTTAATAAAACATTCGTTTCTGCGCCCAGTGTTTTTCTGATCGCAATTTCTTTCATTCGTCTTTGTATCGAATAAGAAGCCAGCGCAAACAAACCAAAAAGAGCAATAAGGATGACGATAATATTAAGCAGCGAAAAAAGATTTTTTTGCTTTATGTATCCTTCGTAGGTTCGCGCATATTGCTTATCTACAAAGTCGTATTTAAAAGGATATTCTTTGTCAACATTTGCTGTCCAGAATTTCTGAATGTCTGCGATTGTATTTTCAATGTTTTGCGGTTTTAGTTTTACATATACGACATTCATATTTTCAGCCATATGCAGGGTTTCTATATGATAAAAAGTCATTGGCGGAACTTTGACTTCCGGGCTTAGTAAGTTGAAATCTTTTACGATTCCGACAATTTTCAGCTTTTGATTTCTAATCAGGATTTCTTCTCCAATCGGATTTTTCATATTCATCAGCTTTGCAGCGGTCTCATTTATCAGCACCGAATTTATCGTATCAGAAGCAAGTTTTTTATCGAGTCCTCTGCCTTTTACAATCTTCACTTTCAACATTTCAAGCAGTCCGAAATCTATTCCGATATGTTTTGCTTTAAAAAGCACATCGTGATATAAAAGCGGTGATAATGAGTTGTCTGCTCCGTCAAAAGACACAAGTCCCGTTGAAACGTTTTCGACTCCTTCAATTTTGCTTAATTCCTGCTTTATTGTATTGTACTTATTGAAAATGTTTTTATCAATATTTTCTCCCTCGTAATCAGAAGGAAGAAGATTTAAGTCTACGGCAATCAGTTGATTTCCCTTAAAACCAAGATCTTTATCGTTCAGGTATTTTACCTGCTGATATACAATGTTTGAGCCAATAATAAAGAATGCTGCAACAGCAAACTGAAAAATCAGCATTCCGTTGCGAAGCCAAATTCCGTTTTTGCTTCTTGCAAAATTGCCTTTCAGAACCTTTAATGTTTCAAAATTAGAAACATAAACCGCCGGAAATATCCCTGCAGCCAAAATGGTAATGACAAAAATTAAAATGATTTGCAAATAAAACTGGCCTCCAATAATCATCAAATTCTTGTTTAAGAAATTATTGTAATACGGCAAAGTCAATTCTACAATTACCAAAGCCAAAAAGATTGAAAACAGACTAATTAGTGTAGTTTCAAATATAAACTGAAATATAATATTGCTTTTTGATGCACCGATAATTTTGCGAACGCCAACTTCTTTAGCCCGTTTTATGGCATTGGCTGTGGCGAGATTTATATAGTTGACTATTGATAAAATGAGAATCAAAACCGATAGTCCCGCCATAATCAGCAAAAACTGATAATTGCCACGGCCTTCAGGATAACCATCTGTAATGGACTGCAATCTGGCTTTTGAAAGCGGCTCCATAAAAACACTAAAACGCCCCACTTTTTTGGTCATTTCTTCAGGAGTAAAACCGGCTTGTTTTGCCTCGTTTACGATGATTTCATCATAATATGCTTTTTCGAGCATCTTTCGGGTCAGTTCCACTTTTGACGGATCTTTTACTTTCAAAAGTATTTTTAAAGCAAACAGACTTCGGCTTTTAGTCGGATCAACAAGATCTTTCATTCGGTTTACTATAACATGCGGAGCAATCGAAGAATTACCCGGAATGTGATAAACTGCCCTGACTACAAACAAATTATCAAGACAATTAATTTGTTTGCCAATTGGGTTTTCATTTCCAAAAACGCGATTTGCAACCTCTTCAGAAATTGCAATACTTGTTCCGTCTTTTAAGGCACCGCTGCCATTTCCCTGAGTAATTTTAAAAGGAAAGAGGGAAAAGAAATCAGTTTCGACATTGATTATTTTATCAACGAATTCTTTCTTTCCTTTATAAATGATTTTACTTTTTTGATACCAGTTGTCGGCAAAAACAATATTTTCGACATTTGAATCTTTTTCTAAATAGGCTTTTAACCGCACTGAATGGTCGGTGCTAACCGGCATATCAGTTAATTGAACCAATACCTGATAAACCGAATCTTTTTCAGGATTCCAGGCATTGTAACTTTGTTCGTCGTTCCAATAAAGTAATGCAAATATTAATCCTGCAATTCCTATTGATAATCCTAAAACATTTAAAGCCGAAAAGAGCTTGTTGTTTTTTAAGTGATAGATAAATATGTTAGTCCAGTTTTTTAGCATTTTACTCGTATTTTAAATGTTTTAAAATGTCCACTTTTGTTACCTGATACGCTTTTGCCAAAACGATTGTCAGTGTCAGGAGTAACAAAGACACAAAGGCAATTAAGAATGGAAAAATGGTTATATCAATTCGGAAAACGAAATTGGTGAGCCATTTTTGTAATAATAAATAAGCAGGAATAATTCCGATTAGAAAACCAATTACGCAGTAAACGACATATTGCTTAGTGAGTTCTTTTAATAATGCATTTGTTTCGGCACCGAGCGTTTTTCTGATTGCAATTTCTTTTAATCTTCTTTGAATGGAATAGGATGCCAATGCAAACAAACCAAACAAAGCAATAAGAATTACTACAATATTCAGGAGTGAAAACAAATTCTTTTGCTTTACATAAGATTCATATGTTCGGGCGTATTCCTTATCTACAAAATCATATTTAAAGGGATATTCCGTATCCACTTTCGACCATAATTTTTCTATATCTTCAATGGTATTTCCTGAATCATCAAGTTTTAATTTTATAAAAACCTTGTTGATGTTATGTGCCATTGCTAAGGTTTTTAAATGATAGAATGAAATAGGAGGCACTTTCAGTTCCGGACTTAATAAATTAAAATCCTGAACAATACCAATGATTTTTAATTTTTGATCTCGTATTACTAATTCTGCCCCAATCGGATTCTTAATATTCATCAACTTTAAAGCACTTTCGTTTATAATCACCGAATTGATAGTGTCTGAAGCTATTTTTCTGTCAAAATTTCTTCCTTTTACAATTTTGATATTCAACATTTCAAACATGCCATAATCTAATGCGATTGTTCTTTCTTTAAAAAGCTCATCTTTATAAAGCACAGGACTAATAAAATTGTCAGAACCATCAAAAGCAATAAGACCGGTCGAAATTTCTTCAACGCCTTTAATTTTACTTAATTGATCTTTTATAACACTGTATTTGCTGTAGATGTTTTTTTCTGTATTTTTTCCTTCATATTCTGAAGAAGGAAAGTTTAATGCTACAGAAATTACCTGATTTCCTTTAAAACCAAGATCTTTGTTTTGTAGATACTGAATTTGTTCATAAACAATATAAGATCCGATTATAAAAAAAGCTGCAATTGCAAATTGAAAAATGAGCATCCCGTTTCGCAGCCAGATTCCGTTTTTACTTCTTCCAAAATTTCCTTTCAAAACTTTTAAAGTTTCAAAATTCGCTACATAAACTGCAGGAAATAGTCCGGCTGTAAATACAGTGATTATAAAAATTAAAAGCAATTGCCAGTAAAATTGATTTCCAGGAAGTATGAGATCTTTGTTTAAGAAATTATTGTAATAAGGCAAAGTCATTTCTACGATTACTAATGCCAGTAAAATTGAAAAAGAAGTGGTTAGAATAGTTTCAAAAATAAATTGACAGATAATATTTCTCTTAGAAGCCCCGGTAATTTTACGTATCCCAACTTCCTTGGCTCGTTTTACTGCATTTGCGGTAGCGAGATTGATGTAATTAATAATTGATAAAATGAGAATCAAAATTGATAAACCCATCATGATTACTAAAAATTGATAATTGCCTCTGCCTTCAGGATAACCATCTGTTATAGAATGCAATCGGGCTTGCGAAAGCGGTTCTATTACGACATTAAAATAACCTACTTTCTTTCCCATGTCCTCAAACGTAAAGCCTTCTTCTTTTGCTAAACGTTTAATGAAATCATAGTTATAGATCCGTTCCAGTTTTTTTCTTGTAATTTCAAGTTTTGATGGATCTTTAACTTTTAGTAATAATTTAAAAACAAACGGATTTATTATCGTGGAATTTACGAGTTGATCCATTTTATTAATTATAACATTTGGCGCAATGGATGAGTTTCCCGGAACCCGATAAACTGCCCGAACAGAAAATAGTTGATTAAAACATTTAATTTGCTTCCCAATCGGATTTTCATTGCCGAACACTCTTTTTGCAATATTCTCTGAAATCGCAATACCAGAATCGTCTTTAATTGACGAAATTGCATTTCCCTTTATGATTTCAAAAGGAAAAAAGGAAAAAAAGTTATGTTGTACATTAATGATTTTATCTACAAATTCTGTCTTTCCTTTGTAAATAATTTTATTTTTTTGATACCAATCGTCCCCATACATTATGGTTTCAATATTTGGATCTGCATCAAGGTCTGGTTTTAAAAATAAGGCACAACTTGACCAGGAAGTCATATCTTTCAATTGCACTAAAACTTGATATACCTTGTCTTTTTCAGGATTCCAGGCATTGTAACTTTGTTCGTCGTTCCAATATAGCAATGCGAAAATTAAACCTGAAATCCCAATTGATAATCCTAAAACGTTAAGTGCAGCAAATAATTTATTATTCCTGAGTTGGTAAATAAATATATTGATCCAGTTTTTTAGCATTTTACTCGTATTTTAAATATTTTAAAATGTCCACTTTTGTTACCTGGTACGCTTTTGCCAAAACGATTGTCAGTGTCAGGAATAACAAAGACACAAAAGCAAGAATAAATGGCAGGAATGGAATATCGATACGGAAAGCAAAATTTTCAAGCCATTTTTGCAATAAAATAAAAGCAGGAATAATTCCGATCAAAAATCCAATTACACAGAAAAGAATATACTGTTTTGATAATTCTTTTAGCAAAACATTGGTTTCTGCGCCAAGCGTTTTTCTGATGGCGATTTCGCGTAACCTTCTTTCCATAGAAAAAGAGGCCAGCGCAAACAATCCGAAAACAGCAATTAGAATAACAATCACATTTAATAAGGCAAACAGATTTCTCTGATTTTCATACTTTTCATACGTTCTGGCGAAGTTCTTATCAACAAAACTATATTCAAAAGGATACTCGGCATCTACTTTTTTAGACCAAAAATCCTTAAGAGAGGCAATAGTTTGCGACATATTTTTTGGCGAAAGTTTTACAGAAATATTCTGTATATTTTTCTCTGTCCATTTTTGAGTATTTATATGAAAGAAAATCATAGGACTAATTTCGCTTTCTAAACTAAAATAATGGAAATTATTAACGATTCCGACCACTTTGTATTTTTCGCCCTGCCAGTCGATTATCTTGTCCAGAGGATTTTTTTCATTCATCGTTTTAGCTGCTGTTTCATTCAGTAAAACATTAGAAATAGTATCCGAAGCAAGTTTATCCGTGAGCGGTCTTCCTTTTAGAACTTTTATTCCCAGCATTTCCAGCATTCCAAAATCATAACCAATTTGCTGGATTATAACCTCCGGATTGTTTTTATAATGCAAACCGGCCCATGTATTTTCTTCTCCGCCAATAGAAAATGCTCCGACAGAAACAGCTTCAACACCTTTCAGTTTCTGAATTTCCTGTTTGATGGATTGGTAGCGTTCAAATTGCCCTTTTCCGTTTTTTTCCTTAAAAACAATATTCATCACTTGTGATCCTTCAAAGCCCAAATCTTTTTCTGTCATGTAATTAACCTGCTGATAGACAATAAAAGAACCAATGATAAAAAAAGCAGCTATGGCAAATTGTAAAACCAGCATACTGTTTCTGACCCAGATTCCGCTTTTACTGCGTGAAAAATTACCTTTTAAAACCTTCAGCACTTCGAAATTGGCAATGTATGCCGCCGGAAAAACACCGGAAACAACAATCACGACAATAAAGATTAAAACTAACTGCACATAAAATTGTGATCCGATAAGAATCAGGTCTTTGTTTAAAAACTGATTGTAAAATGGTAAAGAAATTTCGACTATCACCAGCGCCAAAAGCATGGCAAAAAGTGTAATCAATACCGTTTCAAACACAAACTGAGCAATAATCTGAGATTTTGTAGCCCCGATAATTTTTCTAACCCCAACTTCTTTGGCCCGTTTTATGGCATTTGCCGTTGCTAAATTGATATAGTTTACAATTGACAAAACCAATATCAGGATCGACAATCCCATTAATATTTGCAAAAGCTGAAGATTTCCGGTACCATCAGGGAATGGGTAGTTTCCTTTGTAAAGTCTTGAATCCTCAAAAGGAAGCAATTGGGCTTTCATAGGTTCACCATATGTTTTGATAAACATTTCAAGCGTCATGCCTTCATTTCTGGCCTGCCTTTTATAGTTTTTTTCAATAAACATTTCATTCAGGCTTTTGACTACCAATGGGGCATCAGCCTGTTTTTTTAGTCTTAAGATCAAACCAAAATTAAAACCCCAGTGATCTTTATGTTTATCGATATTTTCCTGAACAATGTTCGAAATTGCATTTGGCATCACGGCCGATTTTTCGTTTAAGCGATAAACACCACGAACAACAAATGATTTTTCAGCAAATCGTACTTGTTTTCCAACAGGATTTTCGTTCTGAAATAAACGAAAAGCAGTTTCTTCAGAAAGCGTGATACTATTGGGTTCACGAAGAGCACTTTTTGGATCTCCATATTTGAATTCAAATGGAAAAAAAGAAAAGAAAGTACTCTGAGCAGAAAATATCTTATTAACCAATTCTGTTTTGCCTTTGTATTGTATCGTTTCTTTTGAGTAATCGGTATCGAAATAACAATAATCATCTAAATAAGAAGTAGTTGATTTTAACGTTGGAGCAGTAATAGCCGAGTTTGTTGCCCAGACATTTCCTTTTCCCAGATCGTTCATGACGATATACATTTTGTCCTTTCCGGGAACCCACTTGTTATATGAGTATTCGTCGTTCCAATACAGAATGGCAAAAATTAATCCCGCGATTCCGATACTCAAACCTAAAATATTCAAAGCCGTAAACAGCTTGTTATTTTTGATATGGTAAATAAATATATGTATCCAGTTTTTTAGCATTGTTCTAATTATTAGAAGTTACTAAAACGTCTACATTTCTGTGATTTATTTTTTCTGAAAGAATAGCGCCGTCTTTCATTAAAATTGTTTTTTGCGAAAATGAAGCATCATAATCAGAATGTGTTACCATCAGGATTGTTGCTCCGTTGGCGTGAAGATTGGTTAGTAATTCCATAACCTCATTACCGTTTTTACTGTCCAGATTTCCCGTAGGCTCATCGGCTAGGATTATTTTCGGATCATTGATCAAAGCTCTTGCGACAGCTACACGCTGCTGCTGTCCGCCCGAAAGCTGTTGCGGATAATGTTTTAACCGGTGTGCTATATTTAGTTTAGTGGCAATTTCATGCACTTTTGTTTTTCTTTCAGAAGAAGGGACATTGTTGTAAATCAGTGGCAATTCGATATTGTCATACACTGATAATTCATCAATCAGGTTGAAATTTTGAAAAATGAATCCGATGTTTTCTTTTCTTGCTTTTGATTTCAGTTTTTCTTTCAATCCGATCATTTCCTGATTCAGCAATAGATAACTTCCGTCAGACGCACTGTCGAGTAATCCGACAATATTTAATAAAGTCGATTTTCCGCTTCCTGATGGTCCCATGATCGATACGAAATCGCCCTGGTTAATTTTTAAAGAAATTTCACTTAATGCTCTGGTTTCTAATTCTTCAGTTCTAAATACTTTTGAAAGTTTTGTAATGGCAATCATAATGGATGTTTTTGTTTGGATTAAATGTTTTTTTTTAAAATTATTTTTCTTCTGAAGTAAAAGAATCACGCCTGAAAATTAAGATAATTAACCATGCAGATTAGATGTTTATTTTATTATTTTTACTTTCGAAAGAGGTTAATTATTAATGATTTACCAGTCTTAATGTGATTTTCATGCCAAAAATTTAAAAAAATGTAACTGCCTTATTCTTAAAATTTTATTTTTTAACAAAAAGCCAAACTGTCCATAATTGGACACCTTTCGTCCAAAACCGAACAAAAATGAAAAAGACAAACGCTTCAATATTAATCATAGACGATCAGGAAGACATCCTTTTTGCATCAAAATTGTACCTCAAAAAATACTTTGAGACGATTTATACGCTCAATAATCCAAAAAATATTGTCGATTTGCTGGCAAAAAATACCATTGATGTCGTTTTGCTCGATATGAATTACAGAATAGGTTTTGAGGACGGAAAAGAAGGATTGTACTTATTGAAAGAAATAAAAACGCTTTCACCCAAAACGGTTGTGATTTTAATGACGGCTTTTGGCAAAGTAGAAACTGCGGTAGAAGGTTTGAAAAATGGCGCTTTTGATTATATCTTAAAACCGTGGGAAAATACAAAACTGCTTGAATCTGTAAAACAGGCGGCTGATAAAAGCCGAAAAGAAAGGAGAAAATCTAAGGATATTGAAATTAAAACAGAGTTTTTTGCCGGTAATTCTGAGATTATCAAAAAGGCCTATTCCCTGGCCGATAAGGTAGCTAAAACCGATGCGAATGTTTTGATTCTGGGAGAAAATGGTACCGGAAAATTCGTTTTGGCACATCATATTTACCATGAGTCAGAAAGAAAAAACAAACCTTTTGTTGCTGTTGATCTGGGTTCGCTCAATGCCAATATTTTTGAAAGTGAATTGTTTGGTTATGCAAAAGGCGCTTTTACGGATGCCAAAACCGACACGCCCGGACGTTTTGAAATGGCGCAAAACGGAACTATTTTTTTGGATGAAATAGGAAATGTACCGCTGCACCTGCAATCGAAACTTTTGCAGGTTATCCAGAGTAAAACGGTGACAAGGCTGGGGGAGTCAAAGCCCAGACCTTTGGATGTTCGCATTATTACCGCAACCAATTTAAACCTGAAACTGGAAGTTGCCGATAAAAATTTCCGTGAGGATTTATATTACCGAATCAATACGATGGAAATCGTGCTGCCGCCGCTGCGTGAACGTAATGAAGATAAAATTCCGCTGGCAGAATATCTCCTTCAGAAAATGGTTGATAAATACGGCAGGGACACTATTATTTTTGATAAAAAAGTACTGGAACAAATTGAGAAACATGCCTGGAAAGGAAATATCCGCGAAATGGAAAACAAAATTGAACGGGCTGTAATTCTGTGTGAAAACAATATAATTACAGTTTCAGATTTAGATCTGGAACAGATTACCGAATATGAAGACAACCCGGATGAGATTCAGCTTTCTGCGGTAGAAAAAGCAACTGTTGAGAAAGCGTTATTAAAAAATAACAACAATATCAGCAAAACCGCCGAAGAACTCGGATTGTCAAGAGGTTCGTTGTACCGACGCTTAGAAAAATATAACATCAGCACCAATTAATATGCTTAAGTCCTTAAAAACATATCAATTGCTTTTTCTGAGATTGCTTTTGATCCTGGCAGGAATTGAATTTTCTGTTTACCTGCATAAAATCAAATTTGTTTTTGCACCTGTTTTTGGTCTTCTCATTGTTCTGTTCCTGATTGTTGAATTGTATTTTTATGTCAAAAGTATCATCCTATTGTATGATAAAACCATTTCTTCGATAATCCAGAATGATTTTTCTTCTGATTTTTCGAGGTACAAAACGAATCAGAATGACCTTTTTAAATTATATGATATTCTAAAAAGCAAGCAGAATGAACAGGTTTCGAGGGATATTATTTATACTTCTATTTTGAATAATATTGAAACCGGAATTATTATCCTCAAAAAAGAAAACAGCGAATGGAATGTTTTTTTGATGAATGATTATTTCTCAAAACATTTTGATGTTCCCAAAGTTTCAAACTGGAAATTATTAAAAAGCCAGCTTCCGTCTTTATGTGAAGTGATAGAAGAACAGGATTTTCAGGAAATCAAGACTTCATTGGAAATCCGTGTTAATGAGCAGAATAGCCAGACTTTTGTCATGCAGACTTCCCGAACCGAAATTTACGAACTCGATTATTTTATTGTTTTACTGGATTCTATTCAGAATGTGGTAGAGAAAAAAGAAAAAGAAGCCTGGGTCAATCTGATGAAAGTCATTTCGCATGAACTTCTGAATTCGATAACCCCAATACGGTCTATTTCTCAAAACCTGCAGGAATTGGTAGAACAGGATTCTATTTCAGCCGAGGATCTGGAAGATATTAAAAATGGTGTGGGAACGATGCTGAGGCGAAGCGATCTTTTGCAGAAATTTGTAGAAGGATACAGAAAACTGGCAATGCTGCCTTCTCCAAAAAAGGAAAAAATTGAATTGCAAAAAATGATTGACAACTGTTTTCAGGTCATGAATCCGTTATTCAAAAACAAACAAATTGAAGTGATAAACACGATTTCGTTTGATCATTGGCTTTTGGTAGATCATGAGCAAATCGAACAGGCCCTGATCAATCTGCTTACAAACAGCTTACACGCGCTGGAAAATGCAATAGAAAAACAAATTTCTATTGCTGCCGAAATCAAAGAAAACCGGATATTTATAAAAATCACTGATACCGGAAACGGAATAGACAAAGAAATAGAAAATAAAATATTTCTTCCGTTTTTTACTACCCGCAAAGAAGGCGCTGGAATTGGCTTAACACTTTCTAAAAGTATTATTGAAGCTCATGGCGGTTATCTCGATTTCAGGAATCAGGAAGGTAAAACTACTTTTGTGATTTGTCTGATTGAGTAGTTATTGGAATAAAAAAATGGCCAGTTAAGTTAACTGGCCATTTTTTTATTTTTTTTCTTCGTTATTTAATTGATCATCGAAGTCAGGTTCTTCACCTTTAAATTTATGAGTTTCAGAATCGTAATTCTCATCGTTTGTTAAAATTTCATCGTGATCTTTATATTGATGTTTTCTCATATCACTACGGTTATCAGAACCTTTTTGTGAATTGTTATTCGGATTTTGATTATTTGTTTTCATAACTGTAAAGTTTTAAATATTCATATTCAAAATTAATTGAAAAGCCCCGTTATACGCTTACATAATCCTGTAGGAATGTTATAAAATACAACGGTAAAAGGTTAATAATCAAATTCTTTTTTGGAAAAAAATTCAATTAGTCAATTTTGAGACTGTCATCAGTAAAGGTTTCTGGCTCAATTTCCTCAGAATCATCTGTTGATGAATTGTCTTCTTCTTCTTCTTCTTCTTCTTCTTCTTCCCAGTCATTCTCATCATATTCTGCTTCATCATCATCCTCAAGATCTTCTTCCAGTTCATTTTGGTCGAGGGCATTAGAAAATTTGCTGTCTACATAATTTTCATCGCTTAAGAACTGCTCTTCAAAGCTGTTTTCGTCACCAATCGGCTGTTGGTTCTGATCTGGATTTTCCGGCATTAAATTACGTTCGTCTGAATCGTAACTTTTGTAGTTATCTGCTATCATAATATTTTTTTTAAAGTGGTTATAATTCCATGAACTCATTAACCTAAATGGTGTTAGTATTAATACTATTCATAAAAAGCCTTATGGAGTGTAAGGCTTTCTGGTGGAATGTTTGTAGAATGTTTTAATATGAAATTAAAAACTATTAAGCATTATCTGGTTGAAGGTCCAAATGGCTTTCTAATTCTGATTTCAGAACATCCTTATATTTTGCAAGTCCGATTCCTATAATTGGAATTGATAATTTTCCGATTATCGAACCAGCCTGTTTTTTGCCAATCTTATTAAGATAGGATGATAAAAGTAAGGAACCAATTGCGCCAAATAATATATAATTGCCTGGTATATCAGCAATTTTGCTTTCAATAAGTTCTCTGATATCTTCCAGATTCTCCTGATTAATTAAATTTTCCATGATTTTTTATTTTTTAAATGTGATTTTTTGTCCTGATTACTATTTTTAAAATTACTGTCTTCGAATCATTTCATCTTATATAATTCAAAAGTGGAGTTATATAATTTATCTGTCAATAAATGTGATAGTTATGATACTGAAACAATGAAGTAATATCAGCTTTATCTGCTTAGAATCCCTGATCGGCTTTTTCAAGAATAGCAAAAAATTCGCTGTCCATATAATTGGATTCTTCGCCCCAGCACATGAGCTGATTTCCTGAAGATTTATAGAACTGCTCAAAATGAGTGCGTTCGAATGGTTCCATAAACATTGGTGAGTCATCTGACACGTTTAGCTGCTGCTGAAAGTTTGGATAATTTGCTGTTCTCATCGGTATATTTTTTTAATTAATTCCTTAGAAATATTTTGATTCCCTGATATGGAGTTAAAATGAATGCTTCTCTGTGGTCTTCTGTTTAATGATTTCACCTGCCTGAAAAAGTATTCGGTTATTTAACTTACAAATCAAATTTAGCCAGACTCTCGTCGAATCTTTTTATATAATTAAATGGAATAGTTGTTTAATTTTCAGTTACTTATTCTGAATGCTACAGAAAAATATGGAAGTAATAGATTGCCTTTATTTTTCGAAATCAAAAAGTACTTTGATTATTAATAAGTGAGGAAGATTTATCAGGCAGTCAAAATTTAAATCCTGAATTATAATCACAGCTTAATATAAAATGATATTTTTACGAATCAGATAGTAAATAAAACTATTCAACAGGAGTGAGTTTGGATATGGTTGCAGAGTACTGAACTTTGCTTACATTCAACAAAAGAAGGAGTTAGAATCTGTAAATCAATTTACTAATCTGAAATTTGTTTCAAAAACAGAAATACTATCTATAAACTATAATTTATGTCTTTACTGATTCTGATTGCAAGCATTCTTTTATTATTGGTTTTAATTTCGGGTGCCAAAATCAATGCTTTCCTTGCCTTATTGATTACTTCATTTTTTGTAGGGATTTTAAAAGGAATGCCGTTTACAGAATTAATAAATGCCATTCAAAACGGGGTTGGCAGTACTTTGGGATCTCTGATCTTGATTATTTCGTTTGGTGTTATTTTAGGAAACCTGCTTTCTGACAGTGGTGCAGCCCAGCGGATCAGTACGGTCATGATTAATCTTTTTGGAATTAAACATATCAAATGGGCAATGGTACTTACGGGTTTCTCTGTCGGAATTTCGATGTTTTACAACGCCGGTTTTATTATTTTGATTCCGATGGTTTTTGCTGTAGCAAAGAGTACCAAACAGTCTATAATTTATTTGGGAATTGCAATGGCTTCTGCACTTTCTATCACACATGGTTTTTTACCACCGCATCCGGGTCCGACTGCCATTGCGGTTGTTTTTAAAGCAAATATTGGTAAAACACTTCTGTACGGACTTATAGTGTCTATTCCGGCTCTTTTGGCAGCGGGAATTATCTTTCCGCAGTTTATAAAAAAGATCAATGCTTTTCCTCCAAATGGTTTATTCGAAAGCAAAACATTTACAGAAACCGAAATGCCTTCTTTCAGAATTAGTATTCTGACAGCACTGGTTCCCGTATTTTTGATGGCAACGGCGACCTTTAGTGAATTGGTATTGCCGGAAAACAGCGACCTGCGTTCGCTTTTACTTTTTATAGGAAACCCAACTACAGCGATGTTAATCTCGGTACTTTTTGCCTTGTTTACATTGGGGATTTTTCGTGGAAGGAAAATGCAGGATATTATGGATAAGTCAGGTACTGCGCTCAGTGCCGCCACAATGATTATTCTGATAATCGGTGCAGGAGGTGCTTTTAAACAAGTGTTGATTGACAGCGGAATAGGTACCGATTTAAGCAAAGTATTTGAGGAATCATCACTTTCGCCTTTGTTTTTAGGATGGCTCATTGCTACTATAATCCGTATTGCTCTCGGATCAGCGACTGTTGCCGGATTAACGGCTGCCGGAATTGTTCAGCCCTTAATAGCAGCTTCGGGGGTAAGTCCCGAATTAATGGTGCTTTCTATAGGCGCAGGAAGTCTGATGTGTTCTCATGTTAATGATACGGGATTCTGGATGTTTAAGGAGTATTTTGGAATCAGCGTTTCGGACACTTTTAAAACCTGGACGGTTATGGAAACTATTATTGGAGTTATGGGATTAATAGGAGTGTTGATATTAAACATATGGATCAAATAAAAACAGACAAATTTTATATAGGGATAGACATTGGAACGACGGCAACAAAAGCGGTATGTTTTGATGTGGACGGGAATGTGATAAAGCAAATTTCACACTCGTATGCTATGCATCATCCTAAACCAAACTGGAGTATTCAGTATCCTCAGGAGATTTTAGATACGGTTCTGAGATGTATTAATGAAATTACAGCAGGAATTAATCCGCAGTTTATTAGTTTTAGTGCGGCCATGCAGAGTATCATTGCAATTGACGAAGCCGGAAAACCGATTACAGATGCTGTTTTATGGGCTGACAGCCGGGCAGATACTATAGTTGAAAATCTTAAGCAAACGAATAAAGCAAACGATTTTTATCAAAAAACAGGAATTCCGGTTCATCCTTTTTCCCCCATGACCAAAATAGCCTGGTGGAAAGAATTTGACAGCGAAATTTTCTTAAAGGCTCATAAATTTATCAGTATAAAGGAATATGTATGGCATTACCTTACGGGAGAATACAGCATTGACAGTTCAATGGCTTCCGGTACCGGGTTGCTGAATATTCATACTTTAAAATGGGATGATGACATTCTTGATTTTTTGCAAATAAAACCACAGCAGCTTTCCGAAATTTACGAAGTAACCCATCAGGCGAAAGGGATTCTGGATGATTTTCTATATATACTGGGCGGGGGAGACGGTCCTCTGGCTAATCTTGGAACCGGAGCGATGAACGAAGGTTTTATGGCCTTAACGATTGGCACAAGCGGAGCAGTCCGCCTGCCGATACGCCAGCCTTATCTGGACAACCAAATGCGAACACAATGTTATCATTTGCACGGAAGCCAGTATCTTTCTCTGGGTGCTGTAAATAATGGCGCTATTGTTTTGCAATGGCTTAAGGAGACGATTTTAACAACGACTGTTTCTTACGAAGAACTTTTTGCCGGAGCAGAAAAAATCCCAGCAGGTTCTGAAGGTTTGCTTTTTGTGCCTTATTTATTGGGAGAAAGAGCCCCGATCTGGGATGCTTCTGCACAAGGTTCTCTTTTGGGAATGCAAATTATTCATACACAGGAACATTTGGTCAGGGCAACTCTGGAAGGGATTTTATTTGGCTTATTTCAAATTACGGAAATTTTACTCCCGGATCCCGATAAGAGAAAAGAAACAATCATTATGGCCAGTGGCGGTTTTGGAAAAAGCCAACTATGGCTGCAAATGGTAGCAGATATTTTTCAGATGAAAGTACAGACCTCACAAACTATTGAAGGTTCTGCATGGGGAGCGGTTTTGACAGGTTTGCAGTCTACAGGAATTGTGGTGAAAAATCAAAATAAAGCTGAAAAGATTTTTTTGCCAAATCCGGCGAATAAAAAAGTATATACAGATTCCTTTGCTAAATTCAGCAAAGTGTATGATTTGCTAAAAGGACTTTAAAAACTGATTTAGTTTAGAGAAACAAAACAAAACATAAACTTAAATACTGTAATCACTATTCAGATAGTGAGTCCATTGCATTTTTGATTTCATCGCGCATTTTCATCATGCTGAAAGGCTTTTGTATAAAGCCATTTGCTCCGAGATTTATGCATTCCTGCCTTGCATCATCATTTCCCGAAGTGCTGTACATGATCACGGGAATTTTGTTGTAGTTTTTGGATTCCTTTATTTTCTTTAAACACTCTATACCGTTCATCACAGGCATATTGATATCCATAAAGATAATATCAGGACTGAATCCTCTAGTACCGAGACGCTCTAAAGCTTCGCATCCATTATTAGAAGAAAAAAATACGACTGATGGATCTACATCAGCCAGTGCTTCCTGAAAAATGAATCTGTCGTCTTCATCATCATCTGCGAGTAATACTATTCTGTTTTTATCCATAATTAATTTGATGTCAGTAATACAATTTAGTGTTTTGGCAGCTGTAGTATTTCTGTACAAATATAGCTAATTAGTTACAAAAGTATTAGTTATCAGTAAAATCCGTTTCGATAAAATGCTGTGATTATTGTCTGTTGACAGGGTTTCTGTTATACCTGAATACTGGTTTTGCTGAAGTTTCCCGGTTTATATTTAACTTTTTGACTCTCATGTCAAATTCTAAATCACTATTTATAATGACTGTTAAAATAATATGACACTATAGTTTTGCAACATAAAATTATAGAAATACTATAGTATTTATAATTTGATAACAGCAAAAGACAGAAAATTATGAAGCAAAATGAATTGCGTATAGATTTATCAAAACAAGAATTCAATTTCTCTGAAATCGGGAATTTAAATGAAGTTACAGAGATCAGATTTGATAATTACAGCGAAAAAATAGCTATTCCTGTTTCTGTAAATGAGTTTCCAAATATTACCAGGCTAAGTTTTTACGGAAAATCAAAAAATGACTTATTTGAAATTCCGGATCATCTGGAAAAGCTTATTCATATCAAACATTTAACGCTTTGGAGTTATTGTGATTTTACCAAAATAAAACCTATGCCACAGCTGGAAGAATTGCATACGGTGGTAAAAAACACAGAAACTGATACCAGAAATATTGTTGCTCTTTTTCCAAATCTAAAAAGTATTGAAATCTGGGGCAGTCATTTAAAAAATCAAAAATTGCCTGATGAAACCGGAAACTTATCGGAGCTGACTTCTATGCACCTGGTTTCCTGTGGTGTCGATGATCTTCCGGATTCGTTGAGTAATTTAAAAAAACTGACCGAACTAAATTTAAGAGGACTCACGATTACCCGATTCCCGGAAGTGATTACAAAACTGGAAAATTTAGAGGTTTTGGAAATTATGCAGCCGTTATCTGAACTGCCGGATAGTTTAGTTAATTTAAAAGCATTAAGAAAACTGAACCTAAAAGGATCTCTTAATGGAGGTGATATGGATGTCGCCAGTGATTTTGAAGAAGACAGAAAAGAGCTCAAACCGATTCCGAATGTGATAGGAAAACTCGAAAACCTGGAAGATCTAAATTTAGATATTTGTGGTGTATTTGATATTGCGCCTCTTTTTTCATTAAAAAAACTGAAGAGACTGAACCTGCAATATTCAGCTTTAACGAATTGTGAAGGTTTTTCAAATTTTCCAGTGCTGGAAGATTTGAATATTGATACCAGTTATGATTTAAAAAATTTAGACGGATTAAAAGGACTTCCCTTAAAAAAACTCAATCTTTCATCTAATTATTTTAAATCAATTGAAGTCATTTCTTCTTTAGAAATTCTGGAAACTTTAGATATAAGCGGCTGCAGTTATATCGAGGATTACTCACCACTTTATCAGCATCCGGCAATTAAAGAACTGGAAGCGGATAATGAAATAGAAAAGAAATGGAAAAAAAAGGAGAAATATAACAACCTGCCTGCTATTGATACCATTATCAGTCAGCTGGAAACGGATAATCTGACTGAGTTTGAAAAAGCACTTTCGGGTTTATCCCAACATGTAGAAGCTAATTTTAACGACGAAAACAATCCTTTGGCGGGTTATTTTGGCATTGAAGTCTATGAAGAAGAAGTTACTGAAATTGAAGTTTTGGATTCCGGTATTCAAAAACATTTAAAGAATCTTTCTGAGGAATCTTTAATTATCATTTTTGAAATGACTTTTAAGTCGGTAGGATCCGATAATTTTATTGCGTGTTTACTGGTACTGGAAGAAATAATCCTTCGCAGAAATATAAAAGCGCAACAAAAGATTATAAAGAAATTCTACAAAGCCTGTAAATTTTATGATGCGGGTCATCGTTATTGGGGATATACAGTTCAAGATCAGTTAATTGATAATTTATTCGCCCGATTTACTTCTGAGGCGCTTTACAAACTGCTCAAAAAAGCTTCCACAGATATGTTATACAGTGAAGGCGGAGATGCTCTTGATGAATTATTTGTTCCTGCTTTTAGAAATACAGAAGACAAAATACTGCAGGAAAAAATATTAAATGTTTTCTTTAAATACCAGGAGGAAGCAACAACATATTATGGAGAGAAATATTTTGATGAGTTATTGCAAAATATCACGGGTGTTGTTTCTCCGAAATAAAAAAATAACGCTGATTATGAGAAATGGCTTTATATTTTAATATTATCATTCCTTTCAAAAGGTTTGTGGATGAACTGCAAGTGCTTATCAATAAGTATGATATCCATCTGTATGTTGAAAAATGGAATGCGGATAAAGGATTTTATTATGAACATATAGAATATGGGCAGGATTTTCTTTTTGTTTCTGACCAGGATTACCGGACATTTTTCTTTTCATCGAAGTTTGTTGCGGTACATCAGGGAAAATTAAGTTCAGGGAATAAAAACAACAAAATTGCTGTACCTAAAGAAAAAAGTTTTTATGATGATAACTTGTCTGATTATTGTATTGAAGGAGAAGGAGGAAGGGAAGACGATAGAAATATTGAAATAATCAGATTGAGAATCATCAGCAAAAAGCCGGATAAGAAAATTGAAAAATTTTACGATGCCTTTCAGAGATTATTAAAAAAGAATGATGAGCTAAAGCGGGGTTTATATTTAGGAAATTATTTTGACGATAAAGTTTATTTCTGTGAAACCACTAAAAATAAGCTGGCTGATTTTAGCAATAAAGAAAGTCAATACCGGAAGTAAAGGATTCTAAAAATCTCTAATAACCGGAATTCTTTTTCTGTTTTTATGAAACTGATTGTATTGAGTACAACTTTATTTTTATTGAGCAGATAAACCCTGAAATACGGAAATTTGATATTCTGGTATACTCCGCAATCCGAAAAATATTGCGGCATTTCTTCATATTTAAATAAAAGCGGTGTCATGCCGGTTGATATTACCGTTTTGCTCTCTTTGTATTTTTGGATCATTTTTAATAAAAAACCTTTGTTGTTTTTTAGAAATTCTTCCCGGTTTTCGGTTTTCCAGAAGGAATCTTTAAACTTGATTTTCTTGTTGAACTGCATGGCTTCGTTAGCATCATACGTTATTTTTTCAAACAAAAAGGAATTGATATTGCTATCGGAAACCTGTTTTAAAAAATTTTGGCGGTACCAGTTTTCAAATTCTTTATCTACATTCAGAAAAGAATAGGTACCTCCGTCAGGGGATAGAAAAGTGATTTCATTCTCATTAGCTTCCGTGCTGTTTTTTTTAACCGAAAACCAATCAATACCATTTAGGCTTTCAGATGGAACATGGTCTGCGACGACTTGGTTTTTATCATTTATAATCTGAATGTTTCCAAACCACGACCAATGTTCGCAGGGCTCTTTTTCCTGTACCTCATCCGCACAGATTCTTTTTCCATCTTTTATTACCACAGAGAAACCGTTATAAAACGGCTGGGCATTGTCATAAACAGCCGGAATTACAATATTTCCGTTTCCGTCAAAAAAACCAACCTTATCTGTTTTGGGGTCCCAAAACCGGATTTTGTTTTCGTTTTCACAGTCTAAGGTCGTATCATAAACATATAAGCTGTCCCTGCCTATTTGTTTTCCGTTTTTAAGGAGGTAATATTGTTTTATTTTAGAATCCTCTCCTTTGAGGTTTGTTTCTTCGAAAACGGGTATTATATTTTTAAAAATTTCAGCATTGGTCAGAAACGTGAATTTTGGTTCTATCCTCACTTCTCCTTTTTGGTCTTTGTACCCTATGAGATAGGTGTCTGCACCTTCAAATTTTATCCAGGTGTCGTTTTCCTGTTGCGAAAACAAGAGATTCAAATGGAAAATCAGACAAAGTAGAATCAGGTTATTTTTCAAAATTTGGCTATTACGATTCGGACAATTTTTATAATCAGGGAAAAAAACATGAGTAGCGGTAAAAAATAACCCGGCAGCAAAAGGATCATGCCGCCATCACCATTATAAGGTTTGCCATAACGCCCGCAGATATAATTCAGGATACACCAGAAGAAAAAATAGGCCAGCGAAGATAAAAACCAATGCAGCATAAAATACCGGTAACTTGGAGTAAAAAAAGTAAGTATGAAGCTTATTATCATTGAGACAGCAAATATAAAAGCGCCATATTCTATTACCACAGGCTCGGAAAGCCTGGAAATAAAAAGGACTAATGTCAGCAAAATACCGGCAAAAAGCATTTGATAATAAACGTAATAATCCTGTGTAAAAAAAGATAAATTAAAATTATTCATAGTCGTTCCAGTTTATGTTTAACCACGGGGAATTTTTGTTTGTCAATAATGAAGTGATATGGTTTTTAAAGCCGGCTAAACTTGCCTCATCATAGTTTTGCCTTCTCCGGTATTGTACACCAATCATAAAGGACAGCCCGAAACTTTCCCAGGAATCAAACTTATTCCTGATATTTTTGCCATTTTCCTCCAGCAAATTCCAGGTCTCTTCTTCTGTAATCAGGTTGTTGTAAAATGAATGTCTTATCATCCATGTGCAAAGTCCGAATTGCCAGCCATAAACGCCATTTTCAGGACCATAATTTCTAACGATGCCGATTACATTTCTGGTTTCTGATCTGTTATTGGCAAAATGCTGTGTTTTGTCTAATTCTTCTTCGCTTAAAAGTCCCCAGCAATGTTGAGTCAGGTCATAATCGACATTATTAGACAGGTAATTTATTCTGTTATATAAATCATCAGAATTGTTTATTTCCCATTCCTGCAGCATGCGTGTTTTGCTTTTTTGCACCAGTTCGGGAGTACTAAAAACATGATGCGGTAAAAGTGTATCATGAAATTCCTTGTGTGATTCGCTAAACATCGCAGACGTTGCAATAAGCCATAACTGTTTTTTGCTAAGGCTTGTCGGGTTTTCGAAGTTTTGATAATAGATAATCTGGCTCATCTTCGGATTTAATTTTTATTGATGAAATGTTTTAAGAAACTGTTCTGCATACTTTATTTCTTCCGTATACACTCCCGGAAACAAGGTTCCGAATTCAAAACAAATTCTGTAATATCGTGAGGCTTCATTTTGTTCTCCATTGGCAGAATAGGCGTTGGCCAGAGTATAGGCCACCCAAATATGATTTGGATTAGGCGTTTTGACAATTTCCAGATACGCTTTTCCGATTGGGATAATAGATTTCTTTACATCAA
This sequence comes from Flavobacterium sp. HTF, assembly GCF_003105115.1. Lineage (GTDB taxonomy): Bacteria > Bacteroidota > Bacteroidia > Flavobacteriales > Flavobacteriaceae > Flavobacterium. The sequence goes on along the minus strand of NZ_QETH01000005.1, from coordinate 50,648 downwards.
ATTCGAGGCAGGCTGCGAGGTTATTGACAAGATAATTCTCTGCCCACGCTGTATCCGGATTTTCTGCCTGCATGAAACAATAAACACTGGTAAGAGCCCATTTCATTCTGCTTTCATGATCATTTATGGCAAAATAAGCATAGGAGAGATAAAAGGTTGCCTGACTTACCGACACATCATATTGATTTTTTTCAAGCACTTTCAGCACCTGAGGTTCTATTAATTCTATAATTCTGTCGTATTGTTCCAGACCAAGCAGACATTCAGCTAATAACTGAAGACACTTTTCAGTCAGGTTCCAGTTGTGTTCTTTTGTATTTTCGAGAATGCATTGAAGGTATTCAGCACCTTTTTCATAATGACCGATCTGATAGCACAACGTTGCAGCCCAATACATAGAGGTTGAACCATTGTCATTTGTCCAGAAATCATTTGGTTTTGGGTATTGATCATACAATCCGAGCATCTCATTTACATACTGGAGATTATAGTATTTCTCATTATGCTCACTCAGGTATAAAGACAGACTGGCTGTAAAATAAAAGAAATATTTAGCATCACGTTCGTTGTCATTGCAAATACTTAAGAGCCATTTTGTCCCTTCATAAGCATTTTTATATTGTTTAAGTGAATATGCGGCATCACAATATATTTCATTGGCCATGACATCATATGTATTATGCATGAGATAAATACTGACATGAGCCATGGTTTCTTCACTTCTGCCCAGGTAATTGGAACATCGCGCCAGATAAATATAATTCCGGATATTGGAAGGATTGATCTCTTTTGACTTTAGAAAATAAGTATAGGCATTTTCTATCTCATTCAGACCAAAATAAAACAAAGCCATTTTATAATTGGCCACCGCATTAGCTGCATTTTCCTGATAATAGTCACGTATAAATTTATTTTCTTCCTCATAATCAGGCCCGATTATCAGTTCTTTTAAATAGTATTCTTTTATTTTTCGGACTACTTCTTTGTCTGAAGCCAAATCAATAGCTTTAAGTAGTGCTGCCTTGTCCTTTTCTCCTGTCAAAAGAAAAGTTTCAGCATCTTTGGCATAAAGTAGTAATGCCTTTAGATCATTATCTTCTTCTGAAATTTTTGAAGCAAAATGAGGGATTTCTGAAAATAGTTTCTTTTCTGTTAAAAAGTTTATAATATTGATATAGTAGGCTTTATTCTGACTTTTTTGATCTGATACTTTAAAACAGGAATCAATATATTGCCTGGTTGCCAAAGCGGCATTTGTAACATATTCCACATTTAAAGGATGCATTTCCATCAGGTTTTCAAAAATGGTCAAAGCAGTTTTTGAGATACCTAATTTCATGTAACATTTGCCTAATAAAAACAAACATTTAGAATGACCGGGAATGATTTTTAAAGCCGAAATAACCTGTTCCCTGAATTTTTCGGGTGGATTGGATTCAAAAAGGATTTTTATGCGCAGATAAAGAAATTCTTCATGATCCGGAAATTTTTCAAAGGCGTTCTTAATTCTGCTGAGATAAATTTGGGGTACCTCTTCTTTTTTTTCTAAAGAAATAATTTTGTGTAAGATGTTGAATTCACGCTCTACTATAAAAGCCGGTTTTATATCGTCGGCTATTTGCTGATGTAATATTGAAAAAGCCTGGCGGTAGTTTTCATTTCGATACTCAACCGATGAAATCATTAATTGGGTAAACATATAATCCAGTTCCTCAGAAGTAAACTGGCCCGTATTTAAAATATCGGCATACAATTCAAATTCTATATTTTTTGATTGCAATAACCCACATACGAAATTGTACTTTGCCCAAAACGGATTATCCTCTTTGAAGACCTCTGCAGAGAGTGCTTCAAAAGGCAAACTCTCACCAATTAATCGCAAAACTTCAGGTTTTATAAACGATTTTTTGCAGAGAAATTCAACAACCGGAATAACATAATCAAGCCGTTTATTGTAATCGTAAATACTTAGGGAATCAATTGCTGATTTCCAAAGCAGTTTGTGGAAGCGCAGTGAAGGATTATCATAAAGTGACGTAAAATAACCGATTAGTTTTTCGGGAGTGTCAAAACCCTCAATTCCGAAATCCTTTATTATTTCCCGATACTCATCTGTAAGTACAGGATCGTTTTCTACCGTTACAATCTCCTTTTTGGGAACAATTCTTTTGGAGCATTTGATGTAATCAAAAATAGTTTCAATGTCATTTTCGAAGTCTAAATCATGTATTTTCTTAGCTAATGCCTCCTTAATTTCATTTTTGTCCGGAAACTCAGCTACTCCCAAAAATTGATGGTCTGTCATTGTAAAATTTATATTTGTTCTGATTCAATAAAGCTGAACAAATATAATGGCCGGTTTTTTTCTTTTACTCATTACTTATAGTGAAATTTAAGTGTATTCCCGATCTTTTTCTGGTTGTATATCCGGCTAAGAATTAAAGTTTTCTTTTTTGTAACGTTGTAACTCTTTATAAAATTTATCTTCGTTACAAGCTTCAAAATCACGTGCCATTACAAGAAAGTGTTCTGTTTTGGGAAATGATTTGGAAAAATCAAAATGCATGAGGCGTTTGCAAACTTTCAGATAAGTATCAAAAACCTGTTGTTCCCATTTGTTAGTGGCTTCTTCATCTTCCCATGAAATATTTTCTCCGTAAGTATCCGTAGCCAGATAATCCGGCTGAATCGCTATTGGATATAAGTCAATAGGAATAACATCATCTTCATCACCTTCTGAAAAATACTGCATATCCGGCGCATTGTATAACTGGTATAATTCCTGATCCTCAAAGTTGCCTGTTATTTCTGAGGCTGCGCCAAAAGCAATTGTCGGCGGAAATGGTCCCTGCATCGTATATTCAAACAAAATACAATAAACAGGTTCTGTTATTCTAACTTTTTCAATAATCTGGTCGGCTATATTTTCTACCAGAAAATTTTCTAAATCCGCCAGTACTTCTTCAATATCCTTATCAGCAGCCATGGAATCATAAATGATACGAATTCTGCCGTCTGAAGCGGTTTCTGTAATTTGGATTATTTTTCCTTCGTGATCAAATTTCAATTCACCTGTGCAGTAATGATCGTGATTTTGCCATTCTAATTTATAGCTTTTTATAAAATCTTCATCGCAGGTATAAGTTTTTACAGAAATGCCGTATTCCGTACATTCAATAAACCGTTCCGGCATACCATTTTTAAAATACAGGTAGCTGACATTTGTGGCTTTGATGCTTTCTTTATTTTGGTAAATGGTAAAACTTTTATGATACTCTTCTGTATATTCGTAGAGGGTAAAATACCCAACGCGATCACCGTAATGTTGTATTTTTAGTGAAGGTTTCCTGTTTTCGAGACTGATTCTGTATTCAAAAAGATCATCTGTTTCCGGATTAAAATCGTCTGAAGTTTCTATTCGTAATTTGGCATCCGGAGGAATAACCTGATTATTAAGCTGGGCATAATAAGGCTCAATCTCGTGAAGGTTATATTTTGACTGAATTGTTATTAGGCTTTCATCAGATAAAATGAGTTTTTCTTTTTCAATAAATGAATTTGTTATTTCATCAAATTCTTCTTGTATTCTGGCGTATAGTATAGGATTGGTCATTTGTTATTCTTTATTAAACGGAGGTCTGTTTCTAATCGCTTCTTTTCGTTTTTCCCAGTATGCAGTTAGTTCTTCTCCGGACATTGTTCGTAGTTCTTCCATTTTATTTCAGGATCATAGTAATAATTTTCGCTTACTTCCTCCATAAACAATTTTGTTTCTTTTAGAAAATTAAACAATTTGCGGAATTGGCTTTTATTGAAATTTTCCAGCATCTCATTTATTTTATCATCATTACAGGATTCATGCAGAATCAGGCTTTTGGTGAGTTCTGTAATTGCCTGTTGTTCATTGTTCTCAAAAAGAGCAATTCGCATTAGTAATAAATAAGGATAACTCAGAAAACCTTCAGACTGAATTTCTACTTCCTGGGCAATACTTTTCAATTCAGCCAGGGAAGGCTTGGTTATATTTCCCTGATAGACAAAACAATATTCAAGGAACTCTGCATAATGCAAAAGATTAGAAGGAGTATTTGCTCTTATGTTTTCAATATGTTTTTCATAAAATAATCTTGCCTCCTCAATTGTCTCGTCTGCCAGTTGATGGCTTTTATTTTCAAGATAAATTTCGGCAATCTCTTTTTTTAAACTTACGATGTAATAAACTTCTAATGTATCGTTATCGGTAATGCCCATTATACGTTCGTAAAGGGAAATCGTTTTTTCTAAAAAATCAATACGCTTTAATTTTACCCCCGTCTGATAGAAAAACTCGGCACATTCGTAAAGATCAATTCGGGTAAGTCCCTGCGGATTATAGTCTAAACTCTTTTCTGACCATAATAAAGCGGTTTTGTCAGGAAAAATAGTTTCTAATTTTCTCCACTGCAGATATTCCCGTAAATTCTGATAGGCAAGTGCAATTTGATAGGCTATTACAGCTCCTTTCTGTTTTTCAATTTCCCGAACTTCCTCAATAAAACATTCCTGGGCTTCTTGCTGTGCCTTGTTTATTTTTTCATCCTCAGTAAACGGAGTATAGATCAACTCAAAAAACAATGACCACGAAGCTTTTTCGGGAGCAAAATCCAATGCCTTTTTGATTTCCAAAACCGCATTTTGCCAGTATAGCAAAGCGTTTTCCGAATCGGCTGTAATCATCATTCGGTAGGCCTGAGAAGCCATTCGGTGAATATTAATTTTCTCTTCGGGGTGAGAAACGAGATGATTTTCAAAAGCTTCTATAGTATCTTTCAGGATAGAAAACGCATTTTCGGATTCTTCTTCACATGCTTTCTCCAGTAGAATGAGTAAGGCATAACTGCGTTCCATCCATTTTTTTTCATTCAGTAAAAATTCCATGCAATCCACCATTGGCAATAAACAGTGAATTCCTGCATCAGTCAGTTTACTGCAGGCAAAATCATAATTCATCTGCCAGAACAAATCGCTATATCCATTGATGGCCAAATCTTCTTTTTCTAATGTAGAAGCGGCTCTGTTTTTGGTTTCTTCAAACAATTCGTCCAACCCGTCAATATCATAATTATAGGCACATTGTTTAATTTTCTCATGAAAAAGAGAAATTTCATAAGGTTCATCCAAAACTTCATTTGTTACTCCTGTGCCTCTAAGAAAGATCATTTGATTTTCATCAGAGATCTCCTGAAAATATTCTTTATCAATAAGATAATACTTAAAATAAGCATGGTTATCATTGTCAACTTTTTGATATTTAAGCAACGCTGTCTTTTCCCTAAGTTCCTCAACAGAGCAAAATTCAAAATAAGAAGACGAATCAGAATCTGTATTTGCATGCTGAATTACTGCAAACGGAAACGATTCTATATCGGTTTGAAAATAAACCGCATGTGCTTTTGAACTTTCAGACATGTTTTCAAAATAGGCTAAAACCGCTTCTTTATCAGGAGAAATGGCAACAAGCCAGGCTTCATTATTTTTTGTAATTTTTATAACGTACATGCGATTGATATGGCAGATATATTTTTAATTCTATAAATAATTTCTAATACTGATCGTGGTTAAGATCCTCTACGGTTTTGTAAAATTAAACAAATGTTCGTAGGATTTTGGCACCAGACTTTCGAGATTATTACTGCTTTCAACGTATAATTTTTCCATACCAATCATAGACTCAGGCAAAGTTTTGACATCGGTCATCATTAAGCTCAGGTATCTCAACTCTTTTAACTGGTTGATATTTTCGGGTACAGCGGCAATTTTATTGGCACCAACATTTAGTCTGTTTAAGTTTTTAAGTTCTGTAATTACAGACGGAAATTCAGTTAGTTTATTCGAAAAGAGATTTAACTCCTTTAATTCCGTCAGTTTAGTTATTTCAGTTGAAATCTTTTGAATATTACAGTTTTCCAGCGACAAGTGCTGTAATTTGGTAAGTTTTGCTATGCCATCCGGGATTTCATTTATTGGGAGAGTCATTTCTAAATGGGTAAGATTTTTTAATCTTTCTAATTCAGGAATCCATTCCGTTATTTCTTTATCATACAATTTTAAAGACGTTGTTTCATCAGGATGTAATAAGGCTTCCTGTAAAGCTACAGGCAGTGTCTGAAAATGTTTTTCTGTGATATCCGAAGGAATATCGGCAGAAGGATTATTATCTACGGCCGGGCGTACAACAAAAACACCTCCTCCTAAACGATTGTCTCCGCCATTTTGTACAGACTCCATAAATACAAGTGAATTTTTGGTTTCATACTTTTTAGGCAATCGAAAAGAGCGAAGCCCAAGATTATAAGCAGGTATAAGACTTGTCTTTTGAACTTCTAAGACTTTGATTCTAAAAGTTTCTCCTTTTGTTTTAAAACGCACATAAGCTGTTCCTAAAGATTCTCCGAGACGGAAAATCGGCAGTATACCGTAAACGGCAACAGCTTCTAAACCGGAAGAATATTGTGCTTTATATTTTTCAATTTTGAATTCGTGTTTAAAACCAATTCTCCAATACAAAAACGGATTTAGGTTGTTGGTTTCCAAAGGAATCATTTCTACAGATGGTTTAGACTGCGGAAAAGTTTCTCTTTTTGAAACATCGGGTTCGTAAAAATCTTCAAAATTATTAATGCTTCTGTCTTCCTGAAAAGAACGAACCATTCGGCTTTGTCGCAAACCTGCCAGCAGAATTTCAACTTTGCCCTGACGTCTGAAAATAATTCCGGCCTCGTGAATATCGTCATTGGATACGCGGAGATTTATATACTCGACATATTCTGATGAAGTATACAGTTTTATAAAAAGTTTTTCAAAATCCCTGCTTCCAAGATCGAGATTTGCATTATGGATCACATCATAATTATGAATTTCTTTTTTACCGGTTTCTAAGAATGGAATATAAGATGATGGCCCGTAAAAACAGCCGCTTCGGTAAGAAAAACGCAAAGGAGTTTCAAATGTGGTTAAATTGTTTCCTTCTTCATCGAGCATGGCATATGTTTTTCCTTCCGATTTATAATTTCGATCATCATATACTCTAAAAGGTCCAGTTTCATCTAGATCAGAATAAACCAGATATTGTTTTAATGAAGGAATATAAAAATAGCGGGGATAATAAACACGTCCGCGAAGCACCGCAGAAAGCTGGTATTTTTTTGACTTGCTTAGTATTACATTACGAAAAAGATATTTGTATTTTGACGGATTCTGAACTTGTCCGAAAAGATAAAATCCCAACAATAGAATTGGGATTAATATATAATAATTTATCATTTTAATCATTTGATTTTCCTGAGTGTTAGCTCTGTTATTTATCTGCTTCCTTATTACTCAACTGATAGGTTTTTACCAATTTATTATCAATGTATATACTGAATTTGTTTTCGGGCAAAAGGACTATTTTTAGAGGCAAAGTAACTTTCATTTTAAGCCATGAACAAAATCCCATTCTTTTTCCGTCTTTTTCATGGCATAAATTATAATCAAAAGGAAAACTTTGACGAAAACTGCCATTATCCTGAGTATAGCACCAAAAAGATATTGTATCGGTACCTCTCGGAATAACCGTTTGATGCGCTCCTTTTTTATCCAGCTGCAGATTATAAGAAATTCCGGTATCGCTATTTTTAAGGTCTATCTGATTTATAATAGATTCTTCTTTTGAGAGATTTACTATTTCCAGATTGTTACTGCTGAATATTTTTTGATAAAAAGTAGCATTCTCAATATATTGAACAATATACCGGCCCAATGCAAAGACAATAATCAAAGCCAGTAAAACGAATAATACTTTTTTGGGTAAAGGAGTTTTTGTGAGGTATGAAACTAAAAACAAACCAAAGAGCAGGGTAGAAAAAATGGCTAACGCCGGATTTATAAATTCTGACGAATCAGGACCATTGCTGCCTCCGTTTGGTGTGGCATGTTTTAATGATACATACAAAAACGAAATCATAAACGCTATGATAACCGTAGCAATCAAGGCAACAGACCAATGGGTAAAACGCAATAATATCCATTGTATGCCGCCAATAAAAAATAAACAAATGATAAGTAATGTAATAAAGTCTTTAATATCCTGATTCATCCCGATAAAATTATAAAGGGTCAAATTTACAGTGATTGTTATTCCTGTACATCATCATTTATAATGATATCAGCTTAAAATGAATGGCCGGAAATTCAATAAATTCATAAATTATTTCCTATATTTTCTCTTGATTTTTTATTTCTGTATTAAAGTTTATTGTATTGATTTATAATGTTTTAGACTTGTTTTGAAGATGTATTAATCTTGATTTTTAGTAGATATTTTCCTTATTTTTTTTTAAAGGTTTAGTTTCGTTATATCCTCATTGGAGGATACTTTCTAACTTTAAAAAACCACAAATTATGAAAAATCAATTACATGCTGTTTTTTTTACAAAGAACCAATGTTGCCAGATATTATGGCTTTTATTGGTACTCTTTTCCACAGGTTTACATGCCCAGCGGGGCTATTATGATGCTCCTTACAAAAGGTATGAAGCAAATGCCGGACAACTTTCCAACGGTGCTTCGGTTACTTCCAAATCATACATTCAGGCAGATCTGCAATCTGAAGCTTCAGACCAGCAATGTGTAAACCTGTCTGCAACCAACGCCACGGTTCAGTGGACGCTTACGGAAGCAGCAGACGGACTTGTAATCCGATATAGCGTTCCTGACGGGCAAACGGCTACTGTGGGTGTGTATAACGGAAACACCAAAATCACAACCCTGACACTAACCTCAAACTGGTCATGGGAATATTTGTGGAGTAACGGAAATCCAAACAATAACGGAATTACAAATCAGAACCCAAGAATGCGTTTTGATGAAGTACGTTATAAGCTTCCGGCTAAAATTTCGGCATCCGGAACTTTAAAATTAGTAAGAGAGTCAGGGAATGTTCATCTGGATTTTGCTGAAATGGAGCCTGTTCCATCCATCATTACTGCTCCGGCCGGTTCTGTGACTTACACCGGAAACGGAAGTGACCTGCAGACTTTTATTGATGCAAACGGAGGTAAAAAAATATTTGTTCCCGGTGGTGTTTTTAACGTTAACCGCGAATTGTATTTTGGGGTTGCCAATACTTCATTAATTGGAGCCGGAATGTGGTACACTCAGATTAATTTTACCAATACCAGCAGTGGAAACGGGGGATTACGTGCCAATGCGGCAGGAATTTCATTTGCCGATCTTTATTTAACGACAAACTCAGCTTCGAGAAGTAATTCTTATAAAGCTATAAATGGAGTTTTTACAGCGGCTTCGACTATAAAAAATATCTGGGCAGAGCATTTTGAATGCGGTGCCTGGATTGCACAATACAATGTTGGCGGTCCTGCTATTGCCGATGGCTTTACCTTGTCGCATTGCCGTTTTAGAAATAATTATGCTGATGGAATCAATCTTTGCAAAGGAACAGCCAACGCAATTGTAGAGCATTGCAGTTTCAGAAATAACGGTGATGATGACCAGGCAATCTGGTCTGCTAACGGACAGGAATGTATCAACAATACATTTAGATACAATACTTCTGAAAACTGCTGGCGTGCTACTGGTTTGGCGATTTATGGCGGAAAAAATAATAAAGCTTATAATTTGATTATAAAAGACAATCTGGAAGCAGGTATTCGTGTTAGTAATAATTTTGACGGGGCACCATTCAATAATGACGGAAGCCACGAAATACACGATATCACAGTTACGGCTTGCGGAACTTTTAATGATACCTATAACAATCCTGTTGCGGCAATAGATATTTTTAGTGCCAGTAATGCGGGTACTCAGGTTAAAAATGTTCAGTTGTATAATATTGATATTTTAGATTCCAGAAATGACGCTATTTCGATCAGTAAAAGATCAGGAGATGGTATTTATAACCTAACTTTTAAAGACATAACGGTCAACGGAACCGGTAAGGAATTCCCAAACAATAATGCGCTTAACAGAAATTGGGGAAGAGGTTATTTTGTGCTTATAGCGGGTTCTCCAAACGGAAACGGCAAGTATTGCAACATGAATTACTCCAACAGAGGCGGTAATGCTGCTTCTAATGAAGAAATCAGTGCAATTGGGGCATTTTCATGGACACAAAATACAAATTGCTCCAGTTCATCAATATCAGTTACGGGAGTATCGGTTTCACCAACAACAGCCACGTTGAGTGTTGGCGCAACACAGCAATTGACACCAACTGTTGCTCCCGCCAATGCTACAAATAAAACAGTTACGTATAGTTCTAATAATACAGGCGTGGCAACCGTAAATGGATCAGGTTTGATTACAGCCGTTGCATCCGGATCGGCTACTATTACGATAACCACTCAGGATGGTGCTAAAACGGCAACTAGTGTTATTACAGTAAATTCGTCCAATGTAGCGGTAACAAGTGTGAGCCTTAGTCCGACATCAGCAACTTTGAGTATTGGGGCAACGCAACAATTAACACCGACCGTTCTTCCGTCTAATGCTACGAATAAATCGGTTACTTATTCCTCAAACAATACTGCGGTAGCAACAGTTAATAATGCAGGTTTGGTAACAGCAGTTTCCAACGGAACAGCAACCATTACGGTAACAACAGCAGACGGAAACAAAACAGGCACGGCTGCCATTACGGTCAATACTGCAACCGGAAACTATTTTACGATTAAAAACAGATGGACCAATAATTATTTATATGATGCCGGTGCTAATGTAGGCTATGGGCCAACTGTTGCCAATAATAATTATAAATGGCAGAAAGTAGCTGTTGACGGCACTTATTTTATATTAAAAAATGTGGGAACCGGAGATGTAATGCATATTGAAAACCTAACAGGGGTAGTACAATGTACTGCCGGAGATTCTTCCTGGTGGAGCGCTCAATGGTCCAACGAAAATGTTGACGGTACCTGGGTAAGAATTAAAAACAGATGGCAGACCGGAAGTATGATTCATATTGAGAACCTGACAGGTTCAGCTCAATACGCCGGAGCACAAAATAATTGGGAAAGTGCACAATGGCAATTTCAGTCAGCTGCTGCAAAAAATGCCAATACTACAAAAGCCGATGTAAAAGCAGAAAATAATTCTTTGGTTACCCTTTATCCAAATCCGGCAACCAGCAATGAATTTAATATTGTGCTTCCGGAATTAAAAGCAGACGACACGGCGACAATAACAGTTATGGATACAAACGGAAGAAAGGTTTTGGTAAACCAACTCAATGCTTCCGGAAAAATCAATCATAATCTGGCTTCAGGAATATATATTGTTACCATTAGTTCCAAAGCATTTGATATTTCTAAAAAACTAATTGTTAAATAGCGTTGTAAATTCTAATAAGACAATCCAACAAAACCTATTTCATTACGGAATAGGTTTTTTTATATCTTTTTAGATTCACTTTGCAATTCGATTGCATAAAATATTACTTACATTTGTACTAATGAGATGGATATCAACAATATTATTAATATACATTCTGGCGCTTCTTGTAGTGCCATGCAGTGATGTATATAATAATTGCGTAGATACCAATTCAAAATTTCAGGAAGCCAGTCACAGCCATAGTCAGGATAATGATGATCATTGTACCCCTTTTTGTCAATGTTCATGCTGTAGTGTTTCGGTAATAAAATTTCAATTTAAATTACCCGATTTTAATCTTCCCCAACATTCCTATACTGCTAAAAAAGCAGTGATAAAAGACTGCCAGGTTATTTCCCGATACTCAGGAAATATATGGGAACCACCCAAGTTTTTCGCTTAATTTTCTTTTGAATTGTGTTGTAATTCAGAGCGTGATCTTTCTTTATTAAGAATCACCTGTATCATGCTGTAAAATAACTTTTGCAGTTATGCAGCCTGTCAGCACACATTCTTATTTTTTCCAATATTAGACTATTTTCTAAGCGTTAAAATAATCACATTGTGTTAGATACTATAATCAAATTCAGTATAAAAAACAAAATCGTTATTGGTATAATGACTTTGTTGCTTATAATTTGGGGTACCTGGAGTGCTACCAAATTATCCATAGATGCCGTACCTGACATCACAAACAATCAGGTTCAGATTTTTACAAGCTGTCCGACACTGGCAGGTCAGGAAGTGGAGCAGCTGGTCACTTTTCCAATTGAGCAGAGTATCGCAAACGTTCCGAAAATTCAGGAAGTCAGAAGCATTTCACGATTTGGGTTATCAGTGATCACTGTAGTGTTTGATGATGATACAAACATCTATTTTGCCCGGCAGCTTATTAATGAAAAACTAAAAGAAGCCCAGGACCAAATTCCGCAGGGCGCAGGAACACCCGAAATGGCTCCGGTAAGTACAGGACTTGGAGAAGTGTATCAGTATATTATCCATCCCAAAAAAGGAAGCAAAAATAAATATAATGCCAAAGATCTTCGTACCATGCAGGACTGGATTGTGGCCAGACAACTATACGGTACTCCCGGAATTGCAGAGGTAAATAGCTTTGGAGGGGAATTAAAACAATACGAAGTGGCTGTTAATCCGGACAGATTAAAAGCGATGGGAGTAAGCATTCCTGATATTTTTACAGCATTACAAAAAAATAATCAAAACACTGGGGGCGCCTACATTGATAAAAAACCTAATGCTTATTTTATCAGGGGAATAGGTCTTGTTACTTCACTCGATGATGTAAAAAAGATTGTAGTAAAAAATACCGGAGCTGCGCCAATCTATGTTAGCGATGTAGCTGAAGTACGATTTGGAAAAGCGGTCAGATACGGAGCCTTAACTTACAATGGAGAAGTGGATGCTGTTGGAGGAGTAGTCCTGATGCTGAAAGGCGAAAACAGTAATGAAGTTGTAAAACGTATTAAGGAAAAACTGCCAACGATACAGAAATCGCTTCCGGATGATATTACGATTGAGCCTTTTCTGGATCGTACAGATTTAGTCGGAAGAGCAATCAGCACGGTTGAAAAGAATTTGGTGGAAGGAGCTTTGATTGTCATTTTTGTACTGGTTTTATTTTTAGGAAATTTTCGGGCAGGTTTAATTGTTGCCTCAGCCATTCCGCTGGCCATGCTTTTTGCTTTGGGAATGATGAATGTATTTGGTGTAAGTGCCAATTTAATGTCTCTTGGAGCTATTGATTTTGGTCTGATTGTCGATGGAGCTGTCATTGTTGTGGAAGCTACGCTTCATCATTTAGGAATGCGAAAAGCAATAAGGAGTCTTACTCAGGAGGAAATGGACGAAGAAGTTTTCCAGTCTGCTTCTAAAATACGTACAAGTGCGGCATTCGGAGAGATTATCATCCTGATCGTTTATATTCCGATTCTGACTCTTGTGGGCGTAGAAGGAAAAATGTTCCGTCCGATGGCACAGACTGTAGGTTTTGCCATTTTTGGAGCCTTAATATTGTCCCTGACCTATATTCCGATGATGTGTGCTCTATTCTTATCAAAGAAACCAAATCACAAGGAGAATTTTAGCGATAAGATGATGCGTAAGCTTCAGACTATATATCAGCCATTACTTCAAAAGGGTATCAATATTAAATATGCAGTTGTTGGTTTTACAAGCTTTTTATTTGTAATTGCTATTTTCTGCTTTACCAGAATGGGCGGAGAATTTATACCACAGCTTCAGGAAGGGGATTATGCTTTTCATTGTATCCTTCCGCAGGGAAGTTCACTGAATCAAAGTATTGAAACCTCGATGCAGGCTTCCCGTTTAATCAAACAGTTTGACGAGGTTAAAATGGTGGTGGGTAAAACAGGAGCAGCAGAAGTTCCGACAGATCCCATGCCTCCGGAAGCAACTGATTTAATGGTTGTCCTGAAACCGCAAAAAGAATGGAAATCAGGCCGGGATTATAATGAACTGGCTGATGCTATTACAGAAAAACTTGAAGTTATACCGGGTGTTTTCTTTGAAAAAAATCAGCCGATCCAGATGCGTTTTAATGAACTGATGACCGGTATCAGACAAGATGTTGCCGTAAAGATTTTCGGGGAAAATATCGATACACTTTCCGTTTATGCAAAAGAAGTCAGTAATGTTATCAAGAGTGTCGAAGGAGCTACTTCACCGCAGGTGGAAAAGGTAAGCGGTTTACCTCAGATCAATATTGAATACGACAGAACCCGCATTGCGAATTACGGACTGACTATCCAGGATGTAAATGATGTTGTAAGTACAGCCTTTGCAGGAAAAAGCACAGGGCAGGTATATGAAAACGAAAGACGTTTTGATCTGGTGGTTCGTCTGGACAGCATTCACAGAAGTGGAATTGATGATGTCAGCAATTTGATGATTCCGACCAATACAGGAAACCAGATTCCGCTTTCTCAGGTTGCCAGCATCAACTATAAATTAGGACCGGCACAGATAAGCAGGGAAGCAGGAAAACGCCGGATTGTGGTAGGGTTTAATGTGGCGGATCGTGATGTTCAAAGCGTTGTTGAGGATATACAAAAGAAATTATCAGAAAAAGTAAAATTGCCGCCAGGATATTATTTTACTTATGGAGGCCAGTTTGAGAATCTTCAGAAAGCAAGTGCACGTTTAATGATTGCGGTTCCCGTATCGCTTCTTTTGATTTTCACATTGCTGTATTTAACTTTTCGTTCTTTTAAACAGGCCATTTTGATATTCACCGCAATTCCGATGAGTGCCATTGGGGGGATTTTTGCCTTAATGCTTCGTGGAATGCCTTTTAGTATCAGTGCCGGAATTGGGTTTATTGCGCTGTTTGGCGTTGCCGTTCTTAATGGTATTGTTCTGATCGGAACTTTTAACCAACTTGAAAAAGAAGGTATGAAAGATATATTTGAAAGGGTAAAAGAAGGAACAATGACCAGACTTCGTCCCGTATTGATGACCGCAACAGTGGCTTCATTAGGGTTTTTGCCAATGGCAATCAGCAGCAGTGCAGGAGCAGAGGTACAGAAACCATTGGCAACTGTGGTAATCGGAGGACTAATTACCGCCACGTTTCTTACCTTATTTGTGCTGCCCCTGCTGTATATTATTTTTAATTCGAAATTCAATTTTAAAGGAAAATTTAAGATGGGAAATACAATCACTGTAATTCTGCTTTGTCTGGCAGGTTTAGGATCTGCAAATGCACAGGAAAGGATTTCAATGGATAAAGCTATAGAAATAGCGTTGAAGAACAATCAGCAACTGGGCGTAAATGAAGCTGAAATACGAACCGCAGGACTTAACGTAAAGACGGCTGTTGATATACCAAAAACAGGGATATTTGCGGAGAATGAAGACCTTCGTCCGTCAGATAATACAGGAATATTAAAAATTGGTATTTCACAGGCTGTTGCGTGGCCGGGTCTGTATGCTGCAAGGAAAGACTATTTTAAAGAGCAGTTAAAATATGCGGAATTAAACACCGGAGTTTTGAACGCAGTTATAAAAAGAGATGTACGGACAGCATATTATAAACTTTGGTATTTGCAGGACAAACAGGTATTATACAGACGTTTGGACAGTATTTATACCTTGCTTTTCAAAACGGCTGAGGTTCGTTTAAAAGCGGGTGATGTAGCAGCGCTTGACCGAATTGCCGCCGATGCAAAACTTCAGGAACTGAAAGCTTTTTCAGAGCAGAACAAAAAAGACATGACCGTTCAGCAACAGCAGCTGATGATGCTTTTAAATGAGAACCAGTGGATTTTACCCGAAGAAACCCCATTAGGAAAGGCAGCTGTCGTTTTCTCTGAAAATAACGGTATTCATCCTCTGTTAGTTCTTCAGGAACAAAATGTAAAAATAGCAGAATCCAATGTTTCCGTACAGAGAAACAGTAATATGCCGGAATTTTCAGGAAGGGTTTTCAGTCAGAGAATATGGGGAGCCAATGATCCTTATACCGGTTTTTCGGCAACTGCCTCCTTTCCGTTATTCGGTGCCGGATATGCGCGAAACAAAGTAAAAGCAGCTTCTGCAGAGAAAGAAGTACAGGAAAAAAATCTGGCGTATCAGACACAGCAGATACAGACACAGAAAGCTTCATCTGTAGCAGAAATCGAGAAAAATCTCTCACTGCTGAATTTCTATGAAACTACCGGTTTGAAACAGGCCGAAGAAATTATAAAAGCAGCTACATTAAGTTACAGATCGGGAGAAATCAGTTTTGCAGAATTAGGACAGTTTCTGAGCCAGGCGGTTGGAATACGCCAGAATTATCTGGATATCCTGAATCAGTACAACCAGTCTGCTGTTCAGTTTAATTACTTTAATAATAAATAGATATCGGTCATAAGATTTCTGTCGAAAAAACACAAGACAGATTTCATTGAATAATTTTAAAACAGAGCATACATGAAAATCAAAATTAAAATTCTAATTGCTGTTGCCGCTATCTTCTCACTGATGAGTTGCGGACAAAAAAATAACGAGAAGGAAGGTGTTTCTAATGAAACTGAAAAAAACGGCGAAACAAAAGAAGAACAACACGGAGAAGAAGCTACAATTGCTACTTTGACTCAGGATCAGATAAATTCTGTCGGAATCACTCTTGGTACTATTGAGAACAAAAACCTTACGGCTTCAATCAAAGCAAACGGAGCTCTGAGAGTTCCCAATAATAACAAAGCCAATGCTACGTCACTCTATGGGGGAGTTGTTAAATCGCTAAAAGTACAGCTGGGTGACTACGTAAGAAAAGGGCAGGTTATTGCAACAATCGAAAATCCTCAGTTTATACAGCTTCAGGAAGAATACCTGACTATTGGGAGCAAAATAACGTTAGCGGATCAGGAATTAAGACGTCAGCGCGAACTTCAGGAGGGGAATGCAGGGGCATTGAAAAATTTGCAGAGCGCTACAGCTGATATGAATGCTCTTCGCGCACGCAAAGCATCATTGCAAAAACAAATTCAGCTTATGGGAATTAGTCCTGCAGGAATCAATGCTTCTACTTTAAGATCAGCACTTACGGTCACAAGTCCTGTAAGCGGAACGGTAAGCAATGAGTTTGCTAAAATAGGAAGTTATGTAGATGTCTCTTCTCCGGTAGTAGAAATTGTAGACAATAGCCTTATTCATCTCGATCTTCAGATTTTTGAAAAAGATCTTCCGATGGTGAAAGTTGGACAAATAGTGAATTTTACTTTAACCAATAATCCGACCACTTCTTACACGGCAAAAGTATTCAATATCGGTTCTTCATTTGAAAATGAAAGCAAGACAGTTGCGGTTCATTGTGCTGTAACAGGAAATAAAACCGGACTGATAGACGGAATGAATATTACGGCAATGATAAGTATTGGAAATGCTTTAACCACAGCTGTGCCAAATGAAGCTATTGCCGAAGCGGACGGGAAGTATTACATTTTTGCCCAAACAAATAAAAAAGCAGAAGCAGAACATGTCGAAGTGGCCGAATCCGGAGAAAAACACAATGAGGCACAAGAAAAGAAAATAGCGGCCAACAGTATGAATTTTGAAAAAATTGAGGTATCCAAAGGAGTTTCGGAACTGGGCTATACAGCTATTACGCCGGTTAAAGAAATTCCGGAAGGAACTAAAATTGTAACCAAAGGAACGTTTTTCGTCAATGCCAAGCTAAACAATTCAGGAGAACACGAGCATTAATTATATAGAGAAGTATTGAATTATTATAAAAGAATCAGGAAGAGGGGTTAGAAAATTCTTTGTAAATTTACTAAGAGCACTGATATAGAAAACCTTCTGGTTCTGTTTTGTAAAATAAAATTGAAATGAAAAAATCTACAGAAGATGTTTTTACTGCCAAAGATATTCGTTTAACCACAATGCGTATCTTAATTTATGAATATCTGGAAACCGTTACGGCAGCCCTGTCGCTGTCTGAAATCGAAAAGTATTTTCATAAAGCAGATAAAGTGACCATATACCGGACTCTTCAGACATTTCAGGAAAAAGGTCTGGTGCATAAAATTCTGGACGAAAATATGGCCAAGTACAGCATATGCGCAGAAGTCTGTAGTGAGGACAATCATAAAGACAGGCACCTCCATTTTTATTGTAAAAAATGCCATGAGACAACCTGTCGGCAAGAAATTATTTTTCCTGAAAATATGGAGCCCGGCCTGCAAATCGATGAGATTCAGATATTGGCCAAAGGGATATGTGAAAAATGCCTGAAATCAGGATAATATTTGGGTGTAAACAAAATTAATTATCATTTAAAAAGATGAACGAAAAGCAATCAATTGCCTTTTATTATATCAAGATTTATAAAATACCAGATGGAACATAAATATAAAAACGACACAGAACAATTCTGCTGTGGGCATTCTGAAAAAGTTTACGGTAATGCAGCTGTCAAAAAGCAGGCAGAAAAACATTCAGCCGAAGATGGTCATGATCACTCCGGCCACAATCATGATGACGGACATAATCACGGTAATGCAGAAGGAAGCCTTTTTAAAATGTTTCTTCTCCCTATTTTATCGCTGATACTTTTGATTGCCGCAATAATAATGGACAACCGGGTTTCCCAATCCTGGTTTACCGGGACAATCAGGCTGGCCTGGTATCTTGTAGCTTATTTAATTGTAGGTTACGCAGTTATAAAAGATGCAATAGAGAGTATTGTTAAAGGAGAAATTTTTTCAGAGTTTTTGTTAATGTGTATTGCTACAATTGGAGCATTCAGTATCGGCGAATACCCAGAAGGAGTGGCCGTAATGCTTTTTTATGGCGTGGGAGAAGTCTTTCAGACACTTGCTGTTTCGAAAGCCCGTACCAACATTAAGAGCCTGTTGGACCAGAGACCTGATGAGGTTACTATCCTGGCTGAAGGAAAGTCTAAAACCATTAAAGCGGAAGACGCTAATATTGGAGATATAATTCAATTAAAACCGGGTGAAAAACTAGGTCTTGACGGTGAACTCCTGACAGATGGCGCTTCGTTCAATACTGCAGCACTGACCGGAGAAAGCAAACCCGATACAAAAGCAAAAGGAGAAACGGTTCTCGCCGGAATGATTAATCTAAATGTAGTGGCTGAGGTAAAAGTAACTACAGCATATACAGACAGCAAACTCAGTAAGATATTAGAACTGGTACAAAATGCAACTTCGCAAAAAGCACCGACAGAATTATTCATCAGGAAATTTGCAAAAATATATACGCCTATCGTGGTATTTCTGGCTGCCGGTATTTGTTTTTTGCCTTATTTTTTTACAGACACTTATGATTTTAGCAGCTGGTTGTACAGAGCATTGGTATTTTTGGTTATTTCATGTCCATGTGCTTTGGTTATTTCTATTCCGCTTGGTTATTTTGGGGGAATTGGGGCAGCAAGCCGCAATGGAATTTTATTTAAAGGAAGCAACTTTTTGGATGTAATGGCTTCTGTACAGAATGTAGTAATGGATAAAACCGGAACAATGACGGAAGGAGTTTTTAAAGTTCAGGAGACCGTTTTTAAACCCGGCTTTGACAAGGATGAAATATTAAAAATGGTAAATGCTGTTGAGGGCCAAAGTTCACACCCTGTTGCCACTGCCATACATGAATATGTCGGAGCAATAGACAGCTCAATAAAATTGGAAGGCACAGAAGAAATCGCCGGACACGGATTGAAAACGCTTATTGGCGGAAAAGAACTTATAGCAGGTAATTTCAAGCTGATGGATAAATTTGGTATCAGCTACGATGTTGAACCTTCTTCAATTGTCTATACTACCATTGCTGTTGCTTTTGATAAAAAATTTGCAGGTTATATCACCATTGCAGACAGTATTAAGGAAGATTCTAAGCAGACTATTGACCTGCTGCATAAACTAAATATTAAAGTTACAATGCTCAGCGGAGATAAAAGTTCTGTAGTGAAGTTTGTAGCTGATAAATTAGGAATTGACAACTCGTTTGGGGATCTGCTTCCCGAAGACAAAGTAAATAAAGTAAAGGAAATTAAGGCACAAAGTGGTACAGTTGCTTTTGTAGGTGATGGTGTAAATGATGCGCCGGTTGTGGCCCTTAGTGATGCCGGAATCGCCATGGGAGGACTTGGAAGTGATGCTACCATTGAAACTGCAGACGTGGTAATACAGGATGATAAACCATCCAAAATACCAATGGCAATTAATATTGGAAAACAAACCAAAAAAATAGTGTGGCAGAATATAACTTTGGCTTTTGTGGTAAAAGCGGTAGTACTTATTTTGGGCGCGGGCGGACTGGCAACAATGTGGGAAGCTGTTTTTGCAGATGTAGGAGTTTCTCTTTTGGCTATTTTAAATGCAGTGCGAATTCAAAAAATGAAATTCTAGCTTCGGTTGGTTTTCCTGAGTCAGTTTTATATAATCTGACTCAGGAAAAAATCTACCTGAATTCCTTCGCTATTATTACTGGTTCTGACCGTTAAATCTTGCTGCAGCTTCTGTCGTTACAGGTGTAAATAAATTTACAAGATTGCCGTCGGGATCACGAAACAAAAAAGATTTGTTGCCCCACGGCATTACCGTAGGCTTTTGAACTATACTATTTTGAAGGACGTCATCCAGTCTGATATAATCGTTTTCTACATCATCGGCTTTAAATTCTATAATAACACTGCTGTTTTGAGCAGGTTTTGCGACATCATCACCACCAAAAAAAAGCAAGGTTTTGGTACTTCCAATAGCCAAAGTTGTAGTTGAGGTTTTAAGTTCGGCAAAATCCGGGGTATATTGCACAGCAGTTATACCCGTAACGAGCTCATAAAACTTTACTAATTCTTCTAAACGGGCTGTAATAATGCGAATCGATACTAAATTCATATCTTTGATTTTTTAAGTTATATGGCAAAAGTAACCTCGCCCTATGACAGCTGTTTGTCAGGAGTCTTTAGTTTTTTTGATTTTTAATAAGTATTGCTAACCCCTTACAGTTGCCGGCAAATCATGAGGACAGCTCTTAAAGAAATTTGTTATTAACACTTAAAATAAGTGTAAAGGCGATAAAAATAAAATATACATGATAAACGACTATAAAAAACATGATCTGTACGGTAAGACACTGATTCAGAAAATTGAATTAACTCCGCCATTTAAATTTGATTTTCCTGTTACTGAACAGGCTTGTTTTTTATATGTGAAGGGTGGAAATATTGAGTACCAGATTGATGACGAACCGATAAACATTGCGACCCATTATTCATTATTACTAAATTGTATCAATTCCGGAAAACAGATGTACAATTCAGATTCAAAAAGTAATTGTGAGATTGTGATCGTGACCTTTTATCCTGAGATTTTAAAAAAAATATACGACAGGGAACTTCCGTTGCTGCTTCAAACCCCAAAGAACGTAATATCAAATAAATCCAGTGAAAAAATAAACAACGATTTTCTGATCCAGAAGTACATTGAAGGATTGTTGTTTTATTTTGAAAACCCGTCCCTGATCAATGAAGATATCCTGATACTGAAAGTAAAAGAGATAATACTTCTGTTGTCCCAGACACAAAATTCAGAAGCAGTACAGTTAATATTATCGCAGCTTTTTTCTCCAACAACCTATACTTTCAAACAAATAATTGAAGCAAATTTATTTTCACAGCTTACCATTGAAGAACTGGCACAGCAAAACAATCTGAGCGTATCATCATTCAAGCGTGAATTTTCAAAAATATACAACGATACACCTGCCAATTATATTAAAGCCAAAAAACTTGAAAAGGCTGCCGGGTTGTTACAGCTTTCTGATCAGCGTATAACTGAAGTAGCATTTGATTGTGGTTTTAATGACCTTGCAAATTTTACCAAAAGTTTTACCGGTAAATATGGCGTTAGTCCGACAAATTACCGACAGAAACTCAATAATGATCAGTAAAATATAAGTTCTGTTTTAGACACGACTGCCATAACCCCTTTTTGAAAGTTTTAAATATCCTTAAGATTTATTTTTTGTGGACCAAATTGCCAAATAATTGGACTAATTGACAAAACTATTCCCTTTGATCTATCGGAAGTTTGCAATGTATTTTCAAACAAATTTAAATCAAATATAAAATGGGATTATCAGGTTTAGGAATTTTCCACACCATCATCGGTGTTGCTGCAATTATAGCAGCATTAGCAGATTTTATCAAATACGGTAAAATAAATTTGAACGCATTATCCGGTAAAATATATTTTTACGGAACAGTTGTTACTTCACTAACCTCATTAGGTATCTCAAAACATGGCGGTTTTAATCCGGGACATGTTTTTTCTGTCTTTATAATCGTTCTTGTATTGGCAGCCTATTTACTCAATTCAAAAAGAAAAAACAGTGCAAGGGCACGCTATTTTGAAAACTTCTGGCTGTCTTTTAGTTTCTTCCTGTCTCTTGTTCCAACTGTCAATGAAACTTTTACGAGGGTTCCGGTGGGTCATCCGTTGGCCAAGGATATAAGTGATCCGGTAATTGGCAATACGCTTCTCGTTTTATTGCTACTCTTTATTGCCGGTTCAGTTTATCAGTTTAAAAAGCAGAAACTTATTAATAAAACAGCAGGACTTTAAGTCAGGAATAGTTTAAAATCCATGAAAATAAAACATTTCATTTGATCCTTTTGTTTCAGTCATCTTTGTTTTATTTCGATTCGTAATTAACTTCAAACCTTTCAGATTCTAAAGATATAATGGTTACTGCCAATTTTGGCTTATACAATTACCTTCAGCAACAGCTAAATGAGAACGGGTTAAAATATTCATGAATATTTTAACCCGTTTGCTTTTTATATAAACAATACCGGAAAGAAAATAAGAGCAGAACAGTAGCTTTTTTCTTAAATGTGCTCAAGAACACATTTAGTATTGAAATTTGCTATAAGTAAAATAGTACAATATTTGCAATTACCATATATTTTTTGTGTTCGAACACATTTTTTTGAATTTTCGTATTGCTAATTTAATTACATTATTTACATTCGTCTGAAATAAGCTACTTTAATTTTTTGTTTTTGCTAATAGACCGGTTTTTAAATCAATACTTTTATTTTTAATTTTAAAATATAATGGATTGATTTTTAAAGTTATAAAGGCAAAACAGCTTATTCTTTACTATTTGAATATTGCAATATTTAATTATAATTTTTTTAATCCCTAAAGATCAAACTATGAAAATCAAGAAAATTACATTTATTATTTTATTGTGTTTTGTGCAAGGTTTTGCTCAGACTTATGTCTCAACAACCGGTAATGATGCGACAGGTACCGGTACAGCCGCCTTGCCTTTTAAAACGATTGTAAAAGGAGTACAGATGGCCCCGTCAGGAGGCACAGTATTGGTACTCTCAGGAACTTATCCCGTAACAGGACCTATTTTTGTCGGTAAACCTTTGACTATTCAAAAAAGCGGATCAGCTGCTGTGGTAATCAATGCTTCTGGCTGGACAAGCACAGATCCTTATGTATTGGGAATTGTAAATACCAGCAACGTAACCATTGATGGGTTGACCATTGCCAATAAAATTGGTAACGGAAGTAAAGGAATCTGGATTTTGGCCAACTCTGGCGCAACATCAAACCTAAATAACATTACGATTAAAAATTGTATCGTTAGAAACATTGGATGGATTAGTAACAATCTTTCTTCAATTCCCGCAAATAGCGGCATTGTGGCCAATGCTATTAAAGTTGATGCCGGCAATGGTACGTATGCGATTACGAATGTTAAGATTGAAAATAATGAAGTAAATAATTGCGCTACAGGTTGGGGAGAAGCAGTTACGGTAACGGGAAATGTTAATGGTTTCTCGGTATCCGGAAATACGGTGTATGATATCGCTAATATCGGAATTGTAGCGGCAGGAAACTATACATCTACCGGAGCTACAGCTAATAATCAGGCTAGAAACGGTGTTATTGCTTCAAACGAAGTTTTTAATTGTATGAGTGCTGTAGCAAACAGTGCGGGTATTTATGTAGATGGAGCATTAAATTGTAAAATCGAAAGAAATGAAGTTTTTAATTGTGGAGTAGGACTTGCTGTTGGCGCTGAACAAAATACGGCTACAGGCAACGGAGGTCAGTCTACGGGGCATATTGTAAACAATAACTCCGTTTATAACAACGTGGTAACCGGAGCTATTTTTGGAGGTGTTATCGGAAGCGGTTATACAACAAGTGTTGGTAACACGAAAATTTACAATAATACTTTTTACAAAAACAGAACAGGAGCTGTTATCAACGGGGTTACTACAATTGGAGGTATTGCTGTAGGAACCATTGCTGATATTTATGGAGGTGAAGTACATCTTCAAAACAGTTCAGGTATCACTTTCAAAAACAATATTTTATATGCTACAACGGGCAAAAAGGCGCTTTTAGCTTCGTATGGATATACCGTTTCGGGTTTTGTATCCAATTATAATTTATTCTACAGAGAAGGAAATACCGATTTCATTATCGATTTAACCGGAGTAAGTTTCAATGGCAGTTCTGCAACAGGTTCTTACAATCAGGCGCAATTTGCAACTGCTACAGGACAGGACGTAAATTCTGTGGTTGGCGTACCAGGGTTTGTAAACGCTGCTCTATTTGATTTTACTTTAGCAACTGGCGCTTTTGCTGCAGATAAAGGAGATCCGACTTATAATGCAACTTACTCAGGAACATTAGATTTTGATGATGACATTCGTAAAAGAAACGGTCGCATCGATATCGGCTGTTCTGAATTACAAACCGGATCGACAGCCAAAAAGGCTGCTACAGTAGAAGTAACCGAAGAAATTGCCCCAGGCTATGCTGTTTTTCCTAATCCAGCTTCGGATCAAATCAATATCAATTTTGGAAAAGATATTCAGTCGGTGACAGTCTCAGTATTAGATTTAAATGGCCGTGTACTTTTAAGAGAAACATATAATGCAACCAATTCAGCGACAATAAATGTTTCTGATTTGAAAAAATCACAATTTGTAATACTTCACATTGATGCTGATAACAAAATCAGTAACAATAAAATATACCTGAAATAATAATACTTTTAGGGAGCAGAAGAGATTTTCTTTTTTGCTCCCTTTTTTATTTTTTAAAATTCCGTACCTTTTTAGAATGAAAAATTACACTGTAAACCGTATCGAAAAAAACATTTTGCAAATAAATGGTTTGGGAGATAATCCTTTTTGGGAAAAAGCAGAAATTCTAACTGATTTTGTTTCGCCTTGGGATGAGCTAAACCCGGATAAAATTGAGTTTAAAGCTTTATGGGATACTCAGAATATCTATTTTTGTTATAAGGTTCATGATCCATATGTTCACATTGACAGACAGGATGACTCTGTTGACAGCATTGGAGAATCAGACAGGGTGGAGATTTTTTTTAGAACAGATGCAGGGCTAAATCCTTATTACTGTTTAGAAATCGATCCAACACCAAGAATTATGGATTTTAAAGCATCTCCTGCTAAAAAATTTGATTTTGACTGGAATTGGCCTGAAAATGATATTACGGTAAAATCAAATATCAAAGAAAATTATTTTGTTGTCGAAATAGCAATCACTATTCAGTCTTTAAAAAACTTTCACCTAATTAAAGACAACATTATAGAAGCCGGACTTTACAGGGCAAAATATAAGAAACAGAAAAATAATCTTTATGAACCAACATGGATTACATGGGTAAATCCGAATACGGAAACACCTGATTTTCATATTGCCAGTTCTTTTGGGACTTTGACTTTAGTTTAAAATTAGCGGAATGCTGATTTAACCGCAAAGTTCGCTATCCCGAGGTTTCGTGATATGCAAAGCACGCTAAATTATTTCTCGCAAAGTCGCAGAGTCGCAAAGTTTTTCTTTTTTAAGTTTTTCTTTGCGCCTTCGCGACTTTGCGAGATTAAAAAAACTTTGTGTATCCGGAGGCTTCGGGATAGCGAACTTTGCAGTTAATTTACGCTCAATAGTTTATAAAAAATAATCCTTAGCGTTTTCTGTATTGATGATGTCAATTGGCAATAGCTTTTCGGCACTAATTTCTTTTTCGAAAATAAAATGTTCGATCAGGCTTGCCGTTCCTAAATAAGCTTGTCTTTTTGGATTTTGATGGATTAGAAAATCAATGGTTTTATTGTTCAGGTATTCAAGATTATTTTCTAATAAATCATAGCCCACAAGAGCAATTTTCCTTTCCGGATTTTTAGAGATTATTTTTGCCACCTGGTACGCTTTTGACGTAGTTACAAAAAGACCGCTAATATTTGGGTTTGCTTCTAAATATTCTTTAAGTGTCGTTTTAAACTGAGGATGTTTTACTTTGAAAGTCTTGATTTCGAATTTTCCTTTTTCTAAATTATCGAAATAATCCCTGAAGCCTTTTTCTTTCTCCTGCATGTGAACAGCATTCTCATAATCTTCATCAATATGGACAATGGCGATCGTACCTTTCTGAACCAGTAATTCTAATAATCTGGCGGCAATTCTTCCACTTTGAAATAAATCCTGTCCTACGAAACTTTTTATCGCACTGGATTTAAGCTGATTATTAAAAATACCTGAAATAATCCCTTTCGAATTGTAGGTTTCAATAGCATCTATCGCTTCTTTATGGAACAAAGGGACCAGAAGGACTGCATCCGGTGCAGCATTCAGAACAGCTTTGCTGGTTTCGACAAATGATGCTGTACTGGTAGCATCAAACAGAAAAATCTCAACTTTAACATTGAATGACTTGAATTCTTTTTTAGCCTCATTTATACCGTCAATGCATGGCTGCCAATAAGGGTCATTTTTGGAATCGGGAAGTAAAACACATATGGAATAAATCTGTTTCTTTTTTAAACTTCTTGCCATTAAATTGGGCTGATAGTCAATCTTATCAAGAACTTCGTTTACCCTTTCAAGAGCATCCTGAGAGACTTTTCCTCTTTTATGCAAAACACGGTCAACCGTTCCTTTAGAAACACCTGCAAGTTCTGCAATATCCTTAATTGTATAAATTTTTTCCATATAGAAACAAATATATATAAAAATCAAATATCACAAAATAATAAATTACATGTGTTCGAAAACATTTTATTTGTGTTCGAGCACATTTTAACACTATTTTCTTTTTTTATAAAATATTAATATATATTTTAGCCGAATATTAATCATATAGTTTAGGATATTAACTTAAAAACTGTCAGATTAATATTTATTTTCCGTTTTATAAGAGAAGTTTTCAAAATGTAATTACTCATTGTTTTACTTCTTTTTTTAAATCATTGAAAAAGAAAAAAAATCAAAATAATAAACCAATTAATATACTATTTAAATGAGCAAAAGTAAACCTACTCTCGTGATTTTGGCGGCAGGTATTGGAAGTCGGTATGGAGGATTAAAACAGTTAGATACGTTTACTCCGGAAGGAGATACCATTATGGATTTTTCGATATATGATGCATTGCAGGCAGGATTTGGAAAATTTGTCTTTATCATAAGTAAAAACATTGAAGAAGAATGCAAAGAAATTTTTAATAAAAAATTAGAAGGAAAAGCTGAAGTAGGTTATGTGTTTCAGGAAATCGATAATGTTCCCGCAAAATACCGAAATCCTGAAAGAAAGAAACCATGGGGAACCGGACATGCTTTATTAATGGCAAAAGATGAAGTAACCGAAAATTTTGCGATTATAAATGCCGATGATTTCTACGGAAAAGAGGCTTTTGAGATTATGGCAAAGGCACTGACTGAAATGGATAAAGAATCATACCACTTTAATATGATGGCATATCTGCTCAAAAATACAGTATCAGATCATGGTTTTGTTTCCAGAGGCGAATGTCAGGTTGATGAGAATAATTTTTTGACAGATGTTACCGAACGCACGCATATCGAAAAAATAGATGGCAAACTAATGCGTAAAGATGATAACGGAGATTTTATTCCGATTGATGAAAATACTATTGTATCTATGAACTTCTGGGGATTTACGCCAAAATGTTTTGAATTTGGAGGAGCTCTTTTTGAAGAATTCCTAAAAGAAAACGAACATGATTTAAAAGCAGAATTTTTTATAACCTCAGTTGTAAATGAAATATTAAAATCAGAAAATGCATCGCTGGAAGTACTTCAGTCAAATGCCAAATGGTTTGGGGTTACCTACAAAGAAGACAAGGAAATTGTAAAAAAAGAAATTGAAAAATTAAGAGCCCAAAAAGTGTATCCAACTAATCTCTGGTAATATGGTAGCAGAACATTTAAAATTTATATTCGACCAGTTTGACCATATCGAGGTTTTCAAAAATTTTGGAGAATTGGCTTCCGGTCATATTAATGATACGTATTTAGTAACAACTGATAGCCGTAAACGGTTTATTTTGCAGCGAATCAATAATGGTGTTTTCAAAGACGTTCCCGGCCTTATTGCCAATAAAGTGAGTGTGAGCAAGCATTTACTGAAAAAACTGAAACATTTATCTGAAGATGAGCTGAAACGTCGCGTTTTAACTTTTATCGGTACCAAAAAGGGTATTTTTTATTATCATGATAAAGACGGCAATTTTTGGAATATGATGGTTTATATTGAAGGAAGCCTGACTTTTGAAACCGTAAATAATGAAGAAATCGCTTATGAAGGAGGAAAGTTGTTTGGCGAATTTCTAAACCTGACCAGCGATTTTGACGCCAGAAAACTGACAGAAGTTATTCCGAATTTTCATAATATGGCTTTTCGCTATTCTCAGTTTGATACTGCGCTTAAAGAAGCTTCTGAACAAAGAATTGAACAGGCCAGAACCTGTATTAATCTGGTTCATGAACTTAAAGAAGAAATGCATGTTTTGCAAAATTTAAAAGATGCAGGAAAAATAAAACTACGCGTAACGCACAACGATACCAAAATATCAAACGCGCTTTTCGATGCCAATAAAAAAGGGCTTTGTGTAATTGATACAGATACGGTTATGCCCGGTATTATTCATTATGATTTTGGAGATGCCATAAGAACGATTTGCAATACGGCTGCAGAAGATGAAAAAGACCTCGGACTTGTCAACTTCAATTTGCAATACTATAAAGCATATGTGAAAGGTTTTCTTGAGAAAACAAATTCGTCTCTTTCTTTATTGGAAATAAAATACCTGCCGCTTGGTGCCAAAACAATGGTGTTTATTATGGCATTGCGTTTCCTGACTGATTTTCTGAATGATGATGTCTATTACAAAACGGAATATCCGGAACATAATCTGGACCGATCCAAAAATCAGTTTAAACTCATTGAAAGTCTTTCGGCTCAATTTAAGGAAATGGAAGATTACAGTTTAAATTTCGTCGGATCATTAAAATAAGAAAAATGAGAAAATATGTAATTACCGGTGGTGCCGGTTTTATAGGAAGCCACATTGCCGAACATTTATCTAAGGAAGGACATCAGGTTACTATACTTGACAGCCTTAGAACGGGATTTGAACACAACCTGAACGGATTGAATGTTGATTTTGTAAAAGGAGATATTCGTGATGAAAACTTAGTAAACGAAGTCATAAAAGGAGCATCGGGTATTTTTCATCTGGCAGCTTTGGTCAGTGTTCCGGAATCGTTGTTGAAAATTAAAGAATGTATAGAAATTAATACTATCGGAACCATCAATATTCTTGAAGCGGCCAAAAACAATGCAGATTGTAAAGTAGTGCTTTCTACCTCTGCGGCGAATTATGGCAACAATCCGGTTTTGCCAAAAGTTGAAACGATGTTTCCTGAACCGATGACACCTTATGCCATTACAAAATTAGACGGAGAATATTACTTAAAAATGTATCTCGACCAATATCAGGTTCCGACGGCATCTTTGCGATACTTTAATGTTTTCGGCCCACGCCAAAATCCTCAGTCTGCTTATGCGGCTGCAGTTCCTATTTTTATTAATAAAGCACTTCATAATGAACCTATTACCATTTATGGGGATGGCTTGCAAACCAGGGATTTTATATATGTAAAAGATGTGGTAAAGGCAAATATTCTGGCTTCACAAAAAGGAAGTGAAACGTATAATGTAGCGCTTGGGCACAGTACTTCGGTATTAGAACTAGCTGAAAAAATTATTAAAATCACGAATTCAAAATCGCAGATTAAATTTCTGGAAGAAAGACCGGGCGATATCAAACATTCCAAAGCCAATCCTTCAAAATTCAATCAATTGGGTTTTCAGCCGGAATATACAATTGACAGGGCTTTAGAAGAAACCATTCTTTTTTACCATCAGGAATTAGTCACCAAATAAACATTAGAATAATAACTAAAACAAAACCAAAAATATGTCAGAAATCGATATTACCTTAAAAAAGAAACAAAGCAATACTTTGATTCCAATGGTTATTTTAACCTCGTTATTTTTTATTTTTGGATTCGTAACATGGCTAAACGGGCCGCTGATTCCGTTTTTTAAACTGGCTTGTGAGTTAACCGAATCCCAATCGTATTTTGTGACGTTTGCATTTTATATTGCCTATTTTGTAATGGCAATTCCGTCTTCTTTCCTGATTGAAAAAGTAGGGTACAAAAACGGAATTTCATTAGGATTGTTAGTTATTGCCGCTGGTGCACTTTTATTTTATCCAGCCGCCGGCGCCAGGACTTTTGGTTTTTTCTTAATTGCTTTATTTGTAATGGGAACCGGTTTGGCAGTGTTACAAACTGCTGCGAATCCGTACGTTGTTGTGATTGGCCCGCGCGAAAGTGCTGCAGCAAGAATCAGCGTATTAGGAATTGCAAACAAATTGGCAGGATTTCTCGCTCCGTTATTACTGACTTCACTAGTATTGTCCAATATAGGCGATTATTCAGCAGATAAAATTGCTGTTATGACCTCGGTTCAAAAAGAAAGTGCTTTAGATTTACTGGCTTTGCAATTACAAACGCCTTATATCTATATGGCAGCGATCATGTTGGTTCTGGCTGTTTTGGTAAAATTTTCACCGCTTCCTGAAATCAATTTAGATGATGAAGGACAGGTAGCACATTTAAGCCTTCTTAAACAAATAAAAGAAGCTTTTAAGCATCCGCAACTGGTTTTCGGGGTTATTACTTTAATGGTTTATATAGCGGCAGAAGTTTTAGCAGGAGATTCTATCGGAGGCTTTGGAAAACAACTGGGTGTCTATGGAGAAAACGGCTCGTTTTATCTCAAACTGACTTCGTTTACCATGACGGCAATGGTTATAGGCTATATTTTAGGGATTACACTTATTCCTAAATATGTTTCTCAGGTTTTTGCCTTAAAAGTATCAGGATTTTTAGGTCTTATTTTAGTCTCTCTGATTGTTATACTTTCACCTGAAATCATGATTCAGTTGCCAGGGATTCCCGAATTGCCTGTGGTAATTATTCTAGTTGCACTTTTAGGATTAGCCAATGCACTTTGCTGGCCGGCAATTTGGCCAATGGCGCTCCAGGATTTAGGAGGATTTACAAAAATTGGCGGAGCGATCCTGATTATGGGAATTATTGGCGGTGCCGTTTTTCCGTTATTTTACGGTTTGCTGGCCGATACTATTAACAGCTCAAATGAAGCTGCCGGAATTGTTCAGACTGCAAAAAGTGGAAATCAACTGGCTTACTTAATATTATTACCTGCCTATTTAATGATTGTGTTTTTTGCTTTTAAAGGACACACATACAGGAAATGGTAATCGTTTTTTTGTCATCCTGAGGACGAAGGATCACACAAAAGGTGTAGTTTAGATAAATATAACTTTTATTAATTAATCTGATTTTCAGATTTACAATGAAGCACTCAAATACTCATATTTGACTTGCTCCAGCTCAACTTATGCCTTTTTTTATCATAAAGGCAGGCAGACAAAATAAAGAAAACACAATAAATATATTTCAAAATGATAAAAAGTAATATAGATAAAGCAACGGGCTTCGAAAAGCGATTCGAAAACATCAATACGGTTGTTTTTGAAAACTCCGGGGAAGCATCAAAAGCAGTTGCCAAAGAAATTGCCGCATTAATCAAGGAAAAGCAAAAAGAAAACAAACCTTGTATCTTGGGACTGGCAACAGGTTCATCCCCAAAAGGGCTGTATGCAGAACTAGTACGTTTGCACAAAGAAGAAGGTTTGAGTTTCAGAAACGTAATCAGTTTTAACCTGGACGAATACTATCCGATGGAACCCAATTCCATCAACAGCTATGTTCGTTTTATGAAAGAACTGCTGTTTGATCATGTCGATATTTTACCCGAAAACGCCCACGTTCCCGACGGACTTCTGACCAAAGAGCAGATCGCGGATTACTGCCACGAGTATGAAGCCAAAATCGAAGCTTTGGGCGGAATCGATCTTCAGATTCTGGGAATCGGAGGAAACGGACATATTGGTTTTAACGAATCCGGATCCCTGCAAAACTCAAA
Organism: Flavobacterium sp. HTF; assembly: GCF_003105115.1. GTDB lineage: Bacteria > Bacteroidota > Bacteroidia > Flavobacteriales > Flavobacteriaceae > Flavobacterium. The sequence continues at coordinate 18,314 of NZ_QETH01000005.1, read as the reverse complement.
AACACGATTAGTCGCACTGGACCATATCACAAGAGTCGCAGCAAGTAAAGACTTTTCCGGATTAAGCAACACACCAAGAACAGCGATCACCCTTGGGGTCAAAAAAATCATGGAAGCCAAACAGGTTATCCTAATGGCCTGGGGAGAAGGAAAATCAAATGTGATTAAAAAATCAGTTGAAGACGAAGTAACCAACCAAATTCCAGCCTCATTTTTACAGGAGCATGACAATGCTGTTTTTGTTTTGGACAAGGAAGCATCTTCAAAATTAACCCGAATCAACAGCCCGTGGCTGGTAGAAAAAGTAGTCTGGACAGACCAACTGACCCGAAAAGCAGTTTTAGGCCTGGCCTTAAAACTAAAAAAACCAATCCTAATGCTTACCGATGCCGATTATATCGAAAACGGAATGAGTGATTTACTGGCAGACTCAGGCCCGGCTTACGACATCAATATCAAAATATTCAATAAACTGCAAAATACCATTACAGGATGGCCGGGCGGAAAACCAAATGCAGACGATACCAACCGTCCCGAAAGAGCAGAACCCGCAAGAAAACGAGTACTTATCTTTAGTCCCCACCCCGATGACGATATCATCAGTATGGGCGGAACCTTTATGCGTCTGCAGGAGCAGGGGCATGAAGTACACGTAGCCTACCAGACATCAGGAAACATTGCAGTTGCAGATGACGAGGCACTGCGATTTGCCAGCTTCGTAATTGACTACAATGAAAAATTCGGAATCCAAAGCCCTCAGGCCGATGCGATTTATGAAAAAGCAGTTACTTTCTTAAAAAATAAAAAGAACAGCGAAATTGATATTCCCGAAGTCCGTTACATCAAAGGGCTGATCAGAAAAGGAGAGGCAAGAGCCACCAGTCATTTTGTTGGATTGCCGGACAGCCAGATCCATTTTATGGAACTTCCGTTTTATGAAACCGGAACCATCGAGAAAAAACCAATCGGAGCTGAAGATATCCAATTAACAGTTGATTTAATCGAAAAAATCAAACCCCACCAGATTTATGCAGCCGGAGATTTGGCAGACCCGCACGGAACACATAAAGTTTGTCTGGACGCTATTTTTGAAGCGGTAAAAGAGCTAAAACCAAAACCGTTCATGGAAGATTGCTGGTTGTGGTTGTACCGCGGCGCATGGCAGGAATGGGGAATTGACGAAGTAGAAATGGCCGTACCGATGAGTCCGGATCAGGTTCTGGAAAAACGCCACGGAATCTTCAAACACCAGTCACAAAAAGACGGAGTGGTTTTTCAGGGAACAGACGCCAGGGAGTTCTGGCAAAGAGCCGAAGACAGAAACAGAGAAACGGCTCAGGTTTATCAGCAAATGGGTTTAGCGAGTTATGCTGCGATGGAAGCTTTCGTGAGATGGCATTATTAAAAAAGTTACTAAGGTTCTAAGATGCTAAGATTCTAAGTTTTTTCTACAGATTAAAAGATTCACACAGATTTTGGCTTCTGTTTCTGTCACAAATTGAATGAATTTCAACAAATCAAATTCGTGATAATTCGTGTAATTCGTGGCAAAAAAAACATTTTAATCTGTGGCAAAAAAACAAAAATAACAACAAGTAAAAAATGACATTAATAAAATCAATTTCAGGAATACGGGGCACAATTGGGGGAGTGGTAAATGAAAATTTAACTCCCGTGAATGCCGTAAAATTTGCCGCTGCGTACGGTATGTGGCTGAAAGGACAAAACTCAAATCAATCATTAACCGTAATTATAGGGAGAGACGCCCGAATTTCAGGAGAAATGATTAGCAATTTGGTTGCCAATACGCTTGTTGGCTTAGGAATAAATGTAACAGATATCGGTTTGTCAACAACACCAACGGTTGAAGTAGCAGTAACATTAGACAATGCTGATGGCGGAATTATCATTACGGCAAGCCATAATCCGAAGCAATGGAACGCCTTAAAATTACTGAATGAAAAAGGAGAGTTTCTAAATGCTGTTGAAGGAGAAAAAATCCTTGGAATAGCTGAAGATGAAACTTTTGTTTTTTCAGAAGTAGATGATTTGGGAAAATACGAAAAGAAAGAAGGCTTCATCGACCAACATATTGATGAAGTTTTAAAATTAGCTTTAGTCGATGCAGAAGCTATCAAAAATGCCAACTTTAAAGTTGTGGTTGATGCCGTAAATTCTACGGGAGGAATTGCAATTCCGGCTTTGCTGGAAAAACTTGGAGTAGAATGTATCCGGTTGTACTGTGAGCCAAACGGCCATTTTCCGCATAATCCGGAACCTTTAAAAGAACATCTTACCGATATTTCGGAATTAGTCGTAACGGAAAAAGCCGATTTTGGAATCGTAGTCGATCCTGATGTGGATCGTCTTGCCATTATTTGCGAAGACGGTTCCATGTTTGGCGAAGAATATACGCTGGTAGCCTGTGCAGATTATGTTTTGGGCAGGACAAAAGGAAATACAGTTTCGAACTTATCTTCTTCCAGGGCTCTGAAAGATATTACTTTAAAGCATGGAGGAGTTTATCAGGCAAGTGCGGTTGGAGAAGTAAATGTGGTTGAGTTAATGAAAATCACCAATGCAATTATCGGAGGAGAAGGCAATGGCGGAATTATTTATCCCGCAGCACATTATGGCAGAGATTCACTAGTGGGTGTTGCTTTGTTTTTATCGCATTTGGCACATGCCAAAATTTCGTGCAAAAAGCTTCGTGAAAGTTATCCTGATTATTACATGAGTAAAAGTAAAATTGAATTGACTCCTCAAATTAATGTCGATGAAATTTTAGAAAAAACAGCTCAAAAATTCAGCGATAAAAAACCGAATTGTATCGATGGTGTCAAAATAGATTTTGAAGCTGAATGGGTGCATTTGAGAAAATCAAATACAGAACCCATTATCAGAATTTATACAGAAAGTACAACACAAAAAAAAGCGGACGAATTAGCTCAAAAATTCATAAAAGAAATCAGTGAGTTGATTTAGATATTATCGGTTTAAAATTTATTGGGATCATATAACAGTATGATTTTTAAAATACCGATAAATGACTGATTTGTAAACAGAATGTCGTTTTAATTGTATTTTTTAATTAAACGAAATATTAATTAGATGTTCTTTTTTTTAGAATTAAATGAAATTATTATAATAAAAAACAGCATTCTGTTTTGGTATAATTTCAAAATAAGTAAGAATTTAATAATACTTTTTCTAAAAAATGTGTTCGAAAACACTTTTTTTATGTGCACGAACACATTTTCTTGATTTTAGCATTGTTTATTAAAAAATATTATTTAGTTTAGCCAAAAGGAAGTTGAAAAAGAGCCTTTTTTTATCTCTTTTTTGATGTTAAAAATTAAGTTTCAGAAGTAAAAAAACAGGAAGTTAGAATTTAAAAATTACGAAATTAAATTCCACATAATCAAGCAGAACATAAATTCAGAATAAAGAATAACCAGTAAAAAAAATAACCAGACAAAATGAAAACAAAACAAAAAACAAAAACCAGAAAAATTATGAAACCAAAAAAAACATAACCTGAACTTTTCGCTTTGTGCCAGGATAAAATCCATAACCATTTTTATTCACACAAAGTATGCTTTTCACATTAACCATTAAACTAACCAGAATAATATGAAAAAAAGTAAAAAGTTACTATACAGTAACTATCAGGAATTAAAAAGTAATTTAAAAGCAATAATTACAGTTTTAGTCCTGATAGTATCTGTTTTTAAAGTAAATGCGACTACATCGCTAAATAGTGACAAAAAACCAGAAATTATAAATAAAGTATCAGAAGCTGACATTACCATTAAAGGTGTTGTTTTAGACGAATTGGGTCAGCCTATGATCGGGGTTACGATTATCCCGAAAGGATCAACAAGGGGAACTACAACAGATTTTGACGGAACATTTACAATTGTAGTTCCCGCAAGTACAGAAGCTTTATTGTTTTCCTATGTAGGATATGATAATAAGGAAGTTTTGATAGCGAATCAAACCAATCTTAAAGTGTCTATGGTACCCGCATCAAAAACCTTAAATGAAGTTGTGATTGTTGGTTACGGAACTCAGAAAAAGAAGAACTTACTAGGTGCTATTTCTTCTGTAAAAGGAGAGACACTGACTTTATCTTCTGCACCATCGGTTTTAAATGGTCTTCAGGGAAAAGTGGCAGGTCTGCAAATTACTCAAAATAGTGCCCAGCCAGGCGGAGGATTTAATATTCAGATTCGTGGAGCCGGTTCTATTAATGCAAGTAATCAGCCTTTGGTAGTTGTAGATGGTTTTCCTATTACAGATTTTGGGCAACCCAATACAGGAAATCGATATGATGGTGGAACACAAGGAATTTTAAATTCATTCAACCCAAATGATATCGAATCTATTGAGGTTTTAAAAGACGCCAGTTCTACAGCTATTTATGGAGCAAGAGCTGCAAATGGTGTGATTTTAATTACTACTAAAAAAGGGAAAGAAGGAGAAATTAGAGTAGATTATTCAGGTTCTTATTCGTATCAAAAATATAATGACAGTTATGATGTTCTGGAATTAAAAGAATGGATGCAATTAAGAAATGATGCCGGAAGAGAAAACTGGGAGTTTTTAAACAAAGTATATCCATATTCTTCGAGAACGCTTGAGGAAGCCAATGCAGACCCGGTTAATGGAATTCCGTATAAAAGATATTATTCTGATGAACAAATCAGAAATGCAGGTAAAGGAACTGATTGGTTATCACTGATAACCAGAGACGGAATGGTTCAGCAAAACAATTTATCATTAAGAGGCGGAACGCAGTCTACGAAATATTTCTTATCAGGAAATTTATTTAAGCAGGATGGTGTTATTAAAAATTCCGGCTTAAAAAGAACTTCTTTGCATTTTAGTTTAGATCAAAAAATCAATAATTATATAAGTCTAGGAATGAATCTGACTAAAAGCAGAATCAATAATCAAAACTCACAGTTTGGAGGAAAGTTTGATCCTACAACCGGACAAGAAGTATCTCAATTTGAAAATTCGGGAATTATCAGAGCAGCGATTCAGCAGGGGCCTCAAATTTTGGCTATAGATGAATACGGAAAATATCCAATTAATCCTGATAGTTCACAAGAGCCAAATCCATATTCACTGCTTACCATTTCAGATGAAGGTGTTGTTGACCGAACGCTTACCAATTTTTATGCAGAAATAAAACCAATTGCAGGATTAACAGCCAGATTTCAGGGAGGTTTTGATCAGGGAAATTCAAGCAGAAATACTTATTTGCCGAGAACAACCTTGTATGGAGAGAAAGAAAATGGAAGGGCTTCTATTAATACAGCAAGAAAGAATGATGATCTATTTGACTTCACATTAAATTATACCAAAAAACTGGGATCAGATAATAATTTCAGTTTACTTTTAGGATATTCTCAACAGAAATATCGTATTGAAACTTCTTCTTTAGGCAACAACAATTTTATTACAGACTCTTTTTTGTGGAATAATATGAATGCAGGAGCAGGTACAAAAATAGTAGGATCTACAAAACACGAAAATAACTTTATCTCCTATTTCTCAAGATTTAATTATTCATACAAAGACAAATATATCTTAACCTCTACAATACGTCGTGACGGTGCCAGTGTGTTTGCTAAAAATAATAAATACGGTTTATTTCCATCAATTGCTGTTGGATGGGATGTGTCTCAGGAATCATTTATGAAATCTATTGATGGTTATGTATCACAACTTAAATTCAGATTTGGATATGGACAAACCGGTAATGCCGATATAACCACTACCGAAATTGCAGGAAGTGCTTTTGGAGCTTTTTATGCGCAGCCGGCTTATTTAAATCCTGATGAATCAATTTTAATTGGTGTATTACCTTCAAGACTTGAAAATCCTGATTTGAAATGGGAGACCACTACAGAGAAAAACTTTGGTCTTGACTTTGAAATCTTTAATAGAAGAGTTTCAGGTTCGTTTGAGATTTATGACCGAGTGGTTTCAGATTTATTGAATTTAAAACCTATTAATAGTTACCATGAAGTAAACCAGGTTTGGGCAAATATTGGGAAGACACAAAGCAAAGGTGTTGAACTTACTATAAGTACAGTAAACATTGATCAACCTGATTTTAAGTGGAGAACTACTGTTACTTACTCGCAATTTAAAACAAAATGGAAAGAAAGAGCTCCTGACTGGAAACCTGCCGTATATATGAATTATGATGATCCTGTTCGTGCACAATACAGCCAATTGTCTGATGGTGTTATGCAAATTGGAGAAGTAGTTCCTGCACAACCTGATTTATATCCTGGACAAATAAAAATCAAAGATATTAACGGGTTTGTCAGAGATGGTCTTGGAAATCCTGTAACAGATGAAAATGGAAAATTTCTAAGAACTGGTGCGGCTGATGGCAAAATCGATGAAGCTGACTATGTTTTATTAGGTTCCGCAGATCCGGATTTTGTAGCAGGCTTAGGCAATACTATAACATATAAAAATTTCCAATTGAATTTTCAGTTCAACGGAATGTTTGGTAGAAAAATTGTTGACCAGACAGATTTTGCATATGGTGTAACTGCCGTAGGTGTAGCACAAAACGGAAGAAATGCCACAACCAATATTTTTAACAGATGGACGCCGGATAATCCGACAAATTCACGCCCTGGTTCAAACTTTGGATACTCAAATTACGGATCTGGTGATTTCTTTATGCAGGATGCTTCATTTGTACGTTTACAAAGTGTGTCACTGACTTATAATTTTCCAAAAAAATGGTTTGGAACATATATGCAGGGTGCAGCACTACGATTAGATGGACAAAACCTTTTTACCATAACAAAATATAATGGTGTTGATCCTGAAACAGATGGTTATGCAGCTGCTTATCCAAATGTAAAAACATTCACAGTAGGTATTGATCTTAAGTTTTAATAAAAAAGATATGAAAAATTTAAAAAATTATACAATAGTATTATTAATGCTGATCTTTTCAGGATGTAGTCAAGATTTAGAGTCTATAAATTATGATGAGATTAACCCTGCTATATTTCCAACTTCGGAAGCAGATATTCAGGCCATTGTAGTTTCAGCTTATTATCCTTTAAGAGGTGCTTATGCTAACGGAATTCACTCTACTTCAGAAAATGGACTGATGTTTATTTTAGACGCTACAACAGAAATTCTTCAGGGACCTTATGGGGTTCAGCAAGAAGCCTCATTACACAGTTATAAACCTACATCAGCAAATTTCACCCGTTTTTATGATGTTTTTTATAATAAAATAAGCGGCATGACTTTAAGCATTGACAGAATTGAAAAATCAAATGTGAATGAACTGGTTAAAAAACAAGCCATTGCCGAAATTAAATGTGCGAGAGGATTATTAGCATACGAACTTTTTGATATGTACGGTCCAATTGTAGTTGCACCACTTGAAGTATTACAAAATCCGCTTAAAGAAGAGCCCTTAGCACGACTTTCAAATGCCGAAATGGTGAGCTTTATTGAAAATGATCTCAAAGCTGCTGCAATAGATTTACCGTCACCGGATAAAGCAACATATGGAAGATTTAGTCAGGGTATGGCAAGAATGGTTCTAATAAGATTATATCTTCATGAAAAAAGATGGCAAGAAGTAGAAGAACAGGCTAATGCTATTATGGCTATGAATCATTACGCTCTGGAAGCTGATTATGTTGGATTATGGGGATTAGCAGCACCAATAAAAAGCAAAGAGGTAATTTGGGCTGTTCCGGCAGATTATGCAGGAACCAGTGAAAACCAATGGCAAATGATGGTTTTGCCAAATAATTTTCCGGGAACAACTGGTTATGGAACTATACAAAGTTCCTGGACTTTTTATGATTCTTTTGAAGCAACTGATATTCGTAAAACAGCACTAGTTGCAGAATATACAGGAACAGATGGTGTTACTTACAATAGAGCAAATCCTGCCAATTATATGCAATTAGGACCAATTCCTTTAAAAATAAATCCGGATGCAGCAAGAAAATCGGCTTTAACTACAGTTGATATGATTGTGTATCGTTATGCCGATGTGCTATTATCAAAAGCAGAAGCCCTCGTCAATAAAACTGGAACTCCCACTCAGGAAGCAATTGATTTAGTAAATATTGTTAGAAAAAGGGCTAAAATTAGTGAAATAGAATTAGCAGACTATAATACGCTGGCAAGTTTTAATAATATGATTCTTTTAGAGAGATCTCACGAATACTGGTGTGAAAACGGACAATACCGTTCTGATTTAATCAGACACGGAAAATATACAGAGCATGCACTTTCTTTAAATGGAGCAGCCAGTCAAAGTGCGCCTTATAAAGCTTTATTCCCTTTTTCTTTAGATAGAATAAGTGAAGGGAAAGGTAAATTTATTCAGAATCTGGGATATAATTAATTTCTTTTTGAGAGGAATTTAAAACGATTAATCAGATAATTTAATTATAAAAAACATGAAACATTTATTAATAATATTTTGCCTTTTTCTCAATCTTGCTTCAGGTTGTCAGAGCGATGGGGGAGGAGAAAATAAAGAAGAAGTAAACGACGGACAGGGAAAAGTTACCTATGCCGTTTCTAATGAGGTTTTTACCAATCCGGAACGTGGTTTTATGCATAGCTGGCAGGTGAATTCTGAAGGCGCGGCAATTACTGCTGCCTCTTTGAATAATTTGAAAAAAGAAAATGTGAGCCTTATTTTACGTTTGTATTATCTGGAGAAATTTAAAACAACAGCTTTAAGCCAGGCACAGCTGGATCTTATAAAAACTGATTTTACGCGTTTGAGAGAGTCGGGTTTAAAATGTGTTTTACGTTTTGCTTATACAGATGCTCAGGATGGTTCTGATGCTTCTGTGGCCGTTATTTCAGGACATTTAGACCAGTTAAAACCAATTCTGGAAGAGAACAAAGATGTAATTGCTTTTGTTCAGGCAGGTTTTGTGGGAGCCTGGGGAGAATGGTATTACACCAGCAATCAGCTTACTACACCGGCTAATAAAAAAATAATTCTGGATAAACTTCTCGCGACATTTCCAAAAGAAGTTAAAATTCAGGTTAGAACGCCAAAAATCAAACAGGACTTTATGGCGACTACAACTGCAATGGATGCCACTGTAGGCTATGGAACTTCAAATACAGCCCGATTAGGTTTTCATAATGACTGCTTTATGGCGAGTGTTGATGACTACGGAACGTATATAAATGTTACCGCTGAAAAAACATATATAAGTAATGAAGCCCTTTTTGTCCCAACAGGAGGAGAAACATGTCCGCCAACCGATGTTCCGGTTGCAAGTTGCAGCATTGCCGAAAAAGAAATGACACTTTTAAAATGGACATATCTAAATCTTGATTACTATGGTCCGGTTTTGCAGGAATGGAGAAACAATAATTGTTTTACCGATTTCGAAAGAAAACTGGGATACAGAATTGCTTTAGCGTCTTCAAGTGTAAAAAAAGAGGCGGCATTAAATGGCTCTTTGGAATTTAATGCAATAATAAACAATTCAGGTTTTGCTCCGGTTTACAATCCTAAAAATGCTTATTTGATTTTAAGAGCAACCGCAGGCGGAACAGTTTATAAGAAAAAATTAAACTTTGATGTTAGAAAAGTGGTTCCAAAAACAGCTTTTGATTTAAAAGAAACAGTGAGTTTATCAGGAATTCCGGCTGGTAATTATGAATTATTATTAAAGATCGAAGATAGTTCATCTAAATTAACTGACAGACCTGATTACTGTATTCGCCTTGCAAACACAGGAGTATGGGAAGCCTCTACAGGATTCAATAAATTATCACAAACGGTTATCATTAAATAGTTATAAAAACATTTAAATTAAAAACCATGAAAAAAATAAAACTAACCAAATATATAACAATGCTTTTGACGTTGTTATTGCTAACAGCTTGTTCAAGCGATGGTTCTTCTTCAGATTCCGGAACAAAACCTGTAGCAGACTTTTCGTTTACCAATGACGGAAGTACATTTACTTTTACCAATCTTTCTACAAATGCTACAAAATACAGATGGGATTTTGGAGATTTAAATTTTACGTCAAGCGAAAAAGATCCGGTTTACACTTATCAAATTGGAGGAGAAATAAGAGTTTCGTTAACTGTAACAAACGAAGCCGGCGAAGATGCATTTATAACAAAAGTAATTGCAGCACCACCTATTAAAATCATAGATGTTAAAATAGATGGTGATTTTGGAGAGTGGGCAGATGTTGATATAACAGATCAGAATACATCCGGAAATGGATCTATCCAAATAATTAAAATGTGGGCTAAAGGTGAGAATGTAAGTGTTTATCTGGAAGGTAACAAAACAATGAAACTTGAATTGGTAGACATGTTCATTAATACCGATGGTAATACACAAACTGGTTTTTTGCATAGCAATTGGCCAGATGGTTCAGGAGCAGAAATTTTATTTGAAGGTCCTATGCTAAGTAATGATTGGGGACAGTTTTACACCCACACAGATCCTAATGGCGGATGGGGTTGGTCAGGCATTGCAGGTTCTGGAGTTAATTTAAAAACATCAGGAATTGTAAGTATTTCAGATACAGCAAATGCAATGGAATTTAGTATTCCTAAGTCACAATTAGGAACTTTAAAAGGTTCGATTGGTATAGCAATTACAGAAATGACTTCAGGATGGTCTGCAGTTGCAAACTTTCCGGAAGGTCCTAAATTTTCAACATTAAAATTGTAGTTTGTCATCGATAGCCTGTCAAAATTGCCATTAGAGAAATAGTTTTTTGAAGAGGTCATTTTTTAAATCTAATGGCATGAGCTATCGAGTTATCATAATTTTAGAAGTAATTCCCGATATCGAACTGATATTGGGGATTACTTTATAAGAATTCAAATCATCAAATAAAGATAAAATGAATAAAAGCATAGTTCATAACCGATTAATGTCTGTAGATGTTCTGCGGGGATTCGATTTATTAATGATTATTGTGGCAGATCGTTTTTTTTATAATTTGAATACAGCTGCCAAAACCAATTTTACAAAATCTTTGGCAGATCAGTTTGAGCATCCGGAATGGATTGGTTTTCATTTATATGATGTTATTATGCCTTTGTTTCTGTTTGTTGTTGGTGTTGTTATTCCGTTTTCATTAGGAAAAAGAAGTACAGAAACGGAATCAGATTTCAAATTGTACAAACATATAGAAAGACGATTTGTAATTCTGTTTATTTTGGGATGGATTGTTCAGGGAAATCTATTGTTTCTGGATATTTCAAAATTTCAAATTTTCAGTAATACACTTCAGGCCATTGCCGTAGGTTATTTATTTTCATGTATCGCTTATATCAATTTATCAAAAAAGGGAAGATATATCTTTTTTGCAGGCTGTCTTATTTTGTACGCTGTATTGTTATCAATTCCCAATTTCTTCGGACACAGTTTTGAATTGTTACCCAATAAAAATCTTCCTATATATATCGACCAGTACGTTTTTGGACGTTTTTATGACCAGACGCAATACTCATGGTTGCTAACCGGCTTAGGATTTACAGCAACTACCATGTCAGGATTATTTGCAGGAGAATTACTGCTGTCTTCTTTATCAAGGCAAAAAATCGCCAGCTATTTATTTTTAATTGGAATAACGGGAATCGTTATTTCATTAATTATAGGTTTATGGCATCCGATTATAAAAAAAATATGGACAAGTTCATTTGTAATATTCTCATCAGGAATCAGTTTTGTTTTGCTGGCTTTATTTTATTGGCTTGTAGATGTAAAAGGCTATACCAAATGGGCATATCCGTTTCGTGTTATTGGTCTTAATGCCATTGCAGCTTATGTAGGTTCACATGTTTTTAATTTTTCTTTAATAGCCAGACAAATTTTCTTTGGTTTCGAACAATTTACAGGAGCTTATTACGATGCATTTTGCGATATAGCAGGTTTCGCAATCCTTTATTTCATACTTTGGTACATGCACAAAAACAAGACTTATATAAAAGTCTAAAGCAAATAATTACAAGTAACTCACCTCAATATAGTATCTAAATTTAAAAAAAATGAAAAGTTCAAGTTTAAAATATTTACTGATAGCTTTTTTGCTATTAAGAATTTGCGATATGTCAGCGCAGATTATAAAAACAAAAGCACCTAAAAGAGATAAAGGTCAAACCGATGTTTTGCGTTTGGCAACACCGGCAATCCCAATTGTTCATGTAGCTGTTATTGGTTTAGGAATGCGCGGTACCGGAGCTGTTGACCGTATGACAAATATTCCCGGAGTAGAAATTGTGGCACTTTGCGATATGATGGAAGAAAGAACAAAAGCGGCAAATGACACATTAGTAAAACATGGAATGCCAAAAGCCGAAGTATTTTTTGGAGAAGATTCATGGAAAAAAGTAACAGCACTTAAAAATGTTGATTTGATTTATATCGTAACCGATTGGAAACATCACGCCAGTATTGCCGTGCAAGCCATGAAAGATGGAAAACATGTCGCTGTAGAAGTTCCGGGAGCCTTGACCATAACAGAAATTTGGGATATTATTGATACATCAGAAAAGACCCGTAAACATTGTATGATGCTTGAAAATTGTGTCTATGACTTCTTTGAACTGACCACATTAAATATGGCACAACAAGGATTGTTTGGTGAAATTCTTCATGCTGAAGGTTCTTATATTCATGGATTACAACCTTATTGGGGAAATTACTGGAACAACTGGCGTATGGATTATAACCGTAAACATAGAGGAGATATTTACCCTACTCACGGAATGGGACCAGCATGTTTGGCTTTAAATATTCACAGGGGAGATAAAATGAATTTCTTAGTTTCTATGGATACCAAAGCCGTGGGAAACCCTGCTTTTATTAAAGAAAAAACAGGTGAAGTTGTAACAGATTTCAGAAACGGAGATCACACAATGACTATGATTCGTACTGAAAAAGGCAAAACAATCCAGATTCAGCACGATGTTACAAGTCCAAGACCATACAGCAGAATGTATCAATTATCAGGGACCAAAGGATTTGCTAATAAATACCCGGTTGAAGGTTATGCTATTGACGCCAAAGAAGCAGGAGAAGAGATCTCTAAAAATTATCAAAACCTGAACGCAGAAGAATTTGTATCTGAAGATGTCAAAAAGATATTAATGGAGAAATATAAAAACCCAATAGTAAAAGATATTGAAGAAAAAGCCAAAAAAGTAGGCGGTCATGGTGGTATGGATTTTATTATGGATTACCGTATGTTTTATTGTATACAAAACGGACTTCCTCTGGATATGGATGTTTATGATTTAGCAGAATGGTCTTGTCTGAGCCCGTTAACAGAAATTTCTTTAGACAATAATTCTTCGCCTGTTGAAATTCCTGATTTTACCAGAGGAAGCTGGCAAAAATTAAAAACGGTCGAATTTTCTAAATAATGAATAATGTCTGAATAATTGTTTGCTTGTATTTTGTGACAAGTTCTGTACTAATTGATTCAGATTATTATAAGACATAATTAAATAAACCACCTGTGAAAACATTTTTACAGGTGGTTTTGTTTTATAAGCGCTTTATTTCTCTTGTGACACGGTTTTTACTATAAATTCTCTACAATAACCTTAAGTATTTACTTTCTAATAATGTATTTGCTAATAAATGCCCTTAAATTTAAACTTGAAAATTGGTTTCATTCTGAAATAGCATATTAAGTATGTATTAAATGTCTAATAATACTATTGAATCAGCAAAAACAGCCATCATTAAAACATGAATATTGTGAGAAACACAGCAATAGTAAGAAAATTCTTTTAATTAATATGAAATTATTAAAACCTAAAATTTGGGTTATCAGAAGGTTAGGAAAAAGTTTTAAAAAAGATTAAAATAACTTTGCAAAAAGTGTTGCAAATGTAAATAAAGGGTGTACTTTTGCACCCGCTTTGAAACACAAGCGAAGAAGAAAAGAAATACACGTTCGTAGACATATTGAATTGACAGCCGTTTTAGCAGAGATGCTGGAACAAAAGAATAAGAGTAATAGAATCGTGAGATTCGATAGAACCACTAGAGAACACATCGCAATATAATATTAAAATATACGATGAAGAGTTTGATCCTGGCTCAGGATGAACGCTAGCGGCAGGCTTAACACATGCAAGTCGAGGGGTATAAGTCTTCGGATTTAGAGACCGGCGCACGGGTGCGTAACGCGTATGCAATCTACCTTTTACAGAGGGATAGCCCAGAGAAATTTGGATTAATACCTCATAGTATAGCGACATCGCATGATGATGCTATTAAAGTCACAACGGTAAAAGATGAGCATGCGTCCCATTAGCTAGTTGGTAAGGTAACGGCTTACCAAGGCAACGATGGGTAGGGGTCCTGAGAGGGAGATCCCCCACACTGGTACTGAGACACGGACCAGACTCCTACGGGAGGCAGCAGTGAGGAATATTGGACAATGGGCGCAAGCCTGATCCAGCCATGCCGCGTGCAGGATGACGGTCCTATGGATTGTAAACTGCTTTTGTACGAGAAGAAACACTCCTATGTATAGGAGCTTGACGGTATCGTAAGAATAAGGATCGGCTAACTCCGTGCCAGCAGCCGCGGTAATACGGAGGATCCAAGCGTTATCCGGAATCATTGGGTTTAAAGGGTCCGTAGGCGGTTTGGTAAGTCAGTGGTGAAAGCCCATCGCTCAACGGTGGAACGGCCATTGATACTGCCAGACTTGAATTATTAGGAAGTAACTAGAATATGTAGTGTAGCGGTGAAATGCTTAGAGATTACATGGAATACCAATTGCGAAGGCAGGTTACTACTAATGGATTGACGCTGATGGACGAAAGCGTGGGTAGCGAACAGGATTAGATACCCTGGTAGTCCACGCCGTAAACGATGGATACTAGCTGTTGGAAGCAATTTCAGTGGCTAAGCGAAAGTGATAAGTATCCCACCTGGGGAGTACGTTCGCAAGAATGAAACTCAAAGGAATTGACGGGGGCCCGCACAAGCGGTGGAGCATGTGGTTTAATTCGATGATACGCGAGGAACCTTACCAAGGCTTAAATGTAGATTGACCGTTTTGGAAACAGAACTTTCGCAAGACAATTTACAAGGTGCTGCATGGTTGTCGTCAGCTCGTGCCGTGAGGTGTCAGGTTAAGTCCTATAACGAGCGCAACCCCTGTTGTTAGTTGCCAGCGAGTCATGTCGGGAACTCTAACAAGACTGCCAGTGCAAACTGTGAGGAAGGTGGGGATGACGTCAAATCATCACGGCCCTTACGCCTTGGGCTACACACGTGCTACAATGGCCGGTACAGAGAGCAGCCACTGGGCGACCAGGAGCGAATCTATAAAACCGGTCACAGTTCGGATCGGAGTCTGCAACTCGACTCCGTGAAGCTGGAATCGCTAGTAATCGGATATCAGCCATGATCCGGTGAATACGTTCCCGGGCCTTGTACACACCGCCCGTCAAGCCATGGAAGCTGGGGGTGCCTGAAGTCGGTGACCGCAAGGAGCTGCCTAGGGTAAAACTGGTAACTAGGGCTAAGTCGTAACAAGGTAGCCGTACCGGAAGGTGCGGCTGGAACACCTCCTTTCTAGAGCCCCACTTGTTAGTGCTTGCACACGATGGGGAAAAAAGATGTGTATCTTATGGATCTGGGTTTCAGATTATATTACTCTTGCTGTTAATTTAAAAAAAATGAAAATTAAGTAAAACAGAGTCTCGTAGCTCAGCTGGTTAGAGTACTACACTGATAATGTAGGGGTCGGCAGTTCGAGTCTGCCCGGGACTACTCTTTAACTTAATTGAAGGAAATTTTAGAGGTTGAGACCTTATGAGCACTAATTCATAACTCATAACTAATAACTCATCACTAATAAAATGGGGGATTAGCTCAGCTGGCTAGAGCGCCTGCCTTGCACGCAGGAGGTCAACGGTTCGACTCCGTTATTCTCCACTATTCGAGTGAATAGTAAAGAGTGAAAAGTAATTAGCGTAAGCTAAGAACTAATTACTAAGGACTAATCACTAGAAAAAAGTTCATTGACATATTGAGATAAGAAAATAATAAAAAGTAGAAAGCGTTTTTTACTATTTATAGTAAAAGACAAAAAAAAACGGTCCTAATTGATTTTAGGATTGGTACAATAAGCAAAATAAGGGCGTATGGGGGATGCCTAGGCTCTCAGAGGCGATGAAAGGCGTGATAAGCTGCGAAAAGCTGCGGGGACGGGCACACACCGATTGATCCGCAGATACCTGAATGGGGCAACCCACTATGTTGAAGACATAGTACACCGATAGGTGGGCAAACCCGCTGAACTGAAACATCTAAGTAGGCGGAGGAGAAGAAAACAAAAGTGATTCCGTAAGTAGTGGCGAGCGAACGCGGATTAGCCCAAACCAATGTTGTTACGGCAATGTTGGGGTTGTAGGACCACGACATTTTATGCACAAGGAACCGGAAGTTACTGGAAAGTGACACCATAGAGGGTGATAGTCCCGTATGGGTAACAAGTGTAATAGATAGTGGTATCCTGAGTAGGGCGGGGCACGTGAAACCCTGTCTGAATTTGGCGGGACCATCCGCTAAGGCTAAATACTCCTGAGAGACCGATAGTGAACCAGTACCGTGAGGGAAAGGTGAAAAGAACCGTGAATAACGGAGTGAAATAGATCCTGAAACCATACGCTTACAAGCGGTCGGAGCCCTTTCGTGGGGTGACGGCGTGCCTTTTGCATAATGAGCCTACGAGTTAACGTTGCTGGCAAGGTTAAGTGGTTAAGCCACGGATCCGTAGCGAAAGCGAGTCTGAATAGGGCGCTTTAGTCAGTAGTGTTAGACGCGAAACCGTGTGATCTACCCATGGGCAGGTTGAAGCTGTGGTAACACACAGTGGAGGACCGAACCGGTTGACGTTGAAAAGTCTTCGGATGACCTGTGGGTAGGGGTGAAAGGCCAATCAAACTCGGAAATAGCTCGTACTCCCCGAAATGCATTTAGGTGCAGCGCTGAATTAAGTTATATAGAGGTAGAGCTACTGATTGGATGCGGGGGCTTCACCGCCTACCAATTCCTGACAAACTCCGAATGCTATATAATGTTTCTCAGCAGTGAGGGCTTGGGTGCTAAGGTCCAAGTCCGAGAGGGAAAGAACCCAGACCATCAGCTAAGGTCCCCAAATATACGCTAAGTTGAAAGAACGAGGTTTGTCTGCCCAGACAGCTAGGATGTTGGCTTGGAAGCAGCCATTCATTTAAAGAGTGCGTAACAGCTCACTAGTCGAGCGGACGAGCATGGATAATAATCGGGCATAAGCGTATTACCGAAGCTATGGATTTACAGTTTACTGTAAGTGGTAGGGGAGCATTCCAGCAGGGTTGAAGGTGTATCGTAAGGTATGCTGGACTGGCTGGAAAAGAAAATGTAGGCATAAGTAACGATAATGCGGGCGAGAAACCCGCACACCGAAAAACTAAGGTTTCCACAGCTATGCTAATCAGCTGTGGGTTAGTCTGGTCCTAAGGCGAACCCGAAAGGGACAGTCGATGGCCAACGGGTTAATATTCCCGTACTACTAATTACTGTGATGGGGTGACGGAGTGATGAAAGCGCCGCGAACTGACGGAATAGTTCGTTGAAGTACCTAGCTATAAGATCTGTAGGCAAATCCGCAGATTTTGGTGAAATACGATAGTACTCGGAGTCTTCGGACAAAGAGATAGTGCGCCTAAGGGCTTCCAAGAAAAACCTCTAAACTTCAGGTAATTAGTACCAGTACCGTAAACCGACACAGGTAGTTGAGGAGAGAATCCTAAGGTGCTCGAGAGATTCATGGCTAAGGAATTAGGCAAAATAGACCTGTAACTTCGGGAGAAAGGTCGCCCCCAGCAATGGGGGCCGCAGTGAAGAGGTCCAGGCGACTGTTTATCAAAAACACAGGGCTCTGCAAAATCGTAAGATGAAGTATAGGGCCTGACACCTGCCCGGTGCTGGAAGGTTAAGAGGAGATGTTATCTTCGGAGAAGCATTGAATTGAAGCCCCAGTAAACGGCGGCCGTAACTATAACGGTCCTAAGGTAGCGAAATTCCTTGTCGGGTAAGTTCCGACCTGCACGAATGGTGTAACGATCTGGACACTGTCTCAGCCATGAGCTCGGTGAAATTGTAGTAACGGTGAAGATGCCGTTTACCCGCAGTGGGACGAAAAGACCCTGTGCACCTTTACTATAGCTTAGTATTGACCTTGGATAAATGATGTGTAGGATAGGTTGGAGACTGTGAAGTGGCG